>CAZVYX010000036.1:0-58900 GCA_964631725.1 uncultured Rhodospirillaceae bacterium | reverse complement strand
GGGGGGGGGTGGGGGCAGGCCGGGTAATCCGACGAATGTCGGATACGCACTAGTTCCGCCATTTCCGCCCGGGCTTGAGCCGGCGGCGCGGAGCGGGCACAATGCTCCCCAAAGCAAAATGGGGAGACGTTAGATGGGTTATCAGACATTGGATGTGGAACCGTTGTCCGGCGCCATGGGCGCGGTCATTCACGGCGTCGATCTGACGGCGGATATGAGCAATCAGGCCTTTGATGAAATTCACCAGGCCTTTCTGGAATACAAGGCGATCTTTTTCCATGGTCAGGATCTTGATCCCCACCAGCAAATCGCCTTTGGCCGGCGTTTCGGGCCCATGATGATCTATCCCTTCATTGAAGGTCTGCCCGAAGCACCCGAAACCTTCGAAATCCTGAAGACGGAAACTGACGTAAAGAACTTCGGCGGCGGCTGGCATTCCGATATGTCATTCACCACCGAACCGCCCCTGGGCACCATGCTGTACGCCCTGGAAATGCCCGATGCGGGTGGCGATACGATGTTTGCCAACACGGCCCTGGCCTACGACGCCCTATCCGACGGCATGAAGGATATGCTGGACGGCCTGATCGGCATCTACAGCGCGGCGCTGAAACGCAGCGGCGGCCGCGCCACGTCGTTCAAGACCGCCACCGCCATGACGCCGAAGAACATGGACCAGGTGGAGATGGGGGCCGAACATCCCATCGTCCGCACCCACCCCGAGACCGGGCGCAAGGCGCTGTTTCTGGGCAAGGGGCATACGGTCCGCCTCAAGGACATGACCGAGGCGGAAAGCCTGCCCCTGATCAGCTATCTGACGGACCATTGCGTCCGGCCCGAGTTCACCTGCCGGTTCTCCTGGGGGGTTGGTTCGCTGGCCCTGTGGGACAACCGCTGCACCCTGCATTTTGCCGTCGATGACTATCCCGGCCAACGCCGGCGCATGCGCCGCCTGACCATCGAGGGCGATACACCCGTCTGAAGCTTTTCAAGGAAGACCCAAGAATATGAACGAACGGATTCTGATAATCGGCGCCGGTGCGGTCGGCGCCTATGTAGGCGGCTATTTCGCCCGCGCCGGTCATGATGTCATTCTGGCCGATCCTTGGCCGGCCCATGTGGAACATATGCAAGCGCACGGCCTCCGCCTTGAGGGCATGACGGAAGAAGAATGCTTCTCAGCCTCCGTCCGGGCCATGCATCTGACCGATCTGCAAAGCCTGTCAAAGGAGCAGCCGGCGGATATCGCCTTTGTCTGTGTCAAATCCTACGACACGCCCTGGGCGGCGGCCCTGGCGAAGAACTACCTCGCCCCCGACGGTTTCATCGTCTCCCTGCAAAACGGCATCAACGAGGATGCCATTGCTTCCGTCGTTGGCTGGAACAAGACGATCGGCTGTATTGCGTCCAAGATCGTGGTGGAGTTGGTGGAGCCGGGTTTCGTCCGCCGCTCCGTTTCCAAGGGCGGGGAAAGCTATACCGTCTTTCGCGTCGGCGAACCCCATGGGCGGCCCACACAGCGGGTCCAGCGCATCCACGACATGTTGGCCGATATCGACAGCGTCAAGGTGACGACAAATCTGTGGGGCGAACGCTGGTCCAAGCTAGTGCAAAACGCCATGGGCAACGGCCTTTCGGCGGCGTCGGGCATGTCCAACAAGCAATTTACCCAGAACGAGACCGCGCGGCGCCTGTCGATCCGTCTGGCGGGGGAAGCCGTGCGGGTCGGTCAGATGCAGGGCCTAGCGCTGGAAAAGATCGGCGGCATCGATCCGGAGCTTTGGGTCGCCGCGGCCGAGGAACTGACCTCCGGCGCCAACGATACCCCGGTCCTGGACGAGATGGAGGCCAATATGCTGGCCCAGTCCGAGCGCATGAGCGATACCGCGCGCCCCTCCATGGGCCAGGACATGATCAAGGGCCGGCGCACGGAGATTGAATTTCTAAACGGCCTGGTGGTGCAGAGGGCAACGGAGATTGGCCTGGAAGCGCCGGCCAACGCCGGCCTGATCGCCGCCGTCCAGATGGTGGAACGGGGCGATGCGCCGGCCGGGTTGGAGCGCGTCGAGGATATCTAGATTTCGCGCCCAATAGCGTAATCAAGATTTCCAATGCTTACGCCATGCAACTCGCAACTTTTCGTCACTGCCGCGAGAGCGGGAGGGCAATCGCACAGCATCCGAATTCCGGCGGTTTACGACACAGGTGCAATGAATAGTTTTTCAGCACCATCTAATTCAGGTGTACGTATTCGAAATCGACCGGCTGGTTGTTGATGCCGCGGGCCGGCGGGGCGATCCAGGCGGCGAATTTGCCCGGTTCGGTGACCGCATGCATCAGGCCGATGACATAGGCCCGATCGGCGCTGGTCGGCAGCCAGTTGCCATGCTGCTCGGTCCAATCCGCCTCGGTGATCACCTGGCCGTCGGGGTTGATACGCACGCCGCCGGTGTTTTCCAGGTTGAAACCACCGATCCGGCGGTTAAAGGCGCGGTGGGGCAGCTTCAGCTCGAAATTGATGCCGGCCCGCTTGATGATCTGATTCCAGCGCCGCACGCCGCGGTCGCAGTCGGTGACATAATCGTCGCGCAGGCGTTCGTTGATCACCGTCAGGGCGTTGTCGTGGCGGGTGACGAGTTTCTCGCCATCCAGTTCCAGGATCGGATACTCGTCGTTCGCCAATTTGTGGTCATCGTCGATCTTGGTTTCCTCGAACCGGCCCTTCAGGCCCATGGAGTAGAAGTTCGCGGCATTGGTGGAACGCTCGGACCCGAACAAGTCGAGGGAAACCGAGAAATGGAAGTTCAGGTACTTTTGAATGGTATGCAGATCGACGCCGCCCTTTTCCCGTACCTTGTCCTCGCCATGCTCCTTCATCAGTTCGCAGGCCCGCTGGATCACCCGGCCGACGCCGGTCTCGCCGACGAACATATGGTGGGCTTCCTCCGTCAGCATGAAGCGGCAGGTGCGCGACAGCGGATCGAAGCCGCTTTCGGCCAGGGATGCCAATTGATACTTGCCGTCCCGGTCGGTGAAGTAGGTGAACATATAGAAGGACAGCCAATCCGGCGTCTCTTCATTGAAGGCGCCCAGGATGCGCGGCTTGTCGACATCGCCCGAATGGCGCAGCAGCATCTCGTCCGCCTCTTCCCGGCCGTCGCGGCCGAAGTAGCCGTGCAGCAGATAGACCATGGCCCAAAGATGCCGGCCTTCCTCCACATTGACCTGAAACAGGTTGCGCAGATCGTACAGCGACGGCGCGGTCAGGCCCAGTTGGCGCTGCTGTTCCACCGAGGCCGGCTCGGTGTCGCCCTGGGTGACGATCAGGCGGCGCAGCATGCCCCGGTATTCGCCGGGGACGTCCTGCCAGGCGGCCTCGCCCTTGTGCTCGCCGAAATTCACCTTGCGCTCGGACTCCGGCTCGGCCAGGAAAATGCCCCAACGGTAGTCGGGCATCTTAACGTGGCCGAAATTGGCCCAGCCCTTGGAATCGACGCTGACCGCGGTGCGCAGATAGACATCGTGAGCCTGGAATTCCGTCGGGCCCATTTCCTGCCACCATTGCAGATAATTCGGCTGCCAGGCCTCCAGGGCCCGTTGCAGGCGCCGATCCTCGGATAGATCCACATTGTTTGGAATGCGTTCTTGATAATCAATGGCCATGGCTTAGACCCTCCTTCTGTCGAATTCGCTGCGTTGGCCGCTGCCGTAGAGGGGCAGGGCGCCCGTTTCGCCGACCGCGTTGGGACGCTGGAAGATCCAGTTCTGCCAGGCGGATAGGCGCGAAAATATTTTGCTTTCCAGGGTTTCCGGTCCGCCGAAGCGCAGGTTCGCTTCCATGCCGGTCAGGGCATCGGGGGAAAAGGCGGCCCTTTCCTCGATGGCGATGCGGACTTCGTCCTCCCAGTCGATATCGTCGGGGGCGAAGGTGACCAGGCCGGCTTCTTCCGCATCCAGGGCCTCCATGGCCTCGCCCTGGCGCGCCGCCAGGCCATCGACCTGACTTGGATCGTCCAGGAAGCGGGACTGCAGGCGGGTCAGGCCATTGACCATTTCGTAAGGGCCGAAATTCATCGCGGTCAGTGAAACCGTGGCCGGGGCGCGGTTGTCGCCCTCGAACTGGCCATCCAGCATGTAGCTGCGGTCGGCGGCCAGGGCCAGCTCCAGCAAGGTGCCGGTGAAGCAGGAGGCCGGTTCGATCATGGCGAAGATGCTGCGCGATGTAACATCGATCCGCTTCAGGGTGCGTTTGAGATACAGGCTCACCTCGCGCGCCAGCCAATGGTCCTGATTGGCGGCCAGGACGGCATCATGTGCGGCCATGAGTTCACTATCGCCGCTGGTCTGAAACAGCCAGGTGCCGATCTCGTTCTCGTTCGTGCGCAGGTGCAGGATCGCATCATCGAGCTCCCGCGCCAGGCGCAGGGGCCAGTAATCCGCGCCCTGGGCCTGGATGGCGTCGCCGTTCGCCGGCGGGGCCTCGGCCGGGGCCTGGACCAGAATGGTGGCGGTGCGGGCGCCGCGGTCAATCTCCATCGACAGGGTGGAATAGCCGATGCTGTCGCCGTCAATGGTGCGCTCCAGCGGCGTCAGGGTGATGCCCCGGGCCTCGGCGGGGCGGTTGGAGCTTTCCACGGCACTGTTCGCGGCGGCGGCCACGGTGTCGTCATATTTCGAACGCGGCGCCAGCTCATCAATCAGCCGCCAGTCCACGGCGCGGCGGCCGCGCATGCCTTCCTCCAGGGTACAGAAGAAATCCGCCCGGTCGCGGCGTACCTTGCGCTTGTCCGACAGGCGGGTCAGGCCGCCGGTGCCGGGCAGCACGGCCAGCAAGGGAACTTCCGGCAGGGACACGGTGGTCGAGCCGTCGTCGATCATGACGATCCGGTCGCAGGCCAGGGCCAGTTCGTAGCCGCCGCCGGCGCAGGGGCCGTTGACGGCGGCAATATAGGTCTGGCCGGAAAAATCGGAGGCATCTTCGATGCTGTTGCGGGTTTCGTTGGTGAATTTGCAGAAATTGACCTTGTGGTCGTGGGAGGAGGTCGCCAGCATGCGGATATTGGCGCCGGCGCAGAATATCCGCTCCTTGGCCGAGGTCAGAACGACGGCGGCGACTTCGGGATGTTCGAAACGCAGGCGCTGGACCGCATCGTAGAGTTCGATATCGACACCCAGGTCGTAGGAATTCAGCTTCAATTCATAGCCGTCGCGCAAACCGCCGCCTTCGTCCACGGCCATGGCCAGGGTCGCGACGCGGCCATCGATGGACAGCCGCCAATGGCGGTATGACGCCGGTTCAGTGCGAAAATCGATCATCTGATCAGGTCCCCAATACCCCGTTTTCAATACGCATTATATTGCATAATTGATCGAAATCAAGAATTATTTCGCATATTTATCCTTCGGATGCCTTTTCCTGGACCCCTTCGCGGTAGAGAATGTAGATGCCGGTGGCAATCAGAATGGCGGCGCCGATCAGGGTCCAACGGTCGGGCAGGTCGCCGAAGACCAGAAAGCCGAACAGGGTGTTCCATAACAGCGCGGTATAGGAAAGCGGCGCCAGCACCGCCACGGGGGCGAATTCGAACGAGCGGATCAGGATATAGTGCCCGAGGCCGCCCATGATCCCCATTAGCGCCAGCAAAATCCATATGCCGATGCCGGCCGGCGATTGCCAATAGAACGGCACCACCAGGCTGGTGATGATCGCGCCGACGACGGCGGAGATAAACAGGGTCGCCATGGGATCATCGGTTTGCGACAGCATCCGGGTGGTGATCTGATACAGGGCAAAGGCCAGGGCCAGGCCCAGCAGCAGCCACGCGGCCCAGTGCATCACGCCCATGCCGGGGCGGATGATGATCATGGCGCCGATGAACCCGATGGCGACGGCGCTCCAACGGCGCCCGCCGACGGCCTCGCCCAGCAACGGTACGCTCAGGGCGGTTACCATGAGGGGGGAAACGAAGCTGATGGCGACGGCGTCGGCCAGGGACATGTAGTTGATCGCCGTGAAGAAGATGACCGTGCATAAGACCAGCAACAGCGAGCGGAACAATTGCAGGCCGGGACGGGTGGTGCGGATCAGGCCCAGGCCCCGGCGGGGCCAGAAAAACGCCATCATGATGATGAACTGAAAAAAATAGCGGGCCCAGGCGGTCTGGGCCACCGGCAGATCCTGGCCGAGGTATTTGGCCAGCAAATCCATCAACGACAGGAGCAGCATGGAAATCAGCGCCAACACAATGCCCAATAGCTGGTTTTGTCCCGATGCGGCCGTTTTTGCGGCGGGCTTGGCGGTGGTCATTGGGGCGGGTTCCAACTCATCCCGGGCCTCCGCTCTTGCCGATGGCGGGAGCGGCTTGACGGCCGCGGACACCTTCGCGATAGAGAATGTAGATGCCCGTCGCGATCAGAATGGCGGCCCCGATCAGGGTCCAGCGGTCGGGCAGATCGCCAAAAACCAGATAGCCATTCAAGGTGTTCCACAGCAACGCCGTATAGGACAGGGGCGCCAGCACCGCCACGGGGGCGAATTCAAACGACCGGATCAGGATGTAATGGGCGATGCCGCCGATCACGCCCATGTTGGCCATCATCAGCCAATGCTTCAGTTCCACCGGCGTTTGCCAATAGAACGGCACCACCAGACTGACCAGCACGGTGCCGACAATGGCGGAGAAAAACAGCGTCGTGATGGGATCGTCCGTGCGCGAAAGCATGCGGGTGGTGATCTGGTAGAGGGCATAGGCGAAGGCCATGCCCAACAATAGCCAGGCGGCCCAGTGCATCACCCCCATGCCCGGGCGGACGATGATTATGGCGCCGATAAAGCCAATGGCGACGGCGGTCCAACGGCGCCGGCCCACCACTTCGCCAAGGAACGGCACGCTCAGGGCGGTGACCAGCAGGGGTGAGACAAAACTGATGGATACCGCATCGGCCAGCGGCATGAACTGTATCGCGGTAAAGAAAATCACTGTGCACAGCACCAGCAGCAGCGAGCGGAACAACTGCAGCCCCGGCCGCGAGGTGCGCAGCAGACTGAAACCGCGCTTGGGCCAGAAGATCACCACCATGACGGCGAAATTGCCAAAATACCGGGCCCAGACGATTTGCGGCACCGGCATGGTCTGGCCCAGATACTTGGCCTGCAGATCCATCATTGAAAACAGCATGATCGCCGTCAGCGCCAACAGAATTCCGGCCAGGTGGTTCTGGCCCACGGCCGCTGATTTCGATGCCGTCACCTAGTTCAGGCGTCCCAGGGCCTTGGCCATCAACATATATAGCTTGCCCACGTCCGAGGACAGCAGCACCGCCGCCATGATGTCGTCGGGGTCATTTTCCTCGGCCTGCTCCAAGGCTTCCTGGAACTGCGTGATGTAGCGGTCCACGTGCTCGCGGAAGCTGTCGTCGTCCTCGTAATTGCTGCGGATCGCATCCAGGGAGAAGCGGTCACGGTTGTGCACGATACGCCGGGCAAATATGCCCCGGTCGCCGTCCAGGTAACGCTCCCAGGCATCCTCGGGGATGTTCTTTTCCATCGCCCGGTCAAGGTCGATGGCCAGGGAATTCATCCGCTCGGTCACGAAGGTCATATCCCGCATGAAGGCGTTGCGCCGGCTCGCAATACTGCTCTCTACAATGTTTTCGGCGTCGGCGCGGGCGGTTTCACTGACCTGGCGCAATTCCTCGGCCTGCCGGCGATAGCTTTCCCCGACCGTATCGGCGGCCTGGCCTGTCCGTTCGGTCAACTGTTCAAGCTCGTCGGCGTTACGGGCCAATTGTTCGCCCAGACGCAGCAGGCGTTCCTCGCTGCCCTTGGACTGATTGGACAGATCCGCCACTGCCTGACGCAGTTCCGTGCTCAAATCGGCGATCTGCTGCGACAGCCTGTTGGACTCGCCGCGCAATTCGTTACCCTGGTCGACCAGGTCCGCGCTGGCGGCCCGCAACCGCTCGGTGCCGCGCTCGCCGGCGGCGGCGACATTCTGAATTTCCTGGCGGAAGGCAATGCCCGCGCCCAGGATTCTTGTCGCCTCCCGGTCGGAGGCTTCGCTGAGGGCCGTGCCGGCGCCCTCGAAACTGACATGGGCGCCGCGCAGACGCGCCGCCGCCTCATCCGCCGCCTCGGCCACGCGGGAGGAGCCACGGCCCAGAACATCTATGGCCGCGGTCAAGTCGGCCTTCGATTGGGTCGCCGCCGCGCTCATTTGATCGGCACGGCGCAGCAACTCCTGGCTGACGCCGTCGGATTGCAGGCTGAGGGATTGGCTCTGTTCGACGAACCGGCCCAGGGCGGCATCGATCTGTCCCTCGGCCGCCTTTGCTGCGTCGCTGAGCTGGTCGCCTTGGCCGTGCAGGGATTGCGCCAACTGCGCCATGGTTTCGACCGCCTTGGCGGATGCGCCCTCGGCCTGGCTGCTGCCCTGGCTCAATAGATCCATGATCTGTTTCAGATAGTCGCCGCCCTCGCTGGCCGCCGCATCCAGGCCCTGAAGCTCCTTTTGCAGGGCGCTGCCGGCCTTGCCCAAATCCGCCAGGGCACTTGACGAGGCCCGGTCCAGGGCCAAGGTACTGCGCTCCAATATGGTTTCTATCTGGCCCGCCCGTTCGCCGATGGCGGTGGTGATTTGCCGCAACGCCGCGGCCCGGCTGTGCAGGTCCCGGTTCAGGGCGGCGGTCCGCTGTTCCGCCACGCTGGCCGCTTCCTCCAGCATCTCCGCCTGCCGTTGCATGGCGGTGGCGAGGGTTGCCGCCTCCGCCTGGGCCCGGTCTGTGGCGGCGGACAGGTTCTGCGAATTCTGATGCAGCGTCTCGCCCGTGGTGTCGATTGCCGTATTGGCCTGTTGCGCCGCCGCCGCGACGCCATCGGCCTCTTCCCGCAGGCTTGCCGTGGTGGCGTGAACCTGGGCCAGCGCCCGCTCACCCTCGGCCGCCAGATTATCGGCGGCCTCCACATACGCCGTTTCCGTGGTGCGCAGGTCCGCCTCCGCCGCCTTGCCGGTCTGGGCCAGCCCTTCGATGCGCGCTTCCAGTTGCCGTCCGGCCTCTTCCGACCGCTCGGCCGCCGTTGTGACGCCGGCAATGCCCTTGTCCAAGGCATCCTGTACGGCCTCGATCCGCTGTTCGGCGGCGCCGGCCGCATCACCAACCGTTGCCGCCGAGGCATCGGCAAGACGCTCGAAGTTGATTTCGACCCGGTCCTCCGACGCGCTGGCCAGATCGCCGATACGGCCCTCGACCACATTCGCGAAGTCTTCGATGCGGGTTTCCGATTTGCCCGCCATGGCATCGATCCGTTCCTCGGCGCCGTCGGTGAGGTTCTCGATCCGTCCGGCGGTCGCCGCAATGGCCTCAGCCCTGTCCGCCAAATTCCGGGTACTTTCCTCGATCTGCCCGTCGGCGTTCAGGGCGGCCTGTTGGACGTCCTCCGCCGTGGCGGCAAGCCGGCTGCCCGCCGCCTCGATGCGCGCCTCCGTCTGCCCGGCAGTGGCATCCAGCATTTCCATATGCTGCTGCACGCGCGCCTCGATCCCGTGCGAGATCGTTGCGGCTTCCGTTGAAAGCCGGCTCAAAATATTGCCGTCCTCGCGCATGGCCTCGCTGGAACGCGTGGCCTCGGCCCCGATCCGGGTCGAGACTTCGTTCAGACGGTTGCCTTCATGACGCAGGTTCTGGTGCATTTCGTTGCCGCGGCGGATCATTTCGTCAACCGCCTGGCTCAAATCTTCGATCTGACCCCGCAAATCAGCTTCCACCGTGTCCGCCTGGCCGATGGTGCGCCGGGTCAGGCTTTCCAGATGTTCCACAACCGCCCCAATCCGCGTTTCGAATTCCGCGCGGATCGTGTCGGCGGCCTCTGCCGCATTCTGGCCCATCTTTTCAGCGTTGCCGCTGACCGTGCCGCCGATATCGTCGATGCGCTGCTGGAAGGAGTTGGACAAGGCCAGGGCGTTCAAGGCGGCCTGGCGCGCGGCATCCTCGGCATAGCCCGTCACCACTTCAGCGCCATCCTTGAAGGATTGGGCGATCTCCTCGGTGCGCCGGTTGACGAAAGTGGCGATCCTGTCCGTGTCGTTGGCGATCTGCACGGTGCGCAGTTTGAAGGCCTGGGCGACAGCGTCGGCCTTGTCCTCGCTTTGGCTGGCGCTGTCGGCGACGGCGCTATTGAATATCTGGGCCCGGTCCTGCAGTTCGCTTTCCACCTTGCTCAAGGTGTCGCGCAGGCCGCCGACCGTGTTCTCGGCCATGTCCAACAGTTGGCCGCGCCGGTTTTCAAGATCCGCCAACAGGGCATCAATGCGCTCGGCCGCGTGATCGGTCATGCGGTCGGCGGTTTGCCGCGCTTCATATTCCTCTTCCCGCAAACGTTCGGAGATCACATCGGCATGTTGCGAGACGTCCGAGGTGATGCGTCTGGCCACGTCCGCCAGAGCCTCGGCCCGCTCGTCCACATTGGTCTTAAGATTGCTCCAATCCGCATCGATTTTCGTGATGCTGCGGTTCATATCACCGCTGACCCGTTCGATCCGCGACAGCAAGGTGGCGCTCATTTCCTCAAGGCGGCGCACGGACTGTTCCGTCGCCGCCGTCGTGGCGCTGCGCAGATCGTCGGCCTGGACCCTGATGCGCTCTCCCGTCGAGGTGACGCGCGCTTCCATGCGGTCGATGGTCTGGTCGATTTCCTGGCCGACCCTGCCCACGGTTTGGCGCACGCCTTCGGCCATTTGGTCGGCCTGACCGGCGATTGCTTTTTGCGTCTGTCCCGAAACCGTCTCGATGCCCGCCAGTTCCTCCGCGAAATGCTGCCGTATCCGCTCGGCGCTGGCCACCGCCTGGTCGGTCATCTGACCGGTTTGCGACTGCAGTTGTACCAGGGACTGGCTGTAATCCCGGCCCATGTCATCGACCAGTTGGCGCACGCCGTCGGCGATCTCCTTGCTACGGTCCCCCGCCGTCTTTTGCGTATGCGCGGCATTCAAGTCGATCTCGACCATCTGTTCGCTGTAGTGGCGGCGCATTTGTTCAGCCCGGGCCATGGCGTTGGTGGTCATCTCGCCGGTGCGGGTTTCCAGGCGGTCGACGGATAGACTGAAATGGTCGCCCAGGTCGTTGAGGTTCTGCTCCACGCTGTCCGCCAGGCGGTCGGCCCGGCCGGTCAGGGCGGCATGTGCCTGATCCGTCGATTGTTCGATGGCCGCGAGTTTTTCCATATATTGCAGGCGTAGCTGTTCGACCCGTTCAATGGCAACGTCCCGCAGATTGTCCGATCGGCTGTTCAGGCGGTCGGTGGCCAGATCGAAGTCCTCTGTCATGACGTTCAAATTGCGCCGCATGTGTTCGGCCATGCGTTTGTTCTGCCCCGTCATGTCGGATTGCGCCTGATCGGATAGTTGGTCGATCTCGGCCAGCATGGCGCGGTAGTGCTGCAGCATTTCGTCAGTACGGGCCGTGGCCGCTTCGGTCATTTCACCGCCACGCTGGTTTAGCTGGTCCATGTTTTCGCCAAAGCCAGCGGCCATCTGCGCCAGATATTTGGCCAAATTCTCGGCCATCTGTTCGCCGCGCGCCGCGATGGCGGACTGGCTGTCATCCGTGTTCTGGGCGATCTTGGCCAATTCGGCCTCGAAATGCCGGCTGATGTCATCGACGCCGGTCCGGGCCGCGTCTTTCATGCCGTCGGTGCGGGCGGAGAGTTGGTCAATGGCGGTATCGAATTCCGCCTCCATATGGGCCAAATCCTGCTGCAGGTCCGCCGCCATTTGGGTGCCCCGGTTGGCGATGGCGGTTTGGGTCTGATGTGCGTCGCGTTCGATTTCATTTAGGCGGGTATCATAATGTTGGCGGACCCGGTCGGCCCGCGCCATGGCTTCCTCGCTCCAGGTACCGCCCCGTTGGTCCATGTGGTCGATGGCCTGGCCGAATTTCTGATCCAGATCGTTCACGGACCGGTCCAATCCGTCGGCCATTCGGTCGGCCCGTTCGGAAACCATCTGCTGCGCCTGTGCCGCGTTCTCCTCCATCTCGGCCAGGCGGACATCGTAATGCTGGCTCAGGCGGTCGGCCTGGGTCATGGCGCTTTCGGTCAGGCGTTCGGCCCGCGCCTCGGCCTCGTCCATGGCTTCCGCCAAGGCGTCGGACTGGGCGTTCAGGGCGTTGACCGCGTCTTCCGCCCGCTGTTGTGATTGTGCCACGGATGTTTCAAAGTTGCTGGCCTGGGCCAGCAGCAGCTCGTTCATCTCCTCGCCCTGCAGCGCCAGGCGGTCGGCGGCGCCTTCCAGCGAGCGGGCCCGGCCGCCGAGTTCCTCGACCAACGCAGCGGTACGGGCGTTGGAGGCGGTGGAGCTGCGGCTCACATCCTCGACCCGCTGGCGCAACAGGGTCTCCACTTGGCGCACCTGCTCCGTCGCCTGTTCGGAGGCATGGGTCAATTCGTCCGCCTGATGGCGCAGGGCGGCGGAGATCATTTCGATACGGGCGTCGGCCTGGTCGTCGGGATAGGTCAGGCGCCGCAGTTCCGCCTGCAACTGTTCGGCATGATCGGTCATCTCGCTGCCCCGGCGGAGATAGAACAGCATCAGCCAAAGTACGCCAAGCGGCGCGAAGATCGCGCTCAGTACGGCGGCCATTTCGTGGGGCAGCAGATAAGCCAGGGCGTCCCAGCCCACATAGCCGGTAATGTAGCCGACACAGATGATCAACCAGACGGCGGTGACCACCAGGCCAAGCACCAATCCGCGCTGGAAGTCGACCCCTTGGCCGGACCACCAGCCCCGCGGGCGCCCGCCGGGTCCGCCGTTCGAGCCGCCGCCGTAGCCGCCGCCGGAATTGCCGCCAAGACCGTCGTTGCTGTTTCCCCGTTCCACGGCCTCCGCCGGGATCGGCAATTGGGTAGGTGGCGTTTCTATCTGCGACATCGGGTTATCCCTTCAGGGCCCATGAAAACGGCGCATTCCGCTAGAAGTACTGGTGTTTCCAGATTGGCATAAGGTGGCCGAACGTGTTGAACAAGGAAAAATTTTGGCTGATTCCCGGTATGCGTGATAGCCAGGGCGAAGCGGGCTCTCTGACCGGGTCCGACCCGCCCACGGGTGAAGCGGATCACATCGCGCGGTTCGGTCAAATCCTCGACCACGGCAAAACTGTCCGAGGTGAAGGGCCGGTTGACCTGTGATTTTTGTGCAAAGGACAGGCCGTCATAATAATCGCTGCCGCGTCCGGATTTGAACTCCAACTCCAGGGCATAATAGTTCCAGGCCTGGTCGGTGCGGTTGATCACCACCTTTTGCAGGGCGAAGCCCACCGCGTGCATGGTCTTCACCCGGCTGCCGAAATCCGCGGCCTGGATGTTGATGCCAAGTACGACTTCGCCATCGCCGAAGACTTCCTCGACCAGAACAAACGGATCTTCCAGGCTGCCCGTGCCCGATGCCGCCAGCAGCCGAAAATTGTCCGTCGCCTCGGAAAAGGTAATGCCGGGCAGGGAGATAAAGCCCGCCGCCAGGGCTCTGTTTTGCGGGGCGCCAGAGGACAGCAGTAAGGCGGCGATGACCGCCAGCAATAGGCAGACCGGCTTGAAATTCATGGGCCGCACAGGCATGCCCCAATGTCCCCAACTGTCCATACCAGGACAAAGCCCCGATTGCGCCTGAAAATCAACCCCTTAGCTTACCCAACCTCCAGCAAAGGGTATTACCTGTCCGACGAAAAAATCGCTTTCATTGCCGGCCAGAAACAGCGCCAGGGCGCAGTCTTCCTCGGCCGTGGCCAGGCGGCCCAAGGGCACCTCCCGTTTCAGGTTGGCCTGGAACTTCGGGTTTTCCTGTAGGCTTTCCGGATAATAGACGTCGCTTTCGACCCAGTTTTGCGCGATCAGGTTCACTTGGATATTGTCGCGCGCCAGTTCAGTCCCGACGGAACGGACATAGCCTGCCTGGGCCCCGCGCGCGGCGGTATAGGCGGCCAGCCGGCCAATGCCGCGCAGCGGCGTGGCGCTGCCATAAACGATGATCTTGCCGGCCTGGCGCGCGATCATGCCAGGGGCGGCGGCGCGGACCAGGCGGTGCAGGGGGTGGACCATGATATCGAAGGCGGCGGCCCAGATTGCATCGTCCACGTCCGCCACGGCGACGCCGTGGTGGTTGGGCGCGGCCAGATTGGCGACCAGTATGTCCAGGGCACCTGCCTCCGCCACGATGCGGGCCGCGGCCTCCGGTTCGGTCAGGTCGCTACGGTCGGCGATCACTTCGGCGCCCGCCTCGCGGAAGCTCACAACGCTTTGCGGTCCCATGTAATCGTCCGCCTGGGTTACCAATACCCGTTTGCCTGCCAATTTTCCCGTCATGCCGTCCGTACTCCAAATCAAACCCAGTGAAACCGCGATGGTAGCCCGTCGCAGGGGCGAAATCATTGTTTTTCCCGTGCCTTCAGGCGGGCTATAATCGCCCGCGGCTAAGAAAATGGGGGCGGAAGAGGCCATGCAGACGATATACGAGACGGTACGTCCGGCGGCGAAACCGGAAGAGGTGGTCGTGACCTCCACCTGTGGCCATAATTGCGGCGGCCGCTGCGTTGTCAATGCGCATGTGCGCGATGGCCGCATTGCGCGGATTTCCACCGATAGCCGGCGCTGGAACCCCGAACATCCACCCCTGCCGGCCTGCGCCAGGGGCGTTGGCCAGATCGAGCACACCTACCATCCCGACCGCTTGAAATATCCCATGCGCCGCACCGGTCCGCGCGGCTCCGGCCAGTTTGAGCGGATTTCCTGGGACGCGGCCCTGGACGAGGTCGCGGCGCAGTTGCTGCGCGTGCGCGAGACTTATGGCAATGCCGCGATCCTTGACGGCTCCCGCTCGGGCAGCACATCGACGCTGCATAGCCGGGCTCCGGCGCAGCGTTTCCTCAATATGTTCGGCGGCTACACCAATCTGTGGTCAAACATGTCGGCGGAGGCGGAGGTCTTTTCCGTACGCATGACATTTGGCCCTGACCGCCTCTACAAGGCAGCGGGCCGCGAACCCACCGACTATGTCAATTCGAAGCTGATCTGGATGTGGGGTTGGAGCCCCGGCGACGGCCACTTCGGCACCACCACCACGGCCTATTTGAAGCAGGCCAGGGACCAGGGCGTCCGTATCGTCTGTATTGATCCCCGGCGCAACCGGACATCGCGGCAATTGGCCGACGAGCACGTCTTTATCCGCCCCTCGACCGACGCCGCCGCGCTGATCGCCATGGCCCAGGTGATCGTCGCGGAGGGGCTGCACGACCAAGCCTATTGCGATCGCTTCGTCCTGGGCTTCGACGAAGCCGGCCTGCCCGAAGGCGCGCCGGCCGGCGCTTCCTACAAGTCCTATTTGCTGGGCGAGACCGACGGCATTGTCAAAACGCCGGAATGGGCGGCCGGGATCACCGGCATCCCGGCGGCGGACATCCGCCGTTTGGCCATTGAATTCGGCAGCGCCAAGCCCGCAGCCCTGCAAACCGGTTATGCGCCGGGGCGCACCGCCTATGGCGAGCAGTTTCACCGCGCCGCCTATGCGCTGGCGGCGATCACGGGCAATACGGGGATCGTCGGTGGTAACTCCGGGGTCAGCAATGGCGCCACGGGCAGGGGCCCCATGGGCGCCTTTTCGGCCGGCAATAACCCGATCGATGCGCAGGTTTCCTCGCCGTTGCTGGCCGATTTGCTGGAAAAAGGCAAAAGCGGCGGCTACCCGGCGGATATTAAGCTGATCTATTCCGCCGGCGGCAACCTTTTCAATCAATGCCCCAATGCGGCCAAGATGGCGGCCAATTTGGACGGCGTGGAATTCATCGTCGGCCAGGACCATTTCCTGACGCCAACCACCCGCCATGCCGATATCGTACTGCCCGCAACAACGTTTTGGGAGCGGAACGATATCCATACGCCCTGGGCCGGTGCCGGCCATTACGCCATTTTCATGCGCCGGGCCATCGAACCCATGGATGAATGCCGCAATGATCTGGATATCTTCGCGGACCTCGCCGCGCGGGTCGGTATCGAAGGCTATAACGACAAGGACGAGGACACCCTGCTGCGGGAACTCTCGGCCCCGGCGGTGGACGATTTTGACGCTTTCAAGGAACAGGGCGTGGCCCGCTTTCCGGCCCCTGAACAGGCGGTGGCCTTCGCCGAGCAGATCAACGACCCGGATAATCACAAGTTTTCAACGCCGTCGGGCAAAATCGAGGTCTACAGCACGGCCCTGGCCGATAATCCGGACCCCTATGGCCTGGGCGCCATGGCGCCGATCCCGACCTGGGTGCCGCACCTTGATGGTGATCCGGCGTATCCTTTGCAGATGTGCAGCGCCAAGTCCCGCGCCCGCACCCATTCGGTGCACGGCAATCAGGAAAAATTGCGCAAGGTCGATCCCGACTATGTCTGGATGCATACGGACGATGCGGCCGCCAGGGGCATCCATGATGGCCAGATGGTCAGGGTCTTTTCGGCCCATGGCGCGACCATCCTGCCGGCAAAAGTAACCGACGACATCACCCCCGGCGTCACGTCCATCAACGAAGGCGCCTGGTTCACCCCGAATGAAGAAGGCGTGGATACCGAGGGCTGTGCCAACGCCGTCACGGCGGATGTTTCGGCGCCGTGCGGGGCGACCACCTACAACACCAACTTTGTCGAAATCCGGCCGATCAATATCTGAGCGCTGGTATAGTGCCGTTCAGCCGCCGTTCTTACTGGCGTTCGGCGCCATTTCAACCAATTCATCCAGGCAGGCGCCGATCGTGCGTTCGGTGGTATCGAGGGCCGCGTCGGCCTTGCTGTACAGGCCTTCGCGGCCGATCAGAATGCGGCGCAGGTCGTCCATGGCTTCCCGGTTGCCGGCCATGGGGCGCTGGTCGCCTTGCGCCGCGACGCGGGCCATGTGCTCCTCCGGCGAGGCCTGCAGCCAAATCGTATGGCAGGACGACAACAGGCGCTCGTAGGTACCCGCCTCGGCGACCAACCCGCCGCCGGTTTCGATCACCGCCCTTGGATGCATCTCGATCACCTGATCAAGGCATTGCCGTTCCAGCCGGCGGAACGCGGCCTGGCCGAGAAGGTCAAAAATCTCGTCCTGGGACATGCCCGCCGCCGTTTCGATTTCCTTGTTCAATTGCACGAAGGGTAGCTCCAGGCGCTTGGCCAGGGCCCGGCCCAGGGTGCTCTTGCCCGCCCCGCGCAGGCCGATCAGGGCGATACGGCCGCTCTCGCCGGCTTCGGGCGTATAACGCTGCCGCAGGTGGCGGTGCAGGTCAGCCAGATCATCGCCGCTCAATTCCGCCAATTGCTCTAGAATCAAGGCCATTTCCACCGGCCGGTCCGGGCCGTCCTGGACCAGTTCGGCAAGCGGCAGGTTCATCGCTGCCGCGATCTGGCGCAACAGGATGATCGAAACATTGCCCTGGCCGCTTTCCAATTGCGCCAGATACCGCTCGGACACGCCGGATTGCCGGGACAAAATCTTGCGCGTCATGCCGCGCTTGGACCTGGCACTCCGTACCCGGTCACCCAAAAGGGCCAGATAGCGCTGGTCGTCGCGCTCTCTGTCAGTTTGGTCCTGTACGCTTCCGTGCCGCATGTTTCCCCATTATTCTGCCGAACCACGATTGAATCATGAATCCAGTAAACATGCATTATAATTCTTTTTGATTGTTTTTCGAATAAAAAATGCAGTATATATCATTTCACTGAATTGATGGCGCGGGCATTGGGGGAATGTATGGCGAAGACCATTACGATATTGGTCGGCACGATTACGGGGACCGCGGAATTGGTCGCGGACGACGTCAAGCCGGTATTGGAAGAAGCTGGTTACGAGGTTGAGATATTGGACATGGATGGCTTGACCCAGGATGTCCTGCTGGAAAACGAACTGGTGCTGATTTGCACCTCGACCTATGGCCAGGGCGATGTGCCCGACAACGCCACGGACTTTTTTGAGAACCTGGATGTGATGCAGCCGGATTTAGCGGGCCTGCGCTATGGCGTGATCGGCCTGGGTGACAGCACCTATGCCGATACCTACAATCAGGGCGGCGCGCGGTTCGACGGTCTGCTACGGGAACTGGGGGCCGAACGGGTCGGCGAAGTGATGGCGCACAACGCCTCAAGTGATGAATTGCCCGAAGAGGCAGGCGTCGCCTGGGCCAGGGAATGGGTCAAGAGCTTGGCCTGATAGAGACGATTGCGATGTTGGGAGGCATTATGAGCAACTACAGCAGCTTCGACCTTTCTCAGGATCCGCCGTTGGTGACGGTGCCGCGGGACTACAACGTGGCGGTGGATTTCGTCGACCGCCGGGTCGAAGAAGGATTTGCCGACAAGGCCGCCTTCATTGACGCCACCGGCAGCCATACTTATGGCGAGCTTCGGGATGGCGTTAACCGTTTCGGCAATGCCTTGCTGGACCTAGGCCTGCAGGCGGAACAGCGGGTGATGTTGCTGCAATTGGACAGTATCGATTTTCCCATTGCATTCTTTGGCGCTATCAAGGCCGGCATGGTGGCGGTACCCGTCAACACCCTGCTGACCACGGACGATTATCATTACATGTTGCAGGATTCCCGGGCCCGCGCCCTGGTGATCAGCGCCGTTCTGTTGCCCATCGTGGCACCGATCCTGGATCATCTGCCCGATCTGCGCCATGTCATCGTCACCGGTGACGGCGATGCGGACGGACACCAAACCATGGCGAACGTCCTGGCCGGTGCCGGGACGGAGCTGACGGCGGCGGCGACTTCCGCCGATGATGTCGCCTTCTGGCTCTATTCCTCCGGCTCCACCGGGCGGCCCAAGGGCGCGCCGCATCTGCAAAGCGACATGATCCACACGGCAGTGCTGTACGGCATGGCGGTCCTCGGCATCCAGGAGGATGATGTGGTTTATTCCGCCGCCAAGCTGTTCTTTGCCTATGGCCTTGGCAATGCCCTGACCTTTCCCATGGCGGTCGGCGCCACCGCCGTCCTGATGGCCGGGCGGCCTCTGCCCGATGACGTGATGGCGCAAATCAAGGATAACGACGCGACCATCTTCTATGGTGTGCCGACCCTGTACGCCGGTATTCTGGCGGATGGGGGCATCGACCGTGGGGCATCGTCGCCGCGTTTGCGCCATTGTGTCTCCGCCGGCGAAGCCCTGCCCGAGGATGTGGCCAAACGCTGGTCGGAACGCTTTGGCGTGGAAATTCTGGACGGTATCGGCTCAACCGAAATGCTGCACATCTTCGTCTCCAACCGCCCCGGGCAGGTGCGCTATGGCTCGACCGGTTTGCCGGTGCCGGGCTATCTTTGCCGCCTGACCGATGACGCCGGTGCTGATGTGGCGCAGGGGGAGATCGGCGATCTGCTGGTCAGCGGACCGTCTTCATCGCCCTATTATTGGAATAACCGGGAAAAAAGCGTCGCCACGTTTGAGGGCGCCTGGACCCGCACCGGCGACAAATATATGTGCGATGGGGACGGCTATTTCGTCTATGCCGGCCGTACCGACGATATGTTGAAGGTGGGCGGTATCTGGGTTTCGCCGTTCGAGGTGGAATCGGCCCTGATGACCCACGAAGATGTTCTGGAAGCCGCCGTGGTCGGCCATGCCGATGACGATGATCTGATCAAGCCAAAGGCCTTCGTGGTCTTGACCCAAGGCGGCGGCGACGGAGAGAAGGGCGTGGAACTGCAACAATTCGTGAAGGACATGTTGGCGCCCTATAAATATCCCCGCTGGGTGGAATTCGTCGATGAATTGCCCAAGACCGCGACCGGCAAGATCCAACGCTTCAAGCTGCGCGCCTGATGCCCGCACCCAGATGACAATACGCGGATGACGAACGGTTATGACAGTATCGAAGTCGCCGGCCAGCATCTCGAATGCGCCTGGCTGGGCGCCGCGCCATCATCCGGTCCCGAAGGGCCGCCGACCCTGGTGTTTCTGCATGAAGGCCTGGGCTGCGTTGCGCTGTGGCGGGATTTTCCCCAACGACTGGTCGAGGCCACGGGCCTGGGTGGATTTGTCTACAGCCGCCGGGGCTATGGCGGCTCCGACCCGTGCGATTTGCCCCGGCCCATTACCTATATGCATGACGAGGGCTTGGAGGTCCTGCCCGCGCTGTTGCAGGCGGCGGGTATCAAACGGGCCATTTTGGTCGGTCATTCCGATGGCGCCTCGATCTCGCTGATTTATGCCGGCGGAACGCCGGCCAGGGAGCTGATGGGCCTGATCCTGGAGGCGCCCCATGTCTTCATGGAGGAATGCAACGTCGCGTCCATCGACGAGGCATGCCGCGCCTACGACACGGGCGATCTGCGTCCGCGCCTGGCAAAATATCATGGCGACAATGTGGACTGCGCCTTTCGCGGCTGGTCCGAGCCGTGGCTGGGCGAAGGTTTCAAGGCCTGGAATCTGGAAGAATATCTGCCGAATATCTGTGCGCAACGATCAATCCCAACCCTGGTGATCCAGGGCGCCGGGGATGAATACGGCACCATCGCACAGTGCGAGGCGATTGAACGGGGCATTGGTCCCGATGCCAGAACACTGTTCATGGACGATTGCGGTCATACGCCCCACAGGGAGCAGTACGAACAAACCCTGTCGGCCATGGTTGCCCACATCCGCGCCATCGTCTAGCGCATGTCGGGTTTAATCAAACCCGACATGCGCTAAAACCTTTAGAATAGAGCAACCCGCATTCAATTGAATCCAATTGAATGCGGGTTGCTCTAAAGGCGGCCGGCCGTCGGGCGGCGCGCTATCGACAAGGCGAGGGGCAAAAAACCACCATGACGACGTCGCCATGAAATCATGGCTGCGTCGTCCTGGGTTCTTGAATGTTAGATGTTTGGGGTCCCCGGCAATGCCGGTGGCGCCCAAGCGTAGGGCGTTGCCCTAGGCCGCTTTCCTGCGTGGGATAAACGGCTGGCGCGGTTCGACCTCTAGATCACGGATCGATTTCGCCTTGTGCTCATCGCAATAGGAACTTCCATCGGTGCGATGTTCACCGCAATATTCGTGGGTCGGGAGGTCGCCATGGGGCCACATGGGCCAAAGGCACCCCCGGCGGGGCCTGATTTCAAGCATAGTCCGCTCTCACCAAATTATTTGACAGGATTTGTGACTGTTGAACACATAGGTTATATGTTGCGCCGCACCATTTTGTCAAGTACTGATTATTGTTAACGAATCAAGTCCTGTCAGGTTCTTTCGAATCAGCTGCGAATCGGTATCGAATCGCTATGTTGCAGACATCTGGAGGAGGGCCGGAAAGCTCGCCACTTTGCCTGCAACGAGGAATGGGATATTCTTGACGTCATGGCCAAGCCCAGCAAGAACCAAGTTCGTTATCTGGTCCGGGGACTGCCCCAGCCGGGTGGCAAATTGCCCTTGTTCGATGACCAGGGCCAGGAAATTGATGCACGCACGATCCGTGCCTGTATCAAGGCAGGCTGGGCCGAACCCTGGTTCGCCAATCCCATGAAGCCTGATTGGCTGGTCTGCCGCCTGACGGACAGCGGCCGGGAGGTGGTGGCGGCCCATGACGAGACTGCCGAAGCCGGGTTGCGGGCCCAGGCGAAGCCCCTCGGCATCGATTGATTGCATTCGTCATTGCTGGAGCCGTAGCGCTGGACACCATCGCCACGGCGGGCCGCGGCGGTCGAAGAGAGCGTGTGTGCGTAGGAGGACATCGGGACAATGCCCTATAAGACATTTGGTTTCACCGAGGAGCAGGTCCTGATGCGCGACAGCATTCTGGGTCTGTTGGGGCGGGTTCTGCCGGCGGAAAAGATGCTGGAATTGGACAAGACTTCGAGCTTCCCGGAGGAGGCATTTCAGGCCGTTGCCGCCGACGGCTGGCTGGGTCTGCCCATCGCCGAGGAATATGGCGGCGCCGGCGCCTCCAACATGGACATGGCGGTCTTTATCGAGGCCATGGGCTATTACCATTTCTCCGTCCGCTCGGCCTACATGACCACTTCGATCTATGGCGCCTCGCATTTGCAATACCATGCCTCAGAGGTGCAACGGCGTGAGATGCTGCCGCGCCTGATCAAGGGCCAGCTAAAAATGTGTATTGCCTATTCGGAACCCGACAGCGGCTCCGATGCCGCCGGCATCCGCACCCGCGCGGTGCGTGACGGCGATGACTATGTCATCAACGGGCAGAAAATATATATTACCAACGCCCATGTCAGCGATTGGATGGTGGTCTCGGCGAAGACGGATCCGGACGCCGGGCACAAGGGCTTGAGCCTGTTTCTCGTCGACAGCAAGACGCCGGGGCTGACCATCCGGCCCATGGATCCCATGGGCTCGCGCAGTTCGCTGCCGAACGAGGTCTTCTTTGACGATGTCCGCGTCCCGGCCGCCAATCTGCTGGGGAAGGAGGGCGGCGCCTGGCCCATGCTGATGCGCGGCCTTAATCAGGAGCGGCTGTTGCTGGCCGCGACCTCCGCCGGCCATAGCATGCGGATCCTTGAACTGGCCAAGGACTTCGCCATGAACCGCAAGGCGTTCGGCAAGACGATCACGGAGTATCAGGCGGTTTCTCACAAGCTGGCGGATATGCACATGCTGACCGAGGGCGCGCGCCTGGCGACGTTTCATGCCGCGCGAATGCTGGATGCGGGCGAGGACGCGGTCATGGAAACCACCACCGCCAAGGTCGTGGCGACTGAGCATAACTTCAAGGTCGCGGATTTGGGCATGCAGATCATGGGTGGCGCGGGTTATATGGCGGGCGAGATGCAGCGGCTGTTCCGCGAGGCCCGGCTGGGACCCATTGGCGGCGGCACCTCGGAAATTCTGCGAAATGTCATCGGCAAGCGAATGGGGCTTTAGGAATCCGTCGATTTGCCTTAAAACAATCCAACAAATTGGCGCGTGTGGTATTTTTTCACTCGCAACATTTCAAGCACACTGGCAAAATGCACCACAATCGAAGGTGACATTCGAGCGGAATTTATGGCGGGCAATAGCGAAATAAAACGTACGATGAAAGTCGTGATCGACGGGGTAGATGGGCTGCCCCGTATCGACGATTCTGCGCGTCGCAATCTGCGCCGGGCCTTTAGCGGCCTGCGTGACATACTCGTGCGTTTGCCCGAAGACCGCCTGATCGAGGCGGAAATGGTCGCCGATCAGGCTCAGGAAGTCTTGAAGGCCGCAACGCAACACGGATCGAACACTACCCTGATCCGCTCGTCCTCATCTGGTCTGCGCCAGGCGGCCGAGCGTCTGGACGACATAGCACCCCGCGTGCTCACGCTTTGCCGGCAAGCGACCGACTTGTTGGAATAGCAGGGGCCACGACGGCCTCCGTAGCGCAAAATCAACTATTCAGCGGTTTGCCCGTAACGGCCAGGGCGGCTTCCTTGACGGCTTCGTTCAGGGTCGGATGGGCATGGCAGGTCAGCGCGATGTCCTCGGACGAGGCGCCCATTTCAATGGCCAGGACCAGTTCGGCGATCATCGTGCCGGCATCGGCGCCGATGATGTGGGCGCCCAGCAGGCGGTCGGTTTCCTTGTCCGCCAATAGTTTGACGAAGCCGCCTTCCTGATCACCGCTGCTCCGCGCCCGGCTGTTGGCGGCGAAGCTGAAGCGGCCCTTGTTGTAGGCGATACCGGCCTCTTTCAATTCTTCCTCAGACTTGCCCACGGTGGCGACCTCGGGCCAGGTGTAGCAGACACCGGGAATGGCGTCGTAGTTGACCGCGCCCACGTGGCCGGCGATTTTTTCCGCCACGACCACGCCTTCGTCTTCCGCCTTGTGGGCCAGCATGGGGCGGTCGGGAAGGACATCGCCGATGGCGAAAATGCCGGCGACGTTGGTCTGATAATCCTCGTCCACGGGAATGAAGCCGCGCTGGTCCACGGTCACGCCGACCTCGGCCAGGCCCAGACCATCGGTAAAGGGTTTGCGGCCGATCGAGACCAGGACCACGTTGGCCTTCAGGGTCTCGCTATCGCCACCTTTCGCGGGCTCTAGCGTTAGTTCAACGCCGCCGCGGGCTTTCTTGGCGCCGGTCACCTTGGTGCCGAGACGGAATTCCATGCCCTGTTTGGTCAGGCTGCGTTGCAGGTTTCGCGACAACTCCGCATCCATGCCCGGCGTGATCCGGTCAAGAAATTCCACCACGGTCACCTTGGCGCCCAGACGGCCCCAGACCGAACCCATCTCCAGGCCAATATAGCCGCCGCCGATGATGACCAGATGCTTCGGCACCTTCGATAACGACAGCGCCCCGGTGGAAGAAACAATGGTTTTCTCGTCGATCTTCACGCCTGGCAGGCCCATCACGTCGGAACCGGTGGCGATGACGATATTCTCCGCCGTCAGACTGCGTTCGCCCCCCGCCTTCAGGGCGACCTGGACGGTTCCCGGTGAGGTAATGGTGCCGCGGCCGGGGATATATTCCACCTTGTTCTTCTTGAACAGACCCTCGATACCCGTGGTGAGGTCGCTAACCACCTGTTCCTTGCGGGCCATCATGGCCTTTAGATCGAGTGACAAGCCGGTGGTCTTGATGCCGTGTTGGGCGAATTCGGCTTCGGCCTCGTGATACAGGTGCGAGGATTGCAACAGGGCTTTGGAGGGGATGCAGCCCACGTTCAGGCAGGTGCCGCCCAGGGTGCCGCGCATCTCGACACAGGCCGTGCGCAGCCCCAACTGGGCCGCCTTGATGGCGCCGACATAGCCGCCCGGCCCGCCGCCGATGAAGACAACGTCGAAATTATCATTCTCGCTCATGACAGGGTCCTACTAGATTTCGAACAACAGGCGTTCGGGTTCCTCGATGCATTCCTTGACCCGGACCAGGAAGGTCACGGCCTCGCGGCCGTCGATGATCCGGTGGTCATAGCTGAGCGCCAGATACATCATCGGCCGGGCCACCACCTCGCCATTGATCACCATCGCCCGGTCCTGGATCTTGTGCATGCCCAGAATGGCCGACTGCGGCGGGTTCAGGATCGGCATGGACAGCAACGAGCCATATACGCCGCCGTTTGAAATGGTGAAGGTGCCGCCCTGCATTTCGTCGATGCCAAGTTTGCCGTCGCGGGCGCGGCGGCCGAAATCGACGATACTGCCCTCGATATTGGCGAAGGACATGGTATCGGCATCGCGCAATACCGGCACCACCAAACCCTGGGGCGTGCCCACGGCGACGCCGACGTTGTAATAATTCTTGTAGATCAGATTATCGCCGTCGATCTCGGCATTGACCGCCGGCACTTCCGCCAAGGCTTGCGTACAGGCGCGCACGAAGAACGACATGAAGCCCAGGCGGTGGCCATGGCGCTTCTCGAAGACATCGCGGTATTTGCTGCGTGCCGCCATCACCGCGCCCATATCGACCTCGTTAAAGGTGCTCAACATGGCGGCGGTGTTCTGGGCATCCTTCAGACGCCGGGCAATGGTTTTGCGCAGGCGCGTCATGCGCACGATTTCTTCCAGACCAGCGTTTGGCCGCAGACCGACATCCTGATTTCCAGCCGGCGCGGCGGCGACATTGGCGGCCGGCACAACCTGTTGCGCGGGCGCCGCCGCTGCTGCTGGGGCCGCTGAAGCGGGCGCGGCCGGTGCCGGAGCCGCCGGTGCGGGGGCGGGCGCGCCACCCGACTTGACGTAATTCAACACATCGTCCTTCAACAAACGCCCGTCCTTGCCGCTGGCCGGAATGGCGCTGGGATCAAGACCATGTTCCTGCACCAGACGGCGCACGGCGGGCGACAGCGGTGCCGCCGCCGCCGGAGCTGCTGCCGGAGCCGCTACTGGAGCCGCTGCTGCGGGCGGCGCGGCGGCGGGCGCCGGCGCAGGTGTTGGCGCGGGTGCGGCCATCGCCGGGGCAGGTGCTGGGGCAGGGGCCGGCGCAGCCGCTGCCGGCGCGGCCACCACTGTTTGGGTTTCATCTATCCGGCCCAACAGGCCACCCATGGCGACCGTGGTTTCTTCGGGTGCGGCGATTTCGCTCAACACGCCGGCCGCGGGGCTGGGAACTTCCACGGCGACCTTGTCGGTTTCCAATTCCACCAGCGGCTCGTCCTGGGCGATTGCCTCGCCAACAGTTTTCAGCCAACGGGCCACGGTGGCCTCGGTCACGGATTCGCCCAATGTGGGAACCACGATATCGATCATCTAAGAGCCCTCGTCTCGTTTCATGCGCTCAATATCGATTGCGCCTATTTGCCAAGCGCCTTGTTCACCAAGGCATTCTGTTCTTTCAGATGCGCCGCCGTGCCGCCGGCCGCGGTGGAGGCGCTTTCCGGCCGCCCGACGTACTTCGGCCGCTTTGTCTTGTGGCCGATCTCTTCCAGCACCTGTTCCAAACGGGGGGCCATGAACCACCAGGCGCCCATGTTCTGCGGCTCTTCCTGGCACCAAATAACCTCGGCCTTGGGAAAGCGCGCGAGTTCGTCGCTCAAGGCCTTTTGCGGGAACGGATAGAGCTGTTCGGCACGCATCAAATAGACGTTCTTTTTCTTCGCCGCCTCCCGGGCCTCCAGCAGGTCGTAGTAGACCTTGCCGCTGCAAATCACGACGCGGCGAATCTTGTCGTCCGTCGCCAGCACCGATGGATCGCCTTCCGCATCGTCCCACAATACCCGGTGGAAGGTGGAGCCCGGGCCCATGTCGGCCAGGGTCGAGACGCAACGCTTGTGACGCAGCAACGATTTCGGCGTCATCAGGATCAGCGGCTTGCGGAACTTGCGGTGCATCTGCCGGCGCAGGATGTGGAAATAGTTGGCCGGCGTGGTGCAGTTCGCGACCTGCATGTTGTCTTCGGCGCAAAGCTGCAGATAGCGTTCCAGCCGGGCCGAGGAATGTTCCGGTCCCTGGCCCTCGAAGCCATGGGGCAGCAGCATGACCAGGCCGCTCATGCGCAGCCATTTGCTTTCACCCGACGAGATGAATTGATCGATGATCACCTGGGCGCCATTGGCGAAATCGCCGAATTGCGCTTCCCACATGATCAGGCCACGGGGTTCGGCCAGGGAATAGCCGTATTCAAAGCCCAGCACCGCCGCTTCCGACAGGGCCGAGTTGACGACATCGTAGTCCGCCTGTTTGCGGGCCAGAAAATTCAATGGCGTGTAGAGATGCTCATCGACCTGGTCGATAAACTGGGAATGGCGCTGGGAGAACGTGCCCCGCGCGCTATCCTGGCCCGACAGCCGGACCGGGAAGTCCTCCATCAGCAACGAGCCGAAGGCCATCGCTTCCGCCGTGGCCCAATCGATACCCTTGCCGCTCTTGATGATGGCGCGCTTGGCGGTCAGTTGACGGCCAACCGTGCGGTGCAGATTGAACCCCTCGGGTGCTTCCGTCAGTATCTTACCGATATGGCGCAGGGTCTTCAGCTTGACCGAGGTATCGCCCCGCCGGGCCTCGCCCCGGGCGGTCTCCAGGCCCTGCCAGCGGCCTTCCAGCCAATCCGCCTTGTTCGGTTTGTAGCCCGAGGCCGCCTCGAAATCCTGCTCCATGCGGGCCTGGAAGTCGGTCACGGCGTTATCGGCCTCTTCCTGGGTGACGGTGCCGTCGGTGACCAGTTTCTCGGCATAGATCTGCCGCGACGTGGGATGCTGGCCGATCGCCTTGTACATCAGGGGCTGGGTGAAATTGGGCTCGTCACCTTCGTTATGGCCATGGCGGCGATAACAGTACATATCGATGATGACGTCTTTCTTGAACTGCTGGCGGAATTCCGCCGCCACCTTGCCGATATAACAGACCGCTTCGGGATCATCGCCGTTGACGTGGAAAATTGGCGTCTGCACCATCTTGCCCACGTCGGAGGGATAGGGCGAGGAACGGGAGAGGTGAGGATTGGTGGTGAAGCCGATTTGATTGTTGACGATGATGTGAATGGTGCCGCCGACCGTATAGCCATCCAGATCGGATAGGGCGAAGCATTCACCGACCAGACCCTGGCCGGCAAAGGCGGCATCGCCGTGCATCAAAAGGGCCATGACCCGGCCCCGGTCTTCGTCGTTTTGCTGGTCCTGTTTGGCCCGGGCCTTGCCCAGAACAACCGGATTGGCGGCTTCCAGGTGCGAGGGATTGGCGGCCAGGGACAGATGCACCATATGGCCGCCCAACTCCCGGTCGGCTGAGGTGCCCAGATGATATTTCACATCGCCCGAGCCCTGTACGTCCTGGGGATGGGCCGAGGTGCCCTGAAATTCCGAGAAGATCGCCGTGAACGGCTTGCGCATCAGGTTCGATAGAACGTTCAGGCGGCCACGGTGCGGCATGCCCAGGGAGATTTCCCGCACGCCCAATTGCGCCGCCCGGATCAGGACCGAATGCAGCAGCGGCATCAGGCTTTCACCGCCGTCCAGGCCAAAACGCTTGGTCCCCGTATGCTTGACCTGGAGGAAGCTTTCGAAGCCTTCGGCCTCCACCAGCTCCCGCAGGATCTGGCGCTTTTCATGGTCGGTAAGACTGATTTCCTTGCCCCGGCCCTCTATCCGCTCCTGAATCCAGGCTTTCTCGTCGGGCCCCATGATGTGCATGAATTCGACACCGATGCTGCCGCAATAGGTGCGGTTCAGGATATCCAGAATTTCCCGCAGGGTGGCGTTTTCCAGGCCCAGGACGTAGTTGATATAGATCGGCCGGTCCAGATCGGCCTCGGTGAAGCCAAAGCTGCGCGGATCCAGTTCGGAATGGGAGACGGCTTTTTGCAGGCCCAGGGGATCCAGCTTGGCATGCAGATGACCGCGCACGCGATAATTCCGGATCAGCATCAAGGCCCGCAGACTATCCAGCGTGGCTTGCCGGACCTGCGCCGCCGAGACGGCGCCCAGCGCGGTCGGCGCCCGGCGGGCACCTTCCAGGATGTTGCGGCCCTCGTCGTTGGCGGTATAGGGATCGGCCTGGGTTTCCAGGCTGCCGCGCGGAGCCCAGGGGGCGCCGCGAACCTCGGCTACAACGGCTTCCGCCTCATCGCCCAGTTCGGCAAAGAATTGCTGCCAGGAGGCATCAACCGAACCGGGGGACGTCAGGTAGCGTTGGTAGAGTTGTTCGATGAATGCGCTATTGGCGCCAAACAGGAATGACGAACCTTCAAGGTCCGTCCCGTCAGGGTCCACTATAGACATCTTTCCACCGGCAGCATTCTGCCACCGCCTCCATTACGAGCGTTTGCCGCGCGCATACTGCGCGCAGATGGTTAACCCTTCATTACTTCCAACATCGTGCTGCCCAGCTCGGCCGGCGAATCCGCCACCTCGATGCCGGCGCCGCGCATGGCTTCCATCTTGTCGCCGGCCGTGCCCTTGCCACCGGAAATGATCGCGCCCGCATGGCCCATGCGCCTGCCGGGCGGTGCGGTAACACCGGCGATGAAACCAACCATGGGTTTCTTGACCTTCGACTGTTTGATGAAATCGGCCGCCTCTTCCTCGGCCGTGCCGCCGATCTCGCCGATCATCACGATGCCCTCGGTCTCGTCATCGCCGAGGAACATGTCCAGGCAATCGATGAAGTTGGTGCCATTGATGGGATCGCCGCCGATCCCAATACAGGTGCTCTGTCCCAGTCCGGCGGCGGTGGTCTGGCCCACGGCTTCATAAGTCAGGGTGCCGGAGCGGGAGACCACGCCGATCTTGCCGCGGGTGTGGATGTGGCCCGGCATGATGCCGATCTTGCATTCATCCGGTGTTATCACGCCAGGGCAGTTCGGTCCGACCAGGCGGGTCTTGTCCGAGGCCTGCAAGGCCCGCTTGACCGCCACCATGTCCAGCACGGGAATGCCTTCGGTGATGCAGATCGCCAATTCGATCTCGCAATCGATGGCTTCCAAAATGGCATCGGCGGCAAAGGGCGGCGGCACGTAAATCACGGAAGCATTGGCGCCCGTGGCCTCGACCGCGTCCGCCACGGTGTCGAACACGGGCAGGCCGAGATGGCTTTCCCCGCCCTTGCCAGGCGAGACGCCACCTACCATCTGGGTGCCGTAGGCAATGGCCTGCTCGGAATGAAACGTGCCCTGATTGCCGGTGAAACCCTGGCAGATCACCTTGGTATTCTTGTCAACAAGCACCGCCATTACGCAGCCTCCTTCACGGCTGCGACCACCTTGGCGGCGGCATCCCCCAAATCGTCGGCCGAGATGATCGTCAGGCCGGAGTTGGCCATGATCTCCTTGCCCTTTTCCACATTGGTACCCTCCAGACGCACGACCAGTGGCTTGTCCAACTGGATCTCGCGGGCCGCCGCAACGACGCCTTCGGCAATGATGTCGCAACGCATGATGCCGCCGAAGATGTTGACCAGAATGCCCTGCACGTTGTCGTCGGACAGGATGATCTTGAAGGCCTGGGTCACCCGTTCCTTGGTGGCACCACCGCCCACGTCGAGAAAGTTGGCCGGCTCGCCGCCATGCAGCTTGATGATATCCATGGTCGCCATGGCCAGGCCGGCACCGTTGACCATGCAGCCGATTTCGCCGTCCAGCTTGATATAGTTTAAATCCGCCTTCGCGGCTTCCAACTCGGCCGGGTCCTCTTCATCGGCATCCCGCAGCTTTTCGATTTCGGGATGGCGATAGAGTGCGTTGTCGTCAAAGTTCATTTTGGCGTCCAGGGCCATGACCTCGCCGGCACCGGTCACGACCAGCGGATTGATTTCCACCAAGGACGCATCCGTGTCGACGAAGGCCTTGTACAGCGCCGTGATCAACTTGACGGCGGAGCCAACCTGCTTGCCTTCCAGGCCCAGACCGAAAGCCAACCGGCGGGCGTGATGGCCCTGCAGGCCGGCAATGGGATCGATCACCAGGGTCTGGATTTTTTCCGGTGTGTCGGCCGCCACCGCCTCGATATCCATGCCGCCCTCGGTCGAAGCCATGATGGCGATACGCGAGGTTCCGCGGTCCATGACGGCGCTGAGGTACAATTCCCGGGCGATGTCGCAGCCGTCCTCGATATATAGCCGCTTGACCTCCTTGCCGCCGGGCCCGGTTTGGTGGGTCACCAAGGTCATGCCCAGGATTTCGCCGGCCAGGCTGCGCACTTCGTCGATTGACTTGGCAATCTTGACGCCGCCGCCCTTGCCCCGCCCGCCGGCGTGGATCTGTGCCTTGACGACCCAGACCGGTCCGGGCAGCGATTCCGCCACCTTGACCGCTTCGTCCACGCTATAGGCCGCGCCGCCATCCGGTACGCTGACGCCGTAGCCCCTTAGGACGTCCTTGGCCTGATGTTCATGAATATTCATCGCAAATCCTGTTGCTTTGCCTCAATGACCGAATAATCCACCGGTAACTAGGCTTTCTTCTTGGCGGCCTTCTTTTTCGGCGCGGCACGCCGGGCCTTCTTGCCTAGCGAGGGGTCGAGTTTCTTGCAGGCGGCGACCAGATCCTTGACCGCCTTTACGGAATTGTCGAATTCCTTCTTCTCGGACTTGTTCATGGAAATTTCAACGACGCGCTCCACGCCTTTCGCGCCGATCACCACGGGTACACCGACGTACATGTCCTTGACGCCATATTCGCCTTTTAGATTGGCGGCGCAGGGCAGCACCCGCTTCTGATCGCCCAGATAACTTTCGGCCATCTGGATGGCGGCGGAAGCTGGTGCGTAAAAGGCGGAACCGGTTTTCAGCAGCCCAACGATTTCGGCGCCGCCGTCGCGGGTGCGCTGAATGATCTTGTTCAGACGGTCCTTTGTGGTCCAGCCCATCTTGACCAGATCGGGCAGGGGGATACCGGCGACGGTCGAATACCGCGCCAGGGGCACCATGGTATCGCCGTGGCCGCCGAGGACGAAGGCGGTTACATCTTCGACGGAGACGCCGAATTCCTCGGCCAGAAAATAGCGGAAACGGGCGGAATCCAGTATGCCGGCCATGCCGACGACGCGATTCGCCGGCAGTCCCGTGACCTCGCGCAATACCCAGACCATGGCGTCGAGAGGGTTAGTGATGCAGATGACGAAGGCCTTGGGGGCGTATTTCTTGATACCGGCGCCGACCTGCTGCATGACTTTGATGTTGATGCCCAACAGATCATCCCGGCTCATGCCCGGCTTGCGCGCCACGCCGGCGGTGACGATGATGACGTCGGCGCCCCTGATCCCGGCGTAGGAGTTTGTGCCCTTCAGGCTGCTGTTATAGCCCTCAACCGGCGAGGCTTCCGCCAGATCCAGGGTCTTGCCCTGGGGCAGGCCGTTGACGATGTCGAACATTACAACATCGCCCAATTCCTTCAGTCCCGCCAGATGCGCCAGGGTGCCGCCAATGTTGCCGCCGCCGATCAAGGCGATCTTGTTCCGAGCCATTTCGAGTCCTTTCCGGATGTAATCCGATTGCGTTGGTTTGTGTTGCTTCAAAAACGTGCGTCGACGATTGGAGCCGCCAGTGTTCGCCGCCACCGGCCCTTATCGTCGGCGAATAAATCCGGCCTCCCTTGTACCCTTGGATGCCATGGGGCGCAACGCCGGCTGCGAACAAGTTGGATTGAACTTTTCGCGCCGACACACAGGTAGGAGGTTCCTCAAACAATCGGCAGAATTTTGGCCGCGCCGAGCAGCATATTTACCGTCTTGTCATCATCCGACATTGGCAGCAAAAGGCGGCGGTAATGCATCAGGCGTTTCCGCTTCACGGAAGGGTCGTATTTGGAATATTCATTGTGAAATTCGGTCGGTTCGCGCTGCTCCACCGTCTCGACATATTGGTTCATGACCTTTTGATTGGCCTGATGCAGTTCGTCCACGTACTTGCCGGTCCAATCCTCCCCCAGCATTTCGGCCACCGACGTTCCCATCAGCCGGAAGCGGAAGCGCTGCGGCGCCGTCTCGACGTCGAGCAGGAAGATATCCGCCAGCAAATGACGCGGCATGTTGAGCGGATCCAAATCGGCCCTTGCCGGCATCGAGCGCCCTGCCCGGAGCTGCAGCCAATAGTCATACAATGGCCGCAGCGTGTCGCCGATGCTCGTAGGCTCGTACAAGACCATACGCTTGAGTTCCTAGTTAGAATTTTGATGAGAATACCAATGCAACTACAACTAGTTATGCCCCGATTGTCTATATGAACGGTTAATGGCCATTCTGACAGGTGTTGCCACGGTCGACGCCATGCATGAATTTTGCGTCTGGATAGCCGTGAATAGGCCAATCTATCCATGGCGATTCCCGGCGGCGCCCGTTATCCTGGAAGCATCGCGCCCCGGCGCGGTATTTTGGATTTTCAGGGTCGGGAGTAGGAACATTGTCCAGACGTGACGAATTGGCGGCCGAGGTCATAGCGGTGTTGGAGAGCTATCAGCAAGCGATCGAAACCGGCACCAGGGACGAGATCCAGGAATTCGTGCATTTGCCGGTTGGCTATATTACCGAGGATGACGTTCAGATGCGTGAACGCTATCCCTTCGACCCGGTCAAATTGCGCGAGGCGACCGGGTTTCACCATGGCAAATCCGACTACGATGTTGTCGCCATTGACGAGACCAAGGCGCACATCGTCATCACCGCGACACGTATGCGGGCCGACGACAGCCCGATCGAATATGTCAGTGCCTTCTACATTCTGCAAAAACGCGGCGGTAAATGGAAAATAGCGGCCTTTTCAGGCATCCGCACCGTCGCCTGACGGCTCGAGAACAGGAAATTAGTGATGCGCGTATCGCAACAGGAATTGGACGAATTCCAGGCGGAGGTTTCGGCCTGGTTCACCGAGAACAAGCCCGCCGATCCGGGGTTTTTATTGCCGCAAAGCTTCATGGAAGTGGGCACGGATCAGCAGTTTGATTTCCTCCGTAACTGGCAGCGCAAGGTTTACGATGCGGGTTACCTGGGCATGGCCTGGCCGGCGGAATATGGCGGTGGCGGCAGGGATCAGGCGTTTCAGGATATCGCCACGGCCGAAATGGTGCGGCAACAGGTTCCCTTCATGACCAATACCATCGGCTTGAGCTGGGCCGGGCCGCTGATCCTGAACATGGGAACGGTGGCGCAGAAGGAGGCCTATATCAAACGCATCCTCTCCGCCGAGGATATCTGGTGCCAGGGCTTCTCCGAACCCGACAACGGCTCCGACCTGGGCAATGCGCAATTGCGCGCCGTGCGCGACGGCGACGAATTCGTCCTGAACGGCTCCAAGATCTGGACTTCCCTGGGCGCCTACGCGGATTTCATCATTCTGCTGGCCCGCACCGATACCCAGACCAATACCAAGTACGAGGGTTTGAGCTACTTCCTGGCGCCGATGAAGATCGCCGGCGTCGATCCCGCGCCGATCAAGAAGTTGACCGGAGAGCATGGCTTCACCCAGACCTTTTTCAATGACGCCCGCATCGCCGATACCTGCCTGATCGGCGAGGAAGGCGGCGGCTGGCAGGTTGCCATGAAGACCCTAACGTTCGAACGCGCGGTCAGCGGCGGCCAGGCGGGCGGCGTTCATTCCATGTCGGTCTCCACCAACGAAGTGGTCGAGATGGCCCGCCGCGCCATGCGTGACGGCCGCCCGGCCATTGAGGATCCGATGGTGCGTGATCAACTGGTTTCCTTCCTGATGGAGGAGAGGGGCCTGCAACTGAACAACAAGCGCGGTGAAATCCCCGGCCTGATATCGGAACGGCCCGCATCCATCGCCATGGCCCGGAAGCTGACCAATTCGGAATGGCGCCGGCGCCTGAACCAATTTGCCGTGACCCTGCAGGGCGCCAACGCCTCGCGCTATGTGGGCGATGCCGATGCCATTGACGGCGGCCGCTGGCAGCGCGGCTATTTCAATGCCTTTTCCGGCACCATCGGCGGCGGCACCAGCCAAATTCAGAAGAACATTGTCGGCGAGCGGGTTTTGGGCCTGCCGAAATCTGAGTAGAGAGTAAATGTCATGACGGAAACCGCCGAAATCCTGTTCACGGACGAACAGGCGCAACTTATGGATATTGCCGAGTCATTCTCGGCCAGCAAATCACCCATCGATGCGGTGCGCCGGCAGATCGAGGCCGAGGGCGCTATCGAGACCGATCTGTGGCAGGAGATGGCCGCCCTGGGTTGGCTGGGCATCGCGATACCGGAAGAATACGGCGGCAGCGGCCTGGGCCTGGGCGAAGTCGTCGCCATTGTCGAACCCATGGGCCGGAACCTGCTATCCTCGCCTCTGGCCGCTACCACTTTGGCCGCGCGAGCCATCTTGCAGGGCGGCGATGAGGCGCAGAAGTCGCACTGGCTGCCGCAATTGGCTGGCGGTACCGTTGCCGCCCTGGCGTTGACGGAGGCCCACGGTGATTGGGATTTGAGCAATCTGACCTGCACAGCCACCGACGCCGGGGATGCTCTGAAGCTGAGCGGCGCCAAGACCTTTGTCACCGATGCCGCCATGGCGGAGGTATTGCTGGTGTCCGTGGCACTGGATGACGCGCCGGCGCTGCTGTTGGTCGAGGCATCCAGCCTGCCGGCCGGTGCCCTGGGGCGCGAGATCGTGATCGATGAAACCAGGCGTAGCTATACCGTGAACCTGGATGGGATCGAGGTGCCGAAAGCCAATCTGCTGCCCGTGGCCGGCGCGGTTGCATGCCTGAAAAGCCTGCATCTGACCGCATGTCTGCTGTATGCGGCGGAAATGTGCGGCGGCATGGCGGGCGTCATCAACGTGACCTTGGAGTATCTGTTGACCCGCCGCCAGTTCGACCATTTCATCGGCGCCTATCAGGCCCTGAAACACCCCATGGTGGATGCCCTGGTCGGGATGGAGCAGGCCCGCTCCCACCTTTATCACGCGGCCACGGTCTTCGATGGCTCCGATGAGGCATCGGCCGAGATCGCCGTGCGCATGGCAAAGGCCCAGGCGGCGGACGCCTTCGCCTTTGCCTCCGACCGGGCGATCCAGTTCCACGGCGCTTTCGGTTTCACCTATGAATGCGATGCCCAGCTATACCGCCGCCGCGCCCTGTGGTGCGAGCAGCAGCATGGTGACGGCGCGCATCACCGGAAACATTTGGCGGGATTGTTGCTGGACTAATCGCCGATCTAATCCCGGGCTTTGATGGCCTGATATTTTTCCAGTTCGGGACCGCGGCTGTCGTAGGAAGCCAGATCGTCGGATATCTCGACCCAGTGCACTTTCTGGTCGTAGAAGGCGTTGGCCTGCGGGTCGCGGTCGATCTCGCCCTGGATCAGGGCGCGGGCGACGTGGATTTCTCCCGGCGCCAGGGCAGAGGCGAAGAACAACGTCGTGCCGCAATGACTGCAAAAGCCACGGCGGCTCTGCTCCGATGATTGGTGCCAGACCAGTCGGCCGTCGGGATCATCCAGTTCGAAACGTTCCTCCGCCACGCCGACCCAGGTGACGAAGGCGGCGCCATGGGCCGTCTGGCAATAGGTGCAATGGCAATGGGCACAAAACAGGCTGGGCGGCTGCACACGGAAACTTACGCTGCCGCACAGGCAGGCGCCTTCGAAGGGTTGCGCCATGGTTCGGTCTCCTCAAATGGAAACGGTTGCCGGCGATATTAGACGATTTAGCAGCGCCATGGCGATGGCAAGTGTTGCCGCGACGGGCCGGCCAACTGATGCGGTATTTGGCCGGTTTAGGCGCCGTTGAGCGAATTCAAGGGCGCGGCGGCATAGGCGGCGGCCGCGGCGGCGGGCGAGACACCGGTGCTGGCTGCCGCTGGTTTGTCATCCGCGCCTGCGCCGCTGTTCTTGGCCCCATCGGTGCTGACGCTGTCACCGAAGGCGAAGCCTGCAACGAAACCGGTCTCCTGATCCGCGCTATCGCCGCCATTCGGGTTGGCCAGTTCCTCGGCCTTGGCCTGGGCCAGTTCGGCCTGTGCCGTCTGTTTCTGGGCGGCGGCCTTGGCGGCCACGGAACGGTCAGCGCTGGACGGCTCGGCCGGTGCGGTGGCGGCACGCTGAACCACGTCCATTTTCTCTATCGTGGCTTTCGGATCGCCCGGAATGGGCGTCACGTCGATTGCCACACTGCCGGCCGTGGCATAGCGCTTGCCATCAGGCCCGTTGGTATATTCATACTGTGGCGAGCCGGCGTATTGTCCGCCGGCGGCGGCATGAGCCTGCTCGTGGCGGCGGATCTCGGCGTCGTTCTTTTTCAGTTCAGCGACATGTTTTTGCTCCGCCTCGGTCAATTGCGGGCCTGGCTGCGCGGCATCCGGCTTGGTTGCTGCCGATTCCTCCGCGCTGCCCTGTTCCTGAGCCGCCAGCAACGTATTCAGGGCGACGGGTGAATGGGGCCGGGCAGGGTTGGCCTTCTTGGGCTCGCCGGGGTGGCCCTGTGCATCGTTCTTGGTGGTTTCGAACTGGCGTGGCTGTTCCTGGTCATTGGCGGCGGCGGGAACCGGGCGTACCGGTATCTGCCGGCCGGCGCCAACTCCAGAAAATGCAATCACATTTGATGTCATTTAAGCCATCGTCCAATAAGCTGTTCTACTCAAGGACGGCGTGCGCCGTTCAAGCAATTTTTGCAACGGCGCATTATTGGATGCCCGTCCCTAACAAGCGGTAAAGGGATAGGCTTAACAAAACCTTACAGCTCTTCGCGCACGACCCTTGCGCCCGCCACCATGGCCTCGGTCTTGCTGCGCGCCAGCCAGCGCGGAATGGCGGAAAAGCCGCAATCGGCGGTGATGGTCAAGCGCTCCGCCGGAACATAGCGCAACACTTCGCGGATGCGGACGGCGACATCCTCGGCGCTTTCTTCGTGGAACGACTTCACATCGATCACCCCGGCGGCGATGTGATAGCGCTCCGACAGGGTGCTGAGAATGTCCAGCTCGGCCATTTCCCGGTTGGCGAATTCTAGCACCAGCATGCCGGTCTCCAATTGCTCCATCGCACCCATCAGCCTGGCCATGCCCCGCGGCGAAGAGGGGCGGGAGGCATTGTTGCCGAAACAGACATGGACGGCGGTATGTTCCACCAGGCCCCGGGTGACCTGATTGATGCAATTTGCCGCCTCGTCCGGGCTGCGCGGCGCGGGCACGAAAGTCAGGCCCGGTTCGTCGATCTGGATGAAGTCGGCCCCGGCCAGGCGCAGCGCCTCAACCTCGGCCCGCAGCATCAGAATAACATCGTCCATCAACGCATCGGCGGCGTCCGGGCCGTCGCCATAGTGGGGTCCGGGCAGGATATTCGAGGCGAATGTCAGCGGTCCGGGAAAGGCGATCTTGATGTTCCGATCCGGCGCCAGGCGGGCCAGATCCTCGTATTCCTGTACTAGGCCCAAACCACCGGGTGCGCCGACCTTGTCCGTGGCATGGAACTTCGGCGCCATGTCATAGCCGGGCACGCCCAGCTTGCGCGGCCGTTCCTGCCGGGCGATGCCGGAAATCCGGTCATACATTTCGTAGACAAAGCGCTGCCGGCGCAATTCCCCATCCGAGACGATGTCGATGCCCGCCTCCACCTGATCGGCGATGGCCAGACGGGTGGCGTCCTCGAACGCCTCGGCCACATCCATCGGCGCCGCGGCATCACGCATGTGCCGGCGGAACAGATGCATCCAGCCGGGAATGGCGTAACTGCCCACACCCATGGTCGGCAGAATTGGCAGATTTTTCATTGCTTGCTTTCGCTCCGTACGAACCCTGTGCCGGGTAGTATGCCCCAGCGCTCTTATAGCGTGAAGGCCTGAACCGTCTTCCATGACGGGGCAGGGGAAGGGCGGCAGGTCTCACTGATCGCAATGGAATTCGTTATGCTGCGTCGGTGTTCGGGAATAATCGTTGGAATATGAAATAGCTGTCATGAGCGACATCGCGATCATCGTTGAATATGAGGTCAGGCCGGGATGCCTGGATGAACAGGAACGGCGGCTTCTGGCCACCGCGCAACAATGCCTTGCCGAGGATGGCTGCCTGCGGATGGAGGTATTCAGGCCCATCGGTCAGGACAACAACTTGGTGCTGAGCGAACTATGGCGGGATGAAGCGGCATTGCAGGCCCATCGCTCGCAACCCGGGCACGCCGAACAACATGAACACCAGGACGAGCTTTGCGCCGGCAAGCGGGTCCTGCGCGGCGACCTCATATGAAGGGCCTGTCTTTCGCTGCCAATCAATCGCAGTTGGAGGAAGACCTCTGGATCGGGGCCGCCGGTTCGCAGGGCGCCGGCGAAATGTTGCTGCGGTGAACCCCGATGTCGGCCAGGGTGTGGTCGGGCAGATGGGCGAGAGAGATCATCCGGTTGCGTCCGGTGAACCAGCGCCAGGCCGAAGTCCTGGGCCGGGCAGGGGTATTCCATCCATTATAATTCGCGGCCTCTTCGACCAGGTCATAGGAATTATCCTCAACCGCCGCCGCCAAGGTCATCTGAAACGCCATTCTTCCAACTCCCGCGTATTCCGAAACGCCATCAATTCGATGCAAGCAATATGTGACAATTCTGTTTCCGAAAAATGTCAATGGTGGCTGTGAATTGTTTCAATTGCTTCAGGCGGGCTTGCCTAGGTGGCGGATCATTGCCCATACTGCGTCAACTTGCCGCACTTATCCCGCCTGGAGACGCAAAATGCCGCCGACGATCACCCCCATGGACACCACGATGGGCGCCACCATCACCGATATTGACCTCGCCAATCTGGACGAGGCCGAATGGCGCATGGTCGAGGACGCCTTCCACGAACATGCCGTGCTGCTGTTCCCCGAACAGAACCTGAGCGACGACGAACAGGTTGATTTCGCCTTGCGCTTTGGCGAGATGGAGCTGCTGCGCGGCGATCCGGAGGCCAAGGCGGTCAATATCAGCAATCAAAAACCGGACGGCTCCCTCCTCGGGCCGGGCGAGCATGGTTACAACACCCTGCGCGGCAATGAAGGCTGGCATACGGACAGTTCCTACATGCCGCTGGCGGCGAAGGCGTCGGTGCTGTCGGCCCTCGTGGTGCCGTCCAGCGGCGGTGAGACGGCTGTAGCTGACATGCGCGATGCCTATGACGCCCTGGATCAGGGGATGAAGGACCGCATCGCCGATCTTTCCGCCCATCATTCGCTGTATCAAAGCCAGGCGAAGATCGGCGTTACCGTCGAGACCGGCGCCGGCTACGGCTTTCACACCAAGGGCGCGCCCCTGCGGCCCCTGGTCTACACGCACCCCGTGACGGGCCGCAAATCCCTGTTTATTGGCCGCCATGCCTACCGCATTCCCGGCATGGACGATGGGGCGGCCAAGGAACTGCTGGATGGCTTGTTGGAGTTTGCCTGCCAGCCGCCGCGCACCTACTATCATGCCTGGCGTCCGGGCGATGTGATGATGTGGGATAACCGCTGCACCCTGCATGCGGCCCGGCCCTATGACTATGACGAGCCGCGGGTTATGCGCCACACCCGCATTGCCGGCGATCCGGCGAATGATCTCGCCGCCACCGCCCGGGACGAAGCCGCCAGCGGTTTTCAGCCGAGCGCGTCGAATTTGTAGCTTGAAGAGTGAGTTTGTAATGACACATGGCATGGTTTCCGCACCGCAGCCCGAAGCGGTGGAGGCAGGGCTGGATATTCTCAAGGATGGCGGCAATGTGGTCGACGCGGCCATCGGCGCGGCATTGGTACAGACCGTGGTCGACCCCATGATGTGCGGCGTTGCCGGTTTCGGCTCCATGCACCTCTATCTTGCCGACCGGGATGTTCACACCTGTATCGATTTCCATGGCCGGGCGCCGCTGGCGACCACGCCTGATATGTGGGAACAACTGATCGTCCGGGAATGCGACGACGGTTTCGGCTTTGTCCTGAAGGGCGAGGTCAACGAAATCGGCTATCAGTCCATGACGACGCCGCTGACCATCAAGGCCTTCGACGAGGCCCTGAACAGGTTCGGTACGCGCTCTCTGGCGGATATGCTCGCGCCGGCGATCCAGTATTGCGAAGACGGCTTTGCCGTGCGCCCCAGCGTCCATGGCTTTTGGACAAGGGGGGCGGAGTCCGGGCGTATCGCGCGCATCCGCGGCCTGACCGACGATCCCGCCACCGCCAAGATCTATACCAAGGCCGATGGCTCGATCCGCGGCATCGGCGAGATCCTGCGTAATCCCGACATGGCGCGGACCTACCGCCGCATCGCCGAAGCCGGCGTCGGCGACTTTTATGCCGGCGAAATCGCCCGCCAGATCGATGCCGATATGCGCGCCAACGGCGGCCTGATCACGCTGGAGGACCTGGCCACCTGCGAGACCGAGGAAGTCGCGCCCCTGTGGACCGACTATCGGGGCCACCCGGTCGCGACGAACCAGCCGCCGGGCGGCGGCCTGATGATCGTCGTCATGCTGAATATTCTGGAGAATTTCGATCTCGCCGCGATGGGCCATAACTCCGCCGATTACATCGCCACCGTATCGGAAGCCATGAAGATCGCCACCGTCGACAAGGATACGCGCATGGGCGATCCGCGCTTCTTCGATATTCCCTTCGACGAGCTGATGTCGAAGGACTACGCCAAGGCCATGGCCGACCGCATCAAGCGTGGCGAGAAGACACCGGTGCCGCGAATGAATCCGGGCGGCAGCGATAGCAAGGAGACGACCCACATCAATGTCGCCGATACGGCCGGCAACTGCGTCTCGATGACCCATTCATTGGGCTCTTCCTCCGGCACGGTCACCGACGGCCTCGGCTTCATGTACAACAATTGCATGATGGTGTTCGATCCGCGCCCCGGCCATGCGGGCTCCCTGGCGCCGGGCAAGGCGCGTTTCTCGGCCCTGTCGCCGACCATTGTCTTCAAGGACGGCAAACCGTTTTTCCTGGTCGGCTCGCCGGGCGGCACGACGATCACCATGGGCAACCTGCAGGCAATCCTTAATGTGGTTGATTTCGGCATGACGGCGCAGGAGGCGGTGATTGCGCCGCGCTTCACGGCAACCTCCGATACCATCGAAGTGACCAACCGCATCCTGCGCTCGACCGAGCGGGAGCTTCAGGCCCGGGGCTATCCGACCGAGCGCCATGCCGTCAGCTATTTGATCCCCATCGTCCAGGGCATCCGCGTCGTTGACGGTGTGCTGGACGGCGGTTCCGACCCTTCGGGCGACGGCATGGCGGCGCAGGTCTAGGCCAAACAAGGAAGGCGGCATCATGCAGCAGGGCAACCCCACATCGTTGCGTGTGCCCGACCCCGGCATCGCGGCATTGTTCGAACAGGAAGCCCGATGGCAGGCCTGGCTCGATGTCGAGGCGGCGCTGGCCAAGGGGGAAGCCGAACTGGGCATGGTCCCGGACGCGGCGGCGGCGGAAATCGTCCGCAAGTGCGATCTTTCGCTGTTTGACCGGGAGCGTCTGACCGAGGGGTTCCGCCGCACCGCCCACAGCCTGGTGCCGTTGATCTGGGAGCTGTCGCGCCTGTGCGAGGGCGATGCCGGCAACTACGTCCATTGGGGCGCCACGACACAGAACATCACTCAGACCGGGGATTTATTGCAGTTGCGCAAGGCGCATCGGGTCTATTTGCGCCAGATCGGCGAAGTTCTTGCCGCCCTGGCCGATCTTGCCGACCGCTCAAAGGACATGGCGCTGCCGGGGCGGACCCATGGCCAGCACGCGGTGCCGGCGACCTACGGCTTGAAGGCGGCGGTCTGGATCGATGAGTTCGCCCGGCATGTGGAGCGCCTTCAGGCGTGCGAGCCGCGTGTATTTCAGGCCATGCTGGGCGGTGCCGCCGGCACGGTTGCCTCGTTCGCCGAGCAGGGGCTGGACGTACAGGCGCGGATGGCGGCGCATCTGGATATGCCGCCCATGCAAGTTCCCGCCCGCACGATCTTGGATCACCTGGCCGAGCACATCATGCTGCTGGCTTTGCTGGCGGCCAGTTGCGGTAAGTTCGCCAACGAGATCTATACCGGCATGAAGCAGGAATTCGGCGAGGTCGAGGAACCGATCTCGCCCGGCACCGTGGGCAGTAGCACCATGCCGCAAAAGCGCAATCCCCATCTTTCCCAGGACGTCATGGCCTACGCCGCGCAAATCCGGACCATGGTGCCCCTGGCCCTTGAAGCGGTGATGACGGAGCATGAAGCGAACCGTCAGACCTCGTTGATGATGCGCCATGCGCAAGATCAGGTTTGCGTCCTCATGGGCGATACGCTGGAGCGGGTGCGGATGCTGGCCGAAGGTCTGGTCCTGAAGCCCGAGCGCATGCGCGCGAACCTGGATCTGAGCGAGGGCCTGATCATGGCCGAGCCGGTGATGCTGGCGCTGGGCGAATTCGTCGGCCGGCAGGAGGCGCACGACATCGTCTATGACGCGGCCCAGGCGGCGGCCGGTGGCGGTGGCGGCTTCCGCGATCTCCTCGCCGCCGATGCGCGTATCAATGCGCATCTTTCGGAAAGCCAGATCGAGAGCATGCTGGATCCAACACGATATACCGGCCTCAGCAGCCACCTGGCGGAGACGCAGGCAACCCGCGCCCGCGAATTGGCTGCGAAACTGGCCGGTGGCTAATTACCCAACTGCCCGGCCCGTTCCAATCCCGCCAATGCCTCGGCACTCAGGTCTTCGATAACCTCCGCCACGCTGCGCTTTGCCTTGCTCCAGGTGACGCCTTGGCCGGCGGGGCTGTGCAGCATGGGGTCGACTTCGTGCTCTTCGATCGCCGTCATCAGATCGCCGACCAGGGCATGTTGATACGGCATGGGCAGGGGGCGGGGCGCTGTCGGGGCTGACCATTCTTCTGTCCAGGCGGAGCGGATCTGCCGTTGCGGCTTGCCGCTGCTGCCGCGCGTCAGGCCCGTATCGCCGCTGCCCGAGGCGAACAGCTTGTCCCGCAGTTTGTCGCCGATGGCGTGATCGCCACCGGCGTGCTCCTCGGTCGACAGCCAGGTCGTGCCCAGCCAGACGCCCTGGGCGCCCATGGCCAGGGCGGCGGCGATTTGCGAACCGTGGCCGATGCCGCCTGCCGCCAGCACGGGAAGATCGCCGGCCATCTGTACGATTTCCGGCACCAGAACCATGGTGCCAATGGTGCCGGTATGGCCGCCGGCCTCCGACCCCTGGGCGACGATGAAGTCCAGGCCGACATCCCGGTAGGCCTCGAAATGCCGGGGACTGCCGATCAGCGCACCGACGATCTTGCCCTTGGCCTTCAGGCGGCTGACCGCATCCGGCGTCAGTCCGACGCCGAAGGCGACCAGATCCACGTCCGAATCCAGCAAGGCCTGCAGCTGCCCCTCGAAATAGCTCGGGGTACGCAGAATGGAATTGAAGAAGGTCTTCTTCGTTGCCGCCGGCACCTGGTATTTCTCGCCCAGTTCGCGGACATATTCGACATGTTCGGGCGGCAGGTTGGCCTGCACCGATTCCAAAGTCTCGGACTCGGGCATGCCCTTGGGCATCATGATATCGATACAGAACGGCCGGTCGGGGATCTGTTCACGGATCGCCGCGATCTTGACCGGCACGTTTTCCGGCGGGTCATGGGCGATGCCGTAGACGCCCATGCCGCCGGCCTTGGTGATGGCGGCGGTAACATCGACGCTGTGGGAAAAACCCAGGATGGGAATATCGATGCCGAGACGTTCGGCGAGCCGGGTCTTGATCTTGGCCATGGCGATACTTCCTAACTAATGGCGGCCGGTTTTGCGCTCAGGCCTTGGCGCTGGGACGGGCCGATACGGCGGCATGCCAGCGGGCCAGATTGGGCCGGTCGTCGCCGACCCGAAGGCCGATGACCTTGCCGAAATCGACGCCGCACAGGGCCGTGATATCGGCCACGGTATAATGATCGCCGGCGACGAATTCCCGGTCCGCCAGCACGCTGTCCAGCCAATCGAAGCGCGCCGGCGCTTTCTGCTGGTTCAACTCGCCCCACGCCGGAACCTGGTCCTCCAACTCGGCAAAGAACTTGTTGGTATGGCGAAAGCCCGCCGCGACGCAGCCCGATAGTTGGAGTTCTATCCGCCGGTTCCACATTTCCACCAGCGCCTTGTCCTTGGGATCGTTGCCGAACAGGGCCGGCGCGGGCTGAATTTCCTCGAAATAGCGGCAGATTGCCATGCTTTCGGAAATATGGCTGCCATCATCCAGCTCCAGCGTCGGTACCTGGCCCAACTGATTGACCGTGCCGATATAGGCGGCGGATTTATGCTCCTGCTTGCCGATATCCATGGCCACCAGGGGAATTTCGATGCCTTTTTCGGCCAGGAAAATGCGCACCCGCCGCGGATTCGGTGCCATCTGACTGTCGTAGAGTTTCATTGTTGCTCTCCAAGAATTTTCTTGATCCTAGAGCAATTTCGATCAGATGTGAATCGCGGAGCGATTCTAAGTGATTGGAAAAATTGCTCTATTCTTAAGAGTCGGAGCATTTCCTATTCGGAAATGCTCTAGAACATTGCCGCCAGTGGTCAATTCAAGTGGCCTTGTTGCTTGAAGGCCTGGTGCGACAGCACGTGTTGTCAGGAATTCTCGTCGGCGGATTTAATAAATGCCGCCGCGCCTTCCGCCCGTCCATAGCGGGGGTCATTGGCGCTTGGCAGCTTGGCGATACCGTTGCAGCGCAGAACCGGACCATCCGGGCCGTGCATCAGGCCAGAGGCGAAGCCCAGGCGCCGCGTGGTGTGGCGGAAATCGATCTCGCTAACCAGCCATTGATCCTTGAGGGCCGGCTTCAGAAAGTCGTAGCTCATCTGAATGGTCGGCGAAAAGGCCTCGGTCTTGGCGGCCAATTGCACGTTCATGCCGACGGCCATGTCCATCAGGGTCATCATCATGCCGCCGTGGCAAATGCCGGCGGGGTTCAGGTGAATATCCAGAACCACGAAACCCATGACGCCGACGCCCTTCTCAATGCGCCAATACATCGGGCCGATATGATTGGTGAAGCCCTGATCCATGGGAAAGGGCTCGAAACCCTCTGGTACGTCTGGGTGCATTGCTTTGGCTAGCCTTGTCTTGGGGATGGTTCGCCGCGCCGGCCGGCGCGCCCACCTACATAAGGCGAAATGACGCCCGCGGGCAAGAGGGCCGGCGAAGCCGCTATTGGGTGGTCGTTACGATTTGCGCATGCTGGTCCCGGCCATAGTAGCGGCGGGCGTAGTAGGTCATGGTGCCGTCGAGGTATTTGCCCAGTTCTGCATAGGCGACCTTGCCATCGCCGTTGCCATGGGGGGATTTGTCCGCTTCGCCGCCCATACCAAGCAGGAAGTACTTGGTAAACAGGCTGTGGGAGTCATCCTTTTCCCAGGACGCCACCTGGTCCGCCTTGCCGGCGGAGATGATCGTGATGTTTCTGGGCGCGCGGGGGATTTTCGCCGTCACCAGAATACCCGATGTGCGGTTGATGACGTAACCACCCTGACTGGCGCCGGAGAAACAGGATTCCAAAACCAGGGTGATGGATTTGGCCGGTATCTTCTTCAGGTTTTCATACAGCGTTGCGAGAGGATAGCCGGTCAGCTCAATTGATGACGCAGTGGCGTCGGCGGGCACCAGAAAGGCGCTGCCGCCGTCGGAGGCGGGCGCCCCGTGGCCGGCGTAGTAGACATAGATGTTTGATTTGTTGGCTTTGGTCCAGTTGAATAATTGACCCTTGTGGGAGCGCTCGTTGCCAAACACGCTCTCGATCTGCGCCGAGGTGGCGTCCTTCAGGAAAATGACATTGCCTTCCCGCAGGCCCTTTGAATCGATCAGCCATTTCCTGAAAGCATCCGCGTCCGCGTGCGCCGGCACCACGTTGGGAATATCCTTGCCGAATTTTCCGTAATCGCCGTTGCCAATAACGACCGCGATATCGTTGGGTTTCGCAACGGATGTCACAACGATTTTTTTAGGTTGCACGACGGGCGCAGTGGCCGACTTAGGACTGATTGGGCCATGTATGGCGAGCAACATTTTCAGTTTATCGGCGGCCTTCTTCACGCCATGCGCGGCGGCCTTGCGGTACCATTCGATGGCCATCATTGAGTCTTGCCTTACCGGGCCGCCAGTTTCATATATTCGCCCTACCATATATTGCGAACGTGCGTGATCTTGTGCCGCTCCTTTGGCGAACCAATCCAATGCCTTGTGTTGATCCAATGGCAGCCTGCCGCCGAAATAGTTTTCGCGGCCCAGTTCATATTGCGAGTTTGCGTGTCCCTGGGCGGCGGCTTCGCGGTACCACATTATTGCCATATCTGGATTGAAGGCGATGCCAAGACCTTTCATGAACAATCTTCCGAGCCTGAATTGAGAGAGCGCAACGCCTCCAATGGCTGCCCGACGGTGCAATTCAACTGCCTTGGCATGATCCTTGATGACGCCCTGCCCAAATTCGTACATCAATCCTAGATAGCTCATAGCATTGGGATGTGCCTGTTCGACCAGGGGCAGGAACTCCCGTAGTGCAGCCGCGTAGTTCTTCGCCCGATAGGCTTCCTTTCCCGCCCGGTAATCCGCTGGCGAAGCCGTAACGAGCCCGACTGTCAGTGCCAGGGACAGCAGTGCAATTCTAATCGATGCCCGCATCTCAAATTCTCCAAGCTATCGGCGCTCCGTCGACCTTCCCGTCATGACGATCTGTGCGTTTTGGTCCCGGCCATAGAAGCGGCGGGCGTAGTAGGTCATGGTGTCGTCGAGATATTTGCCAAGTTCGGCGTAGGCGACCTTGCCATCGCCGTTGCCATGGGGCGATTTGTCCGCTTCGCCGCCCATGCCGAGGAGGAAGTACTTGGTGAACAGGCTGTGGGAGTCGTCTTTCTCCCAGGATGCCACCTGGTCCGCCTTGCCGGCCGAGATGATGGTGATGTTTTTCGGCGCGCGGGGGATTTTCGGCGTCACCAGAATGCCCGATGTGCGGTTGATGACATAGCCGCCCTGGCTGGCGCCGGAGAAACAGGATTCCAGAACCAGAGTGATGGATTTGGCCGGGATCTTCTTCAGGTTTTCATACAGCGTCGCCAGCGGATAGCCGGTCAGCTCAATTGATGATGCCGTGGCATCGGAAGGCACCAGAAAGGCGCCGCCACCGTCAGAGGCGGGCGCGCCGTGGCCGGCGTAGTAGACATAGACGTTTGAAATGTTGGGTTTGGTCCAGTTGAACAATTGACCCTTATGGGAGCGTTCATTGCCAAACACGCTTTCGATCTGGGCCGATGTGGCGTCCTTTAGGAAGACGATATTGCCCTCCCGCAGGCCTTTCGCATTCACCAACCATTTCTTGAAGGCATCCGCGTCCGCATGGGCCGGCACCACGTTGGGAATGTCTTTGCCGAATTTCTGATAGTCGCCGTTGCCGATAACGACGGCGACGTCATCGGGCCGGATGCTGACTTTGCTGGTATTGACGGGTGCGACGTTGGGTTTGATGGCGGGCCGGCTGGCTATCCTGTTGCGACGCTGCTCAGATTTGGCGCGCAATGTGTCCAGTCTCTTGGCGGCGATTCCCACGCCTTGGGCGGCGGCCTTTCGATACAATTCCGCGGCCTTTTCATAATCTTGCGCCACGCCAGTGCCGGCTTCGTATAATTGGCCCAGGGCGTCTTGTGAAAACGCATGACCTTGCGCCGCGCCCTTGGTGAGCCATGCGACGGCCTGGTGCCTATCCGCGGCGATCCCGTCGCCCCGATAATATGCGAGGCCAAGACGATATTGTGCCCGGGCATGTCCTTGGATCGCCGCCTTGCGGGCCCATTTCACCGCTTCCATTTGGTTCGGCGCCGCACCCAGGCCCCTGTCATACGCCAGGAAAAGGTGAAATTGCGCCTCGGCAAATCCTTGGTTTGCCGCCTTTTGAAACCATCGCAACGCCTCGCCAGGGTCCTTGGTAACGCCAGCGCCCGTTGCGTACATCATGCCAAGGCTGTCCTGGGATTGCGCAATGCCCTGTTCGGCCGCCCGGCGATGCCACTTGGCGGCCTTGACATTGTCCTTGGCGGTGCCCTTTGCGCCTTCGTACATCAATCCCAGATAAAGCTGGGCAACCGCATCCCCTTGTTCCGCCAAGGGGGTAAACTCTCTGAACGCCTTCGAATAGTTCTTCGCACGGTATGCATCAAAGGCAGATTGGAAGTCGGCCCATGCCGCTGTTCCCAGGCCAACTGTCATAAATGACGCCACTAACGCCATCCTCACGAATATCCACATCTCCCGCACCCCGAGGCTACCAGCCAATTCGCCAAGTTATGGTAGCAATGCACGGAAGTCTGGTCACGTATTTTTAGAAGAATAAACGTCTCGTTACGTGTTCTGGATGCGTGCGCCCAGTCTATTCCACTGTCACCGATTTCGCCAGATTGCGCGGCTGATCCACGTCCGTGCCCTTAAGGACGGCGATGTGGTAGGCCAATAGCTGCACGGGGATGGAATAGAGGATGGGCGCGACGAAGGGATGCACGCTGGGTAGCGTAATGTTCGCCCAGGCCATCTCGCCCGCGTGTTCGACGCCCTCGCTGTCGGAGATCAGCACCACCTTGCCGCCACGGGCCGCGACCTCCTGCATGTTGGAAGCGACTTTTTCGAACCATTGATCCTTGGGCGCGACGACGATCACGGGCACCTGTTCGTCGATCAGGGCAATGGGGCCGTGCTTCATTTCGCCGGCGGGATAGCCCTCGGCATGAATATACGAGATTTCCTTGAGCTTCAGCGCCCCCTCCATGGCGATGGGGAAGCCGGTGCCCCGGCCTAGATACAGCGCGTCACGGGCCTTGAAAATGTCCTGGGCCAGTTGTTGCACATGTTCGTCATGGTGCAACACCTCGGCCGCGCGGGACGGGACCTCGGTAATGGCCTGGCTGAGAACCGCCTCCGTCTGGCTGTCCAGCTTACCCCGCTGTTTCGCCGCCGTAATCGCCAGACAGGCCAGGACGACGAGTTGCGTGGTGAAAGCCTTGGTCGAGGCGACGCCGATTTCGGGCCCAGCCAGGGTTTGCAGCACCACATCGCTTTCCCGCGCGATGGAGCTGTCTGGCACATTGACGATGGACAGGATGCGCTGGCCCTGCTGCTTGCAGAGTTTCAGCGCCTCAAGCGTATCCATGGTCTCGCCGGACTGGGAGAGAAAGATCGCCACGCCGCCCTCGGGCAGCGGCGCATCGCGGTAGCGGAATTCCGAGGCGACATCGATCTCCACCGGAATACGGGCCAGACCCTCGAACCAGTATTTCGCCACCATGTTGGCATAGCACGAGGTGCCGCAGGCCAGCAGGGTCAGCTTTGGGATGTCGGCGAAACTGAACGGCAGTTCCGGCAATTGGATGGAGCGTTCCTCGGGATTGAAGAAGGAATGAATGGTATCGCCGATCACGGTCGGCTGTTCGTAGATTTCCTTCAACATGAAGTGGCGGTAATTGCCTTTCGAGATATCGCCCAGGGAAGCCGACGTTAGCTTGATATCCCGCTGCACCACGGTGCCGGAGGCATCGTGGATTTCGGCGCCGTTTCTGCGTACGACGACCCAGTCGCCTTCGTCGAGATAGCAGATGTGATTGGTCCATGGCGCCAGCGCGATGGCGTCGGAGCCCAGGAACATCTCGCCCTCGCCATAGCCCACCACCAGTGGGCTGCCGCGCCGCGCGCCGATCATCAAATCGTGCTCGCCCGAGAAAATCACGGCAATGGCGAAGGCGCCTTCGAGGCGTTTCAGCGTTGTCTCCGCCGCCGCCACCGGGTCCAGGCCGTCCTTCAGATACTGGCTGATCAGGTGGACCACCACTTCCGTATCGGTCTCGGAGGCGAAATTAGCGCCGCGGTCCTGCAATTCCGCCTTCAATTCCTTAAAATTCTCGATGATACCGTTATGCACCAGGGCGACATCGGACGTGGCATGGGGGTGGGCATTGACCTCGTTCGGTACGCCGTGGGTGGCCCAGCGGGTATGTCCGATGCCGACGTCTCCGGCCATGGGTTCTTCATGCAGACGGTCGGTCAGGTTGACCAGCTTGCCCTCGGCCCGGCGGCGGTCGATATGGCCATTGACCAAGGTAGCTATGCCGGCGCTGTCGTAGCCTCGATACTCCAGACGCTTCAGGCCCTCCGCCACGCGCGTGGCGATGTTGCCTTCTTTCTTGTTACCGATGATGCCGATAATGCCGCACATGTTTGCGCTTTCCTGTTTCTGCCAGCTATTTTTTCTTCAACGCGGCTTTCTCCGCCGCCTTGCGTTTGCGGAACCCGACGGCATAGCCCTGCTTTTCCCATTGCTCCGAGCGTTCAACCGCCAGCGCATCAGCCGTCACCTCGTGCGTTACCGTACTGCCCGCCCCGACGATGGCGCCGTCACCCACCTTGACCGGTGCAACCAGCGCGGTGTTGGAGCCGATGAAGGCGCCCTTGCCGATATCGGTGAAGGATTTCAGGAAACCATCATAATTGCAGGTAATGGTACCGGCGCCGATATTGGCGCCCGCGCCAACCCGGGCATCGCCGATATAGGCCAGGTGATTGACCTTGGCGCCATCTTCGATGCTGGCCTTCTTGACCTCGACGAAATTGCCGATGCGGACATCCTTGCCGATCTCGGCCTCGGGACGCAGGCGCGCGAAGGGGCCGATATTGGCGCCGGAGGCGATCCGGCAGCCTTCCAGATGGCTGAAGGCGTTGATCGTGACATTGTCGGCGACGGCGACACCGGGTCCGAAGTAGACATGGGGCTGGATCGTGACATCCCGGCCCAGAACGCTGTCATGGCAGAAATAGACGCTTTCGGGGTCCAGCAACGTGACGCCGGCCGCCATGGCGGCATGGCGCAACCGGTTTTGCACCACGGCTTCCGCCTGGGCCAACTGGTCCCGGGAATTGATGCCCAGGGCTTCGATCTCGCCGCCCTCCACCACCGTGCAGGTGCGGCCAAGGCTGTTGGCGATTTCGACAATGTCGGTCAGATAGTATTCACCCTTGGCATTGTCGTTGCCCAAGCCGTCCAGGAACTGCCCCAATACGGCCCCGTCGATCGCCATGAAGCCGGAGTTGCACATGGTGATTTCGCGCTCCGCCGGGCTGGCGTCGCGGTGCTCGACGATGCGCTCTAAATTGCCGTTGCCATCGACGACCAGGCGGCCGTATTCCGCTGTATTCTCGGGCCTGAAGCCCATCACCACCACGGCCGGATCGGCCGCGCCGCGCCGCGCCGCCAGCATGGCATCCAGGGTCTCGACCGAGACCAGCGGCGAGTCCGCGAACAACATCAGGACATCGCCCGTGAAATCCGACAAATTTGTCCATGCCGCCATCATTGCATGGCCGGTGCCGAGGGGCGGATCCTGCACCGCGACCTCAATGCCGGACACGGCTGCCTGAATGGCCTCGCCATTGTCCGGAGACACCACGACAATACGCCGATTCACGCCCAGGGCTTCAACCGTGGCCAATAGTTGCGCCAGCATGGGCCGCCCCGCCAGAGGGTGGAGAACCTTGGGCACGTCCGATTTCATCCGCGTGCCCTGGCCGGCGGCCAGCACGACCGCCGCGACGGTTGTGATCGAGTCTTTACTCATTTCCACAAGTCTTTGTTCCGTCTAGAGATTCCTAGAAATTCTTCGTCTAGCGCATACGCCGGCAAGTTGCCATGGCAAGTTGCCACAGAGGAAGCAGCAGACCAATTCAATTTCCTTTACAGTATCTTTCAATGCAATGTCCTAGATCACGATCTTGGCGGGAAAAAGGCATCCGCGATGAGTTATGAGCAAATCGCCATAGCCGCTATTCTGGCCGGCGCCGTCGCCCTGTTCATTTGGGGCCGGCCGCGATATGACCTCGTCGCGCTCATCGCCCTGCTGGCGACCGCGGTGCTGGGCCTGGTGCCGGGAGAGCGGATTTTCGCCGGTTTTGGCCATCCCGCCGTGATCACGGTGGCTGCGGTATTGATCGTCAGCCGGGGCCTGCGCAATGCCGGAGTGGTGGATGTGATCGCCGGCTGGCTGTCACCCCTGATCGATCGCCCGCAACTGCATTTGGCGGCATTGACCGCGACTTGCGGTTTCTGTTCGGCCTTCATGAACAATGTCGGTGCTTTGGCTATTCTGATGCCGGTGGCGCTCGAATCGGCCGCCAAGCAGAACCGTTCCCCCGCCGCGATGCTGATGCCGCTGAGTTTTGGGGCCATTTTGGGCGGCCTGAGCACGATGATCGGGACGCCGCCCAATGTCATTATCGCGCAATACCGGGCCGACGCCTTTGATGCGCCGTTCAGGATGTTCGACTTCACTCCCGTGGGCGGCATTATCGCGTTGCTGGGCATCGCCTATCTGATCCTGTTCGGCTGGCGCCTGATCCCGAGGCAACGCCAGGGCCAGCCCAGTGCCGACGAGATCTTCCAGATCCGTGATTACATGACCGAGGCCCGATTGGGTGAAGGTTCGGCCCTGGTCGGTGGCTCCATCGCGGCTCTGCCGGAGTTGGAGGAGTTGGATGTCCTGGTCACGGCCCTGATCCGGGGCGAGGAACGCCGTCCCGCGCCCAGCCGGCGCACCAAACTGCGAGCGGGCGATATTCTGGTTCTGCGCGCCGATCCGACCGATCTGAAGGGGTTTGTCGAGGCGGCGGGCCTGGAACTGGTCGGCGACGAGGAATTGTCGCCGGAGCATCTGGCCTCCGACGACATAGCCTTGATCGAGGCGGTGATCACGACCCAGTCGAACCTGGCCGGGCGCAGCGCCCGCACCGCCAATCTGCGCAACCGCCATGGCTTGAATCTTCTCGCCATCGCGCGCCAGGGCCAAAGGGTCCGGACGCGGCTGGACCGGGTGGTGATGCGCGCCGGCGATGTCCTGTTGTTGCAGGGGGACAGTGGCGCCATGCCCGATGCGCTCTCTCGCCTGGGCTGCCTGCCGCTGATGCGGCGTGGCCTGCGCCTGGGGCAGGAGCCCAGGGTGCTGGCGGGACTGGCCATATTCGCCGCCGCCCTGGCGGCCAGCGGTTTTGGCCTGCTGCCGGCGGCAGTGGCCCTGACGGCGGCGGCGGTGGCGATGGTGCTGTTTGATTTTCTGAATTTGCGGGAAATGTACGAGGCCATAGATTGGCCGGTGATCATCCTGCTGGGCGGGATGATTCCCGTGGGCAGTGCCCTGGAAAGCACGGGCACGGCGGCCTTGCTGGCCAATGGCCTGGTCGAACTGGCCGGGTCGCTGCCGGTATGGGCGGTGTTGGCGTTTGTCCTGGTCCTGACCATGACGCTATCGGATGTCATGAACAACGCCGCCACGGCCGTGGTCATGGCGCCAATCTCCGTCGGTATCGCCAATGGCCTGGGCAGCAGCCCCGACGGTTTCCTGATGGCGGTGGCGATCGGTGCCTCCTGCGCCTTCCTCACGCCCATTGGCCATCAGTGCAATACCCTGGTATTGGGTCCGGGCGGCTATCGCTTCTCCGACTACTGGCGGGTCGGCCTGCCGTTGGAGGTGGTGATCGTCGCCGTGTCCGTACCCTTGATCATGTGGATTTGGATCTAATCAATGCCTTACCGTAAGCGTTTCGACGCCGTCCTGTTCGACCTTGACGGCACCTTGATAGAGACCGCGCCGGATCTTTGCGGCGCCTTGAACTACACCCTGGCAGAAGCGGGCCGGGAGGCTGTGCAGTTGGATCAAGTGCGCCACATGATCGGTGACGGCGCACGCACCATGCTGCGCCTTGGCTTGCGGGCGACGGGAAAAGAACCGGGAGATGAAGAGATCGAACAATGGTTCCAGGTGCTGCTGGATTACTATTGGGATCATGTCGCCGACCAGAGCTTTGCTTTCCCGGGCGCACTGGCGGTCGTCGAAAGCATGCGGGCGGCCGGTCTGAAAACCGCGGTCTGCACCAACAAGCCCGTGGGCATGTCCAACCGCTTGTTCGAGAAACTGGCAATCGACCATCTGTTCGATGCGGTACTGGGCGGCGACAGCCTGGCCGTGCGCAAGCCTGATGCCGGGCATATTCAGGGGACATTGGATGCCATCGGCGTGGCGCCGGAACGGGCGGTGATGATCGGTGACAGCGCGAACGATCTGAACGCGGCCCGCAATGCCGGTATCCCGGTGGTTTTGGTCACTTTCGGCTATACCACGGTGCCGGTGCAGGAGCTTGATGCCGACGCCCTGATCGATCATTTCGATGAATTGCTGCCCGCCCTTTCCCGCCTTGCTTGACAGGGCAGCCCGGGGGGACTACATCCAAGCCCGCCCGGCAAGCGACGCTTGATGCCTTGGCTCCGGGGCGCATAGCTCAGTTGGTTAGAGCGCTGTGTTCACATCGCAGAGGTCCGTGGTTCGAATCCACGTGCGCCCACCAAACTTTCCTAGGCTGTTGGCGGAACGATTAGCGGCCCGCAGCTAATGGAGTAATTGGGATCTCATGCCCCTGACCATCGTCACCTATCATTATGTTCGGGACCTGCAAAATAGCCGCTATCCCGCCATCAGGGGCCGGGATCTGGCGGAATTCAGGCAGCAAATCGACTATTTTCGGCGCCATTACGAGGCAGTCACTACCGATGCCGTGATCGCCGCCGTCCGGGGCGAGACGGTCCTGCCGGACAATGCCATCTGGTTGACCTTCGATGATGGATATCTGGATCATTACACCAACGTTCTGCCCCTGTTGTTCGAGCGCAAGATGCACGGGGCCTTTTTCCCGGTTGTCGACGCCGTGGTGCATGGCGAGTTGTTGGACGTCAACAAGGCGCATTTTATTCGCGCCGCCGAAACCGATCCCAATGTCATCATCGCGGAGATCAAGGCGTTCATTGAGGCGCGTAGCAGTCAGGATGGCATGAAGCCTTTTCAGGCCTATTGGGAGGAATATGGCAAGCCGGTGCGCTATGACACGGCGGAAATCTGGTTCATCAAGAGCATGCTGCAACATGCGCTGCCGGAAGCCAGCCGGAAATTTCTTATCGATGAGTTGTTTCAGACCTTCGTATCGGTGGACCAAAAGGCTTTCGCCCACGAGCTCTACGCATCCGAGGATCAACTGCGCATGATGATCCAGTGCGACATGTATATCGGCGGCCATGGCGCGACCCATCGCCGCTTCAATCAGCTTGGCGCGGCGGAGCAGGAACAGGAAATCGCCGCCAATCTCGATTTTCTCCGCCGCCTGGGCGCGCCGACGGCGGATTGGGTGATGTGTTATCCCCACGGTGCCAGCGACGAAAGCGCGCGCGCATTACTGGGCAGGAATGGCTGCGCGGTGGGGCTGGCCATTGCCGAAGGCATCGCAGACCCGGCGCGGGACGATCCCTTGCAACTGCCACGCCTTGATACCAACGAACTGCCAATCGCCTAAAACCTTGCGGCCTTCACTGGCTACTACGGACTGGCCGGCTGTCTGTTGGCCGTGTTGGAGCGAAACGTGCTCTAATGGGGCTGTGTTGTCATGAGTTGTGGGGGAGAGGTCCTGTATGAGTGCCCTGAATGGCCTGAAAGTCGTCGAGTTCGGCGATGGCGTGGCGTTGGGTTATTGCGGCGCGTTGCTGGCGGCCTGCGGGGCCGAAGTGATCAAGGTCGAGACACCTGTGAATGGTGATATGGTGCGCCGGTTGCCGCCCTTCGCCCAAGGCGTCGCCGCACCCGAAGCCAGCGGCTTGCATGCTTTCCTGAGCACTGGAAAATCCAGCATCGCCGTTGATTTGGCGGCGCCCGAAGGCGCCGCGCTGGCGCGGCAACTGGCGCTTGATGCGGATGTTGTTTTGGAGGCTCTGGGCCCCGGCAAGGCGGATGCCATCGGTTTGGGCTTCGATGAGCTGCATGCCCAGGCACCGAAACTGATCATGGTGGCGTTGAGCTGGTTCGGCGATGACGGGCCGCGGCGGGACTGGGCGGGCAGCGATGCGGTTGCCCAGGCCCTGGCCGGATTTATCTATCCCATCGGACAAAAGGAAGGCCCGCCGGTCATTCCCGGCGGCTATTACGCCCAGATTACCGGCGGCCTGACTGCCTTTATCGCGGCCATGACGGCCCTGGTCGGGGGTCTGTCGGGAGATGACGGCGTCCTGATCGATCAATCGATCGTGGAGGCGCAAACCACCTATACCGAATCTGCCGGAGTACGCTTTGCCTACGAAGGTGCGCCATCGGTCCGCAAGGGCATCAACCGGTTCACGCCGACCTATCCGCAATCAATCTATCCCGCATCCGACGGCTGGATTGGCGTGACTGCCCTGACGCCGCCGCAGTGGAAGGCCTGTTGCGAGCTGATTGGCGCACCGGAGCTGTTCGACGACCCGCGTTTCTTCACCGCCCGCATGCGTAACGACCGGGCGGAGGAGTTGGATGAATGCCTGATCCCGCTGTTCCGCAAACATTCGGCCCTGAAATTGTTTCACGAGGCCCAGGCCCGGCGCGTGCCGTTCGCCCTGGTGCCGACCATGGCGGATTTGGCGGACCTCGATCATTTCCAGGCCCGCGAGGTTCTGGCGCAATACCAGCATCCGGATCTGGGCAGCTTCAGCGCGGCGACAATTCCCTGGAAGCTGGCCGCGACGCCCCTCGCTAGGGGCGGCCACGCGCCGCGTCTTGGCCAGCACGGCCATGAGATTCTGTCCGGCCGGCTCGGCCTTGGCGAAGACGAGATAGGAGACCTGGTATCCAGTGGCGCCGTGGCGCTGGGGAGGACAGGGGTATGATGGAAAAACTGCCCCTTCGCGATGTCCGGGTTGTTGATCTCACCATGGGCTGGGCCGGGCCCCTGGCAACCCGGCACCTGGCCGATATGGGCGCCGAAGTGATCAAGATCGAGGCTTGCTCCCACCCCGACTGGTGGCGCGGCTGGGAGCATTCGCCGGAGGCCTTGGCATCCCGCGAGCACGAGAAAAATCCGTCGTTCAACATGATCAACCGCAACAAGCTGGGTGTTGCCATCGAGCTGACCGAACCGGCGGGCCGGGCCCTGGCGTTGAAGCTGGTGGCCCGCGCCGATGCGGTGATCGAGAACCAGGCGACCGGGGTCCTGGACAAGCTTGGCCTGTCGTTCGAGGCGCTAAAGGAAGCGAACCCGGAGATCATCATGCTGTCCCTGCCGGCCTTTGGCGCCGTGGGGCCCTGGTCGGGCTATCGCGGCTATGGCTCGACCGTCGAACACGGCGCCGGTCTGCCCCATCTGACCGGCGGCCCCGATGATCCACCGATGATGACCCATGTCGCCTATGGCGATGCCTGCGGCGGCCTGAACGCGGTAGCGGCACTGTTGGTGGGCCTGTTCCATCGCAAGCGTACGGGCCAGGGCCAGCGCATCGAACTCTCCCAGGTCGAGGCCATGTTGCAACAAGGCGTGCACGGCCCGATCGCCCAGAGCCTCACCGGCGCGCCGCCGCCGCGCACCGGCAACCGCCATCCTGTCTTTACGCCCCATGGCTGCTTCGCCTGCGCCGAACCGGATGTCTGGCTCGTGCTGGCGGTGACGGACGATGGGCAGTGGCCGGCGTTGTGCGAGGTTATCGGACGGCCTGATCTGGGCGCCGATCCGAACCTTGCCACGGCTGATGGCCGGCGTGCCGAGGAAGACACCATTGAGGCCGCCATCGCCGATTGGACCGGGACCCTTGCCGGTGATGCCGCCATGCTGGCGCTACAGGAACGGGGCGTCGCCGCCGGCGTGACCCGCCGTCCCAGCGACCTGGTGGCAGACGGCGCCTATTTGGCGCGCGGCTTCTGGCAGGATCTGGAGCGCGAGGTGGTCGGCGTTAAGCCGCACCCAAATACGCCTTGGCGCTTCAACGGCAAACGCGGCCCTCTGCGCGCGCCGTCGCCCCTGTTGGGCGAGCATAACGCCGAAGTCCTCGGCGGTATCCTAGGTCTGACGGTTGATGAGATCGCCGCCCTGGAAGAAGCAGGTATTGTAGGCGACACGCCGATGGCGCCGGGGTCGTGAGCGCGCGCGGTCCTGGATTTCTTCAGCCAAACAAGGTTAAATTCAACCAGCCTCGATAGGAAGCCGCGCCCGCGGCGATCTTCAACCCGACAACGTGAAAGGACGTCCCTTGGAACTGCAACGGCCGTTACCAACCCCCATGACCCCGGA
>CAZVYX010000035.1:0-59304 GCA_964631725.1 uncultured Rhodospirillaceae bacterium | reverse complement strand
GAATCATCAAAATTGGCAGTAGAATAATTCATTCTAGTCTATGTATTGAAACACCATTTGGCTAGGTCTACGAAAGCTCATTACTTAGTAAATACTAATATTTCAGGATGCCTAGTGGGGGGCATTTAATTTCTAAACTAACATGATTGTAATATGCGGGACGCCGGCGTCGTAGCGGCCGCGATTCGCGTCTCCCCGAGTTGGCGGCCGATCCCATCGCGCCGCTGAATTGCCCAAAGATGCCCGGACCGGGCCGCCAGTGCCAGCCAGGCATAGGCCTTGTCCTGATCACGTGGCACGCCCAAGCCCCGATCATATAGATCACCAAGATTGAGTTGCGCCACCACGGCGCCCTGGCAAGCCGCCCGGCGGTACCAGTAGACCGCGATGGCCGGGTTCCGGGCCATGCCCAGACCCTGGACATAGAGCCCCGCCAGGGCGGTTTGCGCCTCCGGATCGCCGGCATGGGCCAGAGGCTGCCATTCGGTTCGTGCCTGGGCGTAGTCGCCGGCATCGTAGGCTGCCAGGCCGGCGGCCATCTCAGCCAGCACCGGGGCCGGGCCCAACAGGGTCAACATCAGCAGCGTGACAAGGCAAGGCTTGCGCATGCCTATCCATATACCCCGGAAGAGGAGAATTGGTTGCAACTTGTCGTGAAGTCCCTGTGCTATGATTTCCGGAAATAACAGCCCGCACGGGGAGGTTGCGTCATGGATGCCGAGCTATTTACCGAGGATTTCAAGATCACCCCCTACTGGTGGGAGGCCGCGCCGCCGCGTGAGATCAATGATCCGTTGCCCGAGGCTGCTGACGTGGTGATCGTCGGCGGCGGTTATGCCGGGCTATCGACGGCGTTGGAACTGGCCCGCAACGGAACAAAGGCAGTGGTGCTGGAGGCGGAGGAATTCGGCCACGGCGCTTCCTCGCGCAATGGCGGCGGGGTCAGCGGTACCGGCGTGGGCAAGGGGCCGGCCGCCGGTGCCGTGTCGCCGGTGGAAAAGGCCCTGGGCCAGAAACGCATGGCGGAGCTGTTGGCCGGCGGTGCCGCGTCCATGGCCAACCTGGAAGCCATGATCGAGCGGGAAAAGCTGGACTGTCACTATGTCCGTTGCGGCCGTTTTGTCGGCGCCTATACCCCGGCCCATTTCGACACCATGGCGGAGAAAGTGGCGAGCCTGAACGCGGCCGGCGACTATGGCGCCGGGCTGTTGACGAAAGCCGAACAACGGCGCGAGATCGCCACGGATTTCTATTTCGGCGGCATGACCATCGAAGGTTCGGGCAGCGTACACCCGGCCATGCTGCAAATGGCCCTGCTGGACCGTTGCATCGAACAGGGCGTCACCCTGTGCGCCAACACGCTCATGCAGGCGATCAGCCGGGAGGACGACGGTTATCTGGTGGCGACCAGTGCCGGCATCATCAAGGCGCGTGAAGTCGTCGTTGGAACCAATGGCTACACCGGCAAGGCCACCGGCTGGCTGCGCCGCCGCCTGATCCCCGCGGCCAGCTATATGATCGCGACGGAGGAACGGTCCGAGGACGAGATCAGGGCCCTGATCCCCAACAACCGCACCATGGCGGATTCCAAGCGGGTGCTGAACTACTACCGCCTGGCGCCGGGGGGTAGGCGGGTGCTGTTCGGCGGCCGGGCGCGCCTGGCCCTGGGCGATCCCCGCGACTGCGCGCCGATCCTGCACCGGCAGATGCTGGATGTTTGGCCGCAATTGGAAGGTATCAAAGTCAGCCATTGCTGGACCGGGGGCATCGCCTTCACCTTCGATTTTCTCCCCCACATGGGACGGCACAACGGCGTCCACTATATGGCCGGCTGCAATGGCGCCGGCGTTGCCATGATGACCTATCTGGGCACTCAGACGGCGCTGAAGATCCTGGACAAGGCGAACCGGCCCTGCGCCTTCGACGAACTGCCCTTCAAGGGCCGCCCCGGCTATACCGGGCATCCCTGGTTTCTGCCCATCGTCTCGGGCTACTATGCCCTGCGCGACCGTATGGACCGGGCCCGGGCGGCCTGAACTTATTTTCGCTCGCGCCAATGCGCCGGAGCGCATGGCTCCGCGTGGGCGGCGCAGGGGCGCCGGGCCGCCGTCGCGGCCTGGTCGGCTTGACTATTCGGCTGCGTCAGCTTTGCCGGCTCCCTGCCCGGAGGTATCCAGGGCCGGCCAATAGTCCAGGCGGCCATGGGCATATGGTGCGAAATCCGCCGCTGGAATGGTGCCGATGGCGCGGGCCCGGGTATTCAGATCGCCTTCGATATAGCCCGCCGCGACGATCTCCTGAATGGGGATTTCGTGCAGCGGATCATGCACCGTGCCGGCCAGGATCAACGTCCCCTGGGCCGTGCGGTTGAGGCGCACATCGTTGTCGAATTCCGCCAGGGTCAAGACGGCATCCGCCTCCAGGCCGTTGCCGTCCACGGACGGCTGCGCCTTGATATTGAAGGTCGCGGCCTGGCTCCGCCCCGGCCCGCTGTCCTCGCCCAGGCTCAGGGACAGATCGATCAGCCGCACGCCCATCCGATCGACGGTGCCGCGCAATTGGTTGCCGACTGTCTGCAATTCGATCGCCGCCTGCTTCTTCGGCTCGCCGAATAGATCCCGGCCGAAGATAATGGCGTGATCCGTGCTCATGAACATGGTCAGCACATAGGCTGCTTCCACCTCGCCATAGCGGGCCGGGATCGAGATCGTTGCACCGGCGAAATCACCAACGCAGTTGGAGCCGAATTCGCCGACCGTCACCGCAACCATCGGCCCCGGCGTCAGTACCGGCTCCAACCCCGGCGGCAGAACCTCTTCGACAAATTCCGCCGTCGTCAGAAAAGTCAGATAAGCCCGGCGCGCATCGGTAAAGCGCGGCCTGGCCAGCACCTGTTCGATGGCGGCAATTTCCTCAGCGGTTTTGACGAATGCCATGACACCTCTCCCTGTTCCGCCCCCATGGTCGGTTCAGGCGGGGGTCGGCGTCAAGAGGCTGGTTTGCGGGTTGGTGAGATTGCGGCCTAGCGCGCGTTCAGGAAGCCGACCGCCTCGTAGACTTCGCGCAGGATCGGCCGGGCCATGGCGTCGGCCCGTTCGGCGCCGTCTTTCAGAACCGCGTCCACATGTCCGGGATCGGCCATCAGGCGCTGCATCTCGGAGCCCACGGGCCCCAGCTTTTCCACCGCTACGTCCGTCAATGCCTTCTTGAAGTCAGAGAATTGCTTGCCGCCGTATTCCGCCAGCACATCCTCCGCCTCCAAATCCGCCAGGGAAGCGTAGATGGTGATCAGATTGGCGGCCTCGGGCCGGCCCTCGAAACCTTCGGTGCTTTCGGGCAGGGGCTGGGGATCGGTCTTGGCCTTGCGGATCTTTTGCGCAATCTCGTCCGGGCCGTCGGTCATGGTGATGCGCGAATAGTCCGAAGGGTCGGATTTGGACATTTTCTTGGAACCATCGCGCAGGCTCATCACCCGCGTTGCCTCGCCAAAGATCAGCGGCTCGACGATGGGAAAAATTTCCGTGCCGAAATCGTTGTTGAATTTTTGCGCCACGTCCCGGGTCAATTCCAGATGCTGCTTCTGATCCTCGCCCACCGGCACGTGCGTGGCCTTGTACAATAAGATGTCGGCGGCCATGAGTACCGGATAGACGTACAACCCGGCGGAAGCGTTCTCCCGGTGCTTGCCGGCCTTCTCCTTGAACTGGGTCATGCGGTTCAGCCAGCCCAGGCGCGCCACGCAATTGAAGATCCAGGCGAGTTCGGCGTGCGCCGGCACCTGGCTTTGATTGAAGATGATATGGCGCGTCGGATCGATGCCCGCCGCCAAAAAGGTCGCGGTAACTTCACGGGTATTGGCCTTGAGCTCCGCCGGGTCCTGCCAGACGGTGATCGCGTGCATGTCGACGACGCAGTAGACGCATTCATAGTCGTCCTGCAGGCGCGCGAAATTGCGGATGGCGCCCAGGTAGTTGCCCAAGTGCAGGTTGCCCGTGGGCTGCACCCCGGAAAAAATTCGCTTCATGGTTTCCTGACCCTAAGAAATGGATGGCAGGTTATTGCCCAGCCAGGCGTGCCGGTCAACTGTTGGGCTCAACTGTTGGCGCCAATAGTTGCGCTCAAGCATCACCTTGCGGCAAGCCATGGCTGTCGCCGCCCTGGCCGAAAAGGTCGCGGATCGGCTGCCAATACATGCCCTTGAGGCTGTGGTAGCGCCCCTCGGTGCCGTCGCCCAGGCCCATGTCGAACTGCTCGTGTTCTTCGGGCACGTACAGGGTTCCGAACAGACGGTCCCAAAAGGCAAAGGCAAATCCGATGTTCTGGCCCCAATGGTGTTGCTTGACGCTGTGATGGATCTGATGCTGGGCCGGGGAGATGAAGACCCGGTTGAACAGTGGCCCATAGCTCAGCCAGACGTGGCTGTGGCGCAGGTTGCCGATCAGGTTATAGATGAAGATCAAGACGTGCAGGCCGAAAAACAGATGGAGGCCGGCCGTTCCCCCGGACCAATAATTGAAGGCGCCGTTGACCAGTCCGGTCGTGAAGGAGGGAAAGCTGGCCATCAGGATCAGGTCCAGGGGATGCACCCGAAACGCGGTGAACGGGGTGAGGACCTCGGCCGAATGATGCACTTTGTGAAAATGCCATAGGATGTCAAAGCGGTGCTGGACATAGTGCGCCAGAAAACGGCCGAAATCGTAGGCCAGGAAAAACACCAACGTATAGGCGATGGTGGTCCAGGTTCCGGTGCCATTGTTCATGGCGCCGCCCAATGCGGTCAGGCCGTTTTCCACCAGTCCGCCGATCCAGGCGCCGGATATGATCAATGGCGCGAATATGGCGGGGAACAGCACGCCGTTGACGTAGTAGAACTTGTAATCCGCCTTGGCCGAGACATGGCCCCAGATCCGGCGGCTGAAATAGCGCTTGAAGAAGTTCCCTTCACCATCCCGCCTGTGTGACAGGAACACCAGCAGCGCCAGAACCAGCGCCGCCGCCAGGAAGGGCCAGTAGAGAAAAGAATCGTACTGCTTGAAGGCGAACAGCGGTTTCACCAGGGCCGTGACGATATCAAAGACCAGGCTTTGCAGGCTCTCCAGCTGATTGGGATCCGCCATGGTCGATGCCGGCTCAGCCGGCGCTGCTTTCGCCGACGGCATTGCCGGCCAACAGGTTTGCGATCTCGTCGGGGCCGTAACCGGCCTCGGCCAGAATGGCGGAGGTGTGCTGGCCGACATGGGCGCATTCGGTCAACTCGTCCGCGCCATCGATCGGCGGCAGGCCGGGGATATTGACCATTGGGACCCGCCCCACTTCCGGATGTTCCACCCAGGCAACGCTGTCGACCGCGTTCACATGTTCGTCCTTGAGGTAGTCGCCGTAGTCGGAGATGGCGGAATTCATGACCTCCGCCTTGGTTAGCAACTCGCACCATTCAGCAGTGGTCTTCTTCAGGAATTCGGCCCGGATCATGGGCATCAACTCAGCCTCGCGCGCAACCCGCTTGTCCCTTGTGTTGAAGCGCGGATCGTCGATCAATTCCTCCAGTCCCAAAACCTCGCACAACGAGACGTAATGGCGGTCCCGCATGGCGGTGATATTGATATGGCTGTCGGCGGTCTTCATAGTGCCGACGGGGACATACAGCACCTGTGGCGCGCCATCCTCCAGGAAGTACTCCATCATCTTGGCGCTTTGGAAGGCGGCGGCGGACTGCATCAGCGAGCAATCGATATAGGCGCCTTCGCCAAAGCGCATACGCGCGATCAGGGCCGAGGAGATGGCCTGGTAAGCATACAGGCCGGTCATCACATCGACAGCGATCATGCCGATCCGTTGCGGCGTGCCCTCGGCGTCGCGGTTGATGGACATCCAGCCGGAAAAGGCCTGGATCACGGAATCGGTAACAGGCAGGTCACTATAGGGCCCCTGCTGGCCGAAGCCTGTGACGGACAGATAGATCACGTCTTCCCGCGTTGCCTTGATATCCTCGTAGCCCAGGCCGAAGCGGGCCATCACGCCGGGGCGGAAGCTTTCCACCACGATATCGGCATCAGCCGCCAGTTTCTGGGCCACTTTGCGGCCCTCGTCGGACTTCAGGTCCAGCGCGATCGAGCGTTTGCCCCGGTTGAAGATCACCGCGTGGGCGCACAGGTCGCCGTACATCTTGCCCAGCGAGCGGCCCCAATCGCCATCCAGCGGCTCCACCTTGATGACATCGGCGCCATGCTGGGCCAGCAACATCGTGGCATGAGGGCCGGCAACACCCTGGGTCGCGTCAAATACCTTGATGCCGGAAAGCGGTTTACGGTCGGTCATGATATGGTCCGTCATAGTGGATTGGGATCATCCCATGCATAGCGCTCTAGCGCCGCCGTGCCAATAGCGCCTTGATTTCCTCCCATTGAACGGCGCGCAAAATCAAGGCGGCCAGGGCATAGGCGAGCACGCCCGCCACGACCAGGCCGGCCAGGGCCAGAATGCGCGACAGTTCGCCGCCGGCGAATTGCGCCGCCAATAGATCCTTCAGCCACCACAGGATCAACGCCATGATCAGGGCCGCGCCAAGAGCCCGGCCAAGGCGCTGTATCAGCCTTTGGTCCGGCGCCATGTCACCCCGGCGATACAGGATCCATGACAGGCACAGCACGTTCAGCCAGGCCGAGATAGCGGTTGCCAGGGCCAGGCCGGCGTGGGCCAGGAATTGCATCAGGATCAGGTTCAAAATCACATTGATCACCATGGCAACGGCGGCGATCAGGACCGGCGTGCGGGTATCCCGGCGGGCAAAGAAGGCGGGGCTTAATACCTTGACCAGAACATAGGCCGGCAGGCCAACGGCATAGGCGGTCAGGGCAAAGGCCGTGGCGCGGGCCGCGGCGGCGTCGAACTGGCCGCGCTGAAACAGCGTCAGGATCAATTCGTCCGCGGTCAACAGAAACGCGAACATGGCCGGCAGCGCCAACAGCAGGGTCAGTTCGATGGCGCGGTTCAGGGCCTGCAGCGCGCCGGGCTGGTCGCCTTGCGCCACCAGGCGGGAGAGCATGGGCAGGATGGCGGTGCCCACGGCCACCCCGACGACGCCGATGGGCAACTGGTTCAAACGGTCGGCGTAGAACAGGAACGAGACCGAGCCCTTGGGCAGCAGCGACGCCAGGATGATATCGATCACCAGATTGACCTGCACCACACCGGCGCCCAGGGCGGCGGGCAGCATCAGGCGCAGCAGTTCCCGGACCTTGGGCGTCAAACGCGGGCGGAGCAGGCGCAGCGACATGCCGGCCCTTTCGCAGGCCACGGACAGCCAGATCAATTGCACCACGCCGGCGACCGCAACGCCCCAGGCCAGGGCATGGCCGGGGCTGGGCATCAGGGGCGCCAATAGGGTGATCGCCGTGATCAGACAGATATTCAACAGAACCGGCGTCGCCGCCACGGCGGCGAAGCGTTGCATGGAGTTCAGTACGCCGCCCATCAGGGACACCAGCGAGATGAACAGCAAATAGGGAAAGGTGATACGGGTGAAGGCCACGGCCAGATCAAAGCGTTCGGGGTCATCAACGAAACCGGGTGCCAGAATCTGCATCAGCCACGGCATCGTGACCTGGGCCAGGGTGACGAAGACAAACAGGCTTGACAACAGCACGCTCAACGCCTGTTCCGCGAAGGCGCGGGCCTGACGGGGGCCCTGGTTTGTCAAAAGGTCCGAGAACAAGGGCACGAAGCCGGCATTGAAGGCGCCCTCGGCGAACAGGCGGCGGAAGAAATTCGGTAGCTTGAAGGCGACAAAAAAGGCATCCGCCACCGGTCCCGCGCCCAGGATGCCAGCGATCAATATATCGCGCGCAAAGCCCAGTATGCGGCTGACCATGGTGTAGCCACCTACCGTGGCAAAGGCGCGGAACAGATTCATGCCAATGGCATAGCCGAATTTCGGGGCCAAAAAAAGGCGCATTAAGCAGCCCGCGCCATATGCAATTCAGCCCACTTTCGCCAACAGAGATCTGATAGCGTAAGAATTATGTAAAATTCATATCGTGGTGTTCAAGTTTTTTGCGCATACTTATACGTGTATAATATGGTCGTATTTTTCATAAAGCGTACGCAAAAAATAAATTAGAATCAATTAGTTATGCAAAATTCTCCCGCTATGAAAACAAAACAGATGTTAGATAAAATTATGTAATGAAATCATAATAATCGAAAAAGATGTAAAATTTAATCTATGGGTAATGCATTTTGACAATACTGGTTATGCCTAATGATACGTGCCGACAGGAATTTCCAACGGTTATGAAAAAGGCCGTCAAACCAAACTATTCGAGTTGCCCGCACTGAATCATCAAGGTTTGGACCGGGATGGAGGAATTCGCGTTATGCCAAAACTCAATCTTAGAAGCCTGAAAATCGGGCCGAAACTGATTGCCGCATTTCTGGTAATCGGCATCGTGCCGTTCGCCGTCATTGGCCTGGCCGCCCTAGATCGCGCCTCCGAAGCCCTCTCCACGCAGGCTTTCAATCAGCTGGAAGGCGTCCGTGGCATTAAGAAGGCGCAGATCGAGAATTTTTTCGCTGAACGCAAGGGCGACATGGGCGTGCTGATGGAGACCGTCGATACCCTGCGCACCGAGGCGATTTCCAAACTGACAGCAATCCGCGAGATCAAGAAGGCTGCGGTCAGCCGCTATTTTGCCGGCATTCGCGATCAGGTCCTGACCCTCTCGGAGGATCAAATGATCGTCGATGCCATGGGTGGTTTTGACGCCGCTTTCAAAAGTTTTGCTTCGGAAACAAATGTCACGCCCGAGCGTCTGGCGGAAATGCGCGCCGCCCTGAAAACCTACTACGCGGAAGAATTCGCCGCTGAGTACAAATCACAGAACGATAACCGGACCTTCGATGTCAACGGTGTATTCGCCGGACTGTCGGATCAGGCGGTGGTCTATCAGTACAACTTCATCCGGGCCAACAAGAACCCCCTGGGCAGCAAGCATCTGTTGGACAGCCTGGACGATGGCTCCAGCTATGACCGCCTGCATGCCAAGGTGCATCCCATCATTCGCAACTATCTGGAAAAGTTCGGCTATTACGACATTTTCCTGGTCGATGCGGAGCATGGCAATGTGCAGTATTCGGTTTTCAAGGAGCTGGATTACGGTACTTCGCTGAAGACCGGCCCCTGGGCCAAGTCCAATCTGGCCCGTGCCTACCGCGCCGGCATGGAACTAAGCGCCGCCAATACATTCGCCCTGATGGATTACGATTTGTACACGCCGTCCTATGATGCGCCGGCGGGGTTCATTTCTTCACCAATCTACGATGGCGACAGGAAAATCGGCATCCTGATCTTCCAGATGCCGCTGGACCGCATCACCGAAATCATGAGCGAGACGGCGGGCCTGGGTAAGACCGGTGAAACCATTCTGGTCGGCTCCGACTATTTGATGCGCTCCGACAGCCGCCTGGATAACAAGAACCGTTCTGTGGTGGCCTCGTTCCGGGAGCCCAAGAGCGGCAAGGTCTTTACCGACGCCACCCGGGCGGTGTTCGAACGTGGCGAGACAGGCGTTGATTATATCGTCGACTATCGCAAGAAGCCGACCATTATCGCCTATGCCCCGATTGATATCGGCGGCGTAACTTGGGGCCTGAGCGCCAAGATGGATATCGAGGAAATGGTCGTGCCCATCGACGCCAAGGGCAAGGAATTCTACGCCAAATACATCGAACAATATGGCTATTACGATCTGTTTCTGATCGATCCGACCGGCTATGTGTTCTACACGGTGACCCACGAAGCGGACTACCGGACAAATATGGTGGACGGTAAATATGCCTCGTCCGGGTTGGGAAAACTGGTTCAGAAAAGCCTGAAAACCCGCCAATACGGCCTGGCTGATTTCGCGCCCTACGCGCCCTCCAACAACGAGCCGGCGGCATTCATCGCCCAGCCGGTGATCAAGAATGGCCGGACGGAGCTGGTGGTGGCCCTGCAACTGTCCATTGGCGCCATCAACGCCATCATGCAGCGCCGTGAAGGCATGGGCGAGACGGGCGAGACCTATCTGGTCGGTCAGGACCATCTGATGCGCTCGGACTCCTATCTCGATCCCAAGCATCATTCAGTCATTGCCTCCTTCGCCGATCCATCCAAGGGTAGCGTCACCTCGGTCGCGGCCAAGGCGGCCCTGGCGGGAGAGACCGGCACCGACATCGTCATCGACTACAACGGCAATCCGGTGTTGTCCGCTTACGCGCCATTACAACTGGGCGGCGTGACCTGGGCCTTGTTGGCCGAAATTGATGAAGCCGAGGCCTTCGCGGTGATCGGACAACTGAAATGGCTGATGGTGATCGTTGGCCTGGTGGGCGCCCTCGCCATCACCGTGGCGGGGTACTTCCTGGCCCGATCCGTATCGAAACCGATTGTCGATATGACGTCCTCCATGACCGTTTTGGCGGACGGTGATACGGCGGCGGAGATACCGGCCCAAGACCGGATGGATGAAGTCGGCGCCATGGCGGCCGCGGTTCAGGTCTTCAAGGACAACATGATCCGCAACGACGAATTGGTCGTGGAGCAGGAGAAGGAAAGGGCCGCGCGTGATGCCCGCGTGGAGAAGCGCGATGCAATCACCCGGGATTTCGATGGCGACGTTGCGTTGATCCTGAAAACCGTGGCCGGTGCGATCACCGAGATGGAGACCACCGCGCGCGCCATGTCCAGCACGGCGGAGGGATCCATGCAAAAGTCGGCGACTGTGGCGACCGCCTCGGAACAGGCCAGCGCCAATGTACAGACCGTTGCCGCAGCCTCGGAAGAGCTATCCTCGTCGATTGGCGAGATTACCCGGCAGGTCAGCGAGTCCGCCCGTATCACCACCGAAGCGGTCGATCAAACCGACAACACCAACCGCTCGGTGCAGAGCCTGAACGATGCGGCACAGAAGATTGGCGATGTGGTGGATCTGATCAACGACATCGCCGCACAGACCAACCTGCTGGCCTTGAACGCCACGATTGAGGCGGCCCGGGCTGGCGAGGCCGGCAAGGGCTTCGCGGTGGTGGCCTCGGAAGTCAAGAATCTGGCCAGCCAGACCGCCAAGGCGACGGAGGAAATCGCCGCGCAGATCAACTCGATGCAGCAGGAAACCGATGGTGCGGTCACTGCCTTGCAGGGAATTTCAGAGACCATCGGCAAGATCAACGAGATCTCCACCACCGTGTCCTCGGCCGTGGAAGAGCAAGCCGCCGCGACCCAGGAAATCGGCCGGAATGTGGATCAGGCCGCCAAGGGCACGCAGGAAGTAACCGAGAACATTGCCGCCGTCAGCGAAGCCACGTCCGAGACCGGTTCGGCGGCGACCCAGGTATTGTCCGCGTCCGAGGAACTGGCCAAGCAGGCAGAATCTCTCAAGGGAACGGTGGAAGCCTTCCTGACGGACGTCAGGGCGGCCTAGTTATACCAAGTTGCGTCTATATGGGTCTCTATCACCGCAATTTGGTATTGACCCAGATGACGGAGCATTCGCGCCTGACATATGCGAAACTGACAATCGCCAGGCCTTCGCACCAAGCGTAACTTTTTTCGTCCCGCGACAGCGGGCCAACAATGATAACGCCGCTGCTTTTCATCTAGGAAAGGCGGCGGCGTTTGCCGTTTAGGCTTCCAGCCATGCGGCCGAACCGCGCCCGATAACGCCTGGATCATGGCAACGTGTATCCCTCTCGCAATGCCCACTTGCCGGCTGGCCTGCGCGGCAGCGATATATTCCGGACATATGAAAAATGGCTTATGCCTAATTGGATTAAATTCCTTCGAACTTAATGGAAACGTAAGGAAATGCGATCAGAATATGATGAATGATGATTATGCCTTTTGGCAGATACAAATTGCCACAAATTCTAATTTTTTGCGCGATGCAGTTGAATGGCATGCTGGTATCGAACCAAGGGGAAATTTGGAGGAATTGGGATGAGCCGTTTTAAGAATCTAAGCTTTGTGATCATTGGCTTCTTGTTCATCGTTGGCGCGGTTTTCGTCGTCAGTGCTTCACTGATCCGCAGCAAGGTCGCCGACAGTCATGTCTACTGGGCGCATTATCAGGATATTTCCTCGCCAAAGGATCGGGCGCTGAATTCCCTGGTATCCAATCTCGGCTATGGCGGCATGATCCACCAGTTCAAGAATTATGTCCTGCGCAAGGATCAGAAGCGGCTTCGTCGTATCCGTGCCGCCGCCGGCGCCGCGCAAGGCGCGCTCGCCACCTACCAGGCGGTTGGCGTCAACGATCAGGAAAAGGCCGCGATTGATGCCATTCGCGGCGTGATCGCGGACTACACCGCCAAGACCGATGTCGTCGTTTCAATGGTGGCGGAGGGCAAGACCTCGCGTCAGATCGACAAGGTGGTCAAGATCAGTGACAAGCCGGCGTTGGAGGGCATCAAGGTGCTGAAGGCTTCCGTGTTGGCGCAGCGCCGCTCGGATATGACAGGGGAGACCAAGATCGAACTGTTGGTCGGCCTGCGCGAAGCCCTGGGCTATGGCGGCATGATCCATCAGTTCAAGAATTACGTCTTGCGCCAGGACGCGCCCCGTGTGGCGAAAATCCGCGCCCGGGTTACCGCCGCCCGCGAGATTATGGCGAAATATGAAGTGCTGGGCGTCAACGACCGGGAAAAGGCCGCTCTTGGCGCCATTGCCGCCGTTGTCAACTCGTACAACAAGAACACCGATTTGGTTGAGGGATTGGTCGCCAAGGGATTGACCAGCCTGACTTAAGTGGTCCAGCCGTTATGAGAGAGTTTGGCCGGTTTGATCGCCCTGTTGCGGCGATCGGAGCGTAGCGTAGATCGACGTGACAGGGCGTGGCAAGACCGTTTCTGGTGCTGGCGGCCGGTAGTTGAGCGAACTGTGAGGGCGGACCGTATTGTAGTGATGCCGCCATTGCTCGACGAGGACCTTAGCCTCCTCCAGGGTGTAGAATATTTCTATGTTCAGTAATTCATCGCGTAGTTTCCCATTGAAGCTTTCATTGTAGCCATTCTCCCAGGGGCTTCCCGGGGTGATGAACAGGGTTTTCACATCCACCCGAGCAAGCCAGTCTCGGACGGCGTTGGCCGTGAACTCGGAGCCGTTGTCGGAGCGAATATGATCCGGCGGACCATGGATCGTGAAGAGCTCGGTCAAACAGGTCAGCACATCATCACTCTTCAGACTGCGGGCGACAGGGATCGCCAGGCAGCGTCGCGTGAACTCGTCGATCACCGTCAACATCCTGAACGTCTTGCCGTCATGTGTCCGGTCCTGAACGAAGTCATAAGACCAGACATGATTGGGCCAACAGGGCCTGAGGCGAATGCAGGAGCCATCGTTAAGCCATAACCGGCCCCGTTTTGGTTGCTTCGGTGGCACTTTCAGCCCCTCACGTCGCCAGATGCGTTCCACTCGGCCAACCCCGATCTGCCAACCTTGAATAACAAGCAGAGCCCAGATCCGGCGATAGCCATAACGGCCATATTCCGATGCCAAGGCGATAACCGCCTGTGTCAGGGCATCCTCGTCCGGACGGCCAATGGGACGTTTGCGTTGTGTCGTTCGATGCTGACCGAGAACCTGGCAGGCCCGCCGTTGCGAGACACCAAGTTCCTGGCAGACATGATCAACACAAACACGGCGACGTGCGGGGCTTAGAAGTTTCCCCGGGCGGCTTCCGCCAAAATCTGCTTATCCAGCGTCAAATCCGATACCGCCCGCCGCAAACGGGAATTTTCCTTCTCGAGCTCCTTCAGGCGCTTGGCCTGGTTGACCTTGAGACCGCCATATTCCTTGCGATAGCGATAGTAGCTCTGGGACGAAATACCCAGTCGTTTACAGACGTCAGGAATGCTTTGTCCCTGCGAAAGCAAGACCTCCGCCTCACGTAGACAATTGATAATCTGTTCCGGTGTTCTTCGTTTTCCTTGGCTCATAAATTCCTCCAAATCCGAGGTTCATATTAAGCCAAAATCTCTCACTCAAAGTGGACCACTTTTTCAATGGCAGGCCAGGATCCACCGTTGAAAAACTCGACAAGTCCGTGAAGATCAGTGATGGGCCGGCGATCAAGGGCTTCGATGCCCTGGTTGCCGAGATCGCGGCTCAGACCAAGGCGGAGCAGCAACAGCTTACCGGCAACCTCGGTTCCGCCAGCCTGTTGTCCCTCGTAATCATGGTCGTTGCCGTTGTGGCCTCCCTCGGTTTGATCGCCCTTACGGCCTGGGTATTGCTAGTTCGTATTGTGCGCCCAACCATGCGCATGACGGAGCAAATGAATACGCTTGCGCAGGGTGACCTTACGGTCGAGATTTCCGGTCTTGGCCGTAAGGACGAGATCGGCGACATGGCCAATGCGGTCGAAGTCTTCAAACAGAATGCAGTGGAGCGCGAGAAATTGGAGGCCGAACAGGTCGAGGACCGGGTTGCGCGCGAGGAACGTGCGGCCAAAGTCGATGACATTACCAAGGATTTTGATGGCGCCGTGGCTGGAATCCTGAAGACGGTTGCCGCCGCGACCACGGAAATGGATGCAACGGCACGTGCGATGACCGACACAGCACAACAAACCATGGAACGTTCGACTACTGTTGCCGCAGCCTCGGAACAGGCCAGCGTCAATGTGCAGACGGTCGCGACGGCCTCGGAAGAGCTATCGTCATCAATCGACGAAATCACCAGGCAGGTCAACGAGTCCGCCCGCATTACCGATGAAGCCGTGAACCAGACCGAGAAGACCAACCAGTCGGTGCTCGGCCTGAACGATGCGGCGCAGAAAATTGGCGATGTGGTCGGCTTGATCAACGATATCGCATCCCAGACCAACCTGCTGGCCTTGAACGCCACCATCGAAGCGGCCCGCGCCGGCGAGGCCGGTAAGGGCTTCGCGGTGGTTGCCTCGGAAGTGAAAAATCTGGCCAACCAGACCGCCAAGGCGACGGAGGATATCGCCGCGCAGATCACGTCCATGCAGGAGGAGACCAATGGTGCGGTCGCCGCCCTGCAAGGGGTCAGCACGACCATTGGCAAGATCAGCGAGATTTCCTCCAGTGTCTCGGCGGCGGTGGAGGAGCAATCCGCCGCAACCCAGGAGATTGGCCGTAATGTGGATCAGGCCGCCAAGGGCACGCAGGAGGTGACGGAGAACATCACCACCGTCAGTGAGGCCACGTCGGAAACCGGAACCGCCGCCACCCAGGTCTTGTCCGCCTCCGAAGAACTGGCGAAACAGGCGGATGCGCTGAAAGGCACGGTGGAGAAATTCCTGACTGACGTCAGGGCCGCTTAGCGACCATCCGTAAAGGCATCGCCGGGATAATCCCGGTAGTCTTCAATGTCCGCCGGGCCTATCCGTGGTTCCGGCGGATACTGTTTGCCTTCGGTCATGACGCCCTATGCCACGACGGCTCTATCTTCCTCGGCCGCTTCCGTGAGGGCCTCCAACAGACGTTCGCGGATGGTTTCCAGGCGCGTTTCCGAAGTGATTTTCAGGCCGAACAGATCCTTGACATAAAATACGTCCACCGCCCGTTCGCCATAGGTCGCGATGCGGGCGTTGGCGATGGTCAGGGACAGACCATAGAAGGCCTTGGTCAGATCATGCAGCAGGGCCGGCCGGTCGCGGCCGTTGACCTCGATCACGGTATGGGCGCGGGAGGCTTCGTTGTCGATAATCACCGCCGGCTGTACCGTGAAGACACTGGCCCGGCCGGGAAGATGGCTGCGCTTCTCGCCCAGGGCAACGGACAGCAACGTTTCACCGCTCAAGATTTTGGCGATGGTGCGGCGCAGACGGGCAATGGTTTCCGGTCGCTCGATCGGCCCGCCCTCCATGTCCTGGATGGAAAAGATATCCAGGGCCATGCCGTCGGTGGTGGTGAAGATCCGCGCCCCGGCGATACTGGTACCGCTGAGCGTGATGGCGCCGGCCAGCCGGGAAAACAGGCCCGGATGATCGGCGGTATAGACCGTTACTTCAGTGAAGGATTCAAAGGGATGCACGCGGACGTCGATGGCGATGGCCTCGCCGCTGTCGTCGGCCTGGCGCATCATGCGGGCCCAGTATTCATGATCCGGCAGATCGGCGGACAGCCAGAAGGCGGCGACGCCCCGTTCCAGATGCCGGTCCAGGGCTTGCGCCGGCCAATCAGCCAATTTCTCCCGCAGATTGGCCTTCACCGCCTCGGCCCGTTCCTCCCGGTTGGCCAGAGGCTGACCGCCCAGCATGTGTTCCTCCGCCCGGCTATACAGATCGCGAAGCAATTGCCCCTTCCAGCCGTTCCAGATGCCCGGCCCGACGGCGCGGATGTCGCAAACGGTCAAGACCACCAACAGCTTCAGCCGCTCCGGGCTCTGCACATGCTCAACAAAATCACTGATACTCTTGGGGTCGTCCAGATCGCGCTTGAAGGCGGTATGCGCCATGGCCAGATGCCAGCGCACCAGCCAGGCCACCGTTTCGGTTTCCGAGGCGTCCATGCCAAAGCGCGGGCATAGCTCCTCGGCTACTTCGGCCCCCAGCACCGAGTGATCGCCGCCCCGACCCTTGGCGATGTCATGCAGCAGCACGGCGGCGTACAACACCCGCCGCAGCTTGATCTTGCCGATCACCTCTGAAGACAAGGGATGATCCTCGGTCAATTCCCCAGCCTCGATCCGGGCCAGGATGCCCATGGCGCGGATGGTGTGCTCGTCCACCGTATAGACGTGGTACATATCGTGCTGCATCTGCGCCACGACGCGGCCGAAGTCGGGTACGAAGCGGCCGAGCACGCCGGCCTCGTTCATGCGGCGCAGGGTCTTCTCCGGATTTAGTTTGGAGCTTAGAATTTCCAGGAACAGTCGGTTGGCTTCCGGATCCTGGCGCAACTTGTTGTCGATCAGGCGCAAATTGCGGGTAATCAACCGCAAGGCCTGGGGATGAATATCCAGGTCTTTCTCATGGGCCACATGAAACAGCCTGATCAGTTTTACCGGGTCGCGGTCGAAATCACCCTCATCCAGCAGATTGATCCGGTCGCCCTCGACCAGAAAGCCATCAACCTCGCGCTTGCGCAGACCGAACCGGGGCAGACGAAAACGCGGTTGCCGCTTGTGCTGCTCTTCCAGGGCGGCGCAGAAAATTCGGGTCAGATCGCCGACATCCTTGGCGACCAGGAAATAGTGCTTCATGAAGCGTTCCACGCCGGAACTGCCCGTATGATCGCGATAGCCCAGGCGGGCCGCCAGTTCGGGCTGCACATCGAACGTCAGCCGCTCCTCCGGCCGATTGGCAAGGTAGTGCAGGTGGCAACGCACGGTGCGCAGAAAAGTCTCGGCCTTTTCGAACAGCCGGTATTCCTCTTCCGTGAAGACGCCCTGGCCGATCAGTTCCGCCACGTCGTCGACCCGGTAGAGGTATTTGGCGATCCAAAACAGGGTATGCAGATCGCGCAAGCCGCCTTTGCCATCCTTGACGTTGGGCTCCAGCAGATAGCGGCTGTCGCCCATGCGCTGGTGACGTTCGTTGCGTTCGGTCAGCTTCGCGTCGACGAAATCGGGGCCGGTATCTACCACGACTTCCTGGTCGAAGCGCGCCTTTAAATCCTTGAACAGGGCTTCATCGCCCCACAGATATCGCGCCTCCAACAAGGTGGTGCGAATGGTCAGGTCGCTATCGGAGAGACGGATGCATTCATCCACCGTGCGTGTGGCATGACCCACCTTCAGGCGCAGATCCCACAGCATGTAGAGCATATATTCGACCACCTGCTCGCCCCACGGGGTTTGCTTGTAGGGCAGGAGGAACAGCAGATCGATATCTGATTGCGGCGCCAGTTCGCCGCGCCCGTAGCCGCCGATGGCGACCAGTCCGATGCGCTCGGATGCGGTCGGATTGGTGGCGCGGAAAACAACGCCGGTGGTGAAGTCATAGAGCGCCCGGATCAATTGATCCATCAGGTAGCAGTTGGCCGTCAGCACCATATTGCCACTGCCGCCCGCCTCGAAACGCCGGCGCACTTCCTGATGCCCGCTGCTCAGGGCGTCTTTTAGTTGTTGCAGAACCGCACTTCGTAGGGCGAAAGAATCGGGGGCATGATCCTCGGCCAGCTCGATCAACGCATCGCTCAGGGCGGCGCGGTCGACGACCTCGCGCCGGTCCGTGAATGTATCCGCATCCGTCATCACGCTGCCGCGCCCCCGATCCCCAATTCGGTCCGCCTAGCCGGCCCCCACCGCGGTCACGCCGCCGTCGATGCAAAACACCTGACCGGTGGTCCATGAGCCGGCCTTGGATGCCAGATAGACAGCGATGCCGGCAAGATCCTCGCCTTCGCCGAGGCGGCCCATGGGCGTGGCTTCCTCCCGCTTGGCCGCGACTTCGGGATCTTCATAAAGGGCGCGGGCAAAATTGGTCTTCACCAGGCCCGGCGCGATGCAGTTGACGCGGATATTGTCCTTGCCGAACTCGGCCGCCAGATTGCGCACGATCTGCATATCCGCCGCCTTGGAAATGCAATAGGCGCCCAGCACCGTGCTGCCCCGCAGGCCGCCGATGGAGGAAACGATCATGATCGCGCCGTCCTTGCGCGCCTGCATCTCGGGGATCACTTCGCGGCAAAAGGCCAGATTGCACTTGATATTGACATCCATGGTCTTGTCGAAGGCGTCGTCTGGAATATCCAGGGCTGAACCGTAAAATGGATTGACGGCGGCATTGAGGATCAAGATATCGATCTGACCATAGGCTTCCCGGGTCTTGGCCAGCAGGTTATCCATCTCTTCCTTGCGCGATATATTGCAGGGAATTGCGATGGCCTCGCCGCCCTCGGCCTTGATACCATTGGCGACTTCATCGCACAGATCCGCCTTGCGCGAGGTGATCACCACCTTGGCGCCATGCTCGGCCAGGCCCTCGGCCATGGCTTTGCCAATGCCCTTGGTGGAGCCGGTTACAACAGCAACTTTGCCAGTCAAATCAAACAGGTTCATGGCCACGATATTGGTTCCTTTTTCAAAACAGGTTAGCTTTGCCGCGCAATATAGCCGATCCCCGTGCACCGTGCGCGGGCAAATCGTGAGATTTTTCCGATATCATGCTCTAATCAAATTCAGGCCGGGCAACCGGATTGCGCAACAACAGGGGACTTCGTTCATGGGATTGTGGATTGCCGTGCATCTTTTGGCGGCTGTGTTTTGGGTTGGGGGGATGTATTTCGCCCATCGTTGCCTGCGTCCGGCGGCGGAAATGCACTTGCCGCCACCTATGCGCCTGTTGCTTTGGCGCGGCGTGCTGCGCCGGTTTTTCTCGCGGGTCTGGATGGCGATTGCGGCACTTCTGATCTCCGGCTACATGATGGTTTTCATCCATCTGGGCGGTTTTGCCAATCAGGGTTTACATGTGAATTTGATGCAGGCTCTGGGATGGGTCATGATCGGGTTGTATCTGCATATCTATTTTGGTCCCTATCGCCCGTTCAAGGCGGCGCTGGATAACGAAGACTTCGCTGCCGCCGGCGAGCAGTTGGCCAGGATCCGCAAGATCGTCGGGATCAACCTGGTTCTTGGGTTGATCACCACGCTGTTGGGCGCCACCGGGCGCTATTGGGCTTTTTTGTGAATGGATGGGAGGAAACATCATGGGCCGGGTTGAAGGAAAGACCGCCATCGTCACAGGCGCCGGGACGGGCATTGGCCGTGCCTGTGCCACGCGTTTGGCGGAAGAGGGCGCAAAGGTCACGATCGCGGAATTCAACGCTGACAGCGGCCAGGCGGTTGCCGATGCCTTGGGCGGCGATGCTGTCTTCGTGCGCCACGATGTGCGTGACGAGGAAAGCTGGCGGAGCCTGATGGCCGCCGTCGCGCAAAATCATGGCCGCCCGGACATTCTGGTCAATAATGCCGGCATTCTGGCCACGGAAGATTATCAATCCCTGGCCCAGACCGAGATGGACCAGTGGCGCGCGGTGCAGGCGGTCAATGTCGAAGGTGTGTTTCTGGGCTGCAAATACGGCGTCGCGGCGATGACCGCCGACGGCGGGCGGGCGCGGGGCGGCGATGGCGGCGGCGCCATCGTCAACATGTCGTCACTGGCGGCGATGATCGGTTCGGCCCATCTGGTCGCCTATGGCGCTTCGAAGGGCGCGGTGCGGCAGTTGACCAAGTCCGTCGCCATCGATTGCGCCAAGAAGGGCCTGGGCATCCGTTGCAATTCGGTGCATCCGGGCATGATCCAAACCGATATGGGTGATCAGGTTCTGGGTCTGGGCGGTGGCGATGTGGAGAAGCGGTTCGCTTCCCGCATGCGCCTGATCCCCATGGGCGAGCCGGGCCAGGCGGTGGATGTGGCCAACTGCGTCCTGTTCCTGGCGTCGGATGAGGCCCGCCACGTTACCGGGACCGAGCTGATCGTCGACGGCGGCTTGGCGGCAATTTAGAAAGATAGAGGAGGAGTGGATATGGGACGCGTGGAAGGGAAGATTGCGATCGTTACCGGTGGCGGCACGGGCATTGGCCGGGCCGCCGCGACCCGCCTGGCGGCGGAAGGCGCGAAGGTCACCATTGCCGAGTTCAATGCCGATAGCGGCCAGGCGGTGGCGGCGGACCTGGGCGGCGATGCCGCCTTCGTACAGCACGACGTGCGGGAGGAGGCAAGCTGGCAAGGCCTGATGGATGCGGTCGCCGGCAATCATGGCCGGCCGGACATCTTGATCAACAATGCCGGCATTCTGGCGACCAAGAACGATCAGGAATTGGCCCAGACGGACATGGAGCAGTGGCGCGCTGTGCAGACCGTCAATGTGGAGGGCGTGTTTCTGGGCTGCAAATACGGCGTCGCGGCGATGACCGCCGATGGCGGCCGGGCGCGGGGGGGCGACGGCGGCGGCGCCATCGTCAATTTATCCTCCATCGCCGGCCTGATCGGCACACCCCACTTGGTTGCTTATGGCGCCTCGAAAGGCGCGGTGCGGCAGATGACCAAGTCCGTGGCTATAGATTGCGCCAAGAAGGGCCTGGGTATCCGCTGCAACTCCGTGCATCCAGGCGTCATCCATACCGATATGGGCGACCAGGTCATGAGCCTGGGCAACGGCAACGCCGAAGCGAAATGGGCTGAACGCCTTGTCATGATTCCCATGGGCGAGGCTGGCCAGGCGGTGGATGTGGCCAACTGTATCCTGTTTCTGGCCTCCGACGAGGCCCGCCACGTCACCGGTGCCGAACTGGTGGTCGACGGCGGCATGACGGCGATATAGAGGAGGCGATTGGTATGGGCCGCGTTGAGGGCAAAATCGCTATCGTGACGGGCGGCGGCACCGGCATTGGCCGGGCCGCCGCCACCCGCCTTTCCGAAGAAGGCGCGACGGTCGTCATCGCCGAATTCAATGGTGAGACCGGACAGGCGGCAGCCGCCGCGTTGGGCGGCAACGCCGCCTTTATCAAGCACGATGTGCGTGAAGAGGCGAGCTGGCAAGGTCTGATGCAAACAGTGGCGGCCGATCATGGCCGCCCGGACATCCTGATCAACAATGCCGGCATTCTGGCGACGCAGTCGACGCAATGGCTGGCCGATACGGACATGGCGCAATGGCGCGCCCTGCAGGCGGTGAATGTGGAAGGCGTCTTCCTGGGCTGCAAATACGGCGTTGCGGCGATGACCGCTGACGGCGGCCGTGCCAGGGGCGGCGATGGCGGTGGCGCCATCGTCAATATGTCGTCTATCGCGGGCTTGATCGGCACGCCGGGCGCTATCGCCTATGGCGCCTCGAAAGGCGCGGTGCGGCAGTTGACCAAATCGGTTGCAATCGACTGCGCCAGGAAGGGCCTGGGTATTCGTTGCAATTCGGTGCATCCGGGCATCATCAAGACCGAGATGGGCGATGCGGTGATGGATCTGGGTGGCGGTGATCCGGAACGCAAATGGGCGGCCTCGATCAAACAGGTGCCCATGGGCGAAGCCGGCCAGGCGGTGGATGTGGCCAACTGCATCCTGTTCCTGGCCTCTGACGAGGCCCGCCATGTAACCGGCGCCGAACTGGTCGTGGACGGCGGCCTGACGACCATATAGGAGTGCGATAATGAGCAAGGCCTTTGACGGCGTCCGCGTCGTCGATTTCACCCAAGTTTTGTCCGGGCCGGTGGCGACCGCCAATTTGGCGCTGCTGGGTGCGGATGTGATGAAGATCGAGCTTCGCGGCACGGGGGATCAAACACGAAACCTGATGGCGGAGGGGGAGTGGGCCCTGCGCGGCCTGGGGCCGGTTTTCGTCGGCTTCAACCATGGCAAACGCAGCATTGCGCTCGATCTGAAGAATGACGAAGCCAAGAAGGTCGTCCGCCGGATGATCGAAACCGCCGATGTGGTGGCGGAGAATTTCAAGCCCGGCGTCATGGAACGCCTTGGATTTGGCTACGAGGATGTCAAGGCGATCAAGCCGGATATCGTTTATTGCTCCATATCAGGCTTCGGACAAGACGGTCCCGCTTCCACCGCCGGCGCCTACGACGGCGCTATCCAGGCGGTCTCCGGCTTAATGTCGCTCACGGGCACGCCGGAATTCGGCCCCATCAGGGTGGGCTTTCCCATCGCCGATATGACCACGGGCCTGACCGCCTCGTTCGCAATCGCCTCCGCACTTTACCGCCGTCTGGCGACCGGCAGGGGTCAGTATCTCGATGTGGCGATGACGGATTCCGTGATGGCGCTGATTAGTTTCGCCATCAGTCAGTATTCTCTGAACGGTAAGGAGCCGCAGCTTTTGGGCAACCGCTCGGCGACCATGCAGACAACAACGGACGTCTATGAAACCACGGACGGTTTCATCAATATCTCGGTCTTTACCGATCATTTTATCCCGCCCCTTTGCCGTGGCCTGGGACGCCCGGAATGGGCCGGGGAAGAGCGCTATAAGTCAGAGCAAAGCCGGATCGAAAACCGGCTACAGATCTATGACGAACTGCGCGAACTGATCATCACCAAGCCGACGGCCCACTGGGTGGAAAGCCTTAGGGCGGAAGGCGTTCCCGTGGCGCCGGTTCTGACCGTGCCCCAGGCGATGGAGCAGGAACAGGTCGGCCATCGCGATGTCCTCATGACGCTGCCGGCGCCGGACGGGATGACGGGCGAAATTACCATACCCGGTATGGGCTTCATGGCTTCGGAAGGGACGCCGAAAACCGAAATACCGCCGCCCCTCCTGGGCCAGCATACGGAAGAAATTCTGGCTGAATTCGGCTATGGCGCGAAGGATATCGCGGCCCTCAGGGACTGCGGCGCGATCTAGCGGCGCGCCTATCATGAAGGGCGACGGAGAGGAAACATGAGTGAAATCGATGCGCTGCCGTACGAGGGCCTGAAGGTTCTCGATATCTCCCAGGGCGTTGCCGGGCCCCATTGCGGCATGCTGCTGGCGCGCCATGGCGCCAGCGTGGTGAAGCTGGAACCGCTGCTGGGTGATTGGGGCCGCCAGGTCGGCAAGAACCATGGCGATAACTGCGCCTACGGCATCGCCTTCAACCGGGGCAAGCGCAGCCTGGCCCTGGATCTGAAGCACCCGGACGGCAAGGCAATCGCGCTTCGCCTGGCGCATGCGGCGGACGTGATTATCGAGAACAACCGGCCCGGCGTCACGACGCGGCTCGGGCTTGGCTACGATGCCATCAGGGCGGAGAACCCAACGGTCGTCTACCTTTCGATCAGCGGTTTCGGCCAAACCGGCCCGAACGCCAATTTTCCGGCGACGGATTCCGTCATGCAGGCGTTCTCGGGCCTGATGTCGGTCAATAGGGATGCCGCCGGTCTGCCCCAGCGCATCAACCTCCTCGCCATCGACGTGGTCACCGGCCTGTATGGCTTTCAGGCTGTGGCACCGGCGCTCTATCACCGAGCCATGAAGGGTGTGGGAAGACACATCAAGACCAGTCTGATGGAGGCGATTGGCGCCTTCCAGTCGGCGAAGATGATCGAATACGTGCTTGAAAAAGGCGAAACGGCACCCCTAGGCGTGCCGGTCGCCATGTTCGAGGCGAAGGGCGGCTATATCAACATCAACGGCCGCCGGGATCCGCACTTCGTCGCCCTGTGCGAGATCGTTGGTCTTCCCGAACTCGCCAATGACCCCAAGTACAACACGGTCCCGGCCCGGTTCGAGAACGAGGACGAGTTGATGCCGATGCTGCGCGCGGCGGTCAGTGAAATGGCGGTCGACGATCTGGAACGGGCGTTGCAGGAGGCGGATGTGCTGCATGCGCGGGTCCAGGACTATGGCGACTACTTCCAATCGGAACATGTCCGGGCAGTGGAGGCGGTCCGCTGGATCGAACAATCCGGCGTCGGCTCCATTCCGATGCCGACAATCCCCGGGGTTCGGCCGCCGCGCGAGGGCGACGCAATGGTCCATGCGCCCCATCTGGGCGAACACAGCCGGGAAATCCTGGCCGAGCTTGGCCACAGCGACCAGGAGATTGACGACCTCGCCGAAAAGGGTGCGATCAAACTGTTCGCCGCCCCGTAATGGGAAAACCGGCGACCATGCCGGCGGGCTATTGCCGTTGGATTATCCGCAGGGCCGCGTAGGGAACGACATTAAAGACCAGCCAGGCAATCTTGAACACACCGAGAAAGCCGTACATGACCATGTTGAAGCCGTCCTGGGTGATGGGGAACAGTGTGCTTTGCATTTGATACATCCAGTCAGGCGCCAGGATGAAGAACACGACCGAAAGCACAAGCAGGGCGCCGTCGATAATCGTGCACCACAAGAAGAACGCGGTCAGCTTCTGAATATCCATGAAATTCCTCCCGTCACACAGGGTTGGAACATTGCTACATCACTTTTTTATGTGGTGTGCTTTCCCCGTCCGCCCCATTGGTCAAAGTGCCACACCTTGGGAACGGCTGTTCGCCCTGCTAACGACGCTTTTTTGGCTGCTGCTATATGCCGCCGTTGACATAGCCGGCGGCGCCTTCACCGGCCAGCTTGCCGAACACCGTGCCGGCCATCAGGCCGGAGCCGCCGGGATAGTTCTCGAAGAACAGCCCGCCGACCAGTTCGCCCGCCGCGAACAACCCCGGAATGGCGCGGTCGGACAGGTCCTGCACCGCGCCCCGGTCGTCGATGCGCAGGCCGCCGAATGTGAAGCTGATGCCGGTTGTGGTAACGTAGGCTTCGAATGGCGGCTCGTCCATGGGCAGGGCCCAGTTGGTCTTGTTGATGGCCAGACCCTCGGTGGTGACGCCATCAAGGACGGATGGATTGTAATCGCCAGGCCGGCAAGCGGCGTTGAATTCCGATATCGTGGCTTCCAGGGCTTGGGGGTTGATCTCCAACTGCGCCGCCAGTTCGGCGATGCTGTCGGCGGTGTATTTCGTTACCTGCCTGATGCGGTATTCATCGCGCAGCACCGGAATGGTTTTCTGATCGAAGATCTGTACCGCCGTGCGGAACGGCTGGCTCATGATTTCGCGGCCGAATTTCACATAGGTCAGGTTGCGCAGATCCTCGCCCTCGTCGACGAAGCGTTCGCCCTTCAGGTTGACCATGATGCCCCAGGGGTAGGAATGCTTCTGGAAATTGTCCAGCACCTCGTAGTCGCCATAGGGCGGGGCGGAAATATCCCAGCCGACCGAATGGCAGCCCGACCAGTTGCCGTAGGGCCGGGCGCCAATGTCGAGCGCCATGCGGATGCCGTCGCCCATGTTGTGGCGCGTCCCCCGCACCCGGCAAAGATCCCAGCCCGGGCCAAGGTAGCGCACCCGCATCTCCGGGTTGGACTCAAAGCCGCCGCAGGCCAGGACCACCGCCTTGGTGGCGATCTCCTCATAGCCGTCTGGCCCGCGGACTTCGATGCCGGTAATGCGGCGTTGTCGGTCCTGGATCAGCCGGGTGGCGCCGCAGGAATAGCGGATCGCGCAGCCCATGCGCAGCACTTCCGCCAGCTCCATCTCCACCAGGCCGGCGCCGCCGCCCACGGCCTCGATATTGACGCCGCCGTAGAAATGATGCTTGCCGTCGACCTTGAAGGATTGCCGCCCGAACATGGGGATAAAGCGGACCTTGTGGCTTTTCAGCCAGACCATGGCGGGCCGCGAACCATCGATCAGCCGCCAGGCCATGTCCTCGTCAGACTGATGATGGGTGACCTTCATCAGGGCGTCATAGAAAGTGGTCCGGTCATGCACGGGCAGCACGATCTGCTCCCGCTCCGCATCGGACAGATCGGTCAGTACGTCCGTGGCGGCATCTTCGACGCCGCTGTGGCAGAAACGAAATCCGCCGGCGGTGAAGTAGGAGTTGCCGCCTTTCTCCTCTTCCGCCGCCTTTTCCAGGATCAGCACCTCTGCGCCGTTCTCCCGCGCCGCCATGGCCGCTGAAAGGGCCGCGTTTCCGGCGCCAACAACGACCACATCATAACTCGACATCTCTCTTACTCCTCGTCCTGTGCGGCTTGCGCCTTCAATTGATAGATCAGATCCAGGGCCTCGCGGGGGCTCAGGGTATCGGGCAGTATTTCAGCCAAGGCGGCCGCCACGGCGGAAGGCGCCTGTTCAGCCCGGCTTGTCGCGGAGGCGGGCCGGACGGCGGCGAACAGGGGCAGGTCGTCGGCCAGACGGGCGGCGCTGTCCTTGCCGAGGGTTTCGCCCTGTTCCAGCCCGGCCAGCACCATTTCCGCCCGGCCGATGACCGAGGGCGGCAAACCCGCCAGCTTGGCAACCTGGATGCCATAGCTGCGGTCGGCGGCGCCCGGGCCCACCTCGTGCAGGAAGACCACATCGCCCTGCCATTCCTTGACCCGCATGGTGACGTTGGTCAGGGCGTCCAGCTTGCCGGCAAGGGCCGTCAGCTCATGATAATGGGTGGCGAACAGGGCGCGGCAGCGGTTCACTTCGTGCAGATGCTCCACGGCAGCCCAGGCGATGGACAGGCCGTCATAGGTGGCGGTGCCTCGGCCGATTTCGTCGAGAATGACCAGCGACCGTTCCGTTGCCTGGTTCAGGATGGCGGCGGCCTCCACCATCTCGACCATGAAGGTGGAGCGGCCCCGTGCCAGATCGTCCGCCGCCCCGACCCGGCTGAACAGACGGTCCACCGCACCCAGCCGGGCCGAGGCGGCGGGTACATGGCTGCCCATTTGGGCCAGAATGGCGATCAGGGCATTCTGTCTTAGGAATGTACTCTTGCCCGCCATGTTGGGGCCGGTCACCAGCCAGATGCGCGCCGCTTCACCGAGATCGCAGTTGTTGGCGATGAAGGCGCCCTCGTTACGTTCCGCCAGGGCAGCCTCGACCACCGGATGGCGTCCGCCCTGAATATCGAAGCCCTGGCTCTCGTCCACCTCCGGCCGGCAGTAGCGGCCCGTGACCGCCATCTCGGCGTTGGCGGCGGCCACGTCCAGGGCCGCCATGGCGTCGCCGGCGCGGCTGATGGCCTGGGCCTCGGCCTCCACCTTGCCCGAAAGTTCCGCGAACAGCTCCAATTCCAGGGCCAGGGCCTTGTCGGCGCTCTCGGCGATGCGCCGTTCCAGATCGCCCAGCTCCACGGTGGAGAACCGCACCACGTTGGCCATGGTCTGGCGATGGATGAAGGTCTCGTTCAGGGGTGCGGTCATCAGCCCGTCGGCGCGCCGCGCCGCCGCCTCGATGAAATAGCCCAGCACCCGGTTATGCTTGATCTTCAGATTGTCGATGCCGGCCTGTTGCCGGTAATCGCTTTCCAGGCCGACGATCAGCTTGCGCGAGGCATCCCGCAGCTGGCGCAATTCGTCCAGATCAGCGCGGTAGCCGCTGGCGATGAAGCCGCCGTCCCGATTGCTGATCGGTGGCTCCGGCGACAACGCCCTAGCCAGTTCATCGACCAGAGCGTCATGGCGGCCCAGGCCTGTGGCGGCGGCCGCGATGCCTTCTGGCTGTAGCGGCATTTCCACCGTTGCCAGCAGGCCGCCCAAGGTGTGCGCTGCTGCTAGGCCGTCGCGGATGGCGGATAGATCCCGCGGCCCGCCCCGTTCCAGGCACAGCCTTGCCAGGGCACGGGCCATATCGGGCGACTGCCGCAGGATCGTGCGTAGATCCTGGCGCAAACGTTCGGCGGCGATGAAATAATCCACCATGTCCAGGCGGCGGTTGATGGCGTCCGGCGCCATCAGGGGGGCGGCGATATGCCGGGCCAAAAGCCGCGCGCCGGCACCGGTCACGGTACGGTCGATGGTTGCCAGCAGGCTGCCGCGCACCTCGCCCGACAGGGTCCGGGTCAGCTCCAGATTGCGCCGGGTGGCGGGATCGATGGCCATGGTCTCCCTACCCGATACCTGGCGCGGTGGCTCCAACCGGGGCAGGCGGCCGACCTGGGTCATCTCGAGATATTCCACCAGGGCGCCGCAGGCCGCCAGCTCGGCCCGGCTGAAATCGCCGAAGGCGTCCAGGCTGGCGACTTTGTACAGGGCCTGCAGCCGCCGCTGCCCGGACCCGGAGTCGAACCGCGCGGCGGCGTATGGCGTGATCCGCTCGGCCCAGTCCTGGCGCCATTCCGCCTCCGACGCCTCGGCCAGCATGGCGTCCGCGACCACCAACTCGCCCGGCGACAGGCGGGCCAATTCCGTGGCGATGGCGTCCGCCTGGATTTCCGATGTCAGGAACTCGCCGGTTGAAAGATCCAGCCAGGCCAGGGCATGGGCGCCGCGCACCTGGGCCAGAACGGCGAGATAGTTGTTGGCCCGGGCATCAAGCAGCGCCTCCTCGGTCAGGGTGCCCGGCGTGACCAGACGCACCACGGCGCGCTGCACCACCGCCTTGCCGCCGCGCTTCTTGGCCTCGGCCGGGTCTTCCGTCTGCTCGCAGACGGCGACGCGAAAGCCCTTGCGGATCAGGCGGGAGAGGTAGGTATCGGCGGCATGTACGGGGACGCCGCACATGGGAATATCGGCGCCCAGATGCTTGCCCCGCTTGGTCAGGGTGATGTCCAGCGCCGCCGAGGCGGCCAGGGCATCGTCAAAGAACAATTCATAGAAATCGCCCATGCGGTAGAACAGCAGGCAATCATCATACTGCCCCTTGATCGCCAGGAACTGTTCCATCATGGGCGTGGGCTTGTCAGTCCCCGCCGGGGCGGTCTTATTCATGAATTACTCAATAATTTCAATATTTTAAAGAAATTGTCCAGGACCGGGCGACGATCAAGCTTAGCAAATGCCGAGGCGTTGTTCCAGGACGCGCTTTCTTGTCGCGGCCGCTTCCACTACCCTTTGGCCGCATATAGGGAGGTTCCTGCCATGACCGACGCCGACCGCATTGCCGCGCTGGAAAAGCGCCTAGGGCTGCTTGAAGACAAGGACGCGATCCGCGTCCTGCGGGATGAGTACCATGGCTGCATCAACGATGGCCGTTATGGAGATATCGCGGCGCTGTTCACCGAGAATGCGCTGGTGGAGCTGGGCTATCTGGCGCGCTACGAAGGCCGGGCGGCGATCGACGCCGGCTTTCGCGGCATGGGGGAGCGGGAACGCTTTTTCATCAAGCAGTTTATCCATAGTCACAAGATTGATGTGGACGGCGATTGGGGCACCGGCACCTCGTATCTGGAGGCGCGTTACGGCCGCTTTGGCGTCTCGTATCTGGTGTCGGGCCGCTATGATGACCACTATGCCCGGGTCGATGGGCGCTGGCTGTTCTCCGAGATGACGATAGATTTCTACTACACGGTACCCGCCGGCGTCGGCTGGACCGGCGACGAGCGGCATTATCTAAAGCCCCGTTAGCTCATGGCCGCCGCAGGGTCGAGACGAGATTTGTCCCCAGCGCGCTGATGATCAGCAGCAAGGCGACCAATTCGCGCCAGCCCAGCGCTTCGTCCAGCAGCCAGGCGCTGGCCAAGACGCCAACCACCGGCACCGCCATGGCGCCGATGCCGGTGACCGTGGCCGGGAAAGCGGCGACCACCCGGAACCAGGCGAAATAGGCCAGGGCATTGGCGATCAGGATTAGATAGGCCATGGCCAGCCAGCTTTCCATTATGATGTCGGATGGTGTCAATTCGGCGCCAATCAAGGTCCAGATCAGGGCCACTGGAATGACGCCGATCAGCAACTGCCAGCCCGCCAACACGGTCGGGTTATTATGCCAGATCCGCCGCTTCATCCATACCGTGCCCAGGCCGAAGGTGATCGCCGAAACAAGGGTCAGGGCCGCGCCAAGGGGGGCATTGCGCAGATGCGACAGATCCTGCCAGATCAGAACCGTCAAGCCCACGAGACCCAGGCCCATGGCCGCGAACCGGGCCCTGGTCAGATGCTCGCCCAGCAAAAAATGGGCGAAAATGCTGGCCCACAGCGGCATGGTATAGACGATGACCGAAGCCCGCCCGGCGCTGAGCAGATGCACGCCAAAGGTCATGCAGACCTGAAAAACCGCCATGTTGCAAAGCGCCGCGATCACCAGATCCCGCCAATGGCTGCGCGGCACGGCGAGGGTGGCGCCCTGCAGGCGGCCCAGGGCGAGCAGAACGACGGCGGCGGCGGTCGCGACGATCAGACGGCTGCTCCAAACATCGACGCTGCGCAGCACGAATACGGTTGCGGGATAGCTGAAACCCCAGCACAGCCAGGTCGCCACCAACAAGATATAGCCGGCTTGCGGCGATACACTCGCCGTCCCATGTGCGGTCTGGTTGTTCTCTCCGGTCACAACGGCGGCGTGATAATTGTCAACAAGCCCTGGCCCCAAGAGTAGAATTTGCGGAAAATCGATGGTTGTGCCGCGACCGTAGTCAAAACCCGGTGCCATGAGAAGATTTTTCTCCCCTGCACCACCCCGCCCGAACAACTGCCTATAACTACCTGAAAAAATTGGCAAACCGGCAAGGGCTGTGTTAGCAACCCGGTAATATTGTATCATTTGTCAAGTCGGGCCACGCGTGCCGAGCAAATCATGCGCGGAGCGGGAGCGGGATTCCCGCCGCCGAAAGCAATGGAATGGTGAAAGAAAATGGACAACACCTACCAAAATGAAGAAGCCTTGCGCTTTCATGCCGAGGGGCGGCCTGGCAAGCTGTCTATTTCGCCGACCAAACCCATGGCGACGCAACGGGATCTGAGCCTGGCCTATTCCCCCGGCGTGGCGGCGCCCTGTTTGCGCATCACCGAAAACCCCGATCTGGCCTACGACTACACATCCAAGGGCAATATGGTCGCGGTGATTTCCAACGGCACGGCGGTGCTTGGCCTAGGCAATCTGGGGCCTCTGGGCGCCAAGCCGGTAATGGAGGGCAAGGCGGTGCTGTTCAAGCGCTTTGCCGATGTGGATTCCATCGATTTGGAAGTCGATACCGAGGATGTTGACGAATTCATCAATTGCGTCCGCTTTCTGGGCAAGGGTTTCGGCGGCATTAATCTCGAAGATATCCGCGCCCCCGACTGCTTCGTCATCGAACAGCGTCTGCGCGAAGTCATGGATATTCCGGTATTTCATGACGACCAGCATGGCACCGCGATTATCGCCGCTGCCGGCCTGATCAACGCGGTGGATTTGACCGGCCGCTCCATGGCGGAAACCAAGCTGGTGGTGAACGGCGCCGGTTCTGCCGGCATCGCCTGCGTCGAATTGGTCAAGGCCATGGGCATGCGGAATGAAAACGTCATCGTTTGCGATACCAGGGGGGTGATCTACCAGGGCCGCGAAGATGGCATGAACCAGTGGAAGTCGGCCCATGCGGTCGACACGGACCTGCGCGACCTGGCCGAGGCCATGGACGGCGCCGATGCCGTCTTTGGCCTGTCCGCCCGTGGCGCCTTCTCCACCGAAATGATCGCATCCATGGCCTCCAAGCCGATCATTTTCGCCATGGCCAATCCCGATCCAGAGGTCACGCCCGAGGAAGTGGCCGAGATCAGGGGCGATGCCATCATGGCCACCGGCCGTTCGGACTATCCGAACCAGGTCAACAATGTCCTGGGCTTCCCCTATATCTTCCGCGGTGCCCTGGATGTCCGCGCGGTGTCGATTAATGACGAGATGAAGATCGCCGCCGCCCAGGCCCTGGCCGAACTGGCCCGCCAGGACGTGCCCGACGAGGTCGCCCAGGCCTATGGCAAGGCGGATCTGCGCTATGGTCCCGAATACATCATTCCCGCGCCCTTCGACCCCCGCCTTATGACGGAAGTGCCCATGGCGGTGGCCAAGGCGGCAATCCGCACCGGCGTTGCCCGTCGCGAGATCGAGGACGAGGCGGCCTACGCCCTGGAATTGCGCCGCCGTTTGGACCCCACGGCGGGAACGTTGCAACTGATTTTCGATCAGGTGCGGGCCGAGCATAAGCGCGTTGTTTTCGCTGAGGGCGAGGAGGAACGGGTCATCCGCGCCGCCCTCAACTTCTATGAATCCGGCTATGGCAATCCGGTATTGATCGCGCGCGAGGATCGGGTGGCCGCGACCATGGATCGCCTGGGCCTGGAAAGCCTGGAAGGGGTGGAAATTCTCAATGCGGCGTTGAGCCAGGAAAGCAACGAACGCTATGCTGATTTTCTGTACGAACGTTTGCAGCGCGAGGGTTATCTGTACCGCGACTGCCAGCGCATGGTTAATCAGGACCGCAACATCTATGCCTCCTGCATGCTGGCCCTGGACGAGGCCGATGCCATGGTGACCGGCGTGACGCGCAGCTATACTGCTGCCTATGACGATGTGCGCCGGGTTATCGACGCGCAGCGCGGCAAACGGGTGTTTGGCCTCTCCATGGTGCTGGCGAGTGGGCAGACGGTTTTCGTCGCGGATACCACGGTGCATGAACTGCCGTCATCGGTGGAGATGGCGGATATCGCGGTGCAGACGGCGGAGGTGGCCCGCCGCCTGGGCCACGAACCACGGGTCGCCATGCTGTCCTATTCCAACTTCGGCAATCCAGGCTGGCCCACCGCCGACCGGGTGCGCGAGGCGGTCGCCTTGATGGACAGTCGCGTCACCGATTTCGAATATGACGGCGAAATGTCGGCGGATGTCGCCCTGAATCCGGACCTGAAGGAGCTCTATCCCTTCTGCCGCCTGTCCGGTCCGGCCAACGTGCTGATCATGCCGGCGCTGCATTCCGCCAATATCTCGTCCAAGCTGTTGCAGGAACTGGGCCGGGGCACGGTGATCGGGCCGATCCTGGTGGGTCTGTCGAAGCCGGTGCAGATTGCCGCCATGGGCGCCTCCGTGGGCGATCTGGTGAACATGGCCGCCCTTGCCGCGCACGAAGCGGCGCGCCGCTAAGGCCAACGGGCTGGCCATGTCGGATTCGCCGGGACCCTGGGAGCAGCCGCCGGCCCCGGATCCGGATCCGGGTCCGGGCCGGGGACGAAGAGGCTTTCCCTTCGGCGTGCTGGCTTGGCTTGCGGCGTTGTTCGCGGCCGGCGCCGCTATATGGTTCCTGGCGGACTATTTTCCCGGCGGACTTTCTTCCGATGGGGACCGGATTGATCTGGTCCGCCTGCTAACCATTCTGGCATTGATTTCCAGCGGTCTGGTGGCGACCAGACGGATCAGGCTTGGTGAGGCCGTGCGCAATGTCGCCATTTGGACCGGCGCGGCGGCGCTCCTGGTCCTGATCTATACCTACCAGGAAGATATCGGCGCCATCGGCCGGCGCGTGGCTGGCGAGCTGTTTCCCTCCGAACCCGTTGTTGGCCAGGATGGCGTGTTGACTTTGACCCAAGGCCCGAACGGCCATTTTTATGCCACCGGCACCACCAACGGCGCCCGCATCCGCTTCATGATCGATACCGGCGCCTCGGATATTGTGTTGGCGCCCGCCGACGCCCGGCGTATCGGCATCGACCTTGCCACATTGCGCTATACGCGCCTCTATCAGACGGCCAATGGCCAGGGACGCGGCGCGCCCTATATCCTCGATACCCTGACCATCGGGCCCATACAGGTCAGTGATGTGAGGGTTTCCATCAACGAGGCGGAGATGAGCGCGTCGTTATTGGGTATGTCGTTTCTTGGCCGGCTGAAATCTTTTGAAATTCGCGGCCGCAAACTAATTCTGCGTCAGTAGCGGACGTCTGCTCCAACCGCTTCCGAGATGTTGGTGAAGCCATCCCGGCGAAGACATTGTGCCAGTCCGTCGGTTATGGCGGGGACCAGGCCGGGGCCATGATAAATCAGGCCCGTGTAGAGCTGGATCAACGAAGCGCCGTTGCGGATTTTGGCATAGGCGGTCTCGGCACTGTCGATGCCGCCGACCCCGATCAGGGGCATGCGGCCGCCGGTGTGACGATAGAAGGCCGCCAGTTGCCGGGTTGAAAACTGAAACAGCGGCTGGCCGCTCAGTCCACCGGTTTCGCTCCGGTGCGGACTTGTCAATCCCTCGCGCAGTCCAATGGTCGTATTGCCCAGGATCACGCCGTCCACCGCCAGGGCCAGCAGGGTTTTGGCCAACGCGGCCAGGCTTTCGTCATCGAAATCCGGCGCGATCTTGACCAGGACCGGTGGCGGTTGCGGACAGGCCCGGCGCAAGCCTTCCAGCAATGCCTCCAGCGCCTCCCGCGTTTGCAGATCACGCAAGCCCGGTGTGTTGGGCGAGGAGACATTGACCACCACATAGTCCGACAATGGGCCCAGGGCCGCCATGCCGGCGGCATAGTCGGCGATGCGGTCCGCGCTGTCCTTGTTGGCGCCCAGGTTGGCGCCCAGGATAAAGCGGCGGTCCTTCAATGGCGCCAGGCGCTCGGCTACTGCGTCCAGACCCTCGTTATTAAAGCCGTTTCGGTTAATCACCGCCCGGTCGGCGGGCAGGCGGAACAGCCGGGGCCGTGGATTGCCCGCCTGCGGTTGCGGCGTGACGGAGCCGATTTCGACAAAGCTGAAGCCCATTTGCGCCGCCTGCAACGGCACCTCGGCATTTTTGTCGAAGCCGGCGGCGACGCCCAGGGGCGTGGGAAAGTCCAGACCCCAATGCCGGCTGGCCAGGACCGGGTCGTCGTTTCGTGTTACTTTTGGCCCCAGCCCCAGGCGCAGGGCCCGAATGGTCAGACGATGGGCATCCTCGGGGTCGAGCAGATGCAGCAGCCTAAGCCCGAGACGGCGGATCACGGGGCGGTGTCCTCGGTCTTGAGATAGGTGACATGGCCCATCTTGCGGCCTTTTCGCACCTCCGTCTTGCCGTACAGATGTACATGCGCCCCCGGCTCCGCCAACAGATCCGGCAATTGGTTCACATCATCACCGATCAGATTACGCATCTCCACCGGCCCACGGATCGCCATGGAGCCCAGGGGCAGGCCGCAGATGGCCCGGATATGTTGTTCAAACTGGCTGGTCACCGCGCCTTCGATGCTCCAGTGGCCCGAATTATGAACCCGGGGCGCAATCTCGTTGACCAACAATTCCTCGCCGGTGACGAACATTTCGACCGCCAGAATACCAACGTAGTCCAGGGCCGTGGCCAGATCCGCCGCGATGGCGATGGCGCGGCCGGCCTGGGCCGCGCCTAGTTCCGCCGGCACGGTGGAGATATCGAGGATATGGTCGCGGTGCCGGTTGGCGATGGGGGGGTAGGCGCTGACCGTGCCATCCAGGCCGCGGGCGGCGATTACCGATACTTCGCCATCGAATGGAATGAAGCCTTCCAGGATCGAAGGCGCGCCCGCCATGGCCTCCCAGGCCGCCCCTAGGTCGGCGTCCCGGTCCAGCATCACCTGGCCCTTGCCGTCGTAGCCCATCCGCCGGGTCTTCAACACGGCCCGGGGGCCGATGTTCGCCATCGCCGATTGCAAGTCATCAAGGCTGTCGACGGCGGCATGGGGCGCGGTGGCGGCACCAATGCGGTTGGCGAAGTCTTTTTCCACCAAACGGTCCTGCGCCGTCGCCAGAGCCTTGGCGCCGGGCCGCACCGGCACCCGTTGGGCCAGGATTTCCAGGGCGGCGGCGGGGACATTCTCGAATTCCAGGGTGACGACGTCGACCGACCCGGCGAATTCTTCCAACGCGCCTTCATCCAGATAGTCGGCGATTGTCACCGCCTCGGCGACGTGGCCGGCGGGCGGGGCCTGCTCCGGCCCGAAAATATGGCAGCGGTAACCCAGGGGCGCCGCGGCCATGGCCAGCATCCGGCCCAACTGGCCGCCGCCCAGAATGCCGACGCGGCTGCCGGGGGGAAGGGGCTTCATCTGGCGCCTAGTCCCCGCTTTCCGCTGGGTCTTCGATCGGACTGTCGGGCACCGAAGCGGTGCGGCGGGCCCGCCAGTCGGCCAGTGCCGCCGCAACGGCGGGGTCTTGCAGGGCGACGATGGATGCTGCCATCAAGCCGGCATTGACGGCGCCGGCCTGGCCGATCGCCAGGGTGCCGACGGGAATCCCGGCGGGCATTTGCGCGATGGAGAGCAAGCTATCCATGCCCTGCAACGCCTTGCTTTCCACCGGTACGCCCAACACCGGCAACGCGGTCAACGAGGCCGTCATGCCCGGCAGATGTGCTGCCCCGCCGGCGCCGGCGATGATTACCGACAAGCCCCGTTCCTGGGCCGATTTGGCGTAGTCGTACATCCTGTCCGGCGTACGATGGGCGGAAACCACGCGGCTTTCCACCGCAACGCCCAATTCCTCAAGAACCTCGACCGCATGGCGCATGGTGGGCCAGTCAGACCGGCTGCCCATGATGACGCCAACACTTGGTTTCGTTCCTGTCATGTTCATTCTCCGCACGAACCGAATACACCACGCCGCCTCGACCCAGCCAGCGAGTCAATTCGGGCCGGGATTATAGAGCCTGCCCGGCTTCGACCCACCAGGAAATTTGCTTCCTAAATAGCGCAATGTCTGGCAAATTGCACTGACAAGGGCTTTTTTTGGGGAAGACTTTGTTAACCAATCCTTTGTTAACCTTTGTATTAATGCGTAACGATTACCGTGGCCATTGGTGAATCTCGCTACGGAAGGCAGACGTTGATATTATGAAGATTACCGAAACGCGCCCGACCCGGCCCACGACAGCGCAACGCCGCAACCCGGCGTCGGCGGCGTCCGCCTATTCCAACTCCGCCGACCTAGGTGCGGCGGCACCGACGGACAGCGCCTCGGTCATGGGGATACCGGAGCCGGAACTGACGCCGAAAGTGCGCCAGGCCATCATGACCCTGATGCAGGAAGTGGAAGGCCTGCGCGCGGAGGTGGAGCGGGTAAACAGCCGCCTTGCCCATATGGAACGTCTGGCGGATGAGGATACCCTGGTGCCCATCCCCAATCGCCGCGCCTTCGTGCGGGAAATGAGCCGGGTGATCTCCTACAACGAGCGTTATGATACGGTTGCCAGTCTGGTCTATTTCGATCTGAACGACTTCAAACAGATCAATGACAAATTTGGCCATGCCGCGGGCGATGCGGCCCTGTTGCATGTGGCGAACGCCCTGTCCGATAATCTGCGTGAATCGGATTTGCTGGGACGACTGGGCGGTGACGAGTTCGGCGTTATTTTGAGCCATACGGACGCCAAACAGGCATTGGAAAAAGGCCGTCAGCTGGCGCACGCGATCATGGCGGTGCCGGTCGAGCATGGCGGCGAGAAATTTGCCATCAGCGCCTCCTATGGCATTACGACATTCAAACCTGGCGATTCGGCGCAGGAAGCCATGGATAGCGCCGACCGGGCGATGTATGTGCAAAAAAACGCCCAGAAACAGCAAGTGTCGAAATCCGGCGGGAGTTAGCAACGCCTGGCGTGTCGGCGGGCCTTCCCGGCGGCGGGCGCTTGACCATTCCTAAGCGATAATATCCGGAACCAATTGCGCCTCCAGCCGGCCGATCAGATCCCGCAAGGCCAGCTTGCGCTTTTTCATGCGTTGCAACTGCAATTGATCGAAGATGCCTTTCTCCACCAGGGCATCAATAGCGCCGTCCAGGTCGCGATGCTCTTGCTGCAATGCGATAATCCGCGCTTCGATCTCGGTCTTTTCCAACGACATGCATTCCCCTGTCGCGGCCCGCAACCGCCAACTCTTCATACTGCTTGAAAGCCTAGCATATTTTGCCCTGATTTCCTTGCCGGGAATTGATATCGGTGGTTAAATGTTGTGACCCTATTTGCCTAGGAGGCAAGGAATGAGCGTACAAACTGAGATTGACGAATTGCGCCATCGTCACCACGCACTTGAAGGGGAAATTGAGGCGGAAAATACCCAAATCTCCCCGGACGAATTGAGGATAAGTGCCCTCAAGAAAGAAAAGTTGAAGATCAAGGACCAAATAGTTCAGCTTGAAGCAAAAGGCTGAGCCTTAGCCTCGCGCGCCGCGACGGCTGAGCTACGTCACCGCAGAGCCAGGCGCGGCCCATAGCGCCTTAGCACGTGTCGAACGTTTGGCTGGTGCGGTTCGGTACGGAATTGTGATAGATTGGCCAGGGAACCGGCCGGACGGTCGGTTGGCGGTGGGATTCAACCTGGCAAACCTGAAAATACTTGCTTTTTCGCCATTTCATTCCCATTTTGTTGCCGCTTAATTTTTTTTCGGCGCCGCTCGTGGCGCAATCAAGGGATAGCTGATGGCGAAAGAGGAATTATTGGAATTTCCGGGAACGGTAATGGAACTGTTGCCCAACGCGATGTTCCGGGTCGTGCTCGAAAACGAGCACGAGGTTTTGGCCCATACCGCCGGCAAAATGCGGAAGCACCGGATCCGGGTGTTGGCCGGCGACAAGGTGCTGGTCGAGATGACGCCCTATGACCTGTCCAAGGGCCGGATCACCTACCGATATAAATAGTTCGGCCCACCCAGGCGCGCCGCGACAAGCCGTGGATTGTCCCCGTGAGTAATTCATGAACACGCAGCCCCGCCTGGTCCTGGCATCGGCCTCACCGCGCCGCCGGGAGTTGCTGGCACAAATCGGTCTGTGGCCCGACGCCGTCATCGCCGCCGATATCGATGAAACCCATCTGAAGAACGAGAAACCGCCCGAATTGGCGCGCCGCCTGGCTCTGAGCAAAATGGCGGCGGTGCTGCGGGACGAGGCCGGCAGCTTCGTCCTGGGCGCCGACACGGTTGTTGCCGTGGGCCGGCGGATATTGCCGAAACCTGAAGACGAAGACGCGGCACGGCGTTGCCTGGAAATGCTGTCCGGCCGTCGTCACCATGTCTTTACCGCTGTCGCGGCGGCGGCGCCTGGCGGGTCGGAGCGGCTGCGTCTGGTCGACAGTGTCGTCACTTTCAAGCGCCTCGCAGCGGACGAGATCGCCTGGTATCTCGATAGTGACGAGTGGCGGGGCAAGGCCGGCGGCTATGCCATTCAAGGCAAGGCGGGACGTTTCGTGCGCTTCCTGCGGGGTTCCTATTCCAACGTGGTTGGTCTGCCTCTGTTCGAAACGGCGAATTTGCTGGAAGGCATCGGTTTTCCCGTTCGAGGCGGCGCGGACCCGGGCCATTCGGACCTGGGCCGGGCGGACTTGGAAGATGATTGATGAAATCCTGATCAACACCGGGACGCGCCGCCGCCGCATCGCCCTGGTGCGGCGGGAGCGGCTGGTGGCGTATTACCAGACCGAACGCGGAAGCCGCCGGCCCGAGCGGATCATTCTGGGCCGGGTAACATCGGTGCAAGGCGATCTGGACGCCGCGTTTATCGATATCGGCGAGGCGCGCGAGGCGCTGTTGCATGCCCGTGATACGGCCGCCAAGCGGGGCACCCCCGTGGCGCAAGCCGTGCAAGAGGGGCAAAGCGTGCTGGTCCAGGTCAAGCGCGAGGCCGAGCATGACAAGGGTGCCAGGGTGAGCGCCCGGCCGGCCCTGGCCGGAGCCGCGCTGGTCTTTCTGCCCCTGGGCGCGAATATCGAATTGTCGAGCCATATCAAGGACCCGGCGCGGCGGCGCCAGTTAGGGGCCTTGGGCCAGGCCTTGCGGGACCGCCATGGCGGCGGTCTGGTCATGCGCAGCGGTGCCGCCGCGGCGGACGATGATGACCTGGAACGAGAGGCCGCGGGTCTTTGGCAACGCTGGCGGGCCGTGGAGGATGGGACCAAGGCGGCCCGACCGCCCCAGTTGTTGGATCCGGGCGACGATCCTCTGGCGCTGATCCTGCGGGAACATTCGGGGCTTGGTCTGGGGCGTATCCGGGTTGATGACGGGGCATTGGCGGTCGAGTTGCAGTCGGCCCTGGACGATGGGCGGCCCACTGTTGAAATGTATGCGGGGCAACAGCCCCTGTTCGCGGAATTTGATTTGGAAGCGCAGATAGAGGCTGCCCTGGCCAGCCATGTGGCGCTGCCTTCGGGCGGACGGATCATCATTGAACATACCCAGGCCCTGACCGCCGTCGATGTGGACTCGGGACAGTCTGGCCCGGCCGCCAGCCAAGGCGATCCGGCCCGTCTGGCGCGGCAAACCAATCAACAGGCGGCCCGGGAAATTGCCGCGCAACTGCGTCTGCGTGAAATTGGGGGCCGGGTGGTCATTGATTTCATCCCCATGCGGGGCAAGGGTGAGGTCGCGGCCCTATTGCAAGAGTTGCAGAGTTGCCTGGATGACGACCCGGCCCGGCCGCGCCTTGGCCGCATGTCGGAACTGGGCCTGGTGGAACTGACGCGACGGCGGCGGCAACCGGCCCTGGCCTTGCGTCTGGGCGAGGTTTGTCCCCTCTGCGGCGGCGGCGGTCTGCGGCCCAGCGCGCGCTATGTGGCCGACAACCTGTTGGACCGTATCCTGCGTGAAACAGCCGCTGCCAAGGGACGGGCCCTGGCCGTCCGCGCCGCCCCGGCGGTGGCCGCGGATCTGGGCGGCCCGAAGGGCGAAATATTGACCACCCTGGCCAGGGAGCAGGGGTGCCGCGTAGAATTGGTGGCGGACCCGGCCTTGGCATTGGAAGAATTCGAGGTTACGACTGTCAGATGATTATCAAGATGCCGCCGCCAAAATCGCCTCGAAAGAAGGCTCGGACCTGCGCCAATTGCGGCAATGACTCGGTGGCGGAGTACAATCCATTTTGCTCCCGCCGTTGCGCCGATCTGGACCTGGGACGCTGGCTCAACGAAAGCTACACCATACCCGCCGTCGAACCGCCGGATGAGTGGAGTGAAGAGGAATAGAAGCCCGCGAATAAAGAGCGCCTCGGCTGATGGAACTCAACAGCCGAGGCGCTTGATGTCATGCTGAATTAGGCTGTTCGTACTTCATCCAGGAAGCTTGAAACAGCGCCGTTGAGTTGATCGGCCTGTTCCGCCAGCTCTCGCGAGGCGGCCTGCACCTGCGTTGAAGCAGTGCCGGTCTCCTTGCTGGCTTCGCTGACCGAGGTGATGTTCTCATTCACTGCCTGGGTGCCTCTGGAGGCCTCCTCCACATTGCGGGTGATCTCCTGGGTTGCGGCGGCCTGTTCTTCGACCGCCGACGATACCGAGGTGGCAATCTCGTTGATCTTGCCGATGGTATCGGTAATGCCGCTCAGGGCATCGACCGCCGAGGTGGTTTCCTGCTGCATCGAGGTAATTTGGCCCGCGATTTCATCGGTCGCCTTGGCGGTTTGGGTGGCCAGGTTCTTGACCTCGCTGGCCACAACCGCGAAGCCCTTGCCGGCCTCACCGGCACGGGCGGCCTCGATCGTCGCATTCAGGGCGAGGAGGTTGGTCTGCGAGGCGATGTCGTTGATCATGTCGACGACGTCGCCGATCTTCCGGGCCGCGTCGTTCAAACCGGCCACGGACTGGTTGGTTTTCTCGGCCTCGACCACGGCATCCGACGTGATGCGCGAGGACTCCAGAACCTGACGGGCAATCTCCGATATGGAGCTGGACAGCTCCTCCGAGGCGGAGGCAACCGTTTGCACGTTAGCACTGGCCTGCTCCGAGGCGGAGGCGACGGCCGTGGCCTCATCCAGGGAGCGGTCCGCCACCGCTGACATCGACGTCGCGGTCGCATCCAGTTCCGTGGTCGAGGAGGTAACGTTTTTCAGGACATCGCCGACGTTGGCTTCGAACCTGTCCGCCAACTCCTGCATCGCCTGTTTCTTCTCGCGCTCGGCCCGTCGTTCGGCCTCCTCGGCCTCCGCTTCAAGGCGGACGCGCTCGATGGCATTGGCTTTGAAGATCTCGACCGCGCCGGCCATTTCGCCGATCTCGTCGCCACGGTTACGGGCCGGGATCTCGACCTCATTGTCGCCGCTGGCCAAACGTTGCATGGCACCGGTCATGGCGGTTACGGGTTTAGCCAGGCCGTTGCCGAGGAACCAGGCCAAAAGAAATCCCAAGATCAGGCCACCGGCGGCCATGAGTTCCATCTCCAGTTCGCCGTTCTCGATGGTGGCCATGGTTTCGGCTCTCGTGGCCGCGGTTTCGGCGTGCACCTGGGCGACGATTTCCTCGGCGGCCTTGATCAATTCCTCGGCGGCCTCGGCCATCTCATGATGCACCAGGTTGGCGATTTCGTGTTCGTCCTTGACCACCTTCTCGAAGGCCTTGATATAGGTCTCGAACTCTTTGTTCAGCTCGGCGAACAGCTCCTTTTCCATGTCCGTGCGCAGGGTCTTCTCCAGCGCGGCCATGGTGGCGTGCACCTCGTCGAATTCGTGATGCACCTTTTTTGAGAAACTGTCGTCCTTCCGGCCAATCATGATATTGGCGTAATTTTCCGCCTTCAGGCCATGCATGCGGGCCGCACGGACGTAGTTGGCGGCATCGCTATTCCCCTCCTGAACGACATCTTCCAGTAATTTGCCGAGGTTTTGGATGAACAGGTCACCTTGCGGATCCAGGACTTCGTGGATCAGCTTTTGGAACTCAGCGTCCAGCTTGACGATTTTCTCGAAGTCCTTCACGTAGATTTCAAAATCCTTGCTGATTTCGGCCATTAGCTCGACCTGCTCCGGATCCTTGAACAGGGCGGAGGCAGCGGCGATTTCAGCCCGCAGCTTCTTGGCGAGTTCACGCGCTTTCTTGGCGTCTTCCATGTTGGAGGTGGCGGCGAACTCCCGGACATGGATTTCCAGCTCGAAGAAATGCGACTCCACCGAGACCGTGGCTTCCGCCTCCTCGACCTCATGGTTCAGGAGTTCCATTTCGTGGGAAATTGTTACCAAGTTGAAGTAGCCGACGCCCGCGACGCCCGCGAGAATGACTAGAACTGTGGCGAAGCCCAGCAGAATCTTGGTTCTGACCTTGATGCTGCTGATGAAACCGGACACTTTTAGGTTTTTTTCCGTGCTCATGATTGCTGTCCTCAAAAAGATCCTCTAGTTGCGCCGTTTCCCCGGTTTCGGCGTTCGGTTATGGGTTTAATGGGTCTTCAACAACACCTGCGGTGCAGACCTTGCCGCGGCTGCGCTGGCCCTTTTTTTCAGCGCCGACCGGCGACTGAATGGAGAGGTTTTCGGGTGCTGTGTCATATCGAAATTTTCCTTCTAAGGATCAACGGCCAGCCAAACGACCCTATTGAAGAAAACTGGAATAGTTTGGCTGCCGCCAAATTGCGCGCACCAGCCGCCTGTTCTTGGGTTTAAATTTTCGGCGGGCACCGCAATAAATTATGTGTGACTGAACTATTCGATTAGGAGTATGCAGAAAGTCACTTAATTATTAGTTTAGACGATAGTAATATTTTTATCACAATAACCGTAATGCGAGCTTTTGAATTATTACATAGTAAGATAGATGACATGCTTGGCAACGTACATATTGCGGATTCCGGAAAATACCGTGCGATAATTCGCAGAATTGCGGGAGGTGCCGGCTATTTATCTGATTGGTACCGGAACTCCGTGATGCAATTGTGCTCCGGGCAAATCCCCTAATGTTTACGTCTCGATCGGTACGATTTTAGTATTTCGTGCATAAGTAGATCGAGGGTGATGGATGTCAATTTGATCTGAGATCGCCCCAATTTCCCATTGCGCATAATCGCCATTTATTCTGCAGACTGCATATGCCTTGCGATATCGGCGAAGGACGCGGCGCTGTCCAGGAAGGTATAGCTACCGTCCTGGATCTCCTGCGCCGCCCGCATGAAGGCACCCAGGGCGGTGCGGGCCAGGGCGCCGCCGACGCTGATCCGGCGGACGCCCGCTTCGGCCAGTTGCGCCGTGGTCATCTCGCTGCCTGACAGGCCCATGACCACGTTGACCGGCTTGCCCACGGATTGACAGACCGTACGGATGGCGTCCAGGCTTGGCAACCCGGGTGCGTAGAGCACATCGGCGCCGGCGGACTCAAACGCCTGTAGACGCTTTATGGTGTCGTCCAGGTCCGGGTTGCCGCGGATAAAATTTTCCGCCCGCGCCGTCAGGGCAAAGGGAAAATCCTGTTCTCGCGCTGCCGCCACGGCAGCTTCGACCCGATCTACCGCCAGGTTGAAGTCATATATGGCACTGCCCGAATAGTCTTCGATGGAGGCGCCGACCAGGCCGGAAGCGGCCGCCAAACGATATGTCTCGGCGACATCTTCCAATGTGTCGCCATAGCCATCTTCCAGATCGGCGGATACGGGAAGCGGGGTCGCGGCGACGATCTCGGCCGTATGCGCCAGCATTTCATCCCGGCCGATGATCCCGTCCATGCAGCCCCGGGAAAAGGCATACCCGGCCGAGGTTGTCGCCAGGGCCTTGAAACCCATGCCGGTTAGAATTCTGGTGGTGCCGATATCCCACGGGTTGGGGATGACAAAAATTTCCGGCCCTTCGTGAAGTGCCGCGAAGACTTTCGCCTTTTCCTGCTGTTCCCGGTTCACAATATATCCCCCTATTGCATTGCCCCAATCTGATCGGCGGCGGCCTGCCCCGCCAAACGGCCCAGGTTGACCGCTGTCAGCAGGCCGTTGCCGGAAAGATAACCCCAAACCTGGCTGCCCGATACACCGCAGGCGGCGCCGCCGCCGGCATAAAGGTTCGGCAGCGCACTGCCGTCGGGGCGCAGAACCCGGGCCCGTGCATCAATCGCCAGGCCGCCCTGGGTGTGGAACAGCGCGCCCGTCACCTTGATGGCATGATAGGGCGCGGTCAGGGCCGGCTGGGTTGTGAAATCGCGTCCGAACGGGTCGCGCCCATGGCCCGCGGCAAGATTCTTGGTCTCCGCCAGGGTTTGCGCCAGGACGTCCGCCGGGACATTGATGGCCTGGGCCAGGGCAGCCGCGTCGACGCCTTGACGTACGGCGCCGGCGGCCTCGGCTGCCTTGAATTCCTCGAACTCATGGCCCAGGGCCAGCAGGCGGTCGTCGAAGATCAACCAGGCGGTTTGATCCGGCTGGGCCAGGACGTCGACGGTTTGCTCCGAATAGCCCCGGTGTTCGTTGGAAAACCGCGCGCCCTGGTTGTTGATCTGAATGCCGCCGTTCATCATCAGGGCCCAGGTAATCAGGATACCGTGGGGCGCGGCGACCGAGCCATGGCCCTGGTAGGCGCCCATGTGACGAATGTCGGCGCCCAAGGTGGCGCCCCAGGTGACCGCCTCGCCCTGGTTGCCCGGATGGCCGAAATATTCCGCCCGCGCCATCTCTGGAATATGCGCGGCGACCATGGCTGGGTTGCCGCCAAAGCCGTTGCAGGCCAGGATCAATGCCTGGCAGCCGATGCTCTCCCTGGCACCGTCGGGCCGCTCGACCGTCAGGCCGGCGACGCGGCCGTCGGCGCCCGCGAACAGGTCCGTTACCGTAGCATTGGTCATGATGTCGATGCCGGCGGCTTCCGAGGCGCGCAACAGCCCGGCCATCAGGTCGGCGCCCTGGCGGGAGGGCGGGGCATGCATGCGCAGGGCGGAAAAGCCGGGATAGAGGAAACCGCCGACCAGGGTCAACTCGACGCCATGTTGGGCGACCAGCCATTCGACGGTGGGGCCGGAAGCTTCCGCGACCGCCTGTACGATGACCGGATCGGCCTGGCCCTTGGCCTTGGCCTGGATGTCATGGATCAGCATCTCGACCGTGTCCTCAACGCCCTGTTCGCGCTGCATGGCGGTGCCGCAGGCCGGTATCATGCCCGATGACAGGCCGGTGGAGCCCGACGGCAGAGCGTCCCTTTCCAAGACCAGGGGGCTAATGCCGGCGTCGGCCAGGGTCAGGGCAGCGACCAGACCGCAGGCGCCGCCGCCGACAATGGCAACGGGAACCTCCGCCTCGAACGTTATGCCGTCGGTGGGCAGAACACTCATGGCAGCGCATTTCCTCTGTTTCGTTCAAGCATCGTCGCCGGCCTCGAAATTCGCCGCGTCGAAACGTTCGCCATTGGCCAGCATTTCCGGCGTCCCGATCAGGGCATTCATCTCGTCGAAATCGATCATTTGCGCCCTGAATTGAGAGGTATCGCCATGGGCCTGCAGGGAGGCGAAATAGCGTCCCATCAGATGGCCAACGGCGCGGGCCAGGCCGCCGGGAAAGATGACGATGGAATAGCCGATTTCCTGTAGTTCGCCCGCGGGCCGGATGGGCGTCTTGCCCCCCTCCACCATGTTCGCCAACAGCGGTGCCTTACCGCCCAGGCGGTCGGTGACCGTACGCATTTCGTCCAGGTCCCGGGGCGCTTCCACGAACAGGATATCGGCGCCCGCCTCGTGATAGCGTTCGGCCCGCTCCAGGGCGGCATCCAGCCCCTCGACGGCGATGGCATCGGTGCGCGCCATGATCAAGGTGTCCTGGCTGCGCCGGGCATCCACCGCCGCCTTGATCTTGCCGACCATCTCGGCCGCCGAAACCAGGGTCTTGCCGGACAGATGGCCGCAACGCTTTGGCAGGCTTTGGTCTTCCAACTGGATGACGGCGGCGCCGTTGCGTTCGAACAGCTTGACCGTGCGGATCACGTTCAGGGCGTTGCCATAGCCGGTATCGGCATCGACGATCAGGGGGATCTGCACCCGCTCGCCAATGGCGGAGAGGACATTGGCCACTTCATCCATCCCCACCAGGCCCAGGTCGGGCCGGCCATAGCGGGTATAGGCGATCGAGGCGCCGGACAGATAGGCGGCGGGAAAATCCGCCCGTTCCACCATCAGGGCGCCAAAGGCATCGTAGATACCCGGCGCGATCAGGATTTCAGGGCCCCGTAGCAATTCACGAAGCGCGGTGGTGTTGGTCATGGACGCGGGCCTCCCAAGCAGAATCAATTTGGCAAGCATTACGATAGGGCGGAATCTGTCCAGCGCTATTGAAAAATGCCGTCCGCCAAGAACGGGAAGATTGCGTGGCATTATGCGGCGTGTGCCGAGGTGCAATTGTGTTGATTGCCGGCGGCCAGAGCAGGCTTGGCTCATGTCCGCTTCACCCTGTAATCGGGGCGTCAAATTGAAGATTTCCAGTAAATCGTTTATTAGCAAATCGCTTATTAGCAATGCAAACAAAGCCGTTACTTGACACTGGCCGCTAATTTCATGTTTGATTAAACAGCTCGATCAGGTTCAGCTTGAATTCGGCGTTGGATAACCGGAATGCATGCACTGCAAGAAAAGTGCAGGCGATAATCCGGGCCCCGGGAGGCCGATAGGGAGGGTGGTCTGGATGAGACGTTCTGCGAGCAATATTGGTATTTTCCCCCCGCGGTTTGTAGTTCGCGAATAGGGACCATTGTGTACAATTATCTGATCCGCCGCCTGCTGGCCATGATCCCGACATTGTTCTTCGCCAGCGTTATCTGCTTTTTGGTCGTTCGCATGGTGCCAGGCGACATCCTCGATCTGATGTTGACCGAGAATGATTTCGGCTCCGGCGATCCAAAAACCAGGGCTACCCTGGAAGCCGCGCTGGGCATCGACAAGCCGATTTATGTGCAATATGGCGTCTGGATCACCGGCGTCGTCACCCGCTTCGATTTCGGCAACTCCCTATGGCAGAACACACCGGTCATCGACGATATTGTCGAACGATTGCCGACAACCTTTGAACTGGGACTGCTGTCGTTGATCATCGCACTGGTTGTCGCCATCCCCGTCGGCATCTATTCCGCCGTCCGTCAGGAGACACTCTGGGACTATGTCGGCCGTACCATCTCGATCCTGGGTCTGGCGGTGCCCAGCTTCTGGCTCGGCACGATGGTCGTTATCCTGCCGGCGATTTGGTGGGGCTGGTCGCCGCCGATCGAAATGGTGCCCTTTTTCGAGGACCCAATCGGCAACTTGCAGGTCTTCATCATTCCCAGCATGATCCTGGGTTTCGCCCTCTCGGCCGTGACCATGCGCATGACCCGGACGATGATGCTGGAAGTGCTGCGCCAGGACTATGTCCGCACCGCCTGGGCCAAGGGATTGAGGGAACGCGTCGTGGTCATGCGCCATGCCTTGAAGAACGCAATGATCCCGGTGATCACGCTGATCGGGCTGCTGATCCCGATCCTGATCGGCGGCACGGTGATCATTGAACAGATCTTCACGCTGCCCGGCATGGGACAATTGCTGCTCGATGCGGTTTCGTCGCGCGACTACCCGATCATCACCGGCGTCTTCCTGATTATCGGCATCGCCGTTGTCTTTATCAATTTGCTGATCGACCTGTGTTACGGCTTCCTCGACCCGAAGGTGCGCTATGACACATAGGCCGAGCGGGCGACGACATGGCTGATACGGCAATTGGCGGCGCAAGTCCCGCCAAATCAAGGAAGTCGCGCGGCTTCTGGATCGACTTGTTGGTCCGCTTGGTGAGGGAAAAGCCGTTGGGCGCAATCGGCGGCCTGATCTTCCTGGTCCTTTTGTTCGTTGGCGTTTTCGCCGATTTCATCGCCTATGAAGGCGAAAACGTCATTCACCCCATCGATCGGTTGCAGAGCGCCAGCCCGAAATACTGGTTCGGCACCGACCAGATCGGCAGGGACCTGTTTTCACGCATGGTATACGGTGCCCAGCTTTCGGTCATCGTCGCCTTTTCCGCGACCACGCTGTCAATCATCATCTCGATCGCGATCGGTCTGTCGACGGGCTATATCGGCGGCAAGTTCGATTTGGTGGTGCAGCGTTTCGTCGATGCCTGGATGAGCTTCCCGGACCTGATCATCCTGATCGTCGCGGTCTCGGTGCTGGGGCCCGGCGTTTGGCAGGTGGTCCTGGTGCTGGGCCTGCTTTTCGGTATCGCCGGCAGCCGCATCATCCGCGGCGCCGTGATGAGCGTAAAGGAAAACGTTTACGTCCAGGCCAGCCGGTCAATCGGTACGCCATCGCACATGGTGGTCTTTAAGCACATCCTGCCCAATGTCATGGCGCCGATCATAGTTTTATTCACCACCCGCCTGGCCGCCGTAATCCTGGCGGAATCGGGCCTCAGCTTTCTCGGCCTCGGCATTCCGCCGCCGGCGCCGAGCTGGGGCGGCATGCTGAGCCTCGATGGCCGCACCTATATGTTCCAGGCGCCGTGGCTGGCGATCGCGCCAGGCGTGGCGATTACCGTCGTGGTCTACGGCATCAATGTATTCGGCGATGCCCTGCGTGATCTGTTGGACCCGCGCATGCGCGGCGGCGGGACGTCGTATAAGGGCGGCGGTGTGCGTCATTAACTTAACCACGTGTTGCAACATTGCGGTCATTGCCGCGAAAACCAGAAAGGGAGCGTTTCAAATGATAAATAGATTGCTGAAGGCAAGCGCATTGGGCGCCTTTGCCCTGTCATTGGGCATCACGTCCATGACATTGGGGGTCAGCACTTCGCCAGCCTGGGCCGAGGAACCCCAATCCGACGGCGTGGTCAAGATGATCACCCGCTATCGCACTCTTAACCCGCTCAGCTGGGATTTCCACCGTTGGGTTTGGAAAACCAGTTTCGACGGACTGCACACCACTCAGTTAATGGCTGGCAACCTCGATCGGGGGCCGGTCAACAACGGCGCCAACAAGTTCATCGCGCCGGGCTGGATCCCGCCGGAGGATACCAAGGGCGAAATCGCCGAAAGCTGGGAAGTGAAGCAAGACCCGCTACGGATTGAGTTCAAGATCCGTGAAGGCGTGATGTGGATGGCCAAGGAAGGCGTCATGAAGTCGCGCGAATTGGTGGCCGAGGACATCGCCCAGCATTTCAACTTGATGCAAAGCCAGAAGCGCTACATCCCGACCTACTGGGATTTTGTCAAGGAATGGAAGGCAGAGGGCAAATACAAGGCCACGGCCTACCTCAGCTCCTATAACGGCAATTGGCCGTATCGTTTCGGCTGGGGCTATTTCTCGCCGATCTTGCCGCCCGAGTGGCATGCGTTGAGCGATGAGAAACGAGCCGACTGGAAAAACGCCGTTGGCGCCGGGCCATACATGGTCACCGATGTCAAAAAGAGCAGCAAGGTCACCTATACGCGCAATGACAACTACTGGGATAGCCAAGTCATCGACGGCAAGAAATACCAACTGCCGTTGAATGCCGGCCTTGAATACCTTTTCATCAAGGACGAAGCGACGGCGATCGCGGCCATCCGCACCGCCAAAGGCGATCTCATGGAGGTTATTCGCTGGCAGTTTGTCGATGAACTGAAGAAGAGCGCGCCGGATCTCATCATCAAGGGTGACATGGAGGCCAACTTCCAGCTTCTGGCCCTGCGCAACGATAAGAAGCCATTCAACGACGTACGCGTGCGCCGGGCGATGAATATGGCGGTCAACCAGCAGGAGATCAAACAGGCCTTGATCAACGGCAAGGGCGAGATCCTGAATTCCCCGCTGTCAATGGGCTGGACCAGCGTCTACACGCCGCTGAAGGAGTTGTCGCCGCAGGCGCAGGAAATGTTCGGTTACAATCCGGAAAAGGCGAAGAAGCTTTTGAAGGAAGCCGGCCATCCGAACGGCTTCAAGTTCGAAATGATGTATTGCACCTGTTCGCCATACCATGTCGATATGGTGCCGATGCTGCAGGCCTACTTCCAGGTGGTTGGCGTCACGCTTGTACCGAAACCCTTGGAATATGCCGCCTTCCGTTCGCAAATGCGTAAAGACACGCAAGCGGCCGGATATCTGTACCAAGTCGCGGACAACAATCCGTTCACCTCCCTGCGTGCCTACCATAAGGGCGGCCAGACCTGGAATGCTTCCATGATGGACGACCCCAAACACAACAAGGCCTGGGATACCGCCTTGGCGGAAACTGATCAGGCCAAGCAGGACAAGATGGTCAAGGCCATGGGCCGCTACATCATTGAGGAAGCGGTACCTTATGTCTGGCTGCCGACCCCGTTCAGCTACCGCGCCTGGTGGCCGTGGGTGAAGAACTATCATGGTGAAATGTCGGTCGGCGCCATCCGCCCGGGCCCGATTTATTCCCGGATATGGATCGACCAGGACCTGAAAAAGAAGATGGGCCACTAGCACCCATCCGTGACGAAAACGGGAAACGTGGGGCCGCCCGACTTGGGCGGTCCCATATTCTCCCCGGACCGATTGCTTTTTGTTTCTGTTGGCCGCCAGCAACGGCGGCCACGCTTTTCGGAGGCCGGCCTTGGCGCCCTTGTTGCAAGTCAATAACCTGAAGACCTACTTTTATGGCGATCATTCCGTCGTCAAGGCGGTCAATGACGTCAGTTTCGATGTCCGCCATGGCGAAACCCTGGCGATCGTTGGTGAAAGCGGTTCGGGGAAGAGCGTTACCGCGATGTCGATCCTGCGCCTGATTCCCAGTCCGCCGGGGGAAATCGTCGGCGGTGAAATCATCCTCGAGGGCGAAAATCTGCTGGCAATGGACGAGGACCGGGTCCGCGACATTCGCGGCAACAAGATCGCGATGATCTTCCAGGAGCCGATGACCTCGCTGAACCCGGTGCTGACGATTGGCCGGCAGATCGCCGAGCCGATCGAAATTCACCAGAATGTTGATAGGAAAAGCATCATTGAGCGTTGCGTCGAACTGCTGCGCAAGGTGCAGATCCCAGATCCCACAAGCCGGCTCGACGCCTATCCCCACCAGTTTTCCGGCGGCATGCGTCAACGCGCCATGATCGCCATGAGCCTGGCCTGCGAGCCCAAGTTGATCATCGCCGACGAGCCGACCACGGCGCTCGATGTCACGGTGCAGGCGCAAATCCTCGAATTGTTACAGGGTTTGATCAAATCGGGTCATTCATCGATGATCCTGATCACCCATGACCTGGGCGTGGTTGCCAGATACGCCGACCGCATCAACGTAATGTACGCCGGCCGCATCGTCGAACAGGGCACCGCCCGTGACATCTACAACACCCCGAAACATCCCTACTCCATCGGCTTGATGCAATCGGTGCCCCGCCTCGACCAGGACACCAGGGAAAAACTGCAACCGATCGAAGGGCAACCGCCTGATTTGGGCAACCCGCCGCCTGGCTGTTCGTTTCATCCCCGCTGCGGTTTTGCCACCGATCGCTGCACTCGGGAAAGTCCACCGCTGGAACATAGCGGCGGCGAACATTGGAAGGCATGTTGGGTCGATGTCGATGCCGCAAACTGAAAACTTGCTGGAGGTCAGGGACCTCAAGGTTCACTTCCCCATGCGCGGCGGCATTCTGGGCCAAAGGGATCTGGGCTCGGTCAAGGCCGTTGATGGCGTAAGCTTCGACGTGCGCAGGGGCGAAACCCTGGGCGTGGTCGGAGAATCGGGCTGCGGCAAATCGACCACGGGTCTGGCCATTCTGCGTATGGTCGATATCACCGGCGGCAGCATTGTTCTCGACGGCCAGGATATCACCGACCTGAGCAGTGCCGAGCTGCGCCCAATGCGGCGCCAGATGCAAATGGTGTTCCAGGATCCTTATGGCGCGCTTAATCCGCGCATGCGGGTGCTCGACATCGTCGGCGAGCCACTGGTTGCGCACGCCATGGCCTCGTCGCGAGAGGAACTGCGCCAACGGGTCGCTGAACTGCTGGAGTTGGTCGGCCTCGCCGGCAACATGATCGAACGCTATCCGCATGAATTTTCCGGCGGCCAGCGCCAGCGCATCGGCATCGCCCGGGCCCTGGCGGTCAATCCAAGCCTGGTGGTCTGCGATGAGCCGGTTTCCGCGCTTGATGTCTCGATCCAGGCCCAGATCATCAATCTGATGGAAGATCTGCAGGAAGAACTGGGCCTGACCTACCTGTTCATCGCCCATGACCTGGCGGTGGTGCGCCACATTTCCGACCGTATCATCGTCATGTACCTGGGCAAGATCGTCGAAATCGCTTCCCGCGACGATCTCTACAGTGATCCAAAGCATCCCTATACCCAGGCGCTGCTGTCGGCGATCCCGGTGGCCAGCCCCGATGCCGAGGCGGAACGAGACCTCGACCTGTTGGAGGGTGAGGTGCCGAGCGCGCTTAATCCGCCGTCCGGCTGCCATTTCAATCCGCGCTGTCCGATGGCCCGCGATGACTGCACCGCCCGGGAGCCGGCCCTGGCGCAACAGGGTAATGGCCATTTCGTCGCCTGCCACCTTTATGATTAGGTGAATTTGCCGATGGCAGGGCCGGTAATTCGATAAATATCGAATATGGTTTAGTGCTGGCGGCGGTGTGGAATTTGAAAACCTGATGCGATCCTGAGATGATATGAGGATCGGCGCCTATCCCATTTTCCGAAAGTTGTATCCCCATGAGCCGTCCCTTTTCAGGTATCCGTATTCTGGATCTAACCCGCGTCCTGGCGGGACCTTACTGCACCTACCAGCTTGCGCTGCTGGGGGCGGAGGTGATCCGGGTGGAGCAGCCCGGCCGCGCCGATTTCGTGCGCTTTGGCGGTCCCGACCCCGAGTTGGCGGCGGCGGGTCTGGGGCCGGGATTTCTGGCCCAGAACGCCAATAAGCGTTCCATCGCCGTTGATCTGAAGACAGCGGAAGGCAAGGAAATTGTCCGCCGCCTGGCGGCGGAGGCGGATGTCTTGACGGAGAACTTCCGCCCCGGTGTCATGGATCGCTTGGAGCTGGGGGCGGCGCAGTTGATGCGGGCCAATCCGGCGCTGATCTACTGCGCGATTTCCGGGTACGGCCAGGACGGGCCCATGTCTGAACGTCCCGCCTACGATCATGTGGTGCAGGCCGTATCGGGCATGATGATGACCAACAGCGATGACAGCGGCCGGCCGTGGCGGGTCGGCTTTCCGGTAATTGACTATGTCGCGGGCCAGTCGGCGGCTTTCGCCATTTCCACCGCCTTGTTTCAGCGCGAGCGCTCCGGCGTTGGGCAAATCGTCGATGTCGCCATGTTGGACGCCGCCGTTGCGATCATGGCCCCGGCCATGGCGCCCCTGCTGCAGGGTATGACGCCGCCGGCCCGCAAGGGCGACCGCGCCGCCAGCGGCAGCCCGTATTCGGGCATGTTCGAAACCTCGGACGGCTTATTAGCCCTGGCCGCCAATGCGCCGCATCAGGCCGCCGCCGTGGCGCGGGAGATCGGCCGGCCCGAGTTGCTGGAGGATCCGCGGATTAGTGAGTGGGGCGGCAACGCCGGCTATGTCGATTTGGTGCAGGATGCCTTGGCTGCGGCCTTCAAGACCGCACCGGCACTTGAATGGGAATTGCGCCTCAGTAATCTGGGCGTGCCGGCGGGCAAGGTGCGAAGCCTCGGCGACATTGCCGACAGTGAGCAACTGGCGGCGCGCGGCATGGTGCAGACCGTGGCCGACGATAGCACAGGGCGGAATTATCGGGTGCCGGGCGTCGGTTTCAAACTGGCCGGTGACAGTATGGCGGCGACGGCGCCGCCGCCGCGCCTGGGCCAGGATACCGAAGCGGTGCTTGCCGATCTGGGCTATGATGACCCGCATATCGCCCGTCTGCTGGCCGACGGCGTCGTTACCAACGAGTAGAAACAGCCAAGACGCCGCCGTGATCCGCGAATAGGCTTCTGATATGATCCTCCAGAACAATGCCAACCGGGAGTGCCGCCGCCATGTCTAGTCCGCTTCGAAGCCCCATTCGAAATGATGCCGATGCCAGGGCCTTGGAGCAGACGCCGCTGGATGATTTGCTGACCGCGACCAATGCCTTCGATGCGATCCGTCAGCGGGCGGAGCAGGATCCCGACAACATCGCCTTGAAGTTCCTGGTGCCCGGCGATGTGGAGGCGCCGCCACGGGATATCAGCTTCGGTGAGTTCATGGCCGGCTGCTATCAGACGGCGAACATGTTCCACGATCACGGTTTGCGGCCCGGCGAGGTCGTATCGTTTCTGCTGCCGCTATGCGAGGAGGCCTATTGCACCATTGTTGGCGGCGAGGCGGCGGGCATCGTCAACGCGGTCAACCCAATGCTGGAAGACTGGCAGATCGTGAAGATCCTGAAGGCCGCCAATACCAAGGTTTTGGTCGTTGCCGGGCCGGAATTGAGCGCCGAAATCTGGGACAAGGTTGCGGCCCTGCGCGCGGAACTGCCGGAACTGGCGGTTACCTTCCGGGTTGGCGCCGGCCCGACGGTCGATGGCGTCGAACCGTTCACGGAAACCCGTGCCGGCTACCCGAACGACCAATTGATCAGCGGCCGGCAAATTCAGCCCGGTGAGACCGCGTCCTATTTCCATACCGGCGGCACCACGGGCACGCCGAAGCTGGCCCAGCATACCCACTACATGCAGGCGACACAGATCTGGAGTACCGGCCAGGCCATCGACTATGGGCCCGACGATAGCCTGACCACGGGCCTGCCGTTGTTCCATATTGGCGGCTCCATTGTCTGCGGCATCGTGCCGCTGGCCCATGGCACCACCTTAGTGGTGGTCAGCCCGGCCGGCTTTCGCGATCCCACCACGGTGCGCGATATGTGGCAGATCGTGCATCACCACCGGATCACGATTTTGGGGACGGTGCCGACGGTGTTCGGCGCGCTGTTGAACAGTCCCCTCGGCAATGCCGATATTTCTTCGGTCCGTCATGGATTTACCGGCGGCGCGCCGTTGCCGACGGAGGTCGGCCGGGCTTTGATCAAGACCATGGGCAAGCCGCTGTTGGAAGGCTATGGCATGACCGAGACCACGTCCTTCGTCACCATGCTGCCCCGGAACGGCGAACCCGCCGTCGGCAGCGCCGGCATTGTCGTGCCCCACTGCAAGGTCCGGACGGTGGAACTGGACGCGGATGGCGAGGTGCTGCGCGATTGCGATGTCGACGAGATTGGCGTGGTGATCATGGGCGGGCCCGGCGTAACGCCCGGCTATGTGCAGGAACAGTACAATGAAGGCGCACTAATGGCTGATGGCTGGCTGAATTCCGGCGATCTTGGCCGTTTCGACAGCAAGGGCCTGTTGTGGCTAACGGGCCGGGCCAAGGATTTGATTATCAGAGGCGGGCACAACATCGACCCCGCCGTGATCGAGGAAACCCTGCACCAGCACCCCGCCGTGGAGCTGGCGGCGGCCATCGGCAAGCCGGATTCCTACGCCGGCGAACTGCCCATCGCCTATGTCCAGCTTAAACCCGGCGCCGAGGCCAGCGCCGACGAATTGCAGGCCTTCGCGCGGGAGCATATTCCGGAACGGGCGGCCAATCCGGCAAACCTGTTTCTGCTCGATGAAATGCCGCAGACCGCCGTGGGCAAGATCTTCAAGCCGGCCCTGCGCTGGGATGCCATCGAAAGGGTTTTCACGGAACTATTGGCCCCAGTGGCCGAGGCGGCGGGCGTTGAGATAACTGTATCGGCCGGCGCAAGCGATATTCATGGCACCCTGGTTAATGTAGCCGTTGTGGGCGCAAATAGTGATGACGGTTTGATTGGCAAAATTGATGACGTATTGTCGCCATTTACTGTGAAATATCAAATCACAACCTAGTATTATTGTGATAATGCAAAATTCATAAGGGGTCTTACGCCTTCGATTAATAATTTTTTGAGAAATGGCGCGTAAATTCGAACTGAGGAGAATTATAAACAAGATAAACCTGTGAGAATTGCGCGCAAAGAAATTTCCCGGGCACGAAACGCGGAAAGACAACAGAAATTGGGCATACTGGCGACCATGGCTGGCGAGACCTGGCCGGTTTGCGGCCCGAAGTGTCCCAGTTCCGTCGCGCGGGAATGTCACCGCGGTTGCCCGGATGTTTGCCTGGCGCTGTCAGATGCGCCGGAGGAATACCCGCTGGAGGCCATTATTGCGCCCCTGGTTTACGAATTGCAGCGGCTTGATGGCGTTCACCCTTGTTGGTCATGCGAGGGCCATGAAAGATTTGGCGAACTGTGGAAGTTGCCGCAGGTTTGGTTTTATGCCGACCAGCAAATTCATCTCCGTGTGCTGGCCGATGTGGTCACCACATTGAACCTGAAATGTGCGCTACATGCCGAATGGGAGGTCGTCGTGACATATTCGGATCCCGACAACCCGGAAACCACATATGCACTAAGACCGAAACAGAATCAGGCCGTATCGGTGTTGACGGATTTGCAGGCGGACGTCGCGTGTCTGGCGGAGGCTGTGGTCGGGTTGTGTCGGGCGCAGGCACGGAATCTGCGGAGAATTGGTGCCTGAACCACGGCCCGTTTTCAGTCTTCGAATTTTATTGGACGAACCTTGAAATTGCCCCAGGATAGGGCGGTGTTCCTATCCCGTGCTGGCGCAATAGAGAAGATACAATGCAAAACCTTGATGTCGATATCTCGGCCCTGGCGGCGGAGATCTATGGTCTGATCCTGGCCTATGGCCTGGATATTCTGGGCGCGATCGTCATTCTGATTGCCGGCTGGTGGATCGCCGGCGCGGTCGAACGGGCTGCTTCGCGGGCCCTGGGCCGAGTGCCGCGCATGGATCATACCCTCAGGCCGTTCCTGAGTTCCCTGGTGCGCTATGGCATTCTGGCGATCACCTTGGTTGCGGTGCTGTCCCAGTTCGGCGTCGAGACGACGTCGATCATCGCTGTCCTCGGTGCGGCGGGTCTGGCCATCGGTTTGGCCTTGCAAGGGACGCTGCAGAATATCGCCGCCGGCGTGATGCTGCTGTTTCTCCGCCCTTTCAAGGTTGGCGATTACATCGATGCCGGCGGCACAGCGGGCACGGTCAACAGTGTTGGTTTGTTCACGACCGAGATGACCACCTACGACGGCGTCTATCTATGTGTGCCGAACGGGCAGCTTTGGAATACCGCGATCACCAATTTCTCCCGCAATCCGACCCGGCGCATGGATATCGTGATCGGCATCGGCTACGGCGATGATATCGAGCGGGGCTTGGCCGTCTTGCTGGCCTTGATGGTCGATGACCCGCGTACCCTGGATGACCCGGCGCCGCAAACCATGGTCAAGGCCTTGGGGGCGTCATCGGTTGATATCAATATGCGCTACTGGAGCGAGGCCGGTGATTTCTGGGACTTGCAGTTTGATTTGCACAAGGCCGCCAAGGAAGCGTTGGATGCGGCCGGCATTTCCATTCCCTACCCGCAACAGGATGTCCATATGCACCAGGTTGGTATTAATCCTGAGTGAGGCGCTGTTCGAAATCCTGCTGGATCAGACGCAGTTCCTCGATCGCGGCGCGGATGTCGGAGCTGTCGATGATATTTACTTCCACGCGGTCGCCGGCCAGGTAGAGGCGTTGGCGTTGCGAGATATGATCGCTTGAGCGGAAATCCTCGACTTGATGGATGCGCACCGGACGCACGAAACCCTTGGGCATGATCTGATCGACTTCGCGGCAATCGACGTATTCGCCGACCAGGCTATGGGTGGTTTCGTCAATCAGGATACGGTCGGGCTCGGCCATCGCCTGCAGGCGTGCCGCCAGATTTACCGGGCTGCCCAGAACCGTATAGTCCAGGCGCTGCTCGGAGCCGAAATTGCCCACCGTGCAATAGCCGGTGGTCACGCCCATGCGCACGTGCAGACCACGTGAAACACCTTGCTTCTGCCAGTATTTCTGTAGCTCGGCCACGCGCATTTGCATGCGCAACGCCATTTCCAGGCATTTCAGGGCGTCCTCGGTTTCGCCCGCGCTTTCGGGGTCGCCAAAGAAAACCAGAATGGCATCTCCAATGAACTTGTCGATGGTGCCGCCGCATTCAAGGGCGATGGAGGCCATTTCGGAAAGGTAGGAATTGATCACCAGCGCCAGGCGCTCGGGCTCCAGGGTATCGCTCAAATCGGTGAACTGCACGATATCGGAGAAAAAGACGGTCAGGTTTTTCCGGGCATGGGTGGTGACCTGTCCGGGCGACTCGGAAAAAATGCTCTCGTAAATCTGCGGTGACAGATATTTCGCCAGCTTGGTCGCCAGTTCCTCCAACTGCTGGCTCTTTTCCTCGATAATTTCCCTATCACGCAGCTTTTGTTCCAAAAGCTGTTCCCGCTCCTGCTTCAGTTTCCATTCCGCGGTGCGGTCGACGAATTGTCCCTGAACGCCGTTCAGGTAGGAGAAGGCATCGTCTTGGGTGCGGGTGGAGAGCAGGGAAAAGACCCGCTCTTCGCCCTCGATCATGATGTGGACCTCGGGGATCAGTACAGAGCCCTTGTGATTGATATTCTCCACGAACTCTTCGATCTGGGCGGCGGGGA
>CAZVYX010000034.1:0-60743 GCA_964631725.1 uncultured Rhodospirillaceae bacterium | reverse complement strand
GGGTGGCCGGGCAGGGGGTGCGGGTGGCCCGGCGATTCGATGAATATCGAAAATGGTCTAGCCGCCAAGGCCCGGCATACTCACATATCCGGGCAGGGCCTCAATCCGTTTGAACCAGGCGTCGAGCGCCTTGTACGGCGCCAACGATATCTCTCCCGCCTCCGCCAGGGCGCTATAGGGATAGCAGGCGATGTCGGCGATGGTGGGCCGGTCCAGGGCCAGCCAGTCATGTTCCGACAGCCGCGCGTCCAGGTGCGCCAGGGCATTCCGGCCGGAAGCCTGACAGCGGGCCAGATCCACATCCCGGTCGAATAACAGAAAAGCCCGGGCCAGGGCGGGCCCATTCCAAATCTCGTTGACCGCGAAGGACAGCCATTGCTGCACCAGGGCCTGCCCGGCAGTATCCGTGGGTAACCAATCATCGCCGCCATACATGCGCGCCAAATAGACCAGGATGGCCTGGGAGTCATAGATCGTCACATCGCCGTCTTCGATAACCGGCACGGTGCCCAGGGGATTGCGCGCCAGATGCTCTGGCGTCCTATGATCCAGATCGGGCAGACTGATCGGCACAACCTCGTGCGGCACCTCCAGCATGGACAGCAGCATGCGAATTTTGTGGCAGTTTCCCGACAGGGCGGCATCGTAGAACTTCATCATCACGATCGACCTTCGTTATAATCATGGCGGTAAGCGGCAAATCCGTCGGCACAGGATACGGGCAGGGAGATGACAATGAAACAGTGGCAGATCACGGATGAGTGGAGCTTCGATGGATTGAAGCTGGTCGATGCGCCACAGCCCGAACCGGGGCCCGGCGAGGTCTTGTTGAAAATGAAGGCTGTCTCCCTGAACTACCGCGATTTTCTGATGATCGGTCGGGGCTACGGCAAGATGTCGGGCGAACTGCCCCTGGTGCCGCTGTCCGACGGCGTTGGTGAAGTCGTCGCGGTGGGCCAGGACGTCGAAGACGTTGCCCTGGGTTCACGGCGCCTACCCTGTTTCATCCGGGACTGGTTCGGCGGCGATTCCGGTCCCGCGGCCTTTGCCAGCGCCTTGGGCGGACCACTGGATGGCACGGCGCGGGAGTATATGTGCACGCCGGTCGCCAGTTCCGTGCCGGTACCCGAACATTTCTCGGATGTCGAGGCCGCCACCCTGTGCTGCGCCGCGATCACCGCCTGGAACGCCTTGGCCGAAATGCCCGAGACGGCCCGGAACGGCGGCACGGTGGTGACCTTGGGCTCGGGCGGCGTGTCGCTGTTTGCGCTGCAACTCGCCAAGGCCCAGGGCGCGCGGGTCATCGCGACATCTTCCAGCAATGAAAAACTCGAGCGGTTGAAGGCACTTGGCGCCGATGAGACGATCAACTATCGCGAGGTGCCGGATTGGGGCAAGGCGGTCTTGGGGCTGACGGACGGCCGGGGCGCCGATCTGGTGGTGGAGGTCGGCGGCGCCGATACGATCGGCCAATCCATGCGGGCGACGCGGGCCGACGGCACCATATCCTTGGTCGGCAATGTGGGCGGCTCCATCGCCGAGGTGAACCTGCCTCTGGTCTTCATGTTCCGCAAGCGGATGATCGGCATCTCAACGGGCAGTGTCGCTGATTTTCACGCCATGATGACCTATCTGGACGACAAGACAGATTTCCATCCGGCCCTGGATGATCATATCTATGACTTCGATGGTTTGAGCGATGCGCTACAGGCCCTGCCCAAGGGCCAGCATTTCGGCAAGATCGCGGTGCGCGTGGATTAGCTGGCTAAAGCTTCGTTGGATTGGGTGCGTCACCGTAAACAGCCTTGGGGTCGAAAACCTTTTCGGTTTCTTCAAAGTGCAGGCGGGGCGCTTCACCATCGGCGCTGGGGCCGAGGGGAACCGAGCGGTAGAAGCAGGAGCGGTAGCCCACGTGACAGGACGCCCCGCCGGCGACATCGACCCGTAGCCAGACCGAATCTTGATCGTCGTCGATGCGCATTTCCACGACCTTCTGCACCAGACCCGAAGTCGCACCCTTGTGCCAGAGCACCCTGCGGCTGCGGCTGTAATAGTGGGCTTCCCCGGTCTCGATCGTCAGACGCAGAGCTTCATCGTTCATGTAGCCGTGCATCAACATCTCGCCGCTGGCGGCATCGGAGGTAACGACCGGCAGTAGGCCGTCGGCATCAAACTTCGGCGCCAGGTCGAAGCCTTCCTCGACCTGTTCAACGCTTTGCCGGGCCGCGAAGCGCATCGGCGCGGCGGTGGATTTGGTTTCCGTCATGGCGACAATTCCCAGTCGGTATTACCGGTCAGCATTACCGGCCGAAACTACCGGCCAGCATTCTGGGCGCCTCAATAATGCCTGACCGCCTGCCTGGCAACCGGCTATCGCCATGTATGGCGCGGCGCGCCAATCAACCGGCGCGCTATCTGCCATGGAACACGGGCTTGCGCTTCTCCAGGAACGCCTTGGCCGCTTCCGTGTTGTCCTCGGTCGCACCGCAGCGGCTGTGCCTGTCGGCTTCGTGGTCCATGGCCTCGGACATGCTGAGTTGCGTGGCATCGTTCAGATTCTGTTTGATATAGCTTAGCGCGATGGGCGCGGAATCGGCCATCTGCTGCGCCTTGCCGCGCACATGGGCCATCAGATCCTCGTCCGGCACGGCCGCGGAAACGATGCCGAGGCGTTCCGCATCGGCGGCGGTGAAGCGTTCCGAAAGCAAATACAGCTCCCGCGCCTTGGCGGTGCCGACGATCTGCGTCAAGCTGAAGGTACCGCCGAAATCTCCCGACAGACCGGCATTCAGGAACGCGGTGGAGAATTTTGCCGACTGCGCGGCATAGCGCAGATCGCAGGCCAAGGCCCAGGAAAGGCCGGCCCCGGCGCAGGCGCCGTTAATGGCGGCGATGGATACGAACGAGCTTTCCCGCAGACGCTGCGAGGTGCGCATGGAATTCCGCAAATCGGCGATGCGGCTTTCGATCGGCCGTTCTTCCTTGAACTCGCCATCGGCGAAACCGGCCAGGTCGCCGCCGGCGCAAAAGCCGCGGCCGGCGCCCGTCAGGATCAGAACCCGTATGGCCGGGTCCGAGGATGCCCGCTCCATGGTATCGATCATGGTGGCTATCAATTCCTTGTTCATGGCGTTTAGGCGATCGGGACGATTCAGGGTGACGGTGGCGATGGCGCCATCGGTCTCATAAAGAACGGTATCGCTCATGACTGGTGTCTCCTATTTGCGGCAATCATTTTGGTTTCTTATTGATGTGGCCTTGCTCCAGAAGCAATTCCTCAACCAACTGAACCAGAATATGGCCCAGCATGATATGGCTTTCCTGGATACGGTTGGTGTCATCGCTGGGCACCACGATGGCCTGATCGCAATCCGCCAGCGCGGCGCCGCCATCGCCACCGAGAAAGCCCAGACGGAGAAGGCCCCGGCTCCCGGCAACCTCCAAGGCGGCCAGAATATTAGCTGAATTGCCCGACGTGGTGATGGCCAGCAATACATCGCCCTGTTGCCCCAAAGCCTCCAGGGGTCGGGCGAAGATCTGGTCATAGCCATAGTCGTTGGCGCATGCGGTCAGGGTAGAGCTGTCGGTAATCAACGAAAGGGCCGGCAAGGCCTCCCGGTTCAACGAGGCGCGCAGGCGAACCAGGAATTCCCCCGCCAGATGCTGCGCGTCGCCGGCCGAGCCGCCGTTGCCGCAAAGCAGAATCTTACCACCGCCGGCAATGGCGGCCGCGGCTGCCTCGGCCATGGCGGAAAGCCGCGCGCCGATGTCGTCCGCTATCATACGTTCCTTGACGGCAACGGATTCATTGATCAGGGCCGTAACCTGATCCGATAAATCTTCCGCCTTCATCAATCCGTTCCGTCCATCAAACGCTTTTCCCAGGCCAGGGCACTGGCGGCGATCACCGCCAGATCATCATGTTTCGGCTGCCAGTTCAAAGTTTGCCTAATTCGGCTGGTATCGGCAACCAAACTGGCCGCATCGCCCTGCCGTCGCGGTGCCGGCCGCCGCTGCATGGGTTCCGCGCCCAGCATCTCGCCGGCTACCTGGTCCACCACATCCAGCACCTGGGTCACAGATGATCCATGACCATAGCCGCAGTTCATGGTGACGGTTCCGGCGTTTGCGCTCAGATGATCCAAGACCGCCAAATGCGCCTGGGCCAGATCGGAGACATGGATATAGTCCCGCACGCAGGTGCCGTCGGGGGTAGCATAGTCGTCGCCAAAGACATCGATATGCGGCTGCAGCCCCAGAACCGTCTGACAGGCACGCTTAATCAGGTGGCTCGTCACCTTGGAATATTGCCCCGAACGGCCAGCGCCGTCCGCCCCGGCAACGTTGAAATAGCGCAGCACGGCAACCCGCAGACCGGTGGCGGCGGCAATGTCGCGCAACATCCATTCGGTCATCAATTTACTGCGGCCATAGGGGTTGGCCGGGGCCAGGACAGCGTCCTCGGCCAGAGGCCGCTCGCCCGCGCCATCGCCGCCATAAACGGCGGCAGTGGAGGAAAAAACAAAGCGCTCGATACCGTTATCCAGACAGGCGCGCAGCAACTGCGCGCTGCGGACGACGTTGTTCTGATAATATTCCAAAGGCTTTTCCACCGATTCCGGCACGATGATGAAACCAGCAAAATGCATGACGGCGCGGCAGCCGTGCTCATTGATAATGCGCGCAATCAAGGCGCCATCATCCACGTTGCCTTCATAAAACGGCACACTGTCGGGCACCGCGCCGCGGCGCCCCGTGGATAGATCATCCACCACCACGGCGTCGCGGCCCTGGTCCAACAGCGCCAACATGGCGTGGCTGCCGATATAGCCGGCGCCGCCGGTGATCAAGACGGGGCTGTGCGCGGAATTGTTCATGACCCTAACCTAGCAGATTGCCTGCTCTCCCTGTTAAATATGTACAGGCCACTGCCAATCAGCAAGGCCGCGCCCAGGACCGTCCAGCCATCGGGCACATCACCCCAAATCAAGAAGCCAATCGCCATGGCCCATAGCAGCGAGGAATACTTGAAGGGCGCCACCAGCGCCGCCTCGGCAAAGCGGAACGTCTCGATATGCAGAAAATGCGCCGTGCATAACAAGAATCCGGCCAGGCCGAACAAAGCCAGATCGGCCAAACCCGGTGGCTGCCAGCCAAACGGCGCCGCAATCGCCCCCGCCAGGGCCACGCCCAGGGTGGAATAGAATAGCGTGGTGCCGGAGGCCTCCTCATGGGAGATACGGCGCGTCAGAATATCGCGAAAGGCGCCGCACAATGCCGCCCCGGCGGGAAACAGCGCGGCCCAGTTCAGGCTACCCCCGCCCCAGCCACCGTCGGGCCGCAGCATCACCAGAACGCCCGCGAAACCAACCAGCACGGCGCTCCAGCGGCGCCAGCCAACCTGTTCCGCCAGAAACAGCGGCGCCAGAGCCGTTACGAAGATCGGTCCGACAAATGCGACCGCTATGTTTTCCGCCAGCGGCATTACCCGCAAGCCGGACACGAACAGGAATGTGGAAGCGATCATCAGACCGGCGCGAATTATTTGCAGGCCCGGATATCTGACCCTGTGGATGTTGAACCGCCGGCGCCAGGACAACACCAGAACGATGATAATCACCGCCGCCAGGCCGCGGCTGGCAAGGACCTGGCCCAATTGAAATTCGCCCGAAACCCACTTCACCACCGCATCATTCATCGTCAGCAACAGGCAGCCGGCCAGCATACAGGCGATGCCCCGGCGCGGCGCCTCGATACGTCCGCCGAATGGCCCGGAAGTGTCTGCGCCGCTGCTCATATGGCGCCGCCGCAGCCGCTACAGATTGTGATAATCCCGGTACCAGGCGGTAAACCTGGGCACGCCCTGCTCAATCGTGGTGGTGGGCTTGAAACCCAGATCCCGCTGTATCGCCGTCAAATCGGCATAGGTTTCCTTGACGTCGCCAGGTTGCATGGGCTGCAGGTTCCGCTCCGCCTTGCGCCCCAAGGACTCTTCGAGGACTTCGATCAGGCGTAGCAGTTCTTCGGGGTGATTGTTGCCGATATTGTAGACCCGGTGCGGGGCCGCGCCGTCTTTGCCCGCCGGAGGATTGTCGCGCGCGGCAAGAATGCCGGTGACAATGTCATCGACATAGGTGAAATCCCGCTGCATATCGCCATTGTTGAAGACCTTGATTGCCCGCCCGGCCAGGATTGCGTCGGTGAACAGCCACAGCGCCATGTCAGGCCGGCCCCAGGGCCCGTAAACGGTAAAGAAGCGCAGCCCGGTTTGCGGAATACCGTAGAGGTGAGCGTAGGATTGCGACAAAAGCTCATCCGACTTCTTGGTCGCGGCATAAAGCGAGACCGGTTGGTCAACGCGGTCATCCTCGCTGAAGGGCAGTTTGGTATTGCCACCATAGACCGAGGAGGAGGACGCATAAACCAGATGTTCCAATGCCGGCTGCTGCCGGGCCAGTTCCAGAATAACCATGTGGCCAACTATGTTGGCTTCAACATAGGCGAAGGGGTTCTCCAGGGAATATCTGACCCCGGCCTGGGCCGCCAGATGGATGATGGAACTGATTTTCAGGCCTCCCACGGCCTCCTGCATGGCGCTTCTGTCGGCGATGTTGACTTGATGGAAGGTGAAGTTCGGGTATTCCAGCAACTTGCGCAGACGGTCTTCCTTCAAGCTCACGGAATAATAGGGGCTAAGGTTGTCGACGCCGACGACCCTTTCGCCAAGCTCCAGCAGCCGTATGGCAACATGAAAACCGATGAAGCCCGCCGCGCCGGTAAGCAAGTTCGTCATACGCCCCAATGCTCCAATTTCAATCCAGCAGCCACGCCAATCATCGCCGGCCTCTTCCTACTAGCAGACAAATTCCCCGTCCTCGGTTTCGCCCCGCCTATCGCCAGGTTTGACCCAGGCTCCCAAAATCGCTATTTCGACCACATCGTCAACATTTGGCATACAACATTTGACGGGCCATTTGTTACCACAGCTGGCGAATGATGCATTGGCTTATGATGCCATTCCGGCTTAGATTCGTGTAAGATTGTCCTCGCTGGATCAGGCCGCATCTGGCTTGCGCATTTATCTACGCCCTCGCATGGGGCGCGTCAACGAAGGAACAGGCAATCGACGGGCATTGGCATAGCGCTGTAACCGGCCTATTCGCTGTCGCGGCCGCGGCTGCCATCAGCGCGGTGATCTGCGTCTACGCGCGGCCGATCAGTGTCCGGTTGGGGGTGCTGGACGCCCCGGACGGCGAAAGAAAAATTCACCCCGTCATAACGCCTCTGGCCGGTGGCCTTGCGATCGGATTGCCGACCTTGTCGGCGCTGCTCATCGGCGCCCTGCTGACGGTATTTTTGCCTCTGTATCTGACAATCGCCGTTTCCGGCCTGGCCTGTCTATTGTTGGGTTTGCTGGACGACCGAGCCCATATCCGCCCGATCTATCGGCTGTTGCTGTCGCTGTTGTTGGCCTTGGCGACGTTGGAAGTCGTGCCGGCCCTTTCGATAAGTTTCCTGCACTTTAGCTTTCTGGGCCAGGTTATTTTTCTGGAACATTTTGCCCTGATTTTCTCGACGATTTGCATCGTCGGCCTGCAGAATGCCATCAACATGGCTGATGGCAAGAATGGCGTTGTCATGGGACTCTGCCTGTTCTGGTGCCTGGAATTGCTGTTGTTCGCGCCGGATCACTTGCGGCCCGTGCTGCTCGCCCTGGGTGCCGCATTGGTGGTGGCGCTGGCCTTCAATTTGCGGGGCCGGCTTTTCCTCGGCGATTCGGGCAGTTATTCCTTGAGCTTCATCATCGCGCTGCTGACGATCTATGTTTACGACATCGCCTTCACCGCGCTGCCGGCTGATCTGGTGGCGCTTTGGTTCCTGATCCCGGTTTTGGATTGCCTGCGCGTCATGGCGGTGCGGGTCGCCCATGGCCGATCGCCCTTTTCCTCCGATCGTGGCCATTTGCATCATATCATCTATGACCGAATACCGTGGCGCTGGGGCTTATTGGTGTATTTGGGCCTGGCGGGGATGCCGGGCCTGCTGGCATCGTTCGCGCCGAACACCTCCCTGGCCTGGGGCATCGCCGCGGTCTGCTGCTATGGCGTCATCGTCGCCTGGCCGGACCGGCGCCGTCAGGAGGCCGGCGGCGGCGCCGAATAGCGGCGAAAACGGGCAGCCTGGCGGCACCCTGGAACAGGCGCATTTTTCCCAACCAAGGGCGTTGTTTCCCAAGGCTTCGGTGCCTATATTGCCGGTCGTCGAAAATTGGGGCGTAGCCAAGTGGTAAGGCATCGGGTTTTGATCCCGTGATCGCAGGTTCGATCCCTGCCGCCCCAACCATTTCGACGAGCCGGCGTCGCCATGCGTTAGCGGATCGTGGCGGATGATGCTGAAAGTTGCCGCCGGGTTCTTGCCCGGCAATATTTCGAAACCGTCTGCAAGGATCGATCATGCGCGCCAGTCTGTTTGAATCAGTGTCCGACAAAGCGTTGGAACTGTTGCTCGTTTTTTTTGGCTTTGTTGGCATGCTGACACCCTTGGCACTGTGGATCACCTGGTCCCGGTTTACCTTCTATCTGGTCCTGGGCGTCGGGTTCGTGGCCATCAGCGCCTTTGTTCTGCTGTCCTGGTACTTCAATGCCCGCTACAAGGCGCGCCATGGCGAACTGCCGAAGAAGCATCACATCCGCTATCTGCCTAAATAGACCGACACGGCCCGCTTACCGGAAATGGCGCCGGCAATTCCGGCTGCCTTGAGCTAAGCGCTGCTTGTATGCGACGCGCCCTTACCTATCTGTTGTGCATACTTCCCATAACATCCTGCAGAGGGAACGCAATCCAATGGATGAGAAACTGAAAACCAACCTCTCCGATCAGTCAATCTGGCGGCGTCTCTGCTTCATGGTGCTGTTCGCGGTGATCTTCAACATCACGGAATTCGTCATTCTGGCCATCGCCGTGGTGCAGTTCTTCACCCGTCTGGCGACGGGATCGGTGAACGGAGAACTGCGCGATCTGGGACCGCGCCTGGGTGAATATCTAAAACAGATCGTGGCGTTTGAAACATTTCACACGGATCAGCGCCCCTACCCCTTCGCCCCATTCCCCGGGTCCGACCGGACTTCCGGCCAGCGTGGCGAGGCGCCAGCGGGCTAGGACCTAGGGCATCACGCCGAACCGGGGCACCGGCCCAGGGGGCTTGTGGCGGCGCATCAGGGCGCGTTCCAGGGCCGCGATCAGCCGGGGGCGGGTCGCTGCCGGGTCGATAATGTCATCGATCTTGACCTGCTCGGCGGCCGGAAAGGCGCCGCAAAGATCAGTGAATTTGGCTTCCAGTTCCTTCTGCAAGGCTTCCGGATCCGCCGCCGCCTCCAAGTCGGCCCGATAAGCGGCCTTAATCCCGCTTTCCAGGGGAATGGCATTGAAATCCGCCGTCGGCCAAGCCAGGACCGACGATTGCCCGGCCCCATAGCCGCCCATGGCGCAGGCGCCATAGCCAAAACCCTTGTGCAGCACCACGGTGAACAGCGGCACCTGAGCATAGGCGAAGGAATGCGCGATGGTCATGCCGACGCGCAGCGCCGCCTCCCGCTCCGATTTCGGCCCGGTCATCACCCCCGGCGTGTCCATCAGAAAAACGATGGGGATGTGATAGGCATTGCAAAGGTCCATGAAGTGGCGGTGCTTGGTACCGGCGGCGGCGGTGATGGAGCCGGACATCACCTTTGGCTGGTTGGCGATGACGCCGATGGCCTGACCGTTCAGCCGGGCGAAACCGGTGATCATCATCTTGGCGAAATCCGGCTTGATTTCGAAAAAGCTGTCGGCATCGACGATCATCCTGATCGCCTTGTACATATCGTAGGGCCGCCGCCGGTTTTCAGGGATGAGGTCGCGCAGCGCCTCGTCCCCCCGGGCCGGATCATCGGAACAGGCCACCGCCGGGGGATATTGATAGGCGCTGGACGGCAGATAGGACAGAAACCGCTTGATCTGGGTGATGGCGTCGGCGTCGTCCTCGGCCTGATTATCGGCGACGCCGGAGATCCGGCAATGCAACTCCGACCCGCCAAGCTCTTCCTTGCCAACCGTCTCGCCGGTGCCGCTTTCCACCAGCGGCGGGCCGCCGGCGGCCAGCATGGCGGTGCCCTTGACCATGACGATGAATTCCATCATCGCCGCGATCAGCGCGGAATCCCCGGCCACCGGGCCCATCACCGCGCAGACCTGAACCACCGTGCCCGAAAGCTTGGCGATCTCCATGAAATGATGCATCGGCACCAGGCCCTCGCCGACGGATTCATCCGTGCGCGCACCGGCGCCGTCGAATAGCCAGACCAAGGGGATATGGTCGCGGCCGGCCAGTTCGACCATCTTACGTTTCTTGGTCAGATTGTTGTTGCCGACCGATCCGCCCAGGACGGTGAAATCCTCGGACACCACGCCGACGGTCCGGCCATCGACCCGGCCAAAACCCGTCACCACGCCATCCGCCGGTGTGCGCTTGCCGGCGATTTTCGGAACCGGGGTATGGGCATGTGAAGCCAATTGGCCGATTTCCTCGAAACTGCCGGGCTCGATCAGCAGATCAACCCGCTGGCGCACCGTCAGCTTGCCGGCCTTGCGCTGCCTCTCGACCCGCCGTTCGCCGCCCAGCAACAGGCTGTCGCGCCGCCGTTCCTCCAGATCCCTGATCAGTTCACGCATGCCGACCTCCACTCAACGAGACAATAATGGTGATATCCTGCACGGCGTGCGGGGCGAAGGCAACGCGCCGGCAATATTTCCCATCTCTGATTTTCCGCCATGGCTTGCGCTCGGGGCGATCAGCCGTAAGATATGCCAAACAAATTTCCATTCGCCGCGCCGACGCCGCGACAATCAGGGGACGTTCATGAAGATCACCATCTCGGAAGCAAAATTACCTAAGTCCGGCGCACTTGTTGTCGCCGTCCTCAAGGGCGGCAAACTGCTGGCCACCGCCAAGCAATTGGACAAGGCCTCCAAGGGCGCGATCTCAAAGGCGATCAAGGCTTCGCGTTTCGAGGGCGGCAAGGGGCAGTGGCTGGATGTGCTGGCCCCCGCCGGCGTTGGCGCCGACCGGGTCCTGCTGGGCGGTCTGGGCGAGGCGAAGAAGATCGACCAGTTGACGGTGGAGAATTTCGGCGGCACGGCCTGGCGGCGCTTGGGCAACTGCGGCCTGAAAAATATCGCCATCGCCTGTGATGCCATTCCCGGCGCCAAGATCAAGCGCGACATGGCGGCGGCCGGCCTGGCCTATGGTGCCCGCCTGTCCAGCTACCGCTTCGACAAATACCGCACCACGCTGAAAGCCAAGGACAAACCCAGCGTGACCGCGCTGTCCGTTATGGTCGATGGTCCGGCCGCGGCGCGCAAGCAGTTCAAGGCCATGGACGCAATAGCCGACGGCATCTTCATGACCCGCGATCTGGTCAGCGAACCAGCCAACGTGCTTTATCCCGACAGCATGGCGCAGCAATGCAAGACCCTGTCCAAACTGGGCGTCAAGGTCGAGGTGCTGAACGAGGCGCGCATGAAAAAGCTCGGCATGGGCGCTCTCCTGGGCGTCGGCCAGGGCAGCGCCAGGGAAAGCCGCATGGTGGTGATGCAGTGGCGGGGCGCCGGCGCCAGGGCCAAGCCGGTGGCCTTTGTCGGCAAGGGCGTGACCTTTGATACCGGCGGTATCTCGCTGAAACCTGGCCCGGGCATGGAAATGATGAAATGGGACATGGGCGGCGCCGGCACCGTCATCGGCCTGATGAAGGCCCTGGCCGGGCGCAAGGCCAAGGTCAATGCCATCGGCGTCGTTGGCTTGGTGGAAAATATGCCTGACGGCACGGCGCAACGGCCCGGCGACATCGTCACCTCGATGTCGGGCCAGACCATCGAAATCCTCAATACGGATGCCGAGGGCCGCCTGGTTCTGGCCGATGCCCTTTGGTACACCCAGGACCGTTTCAAGCCGCAATTCATGGTCGATCTGGCGACCCTGACCGGCGCCATGATCATCGCCCTGGGCCATGAAAACGCCGGCCTATTCTCCAACAATGACAAGCTGGCCCAGCAACTGCACGACGCCGGTCAGGCGATGGATGAAGGGGTCTGGCGCCTTCCTTTGTCGGACACCTATGACAAGAAGATCAATTGCGCCATCGCCGATATGAAAAACATCGGCGGCCGGGACGCGGGCTCCATCACTGCCGCGCAGTTCATGCAGCGCTTTGTCAACAAGGTACCCTGGGCACATCTGGATATCGCCGGCGTGGCCTGGGCCGACAAGGGCAAACCGACGGTGCCAAAGGGCGGCACCGGCTGGGGCGTGCGCCTGCTGGATCACCTGGTGGCGCAGCATTACGAGGGCGGCAAATAGAGCCGGTTCAGGCTGGGAACGGATTTGGCGCCATGACCGAGGTCGGCTTCTATCATCTTTTGCATTGGCCGCTGGAGCGCGCCCTGCCCAAGCTGCTGGAGAAGGCCCTGAAGCGGGGCCATCGGGCCGTCGTTCTGGCCGGTTCGAAAGACCGGGTCGAGGATCTGAACAGCGTCCTGTGGACCTACGAGGAACGTTCCTGGCTGCCCCATGGCGGCGCCGGCGATGGTGATCCGGCGGAGCAGCCAATATTCCTGACGGCGGATGATGAGAATCCAAACGGCGCCGATGTGCTGGTGGCCGTGGACGGGCGGGCGCCGGCCAGCAGCGACGGCTTCGCTCGGATCATCGACATGTTCGATGGCCGCGACGAAGCCATGGTCGCCGCCGCCCGGCAGCGCTGGCGCGGCTATCTGGACCAGGGCCTCGATCTGACCTACTGGCAACAGACCGAGGCGGGCGGCTGGCAGAAGAAGCAGTGATTGACCGGCCGTTTTTCCTTCCTTGCGCGTCGGCCCGAGACGGCACCTACAGAGGCGAAAATTCATGCGGCGGCGGTCATCCGATGAGGACGGGATTTGATAGGTATCAATGACTTACGCGGGTCATACTACTATCGTTGGAGCGCATGCAAGCAAGTCGGGAATTCGGTTGTGGTTCTTGGCCGGCAGGCGCATTTCATCGTGGCGTTCCGGTCTGACTAATGGGTCTGCCAACGGCGTAGGAGGTTCATATGCCTGAACTCGATCCAATGCTTGTGATCGATGCAATCGACGAGTTGATGGATGGGTTCACGCTGTTCGATGCGGACGACAAGATCGTCTTTTGCAACATGCGGCAAAAAGAGATGTTCCCCGGCATGGCCGACCTGCTTGTCCCAGGCGCCTCGTTCGAGTCACTCCTGCGGACAAACGTTGGGAAGGGCACGATAGCGACCGCCGCCGGCCGCGAAGAGGAATGGATAGCCGAGCGCATTGCGATACACCGGGACAGCGACGGTACAGCGTATGAGTACGAAACCGCCGATGGGAGATGGATCAAAACACGTGAGGTTAGGCTGAAGAACGGTTGCCGGGTGGGCCTGCGCACCGACATCACGGAACGCAAGCTGGCGGAAGCGGCGCTTCGCAGGAGCGAAGAAAGATTTCGTAGCTATTCCGAATTGGGTTTGATCGGCATGGCTCTGACTTCGCCCGACAAAGGCTGGGTACACGTCAATGACAAGTTGTGTGAAATATTTGGCTACCCGGAAGACGAACTTGTCAATCTCACATGGGCGGAAATAACCCATCCCGATGATTTGGACGCCGATGTGGCCCAGTTCAACCGCGTGCTCGCGGGCGAGATTGACGACTACACCATGGACAAGCGTTTCATCCGCAAAGACGGAGAAATTGTCTTCACCAGTATTTCCGCCAAATGTCTTCGAAAAGAGGATGGAAATGTTGATCATTTCGTGGCGTTTGTTCAGGACATCACGGAGCGCAAGCAGGCGGAAGAAAGCGCCAAAAGAAGCGAAGATGCCTTGGTCATCTCCGAAGCGGCGGCAAATTCCGGACATTGGGTTTGGTATTCGGACACCCAGGAAGTCATCTGGTCGAAACAATGTTACGAAATCTTCGGGAGAAACCCGGAGACATGGGTGCCGACGGGCGAAAACTTTCGCGATGACATGCCGCAAGAAGATAGAACTTTGTTGGAGGCGGCCAACGCCCGCGGTTTCGAGACCGGCGAACCATTTTCCATCGAATACCGGTATTATCGCGGCGGATCGCGTGAAGAAATCCGTTGGGTTCTGGCTTCCTGCAATTTCCTCCGCAACGAGAACGGCGGCTTTTCCGAGATGACGGGCATCGTTCAGGACATCACCGAGCGTAAGCTGGCCGAGGAGGCGTTGAAGGAAAGCGAGGCGAAGTTCCACGACTATGCCGAGGTCGCCGCTGACTGGTTCTGGGAGCAGGATGCCGATCTCCGGTTCACCAACGTGACAGAGGACAACACTCCGATTACCGGCATGGAGCCGGCAGACCATTACGGCAAGACGCGGCGTGAAACCGGCCCCCTGGATGTGAGTGAAGAGGCAATGGCCGCGCACGAGGCGCAATTACTGGCCAGGGAACCGTTCGCCGATTTTCGTTTTGCGCGGATTGGACCAGATGGCGGGAAGATCCACATCAGCATCAGTGGCAAGCCCATCTTTGACGGGGACGGCAATTTTCTTGGTTATCGCGGCGCGGGCCGGGATATCACCGAATTCACTGCCATGGCGGCACAACTGGTCCAGTCTCAGAAGATGGAGGCAGTGGGCCAATTGACCGGCGGCATAGCGCACGACTTCAACAATATTCTGGGCATCATCATGGGCAATCTGCAGCTTTTGCAGCGCAAGGCCGGAGATAATCCCGAAGTGATGAAATTCGCCAGGCAAGCGCTCAAGGGAACGGAGCGCGGTGCTGATATCACCAAGAAATTGTTGAGCTTCTCCCACCAGGCACCGAGAAATACCGAGCAAGTGGCGGCAAACAACCTCGTCGCGGGGATGGAGGATCTGATCGCCAAATCCCTGACGGCGGCGGTTGAGGTCGAGACGGTTCTGGCCAGCGAACTGTGGCCGGCAGAGATCAATCCCGGCGACCTGCAGGATGCTGTCCTTAATCTCTGCCTTAATGCCCGTGATGCCATGCCCGATGGCGGCAAACTGGTCATCGAGACCGCCAACAAGGTGCTCGACAATAATTTTGTCAGGCTCCACCCGACAGCCAAGGCCGGTGAGTTCGTGGTGATCTCGGTGACCGACAACGGAACGGGGATGTCCGCCGAGGTCAAGGAGAAGCTGTTCGAGCCATTTTTTACGACCAAGACTTTTGGCAAGGGCAGCGGCCTTGGCTTGAGCATGGTTCATGGTTTCGTGGAACGCTCGGGCGGCAATATCCAGGTTTATTCAGAAGTGGGGACCGGAACCACCTTCCACATTTTCCTGCCCCGCGCCGGCGAAGAGACGAAGGAGACGGAAACGGGTTCTGATCACCCTGCCAACCTTCCCGGCGGGGAAGAAACCATCCTGATCGTCGATGATGAAGAGGTCTTGCGCAAAGTCGCCACCGCATTTCTGAATGGCCTTGGCTACAAGACCCTAACGGCAGGCAATGGCGAGGAGGCCTTGCAGGTTCTGAAACAACATCCGGGCATCGACCTACTATTCTGTGATGTCATCATGCCGGGCGAACTTGACGGCTACCAAGTGGCCCTGGAGGCCCGCAAACTGCACGCATCGGCCAAGGTCCTCTTGACCAGCGGTTTCGCCAGGATGCACGAGGAGCATTCCAAGAGCGACGACAAGTATCTGTCCAGCCTGGCGAGCCATCTATTGGGCAAGCCGTACAACGATGGGGAACTCGCGTTGGCGGTGCGCCGTGCGTTGGACGACGGCCAGGCCTGAATTGCCCAACGGTTGCCGCTACCCGATATCGGTTTCAGATTTGCTGTATAAGTGGCCCTGGCATGATCTGCCGGGAAGCGTCGCGCCCAGACGAGGCCGTCCGCAAGAACGGTGGGGCACAGGTGACGGCGATAGGCGGCATTTCTTGGACGCTAGAGGATGGACCGCAACGCATTCTTCATGGACACGATCCACGAGTTGTAGACCCGTAGCGCAAGTAAATTTTTTCAAATTCCCGGCTGGTCTTTAGTGCGGTAATCGCGGTCTTCAATCTTGCGGCGATATCTTCGTCTGCCGTCGCTCTGTTCATTCTCAAATGAACTTCCGCCGAATCCAGCAAGACCACCGGACCCAGTTTGTCCCGCCAATTCGTAGGCAGGCCTGCTATCGGGATGCCGTCCTTGATATAGGCGTCCAGTACGATATCGCTAACGAAAAAGCCATCAAGTCGATCATGGACCAGCATCAGGAATAAACTCTTGCTGCTACTGACCTGCACAATTTTCTCGCCGTGAAGGCCGCCGAATTTCTTGAAGAGCAGGGCGTTCGTGACATAGCCGATTGGCTTCCCTCTAACCTCTTCGAGAGCTCCTATATCTGATCCCTTGCGGGTCAGAAGGACTGTTCTATGACAGCCGAACACGCCCAAGGAAGGATGGGCGGTGATCATGTTTGATGATGAGTTAGTGATGATTAAATCTGCTTCTCCGCGAGCGAAGGTGCGAATGCTCCGACTAATCGGCGCAACTTTGTAGTCGAGGGCCACACCGGATTCTTCCTCGACGGCTCGAGCCAGATCATAGAATAGGCCCGAAACCGCGCTGTCCCCTTTGAGACTGCCAAATGGATAAAAATGGAAGATCGCAATTTTTGGATAGATTTCCGCAGTCGCGGTATTTGGAAGCAGGGTCCAAAAGGTCGAAACCAAACAAACAATCATTAGAGCAATTGCCTGCCGGGCATTGGTCAACGCATATCGATAGATCTCCATGCCCCATACTCCCAGCGCCAACCCGCGCCAAAATCGCAAAGTCCGAGCTGTTCTTCATGCGTGTATTCATAATTGGCTTTGTCTTCTAATGTTTCAAGGAACAGAGCCCAAAATATTTGCTGCCTTTGCGGGCGTTTCGTGCCAATTCCAAAACTTGTCCGCTCGGAATACTACCAATATTCCAATCATGCGTCATTGCTGGGATTGTCCCGACAGACCGCGGTAGCAGATAGCTGAGCGGGTTGCTCTGCATACCCATGATTTTCGAGCTCTCCGCTGTGCCGCGCCCGAGGCTGCCGGTAGGGCGCGCAATGCAGTCTATTTGAACGCCGAGATGCCGGTCAGTGCGCGCGCAATGATGAGTTTTTGAATTTCCGTGGTGCCGTCCGGGATCGGCGCGATGATCCCTTCCCGGGCCAGCCGTTCGACAATAAAGTTCCGCGTCACGCCGTTGCCGCCATGGATCTGTACCGCGTTCCGCCCGGCCCGCACCGCCAGCTCCGTGCCGTACCATTTCGCCATGGACGCCTCTTTGTCGGCCCGCTCGCCGGCGTCGATTAGTTCGGCGGCACGCAGCGCCAGCAGACGCGCGGCATCAATCTCCGTCGCCATGGTGGCAATCTTTTCCGCGACCAGTTGATGTCCGGCGATGGCCTTGCCGTGCTGGGTGCGCTCCTGGCTGTATTTGATGGACTCGTCCAGCGCACGGCGCGCCAGGCCATAACCCCAGGCCGCCATGTGGATGCGGGCAACCTCGAAACCCTTGAGTTGCTGCTTCAGGCCGCCGCCTTGCTGGCCCAGTAGGTTGGCCGCCGGCACCCTGACGTCATCGAGAAATATCTGCGCTGTGGATTGGCTGTTCATGGCGATCTTGGGGATGCCGCGAACTTCGTAGCCGTGCTCCTTCCGGTCGATCAGGAACTGCGACAGGCCGCTGGGGCCGTCACCGGTACGGGCCGTACAAACCAAGATATCGCTGTACTCCCCACTGGAGATCCAGGTTTTCTCGCCGTTGATGACATAGTCATCGCCATCCTTGCGGGCCCGCGTCTTGATGCTGGCCACGTCGGAGCCCACGTCCGGTTCGGAAATGCCGGCGCTGAGGAACAGCTCGCCGCGCAACAATCCTTGCAAGTAGCGGTTCCGTAATTCGACCGGTGCGGCCAGCAAAACCCCCGCGCCGGACGCGTTGATCAGGATTGGCACGGCGAGATCGACAGAGGTATAGACAACCTCCTCGAACAGCCGCAAATGGGTCGACCAGTCCAAACCCAGGCCGCCATATTCCTCCGGGTACGGCGCGCGGATCAGGCCAAACTCGGAAAGCGCCGTCATGAACCCGGTCATTTCCGGCTTTGGTATGAACCGCCCTTCGTCGAGGTAGGGGCGCAGCTTCGGCTCGATCTCATTGTCGAGGAACCGGCGCAGGCTATCGACGGCAAGCTGCAATTCATCATCCATGTGGAATGTCATGTCAGCCTCCATTCACAGGGCAGGTTTGCCCGGTTGTCCTGCCTGGCTTTCCGGGTTTGCGCCAAGCGCTTTCCGTACCATGTCGTGACATTGGCGGCGAAGCGCGACCAAATCGACCGCACCGTGCGCGATAAACACCTGCGCCGCCACGCCATGCAGCATCCCAAGCAGAATGGCGGCAAACGGCGCGGCCTGTACATCGCGGCAAATTGAACCGTCACGATGACCGGTCCTGATCCAGCCGATGAAGGCCTTCCTTGTGCGCGCATCCGCTTCGGCGATGGAGGGCGCCGTCGATACCGCCGGCAGGGCGGCGCCCCACATGACCAGGAACGCACGGCCATATGCCGTTGGCCGTTCAACATGACCAAAATAGGTATCAATGGTCGCCAAGATGCCCGCCAATCCGGTTTCGACATCAATCTCGGCGAATGCCTGCCAGAACTGTTCCTGGCACTGCCGCGCCAGGCGGTCGATCAAAGCTTCCTTGGTGCCGAAGTGATGATTGACAAGGCCGCGGCTATAGCCGGCGCGCTGCCCGATCTGGGCCAGCGACGTTTGCACGATGCCTTGTTCCGCGAACAGTTCCGCCGCTGCGTTGAGGAGGGCCCGCTCCCCCTCCGCGCGGCGTTCAGCCTGGGTCCGCCGCCGTGACGCGCTTGGTGACGGATCCTTCAAATTGGGATCTTTTGCCTGGACATTCATGGGCGTAGCCTAATAGACTTACTTGCTAAGCGTCAAGCAACTTTTAGAGGCGGAAAATGAGAATTGCGGCCACGCCGGGGCTCTATGACCCGGAACAATCCATTCCGATGCTCGAAGGAAGCCGGTGCGCGGCCTGTGGTGCCACATTCTTCCCGCCTTTGACAATCGGCTGCGAAATCTGCGGCGCCGAGGCTGAACGTTTGACCAGCATCACACTGGCGGCCTCCGGTATCCTGCACTCCCTCGCCACCGTGCATGTTCATGCGGGCGACGACATGGAGGCGCCCTACGGCGTGGCGGAGGTGCAACTTGATGAGGGGCCGCTGATCCGGGGCTTTATGTGCGAAACCGCCGCCGTCGCTGACATTGGCGCCAGGGTCAGGGCGGAATGGACGGTGCTGCGCCAGGATGACGACGGCAATGATGTGGTTGAGCCCCGCTTCCGCATTCAGGGAGAAACCGCATGAGCCGGCCACTCCGCGAATTGCGCCCCGTATCCGTCGTCGGCATCGGCCTGCATCCCTATCAGCGGGCCAGCGAGACGCCCTATACCGCGCTTGGCGTGCACGCGGTCCGCGCGGCCCTTGCCGACGCCGGCCTGCCCTGGACCGAGGTGGAGACCGCCTATACCGGCACGGCAACGACCGCCATCGCCCTGTCCCGGCTGATGTACCGCCACCTCGGTGCCACCGGCATTCCCATGGTCCAGGTGGAGAATGCCTCCGCCTCCGGCTCGTCCGCCTTTCGCCAAGCCTGCATCGAAGTCGCCTCCGGGCTGGTCGATGTGGCCATCGCCGTCGGCGTGGACAAACCGGCACAGATCAAATCGCCCCTGGCCGCCGCCGGCGTCAGCAGCCTGATGGGCAACCGCTTCAATCCGTTTACCCATTTCGCCCTGCTGGCCAACCGCTATATCCATGACCATGGCGCGACGGAGGAGCAATTCGCCATGGTTGCCGTCAAAAACAGCCGCAACGGCGCCCTTAACCCCAACGCGCAACGGCAAAAGGCCCGAAGCCTGGAAGAAGTGCTTGAACCACCGCAAATCAGCGGACCGCTGACGCGGCTGCAATGCTGTCCCATCGGCGAGGGCGCGGCGGCGGCGATCGTGGCTTCCGAGGATGCCATTGCCCGGTTGGGACTCGATGCCGGCCGGGCGGTACGAGTGTTGTCCTCGGTGGCGCGTTCAGAAATGGTTTACCAGGCCGAGAACTTCGATGCGGCGTTGACGCGCGAGACCACGGACATCGCGCTCAGAGATGCCGGCATCACGGCCCACGATCTTGACGTCATCGAACTGCACGACGCCTTCACCGTCGAAGAGCTGCTCTACATCGAAGGCATGGGCCTGGCCCCGCCGGGCGGCGCGGCGGCGCAATTGGCCGAGGGACAGTTCGATATCGGCGGCCGGGTCGCGGTCAGCCCATCGGGCGGTCTGCTGGCCATGGGCCATCCCATCGGCCCCACCGGTGTTGGGCAGATCTGCGAGGTTACGGCGCAGCTGCGCGGCGAAGCCGGCCCGCGGCAGCATCCAGGGGCCCGCCTTGGCCTGGCCCACATGGTCGGCATCGGCGCGGTCTGTCTGGTCCACGTGCTTGGCGCGTAAGCCCTGTCCTTGACGGTAAAACGCACGCACGTTAAGTCTCATAGGCAGTCAGGCCGCCGCCGAGGTGGCCATTTGTCGGCGGTCCGTTTGTCCGGGCGTCGGCAACTGGGCATCCAAGCAGTAGATCTCATTTGGTTGGGCGGAAGCGCGGTTCGAGTCACAACAGGTTAAGACTGATTGATGAAACGAGTGTTTCCGAATTCTTTCGAAGGCAAGCTCGCGGTGTTCCAAAGGCTTCTCGCCGGACATTGGCGTTTGGCGATCGTTTTGTTCTTCCTGATGCTGGCCGTGGCGCTTTCCGAAAGTCTTGGCCTGGCATTGGTCATGCCCCTTGTATCCACAATTGCCGGAACGGAGCCGGCGTCCGGAATTTTGGGCCAGTTCGCCGGCAGATTGCCCGACCTTCTGCCGTTGGAAGACAATCTGATCGCCATTTTGCTGCTGTTATCGGGCGCATTTCTGATTAAGGGGGTGCTGGCGGTTATTTCGCGCGGACTGACCGTCTATTTCTCCCTTCGCCTACGGCGCGACTGGGCTTTACGCCTGTACGAGCATTACCTCACAGCCCGCTATCCTGTTCTCGCCGCGCAAAAAACCGGCATTGTCATTCACAATGTTGCCTCCGAACCCTACCGTGCCTCAAAGGCGATCGTGCTATTGATGGATTTCGCCAATCAGATCGTCATGGTGTTCGTCTTGACGATTGTCATGCTGATGGCGGATTGGCGGGCAACATTGTTGATCGGCGCAGTCGCCGCAATAATTTTCTTGATGATCCGGCGCGGCACATATCTGGCCTCGGTGAAGTTCGGCAAGCGGCGCTTGCGACTGATGCAAGAGGCTTCAGCGCAAGTAAGTGATTCGTTTGCCGGCGCCCTGCAAGTGAAACTATTTGACCTTTATCGGAGTTTGAGGGAGCGCCTCGACCGGCGGCTGTCGCGCCTTGCGGTCATCGAAACGCAATTCTTCATGCTGGCGGAAATTCCGTTGCAGTCGACGGAGCTGGTGGTAATCGCCATCGTATCCGGCGTTATTTTGTTCTTGCGGCCCGGCATGGATGGCGACCTTGCGGGTTTTGTTCCCATGGCGGGATTCTTCATCATCGCCGGGCAAAGGCTGATGAGCAATACAAACAGGCTGATCACCAAACGCATGAAAATTGCATCATTCATTCCCTCTCTGTTGCTGATCGACGATCACCTTAAGAACACGCCCGAAAGAGAAGCGCTAAACCAGGGCGCGGAACTCGGAGCGATAGACGCGGACATCGTTTTTCAGGATGTCAGTTTTTCCCATGCCAACGGGACAAAGGTTTTTGACGGTTTGACACTGCCTCTCCCAAAGGGCCGCGTTACCGCCATTGTCGGCCCCTCGGGCAGCGGCAAATCGACACTGGCAAACCTGCTGCTTGGATTGCTGCTCCCAACCAGTGGCGACATCCGGGTTGGTGGTGTGCCGCTATCGGATTATTCCTTGGCAAGCCTGCGCCGCCATATTGGCTATGTCAGTCAGGAATCCTGGATGTTCAACGGTACTGTCCATGACAATATCGCCTGCGGTCGGCCGGATTCAACCGACGAAGAGATTATGGAAGCAGCCCGCAGGGCCAACGCTCACGAATTCATTCAGGCATTGCCCGACGGTTATGGCACCGAGGTGGGCGAGCGTGGGGCCCAGCTTTCGGGCGGTCAGAAACAGAGGCTCGCCATTGCCCGTGTCATCCTGCGTCGGCCCGGTCTGTTCATCTTCGATGAAGCAACCAGCGCACTGGACCACGAGTCTGAAAAGCTCATCCAGGAATCAATCGACAGCCTTGCCGGCGAGGCGACGGTCGTCATCATCGCGCACCGTCTGACGACCGTGCAAAACGCGGACGCGATATATGCGCTCGACCGCGAAGGCAAAGCGCGCCAAACCAGCTACGCCGAACTCGCGTCTTGATCGCTATCAGCGATGCTTCCAGACAATCAGGCGCGCCGCTCAGCCGCTACGTAGTAGATCTTCCGCGTCACCGGGCTTAGGCGGAATTTGGGGAACAAGTACATCAAGATCGTAATGGGAAGGCACAAAAAGGTCGTTTCCTTAAACGCGCCATAGTCAGTTTTTTGCACGCTCTCAAAACCTTCCGCCAGCATGCGGTCGATTTCGGCTTCATAGGGTAGATTGGGATCGCTGACGTTGAATATCAACGCCCACCCGGCCGGACCATCGAAATTAGGTTCCGTACGACCGGCAGCGTCAATTCGGGGTCGAAGAATTTGTTGTGAAAGACCAAGACGCACATCACGAAATCACCGGCGATGCCGGATACGTCTTCAAGGCGGGATTGAACCGACTTCGCGCCGGGCCACCGCGCCATGCCCTTGTCCATGCGTTCCTGCTCCCAATCGACGCCGATATATTCGTCGGTTTGGAACCAGGGGCGGTTCTGCATCTTGCCGCAGCCGGCATCTATTCCGATCTTCTTACCGCGCGAAAGTCGTGGCGCATCGCGCATCAGCCAGAACCAAAGAAGCAGCGTGCAAGGCCGTGGAGAATACCGAAACATGGAACCGTCACTCGCGAAATTGGGCCATGGGTCAACGGCCTTGGGAGAATCCGCGCGGAACATAGCACCCCAACGAAAACGGCACCAGCGCCGCATTGACCGGCAATCCCGGTTGCCATATTTTCTCTGGCCTTGCGGCAGATTGCGGCATACGTAACGTCGATACTAAGTTGCCGCGTTCGCCGATGCGGCCCAGCCTATCTTCGCCGACCAGAAAGTTCTTGAATTGATGACACACGATCACCGTCTTCATCTCACTCAGAATGACATGGCGCCGCGCACCGCTGTCTGCCCGACCTGCGGCAGCGGCAGCCTCAAGGCACTCGATCGGGCCCGCTACCACGACAGCACCCTCCGCTTTGATATTTGCGGCGACTGCAATCTGGTCTTCATGAACCCGCATCCGGCCCAGGCCTGGTACGACAGGCTCTACAGCGGCGAATTTTGGGAAGTGAAGTCGCTCCGCCAGTCCGGCTCGACGGTCAACCGCAACCTCAGCATGTGGCAAAAATCGCTCAAACGATCGAAGAAACTGGCGCGTTTCCTGGAACGCGGCGGATTTGCGCCGCCGAAGGGCGGACGCATCCTTGAGGTCGGTTCGGCATATGGTCTGATCGTTTCGGACCTGGCAAGCCGCTTCGAGTGCCAAGCCAACGGCGTTGAACCCAATCATGCGGCCCGGGCCTTTTCGGAACACTTCGTCGACGTCTCGCCAGCCGCCGAAAACATGGCCGCGTTGGCCGATTGGGACGGCTGTGGCTCAATCGATATGATGATATTTTCGCACGTACTTGAGAATATCATTGATCTGGACGCCACCTTCGCAACCATTCGCCGCGTATTGAAGCCCGGTGGGCGGCTCTTGATCGATACGCCGAACATCTATTTTCCCCGCACGACCCATATTTACCATCCCTATAGCTTCTGCGAAGTTTCGCTCCGCACGCTTCTGAACAAGCATGGATTCAAGATCGAACACTGCGAAACCTCCGGCGTTGACACGCGGTTATGTCGCCGCAATACCTGTCGATTTTGGCAACAATGGTCGAGCCCGAGGCTGCCGCACGACCGCCGCGCGGAACGGCGCTGGCCCGCGAACGAATATGGCTGGGCCATATCTGGTTCGCGATCGCCGCGCGATTCCCGCTGAACTACATTGATGGTTTGATTTCGAGCCGGTTGTACAAGCTCGACCGCCAGGCCGAAGATCGTTTGGCGGTGCTCGAAACAGCCGTAAACAAGGCGGAGAACGAATAGGCCTTCAACGACGTTCGGAATTGGCTACGGTGATACGGGCAACTCCGGGAATGATCATTTGCCATGACGGATTAGTAGGACAGAGCATATGCAACAATCCGAGCGCGAGTTTGCCATTCCTTCCGAGGAGGTTGAGGCGTGCTTTTCGCCGGCAATCCATCGGGTCATTGATGGCGACGACGCTGAATGGAACAGGACCGCCAACAGGCTGAAAGTAAAGTTCGAGAGGCAGGCCAGGCCGGGCTTTTTCCGAGCCTTGTTTTCACGGCGCCGGACGGAAAAGGCCGTCAAGCACATCTACGAGCAGCAATGGAGCCCGGAGGCGGCGCTGTCCCGACTGGATCTCTCATCGGGAAAACCAGACCCGATTGTCTGGGGAGACCGGCGATATCTTGCCAACAGCATCGGCACAAAAAGGGTCCATTTGCTGTTTTTGATGCGCCTGATCGAAGTGTTGAAACCGGCCCGCATTCTCGAAGTCGGCAGTGGCACGGGCCAAAATCTGTTCATTCTGGCCGCCCGCTTTCCCGAACTCGCCTTCACCGGGATGGAATTGACCGAAGCAGGCTTTCGGACGGCGGAAGCTCTGCGCTCAAGCGAGGATCTGCCCGAACCTCTTTCCACGTTCTCGCCGCTGCCGGTACTGGATCCGGATGCCCATCACCGTGTTGAGTTGCTCCAGGCCAGCGCAACGGACATGCCTTTTCCCGACCGGCGCTTCGATCTGGTCTATTCAATTCAGGCGCTCGAGCAAATGGAACAGGTGCGCGACAGGGCCTTATCCGAAATCGCCCGCGTCTGCAGCGGCAATACCGCCATGTTCGAGCCGTTCGCGGATTGGAATCAGACGCCGATCCGCCGCGACCAAATCATGGCCCGCAACTTTTTTTCCGCCGCAATAGCGGATTTGAACGGGCATGCCCTGCAGCCTATATTTTGTACCGATGATATGCCGTCCAAACTTGTCCACGGGATTGGCTTGGCGGTCGCGCGCCGTTCGTAGCGCCTCGGAGCGCCGACCGCCCGCCACACGATAGTGGTCAGCGGAGGTTTTGGGAAATCTCGATCTCCGACAGCACCGCCTGGGTGACCCGCTCGGACGCCTTGCCGTCCGCGTTGCCGGTCCATTTCTCGAGCAGTTGCATGGTCGGCGGCGGCAGTTCGGCATCGCCCGTGGCCGGCTGCTCCAGACTGGCCCGCAGCCTGGCAGTCAGATCCTCACCCGATGCGGCATAGGTGGCGGCGTCCTCATAATCAATAACAAACGGCGCGAAGGCCGGATCCTGGGCCTCGGCGAAATGGGGCACGACAACATGCTTTCCAGCCGTGATGGCTTCGAACAGGCCGGTTGTGTTGAAACCGCATACCGTGTGCGCGGCCACCATCAGTGTGAACGGATCGCCACCCCGGACGAGCTTCAGATTGTCCGGCCAGGTCGACAGCTCGCCCAGCAGGTCAATGACCGGCTGCCATTCCCGCGATCGCGCCTTGGTCTTGAGCACGACGGTCACGTCGGGCCGCTCTTGGGCCAGACGAAAAATCGCCCGGTGGCTGTCACGAAACAGCTTGTCCCAGGACAACTGCCCGATAGCATCGTCCAAGGGTTCGGCTCGGCTGACGTAGCCGCCACGGCCCTTGCGGCGAATTATCGGTAATCCGGTTTTTAGCGTGAAGGAAAAAAACAAAACCTGTCTGCCCGCGGCGGCGCCACTCCCGCTGTCATTCATCACATCGCCGCTATTCGCCGCCCGCCGGCGCCAGGCATGCACCCGGTCCAGGCGCGGCATGCCGCAGATCGTGACTCTGTCCGGCTCGACAACGCCCGCCGTGGTTTGCACTACCCGCTCAATATCGTTGTAGACAAGAATGCGGCGGCCGGTGAATGGGCCCCTCCGGATCCGGTACAACTCGGTGAAGAAGTCCATGCGGCCGGGACTTTTCAGGTTTTCCTTGTGCAGCGCCAGGAATGGCACGCCCAGGGCTTCGAGGGCACTGGCGAACTCCCGTTCGGCGTAATATCCGAAATTGGCAGAGACCACGGCATCAATAGGGATGAGGCGAGATAGCACGCGCCACATGGCCGTCAGGAATGCGGCGTAGTCCTGTTTGGCCCGGATGACCCCTGGATCGTCGCTGACATAGAAATTGTCATCCAGTTCGGGCGGCAGAAAGGCCGCCGCGATGGATTTCAACACCAATCGATGCGCTACATGGACCCGCACTTCCGGAGACGCGCCAAGACTGGCCAGCACATCCTCATAGAACGTGTCTTTCTCGATCATCAGCACGCGATAGCGCACCTTACCGCCCCGATGATTGGGGTTGGGCATCCGCCGCGTCAGGATCCGAAACAAAAGCGCCACGAGCACATGCTGGCGATGGCCGGCAAGGAGGCGCAAAAGGCGCTCCGCCGCTCCCCTGGCGACTATGCTGACAAGAAATCTTTTCATGCCCGCCAAAACCTCCGGCCGAAGGCTGGCCGCCTACCCTTACGCGCTCGATTGTCCAGCGATGATCTACACGCACCGGGCATTTGCCGCAACCCAATCATAACAAATGGCGAAAGCCGAATGTCCACCTAGCCGAGTGCGCCCGAGGCGCGGAGGTCGGCGATTTCTTCGCTGGAGAGAGACAGCACGTCGCCCAGCACCGCATCCGTGTCGGCCCCAAGCTCGGGGGCGGAACCTTCTTGGCGTCCGAAGCTCGCCCGCCACGGCAGGCCTGGCAACGTTCCTGGATCGCCATCCTGCCAAAAATCACGCGCGCGGAGGTGTGCGCTTGCCAGGAGATCCAGTGACGAGACCAGCTCCGCCGCCGGAATGCCCGCCGCGAGAAGAGCTTCCGCGGCCGTCTTCGCCGAGCGCGCGCGCGTCCATTCGGCTAGAGCATGGTCGATCTCGGTGCCCCGTTCGCGCCGTGCATCAAGGTCAAGGTCACGCAGTGGGGCGAGCGGTTCGGCGACAGCGCACAAGGCGCGCCAGCAATCTTCGTCGGTGACCGCGATCCCGACCCAGGCATCGGCGCCTTCCGCGGGAAAAATGCCGTGCGGCGACAAGGCGTCATCGGCATTGCCTTGGGGCTTTGGCGATGCCTGAAGCTGAGCGGCAAGCAAAGGCCCGGCCATCGTCGCCAGCAGAGCCTCCATCATCGAAAAATCGACGCGCATGCCAGCGCCGGTGCGCCGCCGGCGCCAAATCCCCGCCGCCGCGATGAACGCAAGTTTCAGGCCGCACATTGGATCGAGCCAGGCCATGCCGACACGGGGCGGTGCGTCCGGATGGCCGTTCAGGCCGGCGAAACCGGCATAACATTGCAGCAGGGTTCCATAGGCGGCGGCACCGGCTTCCGGTCCGCTACGACCGTATCCCGAGGCCGAAATATAGATGAGTTCCGGATTGTCCCGGGCCAATTCCTCTGCCCCAAGGCCAAAGCGTTCCATGACGCCGGCGCCAAAATTTTCAATCACGATATCAGCGCGTGCAACCAGCGCCTTGGCGACGGCAACCGCCTCCGCCTGCTTGAGATCGAGGGTAATGCTGCGCTTGGCTTGGCCCAGCACCTCATGAAGCCCCATTCCCCGCCCAGGATCGCCGTGCCCTGGTGCTTCCACCTTGATAACCTCGGCGCCCATCGCGGCAAGATGGCGCGTCGTGGTTGGCCCGGCGATAAGCCAGGAGAAATCGACGATGCGTATGCCGGATAGGGGCAGGGGCGTGCCTGTCCCCACGGTTTTCTCGCTGCCACCGGTTGCCGGGGTGTCCCAGGGCGTGGCGCCGAAGGGCGATCCGGGCGCTGTGACTGTCTTACCCCCGACCTGCAATGGCCGGAAGAATTGGCGATGGGCGAGCTGGGCGGAGGCAAGATGTTCGGCTGGCTCGCACAAGGGAAAACTCGGTACGCGCACCGCCTGGGCGGCGTCCGCGATCCACTGTTTGTCATGCCGCCGGCTCCAGTCCGACATCAGGGCGTGCAATGGATCCCAGTTCCTTATCCGCTCCGGCTTGCTCGCGAAACGCGGATCCTTGCCCCAATCGGGCGATCCCATGACCTCGAGCCAGGCGGCCCATTGACGATCCTCACGCGGTGAAACCGCGACGTAGCCGTCGCTGGCCGGCAGAATGGTCACGGTTGCGCCATTGCCGTCGGCGAGGCGCAACCGTGACCATGCCCCGCCATGCAAACAAGCCCGCGTAAGTTCGATCATCCCAATTGTCGCCAGGGCTTCCTGGGTCGAGATATCGACGGTAACGTCGGTGCGATCCAGCAACAAGGCATGCATGCCGGCCGCCGCCGCCGCCAACCCGCCGATAAAGGCCGATTGCCGGCCGACGGCACGGGTCGGCGGTTCGGACAAATCGTCGACCTGGCCGGTTAGCACGCGGGCGACGCCGCTGGCGCAGAACAGGGTAAGGTCGCTGGCCGGGCGGTTGGCGTCGGGTCCGGTCTGGCCATAGGGCGAGATCAGGACGACCACCGCCGCATCGTTAAGTTTGCGCAAGGCGGCGCCATCGACCCCGCGCCGCGCCAGGTCCTCGGGAGAACCCTCGGCAATCAGGAGGCCGGCCGTCGCCACATGCTCGGCCAATGCGTCTGGTGTGCACGCGGCCGCCACACAATCCTTGCCATGATTTAGGAAAACCGTCAGCAGTGTTGCGTCATCGGCGGCGATACAGCCGACCGTGGCGCCGGCATCGGCAAAGGCGCGGCCGCATACCGCCGCCCCCAATCCAGGACCGATTTGGAGCACCCGCAGGCCGGCCAAAATTTTCATGTCACCTCCGTCTTCACGCACGCTTCAACCCATCTTTACCCCTATGGGCATCAACGGGAATTGCCACCGATGACATCGTTACCGGATTTCTTCCGGGAGACAACTACCTGCTCGAACCAGGCCCACGCAGTCTACCACTTGGTTCCGCCGGCTATTTCTGTTCTCATGGCGCCAGCTCGAATTCGACATTTTGGGGAAGGGATATGATCGATACCAACAGAGTGGGACTGTTGTTACAACAGAAGGGCGCGACGCAGGCCTGCCATCGCTGCGGCCAATTGAGCTTCACGGTGCTGAATGGCTTTACAAAGTTTATTTTACAGTCGAATTTTCGCGAGGGGGTGGAGACCAAAGGTGCTTCCATCCCGGTGGTCAATGTGGCCTGCGACAACTGCGGCGCCGTGACGGCACATGCGATCGGGGCCCTGGGCCTGAAACTGGATTGAGTTGGATTTGAAAGGGTAACGGTATGAGTGGACGTTTGCAGGACAAGGTCGCGGTGATCACGGGCGGTGCCAGCGGCATGGGCCAGGCCACGGTGTACCGCTTCTTGAAGGAGGGCGCATCCGTGGTAATCGGCGATCTGAATGCCGAGACCGGCACCGGGACCATGGCCGAAATCAAGGATCTGGGCGCGGCCGACCGGGCCGCTTTCATGGTCACGGATGTGGCCGAAGAAGCGGATATCCAGGCGTTGGTCGCCTGCGCCACGGACAGATTTGGCCACTTGGACTGCATTTTCAACAATGCCGGCATCGGCGGTGCGATCGGCCCCATTTCGGAAACCAAGGTGGAGGAGTGGGATTTCACCTTCAATGTTCTGGTCCGCAGTGTCTTCCTTGGCATCAAGCATGCGGCACGGGTAATGCAGGACCAGGGCGCGGGCGGCAGCATTATTTCGACTTCGTCGGTCGCCGGTCTGAACGGCGGCGGCGGGCCGCACGCCTATTCGGCGGCCAAGGCGGCGGTGGCCAATCTGACCCGCGCCGTCTCGGGCGAGCTGGCGCGGCACCGCATCCGGGTCAACGCCATCGCGCCGGGGGTCATTACGACGCCGTTGTTCCATTCCGGCCGTCCGGAGAAGGCCGAGGCCCTGGCCAAGCAGACGGTGCCCTGGCCACGCCTGGGCACGGGCGACGATATCGCGGCCATGGCGGTCTATCTGGCCTCTGATGAGTCTGAATACGTCAGTGGCCAGAACATGGTGGTTGATGGCGGCGTCATGGCGGCGGGCCCGAACCTGTGGGGGTACGGCCCCGACAGCCCCATGCTGCGCAAATCCGGCGTTACCCGGGGCAGCACCGGTCTGGGCAATGATGTCCGCGATGTCGAAGGCTAGACAGGTTGAACCTGGCTTAGTCCTTCCGCGCGGCATCGGAGGTTAGGGCCAGGAAGATATCCTCCAGATCGCCCTCCTCCGTCGTCAGATCGGCGATCCCCAGTCCGGCCTGCCGCACGGCGGCCAGGATTTCCTCGATCCCCGTCCGCGAGGGCTGATAGTGGATGGACAGGCGCCGGGGCGGGCGCAACTGGCAGTCAAAGGCGGACAGGGCGCCGGGTAATTCGCCCAGATCGTCGCGCAATAGAATGGTCAACTCCTTGCGGTCCAGGCGTTCGATCAGACGGTCCGTGCTGTCATGCGCGACCAGTTCGCCGTGATGGATAATGGCGATGGAATCACAGAGCTGTTGTGCCTCTTCCAGATAATGGGTCGTCAGCACCACGGTAATACCGGCCCGGTTCAGGTCACGGATATGATCCCAAAGCTGTTGCCGCAATTCCACATCGACCCCTGCCGTGGGCTCGTCAAGCACCAGCACCGGCGGGCTATGCACCATTGCCTTGGCGACCAGCACCCGGCGCCGCATCCCGCCGGACAGGCCGCGCGACGGCCGGTCCGCCTGGGCGCTAAGCTGCACGGCCTCGAGAATCTCCGCCGTGCGCCGTTGATGGGGCGGGACGCCGTACAGACCGGCCTGGAACTCCAACAATTCGCGCGGCGTGAAAAAGGCGTCGATATTGATCTCTTGCGGCACCACGCCGATGGCGCTGCGGGCCCGACGGCCGTCACGGTCGATATCAAAGTCCCAGATCGTGACCTGGCCCGCGGTCTTGATCACCAGACCAGCCAAGATATTGATAAAGGTGGACTTTCCCGCCCCGTTCGGTCCCAGCAAGCCGACGATCGCGCCCCTGGGGATGTCCAGATCGACGCCACGCAGGGCCTCTACCGTCCGCCGTCCGCCGTAGGTCTTGCGCAAGCCCCGGGCACTAATGGCGAGGTCGGGCAGATGTTGCTGCGGCGTCTGATCGTGTGGCCGTCGCGTATTGCTGCTTGGTGGGTTGGGCATGGCGTGCCTGTTGATTGCCGGGCCGCAATGGGTATCATCCGCTTGGCGTATTTTCAATGCTGCCCCGAACAACCCGGCCCTTGCCCGTAATGACCACACCGCGCCAGGACAGGACCGGCAAAGGCGGCCGGACGGGTGCAAGGCAGCTTCGTTTTGGCTATGATGGCGCGCCATGATGATGCCAAGCCGCATAGCCCACACTGACCGGCCCCGTCCGGCTATGGGTCGGGTAAAGGTACGCACCCTGCTGCTGATCCGCTGGCTGGCGATCTTCGGCCAAATCATTGCATTGTTGGTGGTCGATGAGCTGCTGAAATACGCCCTGCCGATGATACCGGCAATGATCACCATCGGCGCTTCCGTGGCGGTGAATTTGTGGATCCTGGCCGGATACAATCTGAACGAATGGCATCGTGACCGGGCCGCCGCCACCTATCTGGCTTTTGATATCGTGCAATTGGCCGTCCTGTTGTACCTGACCGGCGGGCTGCATAATCCTTTCGCGCTTCTTTTTCTGGTACCGGTCACGATTTCGGCGACGATTCTCAGTCTGCGTAGCACGATCTATCTGGGTGTATTGGCCGTTTTCTGCGTCAGCCTGCTGGCGCTGTATCATATGCCGCTGCCCTGGCCCGCCCCAGGCTTTAAACTACCGCAGATCTATGCCGCGGCGATCTGGACTTCCCTGGTCCTGAGCGCGGTATTCCTGATGTTCTATGCCTGGCGCGTGGCGGAAGAGACCCGGCGCATGTCCGATGCCCTGGCCACGACCCAGGCCTATCTGTCACAGGAACGGGAACTGTCCGCCCTGGGCAGCCTGGCGGCGGCGGCGGCCCATGAACTCGGCACGCCGCTGGGCACCATCGCCCTGATCGCGAAGGAGCTCTTGCACGGACAGCCGGCCGGCAGCGAGGTTCATACGGATCTTGAAGTTCTGAACGGCGAGGTCGCGCGCTGCCGGGAAATTCTTGCCAGCCTGGCCCGCAATCCCTCCGCCGGCGCCGACCCGGCCCTGTCGCAGATGGCTTTCAATGCCTTGATCGCGGATCTGGCGGAACGCTATGGCGACGACGAAACGGCGGTACTGGTCACCGCCAGGGCCACCGCCGACCCGCCCCTGGTCAAGCGCAGCCCAGAGCTGGTGCAGGGACTGGGCAATCTGATCGAAAACGCAACCGAATTCGCCCGCAGCCAGGTCGATCTCGAATTTACCTGGGACCACGATCAGGTCGAACTTTCGATTAGCGACGACGGACCTGGTTTCGCGGCAAATATCCTTGATCTGCTGGGTGATCCGTACATCAGTACAAGACCGGGCAGCGGCCGCATGGGGCTGGGTGTCTTTATCTCAAAAACCTTGCTGGAGCGAACCGGCGCGTCCCTGCATTTCTTCAATCGCCGGCAAGGTTTGGGCGCAACGGTTGTCATTCGCTGGCCAAGGCACATAATAGACCTTGCCGACGAAGATCATGCGGGTATTGATGCCGTCACGGGCGGTCAATTGCAACAGGCGAGCCAAGGAGACTAGTGACGATGAACGGCGATGGAGCCAATGAGGGTGATGGAGCTGGTGGCGCGGGAGGCGCCGAGGCAGCACGGTCGCTGCTGTTGGTCGATGATGATCAGGTCTGGCTGCAACGTCTGGCCGTGGCCATGGGTCGGCGCGGCTTCGCGGTCGTCACCGCCGCTTCGGTGCAGGAGGCCATCGTCCAGGCCCGCGAGCACGCACCGGACTACGCGGTGATCGACCTGCGCCTGGAAGACGGCAGCGGCCTGGATGTGGTCAGCGCCTTGCGCGAAGTGCGGCCAAACGGCCGCATTATCATGCTGACCGGCTATGGCAATATCGCCACGGCGGTGGCGGCGGTGAAACTGGGCGCGGTTGACTATCTGTCCAAGCCAGCCGACGCCGACGCCATCGAGGCCGCCCTGCTGGCCGAGAATGGTGAAATTCCGGCCTTGCCGGAGCGGCCGATGTCCGCCGACCGGGTGCGCTGGGAGCATATTCAGCGGGTCTATGAACAGTGCAACCGCAACGTCTCGGAAACCGCGCGCCAGCTCAACATGCACCGCCGCACACTGCAGCGCATCCTGGCCAAGCATTCTCCCAGGGAATAGCGGCGCGGATAGACCTGCGGCCCGATTAATCTTCGTCGAATTTATTCGCGGTCAGCGCGGCCAGCGCGGCGATGGCATCGGCGGCGTCGGCGCCTATGGCCCGGACCTCGATTTCCGTTCCCGGCGCGGCGGCCAGCATCATCAGGCCCATGATCGAGCGGCCAGGCACTTCGACGCCCTGGCGGGTGACAAAAATTTCCGCCTGAAATTGCTCCGCGCAATTGACGAACTTGGCCGCCGCGCGGGCATGCAGGCCCCGGCTGTTAATGATCGCAAGGGTCCGGTGAACGGCTTCGCTACTCATACCTTCAACCCTTGAGGTTACTTGTCGCCGCGCAACAGAATTGACGCGACATTGATATACTTTCGGCCTGATTCCTGGGCCTTGGCCACGGCGCCCTGCAGATCATCGTCCTGGCGGACCTTCACCAGCTTGATCAACATGGGCAGGTTCATGCCGGCGATCACCTCGACGTTGGCCCGGTCCAGCAGGGATATGGCAAGATTGGATGGCGTTCCGCCGAACATGTCCGTCAACAATATGACACCGTTCCCGGTATCGACATCTTCCACCGCCTGGACAATTTCCTTGCGGCGGCGTTCCATATCGTCGTCCGGGCCAATGCTGACCGCGCGGATCGCCTCTTGCGGGCCGACCACATGTTCGGTCGCGGCGATGAATTCATCCGCCAGCCGGCCGTGGGTGACCAAAACCATGCCAATCATTTATCGTCCCCGAGACATCTACTGGACATCTAATCGCAAACCCCGTCTAAACTTTATCCGCATCGCGGTGGCGCACCTGCGCCTCGTACCCGGCCGCCGCGAGAAGCCGCGTCAACTCCTCGGCAACATAGACCGAGCGATGACGGCCACCCGTACAACCAATCGCCACCGTCAAATAGCTTTTTCCTTCACGTTGATAAAGAGGCAAAAGCGTTTCCAGCATTTGGCTTAGCGATATCAAAAACGGCTCGCAGGCCGGATCAGCGGCGATATAGGCGCCAACGCCAGGATCCCGGCCCGTCAGGGGCCGCAATTCGTCGACATAATGGGGGTTGGCCAGAAAGCGCACATCGAAGACCAGGTCCGATTCCCGCGGTAAACCTTGGCGGTATGAAAACGACATGACCGAAACCGCAAGGCCCGGATCATCGGCGGGGCGGAAATGGCCGCCGACCAGGGTCCGCAACTCGCCGACGTTCAGGTTCGAGGTGTCAATCAACAGATCGGCGCGTTCCTTGATTGGCGCCAGCGATTGCCGCTCCCGGATGATGCCGTCCATCACCGGACGGTCTTCGCCAAGGGGATGGCGGCGCCGGGTTTCGGTGAATCGGCGGGCCAAGACCTGATTGTCGCAGTCCAGGAATACCACGCTCATGTCGATATCATCCCGGGCCGCCAGCGGCGCGGTGGCCTGATCAAACGCCTCGGCACTGAAATCCCGCTGGCGAAAGTCCACCGCAATGGCGATGGCACGGTCGCGATGGCTGTCGCCGGACCGGGTCAGCGCGTAGATCAGGCTGGGGATCAGGGACAGGGGCAGGTTGTCGATGGCATCATAGCCGACATCCTCCAACGCCTTTAGGGACAGCGTCCGCCCGGCCCCCGACAGTCCGGTAATCAGCAACAGGCGGACCCGGGGCTGGCGGCCGTCTTTGCCGCTGCCTTTACCGCCATCGCCGTCTTGCTGATCTGCCGCGCGCACTGTCATGACCGCAGAATATCCTCATCCAGGGAGCGCGCAAGTAGCGCGACCTTGTCGGGCGCGGACGCCTCGAATGGCGCACAGGGGTATAGCGGCAAGGCGATGCCGTCAATCGTGCAGGTCGCCGCCACCGGCATGCGCGGCACATCCGCGATGGGCAACAAATCCAGGACCAGACGCAACCGGGCCTCCGCCAGGCAGTCCAGATGGGCGATGCCGATGCCCCGCACTTCCAACAGACCGGCGATTGATGCTGGCGTCCGGGCCCACAATTGATCTTCCCGGCGTACCACTTCAACCTGATCGTCGGCAATCAGCCGGGCAGCCAGATCGGTTCGGCCAAGCAAGCGCAGGGCCAGGTCCGATTTTCCCGAACCCGGTGCCCCACGCAGCAGAATTGCGTTGGCGCCGATGGCGATGCAGGTTCCGTGTAGCAGGCTCATGACAGCAACAAGACTGCGCCCAAGGCTTCAGCAAGGCAACAGCCTATGGCTCATCCGGGCCAGTCGCTTCATACCCAACTTCCGTCATGAATATCGGCGAATTCTCCAAGTCGATGAAGTTCAGCTCATCCTTGTACATTTCCCGGCCCGCCGCGCGGCCGTCATCGGTGCCGGTCGCGGCGACGAAATGCGCCAGATCATCCCACCAGACCACGGCTAGGCCGTCATAATCCTCCGACCCGCCGCGCGAGCGCATGAGTTGCTCCGCCTCCGGGCCGTCGCAGGTATGCCATTGCTGATATTTGCGGGCATCGAGGGCCTTCATGTTGCTTTTCATCAGGGGGCCGTGATGTTCCCGCCAATAACGCTGGAACTCCTCCCGGCTTAGTTCAGGCCGGCGGCGCAGACAGAATACCAAGGTCAACATATCTCTCTCCCAGATAGGCAAGATCGTTCAGGCGGTGGTACCGCCGTCGACGGGGAGCGCGGCGCCGGTAACGAACGATGCCTCGTCCGACAACAGGAACAGCGCGGCATTGGCCATTTCCTCCGCCCGGCCTGGCCGGCCCATGGCGTTTTGTCCAGCACGCTTCTGAACCAGCTCCTCCGGATCCCGGCCCTGGGTCGACTGTTGGTCCGGCCGGGCCACGAAGACCCGCAACATGGGCGTGTCGGTGGCGCCGGGGCAGAGCGCGTTGAGGCGGATATTCTCCTTGCCATAGCGTTTTGCCATGGCTCTGACATAGCCGACGACACCGTGTTTGGCGGCGGAATAGACGGGACTGAACGGCGAGCCCTGAAGTCCGGAGGTGGATGCCGTATATAGCAAGGCGCCGCCGCCGCGTGCCCGTAGCTCTGGCAACTGCGCCTCGGTCGAGATTAGAACCGTGCGCAGGTTCAGCGTCATGGCGAGGTCGTAATCCGCCATATCGAGACCCTCAATTGATGCCGGCCCGGGATGGCCCACATGGTTCCAGGCGAAATCCAGCCCGCCCAGGGCATTGGCGGCTTCCTTGACGACGCGAAGCGACTCGGAATCCTTGGTCAGGTCGGCGGCAATGCCATGCGCCTTGCCGCCCGCCGCCTCGATCTCGTCGACGACGGCCTTGACGCCCGCCTCGTCGATATCGACCACGGCCACCGCCGCGCCCTCCTGGGCAAACCGTATCGCGCCAGCGCGTCCCATGCCCGACGCCGCCGCCGTCACCATGCCAAGTTTACCTTGCATCCGCATTGCGTTTTCCTCCCCTGGATGGTTGTTGTCCGGTGTGGATGTCCACCGCCTAATCTAGCTTTCTCGCAATGGCGGCACAACCGCGGCCCCGGCGTGAACAGAACGCCACGCGCAATATCCCACCCGGCTTTGCAGGAATGCCAGTGGCATGATAGAGGGGGGCGGGTTCGCAGTGGAGTAGCGGTATGAAGTATTTTGAAGACATTGAGGTGGGCGAGGTCTGGGACCTTGGGCAACGGGTGGTGGAGGCGGAAGAGATCGTCGAATTCGCCAGCAAATATGACCCGCAGCCCTTTCACACCGACGCCGAAGCCGCCGAGGCGAGCTTTTTCGGCGGCCTGATCGCATCGGGCTGGCACACCTGCGCCATGGTCATGGAACTGCTGGCCAATTATATCAAGGCCGAAAAGCTGGCCAGTCTGGGCGCGCCGGGCATGGATCGTTGCCGCTGGCTGGTGCCGGTGCGGCCCGGTGATGTGCTGCATGGCCGGATGACCGTGTTGTCGGCCCGCCTATCCTCGTCCCGCCCCATGGGCCTGATCAGCGTGCGCACGGAGGTTTTCAACCAGGACAAGGCCAAGGTGGTGCAATTGGAGGGCGTCGCCATGTATGGCTGCCGTCCCACGGAACCGGCCGCGGCGGGAGATGCCGCATGATCTATCTGGAAGATATCGAGGTTGGCGCCGAGCGGGAGTTCGGCCCCTACGAGGTGACGGAAGAGGAGGTCATGGCGTTCGGGCGGCGCTACGACAACCAGCCGTTCCATACCGACAAGGAGGCCGCCAAGGACAGCATTTATGGCGGCCTGATCGCCTCGGGCTGGCATACCTGCGCCATGTTCATGCGTATGGCCTGCGATGCTCAGAATGATGAGGAGGGCAAGGAAAGAATGGCCAGCCTGGGCTCCCCTGGCTTCGACGATCTGAAATGGCTGCTGCCCGTACGCCCCGGCGATATCCTGTCCGCCCGCACCAAGGTCCTGTCCGCCACGCCGTCGCGCAGCAAACCGGACCGGGGCACCATGCGGGCGCAAATCTGGCTGCGCAATCAAAAGGGCGAGGTCGTCCTGGAAATGACCTCCATGGGCCGGTACCTGCGCCGGCCCACGGAGAGCACCGAATAGCCGGCCTTTCGATCAGGTCGTCAGCCAGCCGAACTGCTGCGGCTTGCGGCCCGCTTCGGGGTGCAGCACCACATTGACCAGGGCCGGGCCGGGATGGGCCTTGGCCTCTTCCAATGCGCCGGCCAGGTCTGCCGGATCTTCGATGAAGATACCCTTGCCGCCGAAAGCCTCCATCATCAGGTCATAGCGCGCGCCGATGGTCAGAACGCCGGGCGGCAGTGGTGCGTCGGTGGGGAATTCGGCGATGCCCTTGCCGATACCGCCGTTGTTCAGAACCACGATCTTGATCGGCAGGTTGTGGCGGCAGGCGGTCTCGATCTCCATGCCGGAGAAACCGATTGCCGAGTCGCCGGATACCGAAATAGTCGGCCGGTCGGGATGCACCACCGCAGCGGCGATGGCGAAGCCCATGCCGATACCCATGGTGCCGTAGCTGCCGGCATCCAGGCGCAGCCTGGGCGCGGCGTTGGGCAGCTGGGTGCGGCCGATATCCATGGTGTTGGCGCCCTCGCCAATGATCACCGCGTCCTCGGTCGCCCAGGCGCTGATATCCTTCAGGGCCCGGTAGTAGTTGGTCGGCGTGGAATTGTCGTCGATCATCGGCTGGATCGACTCGGCATTGGCGGCGGCCTTTTCCTGGATCGCCGCCATCCAGTCGGTGCCGGTGGGGTAGAACCATTGCCGGTTCTCCAAGGCGCTGTTGAGCTGACCGACGATGGCCTTGCCGTCACCGACCAGGGCGACCTCGGTCGGAACATTGTTGCCGATGGCCTCGGGCGAGAGGTCCAGTTGCACGATCCGAACATCCTTGTTGAAGCGCGGCGGCAGGCCGTAATGCATGATCCAGTTCAGCCGCGCGCCCATCACGAAGATTACATCGGCCTCCTTCAGGGCATGGCTGCGCGCCGCGCCCACCGAAAGCGGATGATTGTCATCCAGCACGCCCTTGCCCATGGGCGAGGCCAGGAACGGCAGTTGCGTGCGTTCGATGAAGGCTCGCACCTCGTCCTCGGCCCGGCTCCAGGCCATGCCCTTGCCGACGATGACCAGGGGCCGCTCGGCGGATTCCATGGCGTCAAGGGCGGCTTCCACATTCTCCGGCATGGCCTGCATACGCGGCGGCTCGGGGATCGTGGCCATGGCCGGGGCTTCGTCCTCCTCGACCTCGCCCTTGATAATATCGTCGGGCATGTCGAGATAGACCGCGCCGGGGCGGCCGTAGATGGATTGACGCACCGCTTGCTCCACATAGAAGGGGATGCGGTGGACGTGTTCGACGGCGTGGGCGAATTTGCAGAACGGCGAGGCAATCTGCACCTGACGCTCCTCCTGAAAACCGCCCATGCCGTTTTGATATGTGGGCGAGGCGCCGCCGATCATGATCATCGGCCAGCAATTCTGCTGCGCGTTGGCCAGGCCCGCCAGGCCATGCACGACACCGGGACCAGAAACCGTCAGGCAGGCGCCGGGACGCCCGGTCAGATAGCCCGCCGCCTGGGCCGCGTAAGACGCCGATTGCTCGTTCCGCATTCCGACATACCTGATGCCGACCTCTTGCGCCGCGGCGGCGATCGGCTGCACCGGAAAGCCGACGATGCCGAACATATACTCGACGCCCTGCTGCTTCAGACTTCTCGCCATCAAGGTGGCGCCCGTAACCTTAGCCATGCTCAACTCCAATAAAATATTTCTGTGGTAAGTGTCTTAGATGACGCGGCGTTCGCGCATGTCCCTGACGTCGTCTTCGGAATAGCCCAGCCAATCACCGTAAATGGCCTCGTTATCCGCGCCCAGCAGGGGTGAGGATTTGACCGGGACATGACTGTCCGACATCTTCAACGGCCAGGCGGCGACATTAACCGCGCCACGCTGGGGATGATCAATCTTGGTCATGATGCCACGGGCATGCAGGTCCTCGTCATGCATCAGCTCAAGCGTATTGAAGACCGCGCCGCAGGGTACGCCGGCACCGGCAATGGCCTGCATCACCTCGTCCTTGCTGTGCTGCATGGTCCACCCGGTGATTGCCGCGTCCACGGTTTCGCGGGCCGCGTAACGGTCGTTGGGGTTCTGCAGGTTTGGATCGTCGATCATATCCTCGCGCCCGATGATGCGGGCCAGGCGGCGCCAGTGTTCCTCGTTGGCGCGGGAGGCGAAAATGAAGCAATGGTCGTCGGCACCGCCCGGCTTGCACGGATAAAGGCCGCCGGGAGACGAGCCAACGATTTCGTTGCCGGCGCGGGGGTTGGCGCTATCGTTGGGCACTTGCTTGGACATCGCGGTGCGGCAATAGTTCAGCACGGCATCGCGCATGGCGATCTGGATGTGCTGGCCGCGCCCGGTCGCATGGCGCTGAAACAGCGCGCCGAGGATACCCATGGCGCAGAGCATGCCGGTGCCGGTATCGCCAATGGTCGAACCCGGCCGGACGGGCGGACGCCCGGGCTCGCCGTTGATCGCCATGGTGCCGCCGGTGGCCTGGGCGATCATATCGAATGAAAGATAGCTGGCATGCGGGCTATCGGGCGCAAAGCCCTTGATCTGTGCAAAAATCACCCGGGGATTGATGGCGCTTAACCGTTCATAGTCAAAACCAAGCCTGGCGAAAGTGCCCGGCGCCATGTTTTCGATCACCACATCGACATTTTCGATCAATTTGGCCAGCAGCGCCTTGCCTTCGTCATCCTTGAGGTTGCAGGTGATCGAGCGCTTGTTGAGATTGAAATAAAGAAAATAGTTGGAATCCGTGCCCGGCTTGTCCGTGAAGCTCCAACGCCCGGGCTCGCCCTTGTTCGGCTCCTCCACCTTGACCACGTCGGCGCCCATCCAGGCCAGGGCCTCGGTGCATGACGGTCCCGCTTCGAATTGCGTCAGGTCGAGAACCTTGATGCCCTGTAATGCGGGTGCGGTCTCGGATGAAATGGTGCCGTTCATGTCCTTCTTCCTTTATGATTGGCCGTGATCAATCACGTTCCGCTCGACAAATGCGCGGAAATGTCAAATTCTCCGTTCAGGCGAATATTATAGACACAGGAAACGGAACCTCCCATGAGATATCTTCACACCATGGTTCGTGTCTCGAACCTTGACGACACGCTGAACTTCTTTTGCAACCTGCTGGGCATGGTCGAGGTGCGCCGCGTGGAAAGCGAAAAAGGCCGCTATACCAATATCTTCCTCGCCGCCTCGGTGGATGAGAATGCCGCCAGGGAAACCCGGGCGCCAACCCTGGAATTGACCTACAACTGGGATCCGGAAGATTATGCCGGCGGGCGCAATTTCGGCCATCTGGCCTATCAGGTCGACAATATTTACGACACCTGTCAAAGCCTGATGGATGCGGGCGTTACCATCAACAGGCCGCCCCGGGATGGCTACATGGCCTTCATCCTGACGCCGGACAATATCTCGATCGAGCTGTTGCAGACCGGCGATGCCCTACCGGCGCAAGAACCCTGGGCGTCGATGGAAAACACCGGCAGTTGGTAGGCCCCCGCTCTAGCCCCGTATCGTCTCGACCAGGCGGGTGATCTTGTCGAGGCGGGGCAGAACGTCATCATCCGGTGCCGCCTTGATGCCGAAAATGCACCGCGTCACGCCGGCCTTGGCCAGTTTTTCCACCGTGTCCGGGTCGCGGGGCGTACCGAACGTGGTGATCGGATAGGGCTTGCGCCCGGCCGCCTGGGCCAGGGCGGCCAGTTCCGCCATGCGCTCCGCCTTGAGATCGATTTGGTTACCCTCCGCCGCCAGCATGGGAATCCAGCCATCGCCGTAACGCTGGACCCGGCCAAAGGTTCCCGCCGCGTCGCCGCCGACATAAACCGGCGGATACGGCTTCTGCACCGGCTTCGGCCAAGACTGGATGCGTTCGAATTTGACGAACTCGCCGTCGTAGCTTGCCTCGTCCTGGGTCCAGATCGCCTGCATCGCCTCGATGCGCTCCCGCGCCACTTTCCAGCGGCGGTTCCAGGGAATGCCGTGATTTTCCAACTCCTCCCTGTTCCAGCCGCCGCCAATGCCGAAATCGACCCGCCCGCCCGAGATATGGTCAAGGCTGGCAACCTCCTTGGCGGTGATGATCGGGTCGCGCTCCACCACCAGGCAGATACCAGTACCAAGGCGGATACGCTTGGTTACCACCGCCGCCGCCGCCAGGGTCAGGAACATATCCACATTGTGGGAGTAGTCGGGGGGCAGATCGCCGCCCAGGGTGAACTGGCTGTCGCGGCTGGCCGGGATATGCGTGTGATCAGGCACGAACAGCGCATCCAGGCCGCGTTCCTCGACCGCGACGGCCAGATCCGCCGCCTGCATCGAATAGTCCGTCGCGAACATGCAAATTCCGAATTCCATCGTAGCCTCCGCTGGCATATCCTTGCTAGAGCCACCCGCATTCAATTGAATGCGGATAAGTTGCTCTATTCTAAAGGTTTTGGCGCATGGGTTCGGGTTTGGTTAAACCCGACATGCGCTAGGAGCGGCAACGACACTATCAGGTAGCGTGGCGTTCGACCAATTGCAGACGTCGAGCGCTGAACATGCCATACTGGCTGCAACGAAATTATCAATGGGAAGGGCGCGATCATGGGAACAAACCTCACCTTAACAGCCAGCGACGGCCATAGCTTTGGCGCCTACCGGGCGGACCCGGCGGGCGCGGCGCGGGGCGGCATTGTCGTTATTCAGGAAATTTTTGGGGTCAACGATCACATCCGCGAAACCTGTGACGGCTTCGCCTCGGATGGTTATCTGGCGATCGCACCGGCGCTTTATGACCGTACGGAGTCGAAAAATTGCGAGCTGGGCTACACGCCGGAGGATATCGCCGTTGGCCGCGATTTAAAGGACGCCTTTTCCTGGGACCTTTGCATGCTGGACGTGCAGGCGGTGGTCGATGTGATGGTGGGCGAGGGCGTGAAGGTCGGCACCGTCGGCTATTGCTGGGGCGGTACGATTTCCTATCTGGCGGGCACGCGCCTGCCGGTGGCGGCATCGGTGGTCTATTACGGCGGCCAGATCATGCCCTATGTGAATGAAAAGGAAGGCTGCCCCATGCTGATGCACTTCGGCGAGCATGACGCGGGCATTCCGCTTGACGATGTGAAGGCGATAAGCGCGGCCCATCCGGACGCAGAGGTTCACATTTATGATGCCGACCATGGCTTCAACTGTGATCACCGTGGCTCCTATAACGAAGCGGTCGCAAATCTTGCGCGGCAGCGCACCATGGATCTGTACGGCCAGCAACTGGGTTAGAACACTTCATTTCACGTCTGGGTGAAGGCCGGCACATCGGCATGGCTATTCCTTATGATTGGCTGAACCGCCAATCATTGGGGAGGTATTACCATGCCATCTATTCAGAACTTGCCGCGGGCTTTGGTGTTGTTTGCCGTTTTTGCCCTGCTGCCGCTGCCGGGATGGGCGGATCAGGGCTATCCCCACGACGGCATGCAGGTCCTTGCCTCGGAAAAGAACTTCAAGGCTCTGTTCAATGATCTGGACGCGGCGGTGCGCAAACACCGCATGGGCGTTGTCGCCCGGGCCTCGGCCTCCATGGGCGCGGCGCGGCGGGGCATCGAGATACCGGGCAACGGGGTCTATGGCGTTTTCAGAAACGATTTTGCCGTGCGCATGCTGCGCGCCAGCGTCGCGGCGGGAATAGAGGCGCCGTTGCGTTTCTACGTGACGGAGAACGCCGACGGCACGGCGCGGCTCACTTATCGCCGACCATCCGCCGTCTTCAAACCCTATGGCAGCGCCGACCTTGACACTATGGCGGGCGAACTGGACGCAATCTTCGCCAAGATCGCCAAGGATGCCGTGGCTGATTAGACCGCACCGCGTCGTCCTCCGCGGCACGGCAATGGCTGGTTGACATCGAACAGATTTCTCACAAGAATTCAAATTCTAAAATGAATTAGAAAATCAGTCCGGACGCTGACCAATAGCCAATCAATCGGCCCAGCAGTCCGGCGATGCCGTGAGGTGCGAGATGAGCGACGATCCCAGCAAGACCCTCGAACAGGCCTACACGAAGGCGGCGACGCAGAACGAAACCTGGTCAGGGCTGCCATGCAAGAACGTCTATGGCCCGGATGATCTTGACAGCCTCGACTATGGTTCGGAATTGGCGGATCCGGGGCAATTCCCCTATACCCGCGGCATTCACGAGAACATGTACCGTGGCCGCTTGTGGACCAAACGCGAAGTCTGCGGTTTCGGCTCGGGCCGTGACACCAACGCACGCATGCGTTTTCAAATCGAAAACGGCGTCTCCGGTCTTTCCATCATCGACGACAACAACGGCTCGCTCTGCATTGATGCCGACCATCCCATGGGCATCAACGACGCCGGCGTGCAAGGGGTCTCCGTCAGCTCGCTTGCCGACTTCGAGGACCTGTTCGATGACATCCCAATCGACCGGGTCAGCGTCGCCTTCGATATTTCCGGTCTCGACAGCCTGGTCTGGATGGCGCTTTATCTCGCTCTGGCTGAAAAGCGCGGCATCGACCCGGCGGCCCTGCGCGGGACCGTGCAGAACGACACATTGCATTTCCAATATTGCGGCTATGGCGATTCCTGTCCCGTTGATCTGGGCCTCAAGGCCTCGGTCGATATTATTGAATATTGCACCCAGCACATGCCGCTTTGGCATACCGGCAATGTCAATTTCTATGATTTACGCGAACAGGGCCTGAACGCGCCGCAGGAGGTTGCCTTCGGCTTCGGCAACGCCATCGAATACACCCAAAGCGCGTTGGCGCGCGGGCTGGACATCGACGATTTTTCGGCCCGGCGCAGCTTCTATTGCTCGGCCCATATCGATCTGTTCGAGGAAATTGCCAAACTGCGGGCGGCACGGCGCATGTGGGCGCGGATGATGCGCGAGGATTTCGGCGCCAAGAATCCGCGCTCCTGGCAATTCCGCTTTGGCGCCCATACCGCCGGCGTCTCCCTGACCGCGGCCCAGCCCCTGAACAACGCCATCCGCGTCGCCTATCAGGCCCTGGCCGCGGTGCTGGCCGGGGCGCAGTCGGTCCATTGCTGCTCCTACGACGAACCGATCGGCTTGCCTACCGAGATTTCCCAGAGCCTGGCCATCCGGACGCAGCAGATCCTGGCGCACGAGACCGGAGTCACCCGGGTTTCCGACCCACTGGGCGGTTCCTACTACATCGAAAGCCTGACCAATCAGATCGAAAAGGACGCTTACGTAATTCTCGATAGCATCAAGCAACAGGGCGGCATGGCGGCGGCCATTCGTTCGGGCTGGGTACAGCGGCAGATCGATGATGCCTTGTTGGTGCGGCAGGACGAGATAGAGCGCGGCGAAAAGATCATGGTCGGCGTCAACGAGTACCAGCAACCCCCGGAAACCGAAACGCCCGGCGGCATTCACAAGCCGCCCGAGGGCCAGGGTGAAAAACTGGCGGAAGCGGTGCGCAAGCTGCGGGCGGAGCGCGATGACAGCGCGGTGCGCCATGCCCTGCGCCGGCTGCATGCCCAGGCCAAAATGGGCGAGCGGCATAATCTGCTGCCCGCGATGATCGCGGCCGCGCGGGTCTATGCGACGGTTGGAGAAATAATCGGCACCATGCGTCTGGCCATGGACCATCCCTACGATCCCTTGGGCGTGCTGGAGCCGACCGAGGACCTGGCGGCATGAGCCAGTCCGCCAAGCAGGTAAAAGGCGGCGGGCGGGCCATGCGGGTGCTGCTGTCAAAGGCCGGATTGGACGGCCATGACCGTGGCGTCAAGGTGGTCTCGGCAATGCTGCGCGATGCCGGAATGGAAGTTATCTATCTGGGCATCCATCGGACCGGCGAGGCCATCGTCACCACCGCCGTGCAGGAAGATGTCGATGTGATCGGCCTGTCCAGCCTCGGCGGCACCCATCTGGCACATTGCCGCGAGGTTATCGAGCTGCTGGCCGGGAACGACTGCGGCCATATTCCGGTGGTGGTCGGCGGCACAATTCCGGTCGAAGATATACAGGCCTTGCTGGATCTTGGGATCCGGGCCGTGCTGCGGCCCGGCAGCACCCGGGAGGAAATCGTTTCGATCGTCGACAGCCTTGGCCGCGAGGCCCGCGCCGTGCTTTAGAGTTTCTTGCTTCGGAGAGGAAAACCACCATGAGAGCATTGATCTGCCGCGCCTGGGGCGATGCGGACAGCTTGAAGCTGGAAGAGGTGCCGATCCCGGTGCCGGGACCGAAACAGATCCTGATCGAAGTGCAGGCAACGGCGACCAACTACGCCGATGCCCTGTTGATTGCCGGCCATTATCAGACCCGGCCCGCCTTCCCCTTCAGCCCCGGCATGGAGACCACCGGCATGGTCAGGGCCTGCGGCGCCGAGGTCACGGGCTTTAGACCGGGGCAGCGGGCGATGGCGATCGTCAGCCATGGCGGCATGGCGGAATATTGTCTGGCCGAGGCCTCGGATGCCTTTGTCATTCCCGATGACATGCCGATCGAGGATGCCGGCGCCTTTCCGGGCGCCTATCTGTCATCACACGTGGCGCTCCGCTGGCAGGGGCGGCCGGAGGCTGGCGAGACCCTGTTGGTGCTGGGCGCGGCGGGGGGCGTCGGCCTGGCGGCGGTGGATATCGGCAAGGCCATGGGTGCCCGGGTGATCGCGGCGGCAAGCACGGCGGAAAAGCTGGCGGCGGCAGAGGCCCAGGGCGCCGACGTTCTGGTCAACTACCGCTCGGGCAGCCTGAAGGAAGGGGTCATGGCCGCGACCGAGGGGCGGGGCGCCGATCTTTGTTTCGATCCGATCGGCGGCGATCTGTTCGATGAGGCACTGTCCTCGCTGGCCTGGGGCGGGCGTATCGTCGTAGTCGGCTTTGTCGGCGGCATACCGAAAATTCCGGCCAATCGGTTGCTGGTCAAGCACCGGTCGGCGCTGGGTTCCAACCTGCGCTATTTTCAATGGCACGCACTGGACAAATTCCAACGATCCGGCGCGGAATTGTTGGCGATGTACGCCGAAGGCAAGCTGCGGCCCCTGGTCACCGATACCCTGCCCCTGGCGGATGGTATCGCCGCCATCAAGATGCTTACCGAGCGCCGCGGTCACGGACGCATTCTGGTGCTGCCGTCACGCTGAACCACCGCCCGGCGCCTGATCATCAGCCGCCAGGTTCTCCGGCGCTTCGCCCGGTGCCGCTTTCATTAGCCCGTCCATCAGAATATCGGCTGCCAGCGCCGCGATCTCCGCGGCGCTCAAACGGCCGGGCCGGTACCATTCGACACACCAGTTCAGCATACCAAGTATCAGCATCCGGCTGGCGGAAGGATCAAGGTCGGGGCGCATCAGGCCGGCCTGCCCCGCCTCGGCCAGCAATTGCCGCCAAAAATCACCATAAGCCCGCTGCTTTTGCAGGTGCGGTTCGCGGATCGCGAGTGGCACCTGGCCGAATATCCGGGCATTGGCGGAGAGATAATTGTCCTGTTCCAGATTGGTTTCGATGTGGACCTTGATCGCGGCGATCAACCTTTCACGCGGTCCGGCCCGCGGTCCCAATGCCTCGACACCCGCTGCGACGGCGGAAAAGGCATTTTCGACGCCGACGTCCAGAACCGCCCGCACCAGGGCATCGCGGGATTCGAAATGATAATAGAGGCTGCCGGCCTGAGTATTGGCGGCGGCGGCGATATCGGACAGGCGGGCGCCGGCGTAGCCCTTTTCGCGGAACACCTTGGCCGCGGCGTCAAGAATGCGCTGGCGCTTGGCATCGGATTTCGAACGCCGCCGTACCGCCGGCGCGCGCGGCACGGCGCTATCGGAATCACCACTATCGTCCTGGATCATATCCGGCATCCGTTGTCGGAAGAGGATTGCGTTCGGCTTTCACCGGTGGCGACTGTGCCTTCAGCGAAATAGCAAGTCCAGGCATTTTCCGGTCCGGATCAGAAGCCCCGGACGGCCTGCAAGATCCAGAAAATGACACCGGCGACGATGGCGGAGGCGGGCACGGTGATGACCCATGCGGCGGCGATGGTCATCAGGTGCGAGCGGCGGACCAATTTGCGCCGCAAGGCCTTTTCTGCCTGGTCTTCAAGGTCGATTTTCTTGCGCGCCTCGCCATAGCGGCCGTGGTTAATATGGGTCCGCCGGGCGGTTTGCCATTCCCGGTAAAACCCGACGCCGAAGACCGCGCCAACGGCAATATGGGTCGAACTGACAGGCAGACCCAGGGCCGAGGCGATAATTACCGTGATCGCCGCCGACAGCGCCACGCAGTAGGCCCGCATGGGGTTCATCTTGGTAATCTGCTGACCGACGGTACGAATTAATTTCGGCCCGAATAGCAACAGTCCCGCCGATATGCCGGCGGCGCCGATAAACATCACCCAAGGCGGGATCTCGACCCTGGCCGCCACGTGACCGGATTCAACCACCCCGACGATGGCCGCCAAGGGGCCAACGGCATTCGCCACGTCGTTGGAACCATGGGCGAACGACAACAGGGCGGCGGAACAAATCAATGGAATGGTAAACAGGGAGCGCACGGATTTGTTCCGATTTTCCATGCCTTCGGCCTGGCGCTGGATCAAGGGATTGACGATCATGTAGGTCACGGCAAAGATCACGACGCCAATCGCCGTTATGGTCCAGCCGTCGGGCCGCCAGACACGTTTCAGGCCCTTCATGACGAGATAGGCGGAAAAGACACCGGCCATGATGGCGACCAGGATCGGCACCCAACGCTTGGCGCCGGCGATCTTGTCGTCCCGATAGATAATATTGGCCTTGATGAACGCCAGGAAAATGGCTGCTATGGCACCGCCCATGACAGGTGAAATGACCCATGATGCGGCGATCATGCCCATCTTCGGCCAGTTGATGACACTGAACCCCACCGCCGCGATACCCGCCCCAATAACTCCGCCCACGATGGAATGGGTAGTCGAAACCGGCGCGTTCAGCATGGTCGCGATATTGACCCACAGGGCGGCGGCCAGCAGCGCCGACAGCATGCTCCAGATAAACAGATCGGAACTTGGAAAATCTTCCGGCGCGATGATGCCCTTGGAAATCGTGCCGACCACGTCGCCGCCCGCGACAATCGCGCCCATGGCTTCGAAAATCGAGGCGATGATCAATGCCCCCATCATCGTCAGGGCACGGGAGCCGACCGCCGCGCCCACGTTGTTGGCCACGTCGTTGGCGCCGATATTCAGCGCCATATAGCCGCCGATGATGCCGGCGACGATGATCACAATGCGCTGTTCCCCGCCCGCGCTGGCAATGGTCACACCAACCCAGACAATTAGCAGAAACAGCAAGGCCAGGCCCACTTTGGTAACCGGCCGGGCCTGCTCTATCGTCGCGGCGCCAACCCGGTCAAATTTGGCCAGATCCTTGCTGAGTGTCTCTTTATACATTGCGCCCCCGCGTCAACATCCCCAACAACCCCCAATGACGAACATCAAGGAATCCTCAACGCCGCCGAACAACGGTGAAAAAACTAGGGGACGGCGCAGCAAACTCCAATGCGGCAGATGGCCACACCTGGCCCGGTCAGTTCCCGGCCGGGTTGCAAGTACCAGATTGCAGCCGTTAGGCGGCTTTTGGCGCGGCCGCCTTGACGCGATCGTCCACGTGCGTTTCGTACTGGGCAAAATTTTCGCGGAAGCGGGCAACCAAATCCTGCGCCTGGGCATCATAGGCATCGCCATCCGCCCAGGTGCTGCGCGGATCGAGAATCTCACTCGGCACGCCGGGACATGATTCGGGCACCATCAGGCCGAAATTCTCGTCCATGCGGAACGGCACATCGGCCAGTTGACCTTCCAGCGCCGCGCTCAGCAGAGCCCGGGTATGCTGGATCGGCATGCGGTATCCGGTACCGTAGATGCCACCGGTCCAGCCGGTATTCACCAGCCAGCAATCAACGCCATGCATGGCGATGCGGTCCCGCAGCATATTGCCGTAAACGGCGGGATGGCGCGGCATGAATGGCGCGCCGAAGCAAGTGGAGAAGGTCGCCTGCGGTTCGCTGCCGACGCCCTTTTCCGTACCGGCGACCTTGGCGGTATAGCCCGACAGGAAATGATACATGGCCTGTTCCGGTGACAGGCGGGACAGAGGCGGCAACACGCCGAAGGCGTCGGCGGTCAGCATGACCACGTTGCGTGGATGCCCCGCGGTGCCGGAAGCGGCGATGTTGGGAATGAAATCCAGTGGATAGGAGGCCCGGGTATTTTCCGTATAGCTGCCGTCGTCCAGGTCCAGGAGGCGGCTGTCGTGGTCCATCACGACATTCTCCAGCACCGTGCCGAAGCGCCGCGTGGTGGCGAATATCTCAGGCTCGGCCTCCGCTGATAGGTTGATCACCTTGGCATAGCAACCGCCCTCGAAGTTAAACAGGCCGTTCTCACCCCAGCCATGCTCGTCATCGCCCACCAACTGGCGGTTGGGATCCGCCGACAATGTCGTCTTACCCGTACCCGAGAGGCCAAAAAAGATCGCCGAGCCGCCATCCGCACCCACATTGACCGAGCAATGCATGGGCAGGACATCCTGCGCCGGCAACAAATAGTTCAGGATCGAGAATACCGATTTCTTGATCTCGCCGGCATAGGAGGTGCCGCCGATAAGCACCATGCGCCGTTCGAACGAGGCCAGAATATACGTACCCGTACGCAGGCCCGGAGTTCCCGACGGCGCTTCCAGTCCGGGCGCCTGCAAGATCGTGAACTGGGGCTGGAAATTTGCCAGCTCATCCGCTGTCGGCTGTATGAACATGTTGCGGGCGAACAACGTGTGCCAGGCCTGTTCGGTGATGATGCGCACGCCCAGGCGATGGCCCTTGTCGGCGCCGGCCCAGACATCCTGGACGTAAAGATCCTTGCCTTCGTAGTGCGCCAGGTGCGCCTTCAGGATGGCATCGAACTCCTCGGCCTCAATTGGCTTGTTGACCGAACCCCAATCTATATCCGCCTCGTTCTCCGCCTCGCGCACGATGAACTTGTCGTTGGCGGAACGGCCCGTATGCACGCCGGTGCGGCAAACCAGAGCGCCGCCCTTGCTCAATTCCCCCTCGCCGTTGGCCAGGGCCATTTCATACAGCGCCGGGGTTGCCAGATTCCAATACTCGGTACCGGGATTGTTGATGCCCTGCGTGTTCAGCCCATGGCGGCTGACGTTAGCTCCAATTTGCGTCACTTCATTCTCCTAGGAGACGACGAAAGTCCACCGGCATGAAAACCGACAGACCCTATATTGTTAAACCGATTACGGCTATTCCGATTGCGATGATGGCGACGATGCGCCCGCCTTTGTTAATGCTGCCCCTTTGGTCAAGATAAGCGGCAATTGTTGAGGAGGCAATAATGGGGAATGGCAAAATTTCGCCTCATTCGGCAATGTGCGGCAATATGGCGCAGATTGGCTCCGCACGGGCGCCATATGACGCCGTTTCCCGCTACCGCGCCGACTCGGCCGCGGCCTGGGCAAGGGCGACAAGTTGCCGTCGCAGCGAATCGGCATCATGGGCGGTCTCGTCGAAATCCAGCCGCAGTACGGAACCCTCCCGCCGCAAATCGCAGCCTTCCGGGTCGCAACCGGTCATGCGCCAACCCGTCTCCCCCGCCGCCAGCAGGTTTCGAGCATAAAGCTCTATTGCGTCGCGGTGATCCTCATTCATATGCCGAACGGCATCCGCCTCCCAGGCGGCCATCGCCTCCGGATCAGCTTGCTGGTAGAGCAGTTCACCCCGGTCGATCCATTCGATCTCGCCAAACCCGGCAACCAGATGGCCGCGCTCGACCGCAACCTGAAAAAAGGCGAAATCACCAAAATCGGCATAGCCGGCGGCATCTTCATGGCGCGCCAGATAGCGCTGGCGCAGACGCATATCGTCAACCCGAGGCATCCGCCGCGCCCGGCCTTGAACGCTGACCCGCGCACCGGTCAGGGCGGAGGGCAGGCCACGGGTGCCGTCAAACAGCAATGACACCCGGTTGTCAGCGGCGATATTGCGGGCGTGTTCGGCCAGATCCGAAAGCAACAGGATCGGCGAGGCGTCATAGTCCGCCGCCACCAGAACCAGCGAGGTAAAGGGCTCGCCGCCCTCGGCCATGATCGTGCCCAGGCCCGCCCAGTCGTGGGCCCGCACCAGCCGCCGGGCCTTTTTCGCGCTTTCCCTCATCGCAATGTTCCATGGCTATTGCGGCAAAAGACGAGTATAGCGCCCTGTCTAGCAAAAGCCGATGCCGGGGACCCTAAGCCGCACTGCCATGAATAGCACCACGCCCATCAATCCCAGCCATGGACTGGTGGCGGATTTTGCCGCCCGCGTCCGGATCATCGCCAAACTGGCGATGCCGGTGGCCGTGGCACGGACCGGCATGTTGGTCATGGTCATCGTTGATGTGGCGATGACCGGTCATTTCAGCAGTACGGAACTGGCGTATTACGGCTTGGGCCAGGCGGTGTACATGGTTTGCATGTTGATCGGCGTCGGCATGCTGGTGGGTACGGCCGTGCTATGTGCCCAGGCGGTCGGCGCCGGCACACTGGCCGAGTGCGGCGTGATTTGGCGCGTCTCGGCCATCCATGCCGTTGTGCTGGGCGCTCTGTTCGCGATTCTGGCCCAGGGCGGCGGCTATTTTTATCAACTATTCGGCTACGAAGCCGGGCTGACGCAGGGCGCCAGCCGCGTTCTCGCCATTCTGAACTTCGGCCTGCCCGGACAGTTGCTTTTCACGGCCACGATCCTGTTTCTGGAATCCCTGAACCGGCCCGGTCCCGGCCTGGTGATCATGATCGCCGCCAATATTCTGAATGCAGCACTCAATTGGCTGTTGATCGGCGGCGATTTCGGATGGGGCGGCGAAGGCGCGGCCTGGGCCAGCACCATCGTGCGCTGGCTGATCGCCCTGGCGGCGGTGATCTATATCCTGCGCATGAAGAATGCGGCCGCTTACAACATCGCCGGACCCTTGCATCAAGGCCGGGAGTTGAGCCGAAAACTGCGCCGCCTGGGCTATCCGTTGGGCCTGGCCCAGGGTTTGGAATCGGCGGCTTTTGCCGCCCTGACCCTGTTTGCCGGCCTGCTGGGGGCGCAGGCTGTCGCGTCCTTTCAAATTGTCATGAATTTAGTCGCCTTTTGCTTCATGGCGGCGATCGGCGTGGGCACGGCAACGGCGGTGCACGTGGGCCTCGCCATCGGCCGTGGCGAACAGCGGCAGATGATGCTCTCGGGCTGGGGCGGCCTGTTCGCGATTACGGTATTCATGGGCGTCATGGCGGTCATCATGGCGTTTTTCCCGGCTCATCTGGTGGGTTTGTTTACCAGCGATCCAGCGTTGTTGATGATTGCCGTGCCGACCCTGCTGGTAGCGGCGGCAACCTTGATCACCGACGGCGCCCAAGGTGTCTTGATGGGAGCGTTGCGGGGCACGGGCGACGTCTGGGTACCTTCCATCCTGCATCTTTGTTCTTTTTTGCTGGTGATGGTGCCTTCGGCCTATGGCTTCGCGATTTGGGCCGGGTTGGGCACGCCGGGCCTGATGATGGGTACATTTTGCGGCGTCACCTTGGCCGCGATCCTGTTGGCGGGGCGTTTTCACGTCATCGCGAAACGGCCCATTCGCCGTCTTTAACCATGCCTTGATATGGCCACAATCCGGCCGCAATGACGGCAACCTCTGGCACTAGGGTGCAAACTACCCTACATCACTAACCAGAAACAAAGGACACAGCATGGCCGCGACCATCACTCTTGTTGATGACGACCGCAATATCCTGACCTCCGTCTCCATCGCGTTGGAGGCGGAAGGCTTCAAGGTCGCGACCTATACTGACGGCCAGGCCGCCCTGCAGGCGATGACCGCCAGGGCGCCGGACCTGGCGGTGCTGGATATCAAGATGCCCGGAATGGACGGCATGGAGCTGTTGAACCGTTTGCGCCGGGCCTCCACCGTGCCGGTGATATTCCTAACCTCAAAGGACGAGGAAATCGACGAAATGCTGGGCCTTAAGATGGGCGCGGACGACTACATCCGAAAACCGTTTTCGCAACGTTTGTTGATCGAACGTATCCGGGCTGTGTTGCGGCGGGCCGAAGCGGCCGGGCGAACCAGCCAGAGCGAGGACGGCGAACTGCTGGTTCGCGGCGATTTGCGGCTGGACCCGACCCGCCACGAATGCACCTGGCGCAGCGCCGGGGTACAATTGACGGTGACCGAATTTCTGATCCTGCAGGCCCTGGTCAAGCATCCTGGCCATGTAAAAAGCCGGGACCAGTTGATGGATGCGGCATATGGCGACAATATCTATGTCGATGACCGAACAATCGATTCGCATATCAAACGCCTGCGCCGCAAGTTCAAGGCCGCCGATGACGACTTCACCCGCATCGAAACATTGTACGGCCTCGGCTATCGCTTCCAGGAATAGCCCTTCCTACCAGGGCGATTGCGGGCTTCGGCGCCAACCGGCGGAGGGAACCCGGTGGTAGGGCAGCTTGGCCAGCCCGGGCCGCGCCCAGCCGGTCCGTCGCAAATCCGTCTTGCCGGCAACGAGGGTCCCGGCCCCGGACGGCGCCGCCGCTTTTCCACCATGACCTTGCGAATTCTGGCGCCGAACGTGCTGGCCCTTGGCGTTCTGGTCGGCGGCATTTTCTATCTGGATCAATATCGCGATGGCCTTATCGATGCCAAGATCGCCGCTTTGCAAACCCAGGCGGAGTTAATCGCCGGCGCCCTGGGCGAAAGCGCCCTGATCGGACCCGAGGATCGGCGCCGCCTGGATGGCGAAATTTCCGCCCGCATCATCCGCCGCCTGGCGGCGCCGACCCTGACCCGGGCCAGATTGTATCTGCCCGGCGGCGGCATGCTGGCGGATTCCAGGCAGCTTGTCGCCGCCGGCCGGCAGGTGCAATTACGCTATCTGCCGCCCGCCGACCCGGCGGACCATGCGATGCATTTTTTCAACAGCATTTATGACTGGCTGTTGCCACGGCTGCCAAGGGGCCCGGCCTTTCCACCCTACCGGGAACGTTTGGGCAGCGGGCTGATCGACTATCCGGAACTGACCGTCGCCCTGGGCGGCGAGGTCGGCGGCGCTATCCGCATGTTGCCGGACGAAACCCTGATCTTGACCGTGGCGGTGCCGGTGCAGCAGTTGCGCCGGGTGGTCGGGGCCTTGCTGCTGTCCGCCGACAGCGCCGATATCGAGGAAGGGGTGCGCAATGCCCGTCTTGCCATATTGCAGGCGTCCGCCCTGGCGCTGACCGTAACGGTCCTGATGTCGTTTTTTCTGGCCGGCACCATCGCCGGGCCGGTGCGCCGGTTGGCCACGGCCGCCGACCGGGTGCGGCGCTGGCGGGGCCGGCGGGCGCAGATTCCCGACCTGAGCCGCCGCCACGACGAAATTGGCGATTTGAGCGCGGCGCTGCATGAAATGACCGAGGCCCTGTACGGCCGCCTGGACGCCATCGAGGTGTTCGCCGCGGATGTTGCCCATGAAATCAAGAATCCCCTGACCTCCATGCGCAGCGCCTTGGAATCCATCGAACGCACGGAAGACCCGGAACAAAGGCAACATCTGCTGGCGGTCATGGCGGAGGATGTGCGCCGCATGGATCGCCTGATCAGCGATATTTCAAACGCCAGCCGGATCGATGCCGAACTGGCGCGCGAGGAATCCGAGACGGTCGATCTGACAAACCTGCTACAGACGCTGATTTCCGTGCGGCAGTCGGTTGACGATGGGCCGGGCCCAAGGTTCGAACTGCGGGTCGATCCCGGCGCGCCGGTCCTGATCAACGGCCTGCCCAGCCGTCTGGGTCAGGTGGTCGACAATCTGGTTGGCAATGCCCTGTCGTTTTCGCCGGCCGGCGGCACAATCAGGCTGACCCTGGAGCAACAGGGGAAAATGGCGCAATTGACCGTCGAAGACGACGGTCCCGGCATCCCAAAGGGCCGGGAAGAAGCGATTTTTCAACGCTTCTACAGCCAACGCCCCGCCGGCGAAGCCTTCGGTAGGCATTCCGGGCTGGGCCTGTCGATCTGCCGGCAAATCATCGAAGCCCATGGCGGCACCATCACGGCAAGAAACCGGTCCGGGCTTGATGGCGGCTCCAACGGCGATCCGGGCGGCGCCCGCTTCACCGTGCGCCTGCCTATGCCCTAACGGCGCCCTCGGACAGGCGTTCCAGGGGCTGGTCCTTGATCGGCCAGTGCAGCGCGGCGGAGGCCAGGCCAAGGGCCACCGACACGCCCCACATCAGATCGTAGGAACCGGTGGCGTCATAAATCAGTCCACCCAGCCAGGCGCCGCTGAAACCGCCGATCTGATGGCTCATGAAAACCACCCCGAAGAGCATGGAAAAATGCCGCGTGCCGAATATTTGCGCGACGATGCCGGAGGTCAAGGGCACGGTCGCCAGCCAGACCAGGCCCATGCTGGCGCCGAAGATAATCGCCGTGACGTCGTTGATGGGCGTCAACAGCATGACCGTCATGATGACGGCGCGCAGAAGATAGATCAGTGTCAGAATGTTCTTTTTGCGAAACCTGTCGCCGGCGGCGCCGAAGGCAAAGGCGCCAATGATATTGCACAACCCGATTATCCCCAGAGCATAGGCGGCGGCGGTGGTTGAAACGCCTTCGTCGGCCAGAAAAGCCGGAAAGTGGGTGGCGATAAAGGTGACGTGGAAACCGCAAACAAAGAACCCGGTGGCCAGCAAAACATAGCCCCTGTGCTGCCGTGCCTCCTGAATGGCCTCGCGCAGGGACTGCGCTGGGCCGTGGCCGCCGCCCGTCGCCCTAACCCGCAACCCGAACGCCAGGACCGACACCAGGCCGACAAATATGGCGCATATCACCAGGGTCTCGCGCCAGCCATAGCTGTCAATCAAACCCTGGACGCCGGGCACGAAAATAAACATACCGAGAGAGCCTGCGGCAATCACGCTGCCGAACACCACGCCCCTGCGTTCGTTCGGCACCTCCTTGCCCAGGGCGCCAAGCACGATGACCTGGCTGGCCCCGCTCAGGCCCAGCCCGATCAACAGCCCGATCGAAATATACAGATCGAGTGCGGAAGTACTGATGGAGGTCCACCACAGGCCCAGGGCATAGATCAACGAGCCGGCGACAACTACCTTCACTGCGCCATAGCGGTCGGCGATCATACCGGCGACGGGCTGGGTCAGGCCATACAACAGGGTTTGCCCGGCGATAACGAGGCCGAAGATCTGCCGCCCGATTTCCAGATCCATGGAGATCGGACGCAGGAAGACGCCGAACGTCAGCCGCAAGCCGTTGCCCGCCAGCATGATCAGGACGCCGCAGAGCAGCATGATCCAAAGACGCCGTGTCATGATTTTCGTCCCATACACCAAGGCACCTGATGCCAACACGGGCCTACCCCGGACTGGTGCCAATCAGTGCGCCGCCTTAATACCATGGCGCGGAGCTATTCGCCAATCAGCCGCAGGATATTGCCCCTGGCGACCAAGTCCCGTGTCTCGGACGTCAATTGGGACAGCAGCAACCGAACCCGGGCAATTTTCGCTTCATCATGTTGCAGACGCCGCTGGCTGCCGTCACTGCCGATGATGAACCGTGTTGGATGTGTCTCGATCAATTCGAGCCAGCGCGGCCAGACCTCCGTCGCATTGCGAAACACCGTGTAATCGGGCGAACGGGGATGGCGCAGGTAGGTTCGCGCGCTCAATTCATAGGTCAGGTTGGGGTGCTCTTCGATCATGCGCCGGGCCAGGAAATAGGGCGTATAGCCGCCATGGGCCCAGATCACCGATACAGTGGGAAAGGCATGCAGCAGTTGCGAGAGTTCACGTAGGCGGGTGATCTCGCAATGGATATTCACCGGCAAATGGTACTTCCCGGCCAGTTTCATGATCCCTGTCATCAACTTGCCCATGGGGTCGAAGTCCGCCTCGGGAAAACCACGTGAGGGAAAGTGCACCACCGAGATCTCGCCAATGCCCTTGAATATGCCGGTCTTCAGAGATGCCTCCAACTCGGCCAGCAACGCGGTGTCGTCCCGCAGCCAGAAATCACGGTAACGCCGCCGCTCGGGTGAAATTGAGATAAAGGGCAGCAAGCGGCCCGGGTGGGTGCGGGCGGCTTGGGCCAGGGCTTCGTTGTTGCTGTGGCGCCCCCAGAATACGACCGCTTGATCGACCTGGGTCTGGTTCATCAATTGCAGCAAAGCCAATTGCCGGTTCATGTGAACATGGGCGTCGACGAAGGGAATATTGGCGCCGTCCCGCGCCGCCGCTCCCGGCGCGGCAAGCCCCAGAATGATGACCACGGCGAAGACCAGCACGACCGGCTTCGGCCACCGGGCCATGCCGTCCTCTCCGCCTGGATCAGGCATCCAGGCCCAATTGCCGGGCCAGATCGGGGAAGTCGTCGGCGATGATGTCGTGGTGTCCGTGTGGATCGGGATCGGGCGGGCCGGCGGCGCCCCATTCGTCCGGTCGGCGCACAAATGCGGATTTGAAGCCCAAATCCCGGGCCGCGTTCAGATCGACATTGTGGCAGGCCACCATCATGATCTGGCCGGGATCCAGTGCCAGCCATTTGGCGGCTTGTTGATAGGCGCCCGGCAATAATTTGTACTGCCCGATCATCTCGCAGGAGATCACCGCATCCCACGACAGATCATTGCGTTTCGCCGTATCCACGATCATCGAGACCGTCAGAATAGTGAAGGAGGCGACGATGTATTTCCGCCGCATTTTGACCAGGGCGGCGGGGAAATCCGGCCAGCAATCCAGTTCATGCCAGCGGTACCAAATTGCCTCGCGGTCCTCCGCCAAAAAGGCACCCAGATCATGCTTGGTTATCATCTCGGCAAGCTGTTCGCGATGCACATCATCAATGTTGAATGTCGCCGGCGCATCGGCGCCGGTGTTCGCCATGGTCTTGAGAGAAGCAGCGCGATATTCGTTGGCGATGGCCGGCCAGTCCCGTTCCAGGCCATGGCGCCCGCCGGCCTCGGCCAGGGCGCCGGAGATGCCCGTATGCCAATCCAGAATGGTACCGCCCGTATCGAAGGTGAGCGCCTTGATGCCGTGCATTACCTTCTCCTCAATCAAAGCGTCGCAACAGATCCCGGCTAATCACCACGTTTTGGATTTCCGTGCTGCCGTCGATGTATTGCGCCATCTTGGCGCAGGCCAAATGGCGGGCCAGGGGGAAGTCGTGCTTGTAGCCATCGGCGCCCATGGCCTGCATGCACTGGGCGATGCCGGTCAGGGCGGCGCGGGTGGCGAATTTCTTGGCATGCGCCGCCGGGATCGCCGCCGCCTCCCCGGCATCAATGGCATCCAAGGCCGAATACGCCATCAGGCGGGAGGCGTGCAGATCCGTCGCCACATCGGCCAGTTGCCATTGCATACCCTGAAAATCGACGATCCGCTGGCCGAAGGCACGGCGCTTGGCGGCATAGGCCAGGGCCACGTCCAGGCTGTTGGCCATCATGCCGCAGCACATGGCCGCCACGTTGGCGCGGGCCAGATCGATCCCCGCCATGGCGCCCTTGAAACCGTCGCCCGGCGCATACAGCATGGCATCGTCGGCGACCCGGCAGTCTTCAAAGCGAAAGCCGCCGGTACCCATCACATGCGCCCCCATGGTGCTATAGGGCTGCTCCCGAATGACGCCGGGCAGGTCGGCTTCGACCACGAATGTGGCGATGCCGCGCCAGCCCAGGGAAGCGTCGGTCTGGGCATAGACGCTAAGCAAATCGGCGGTGGCGGCCGAGGTGATCCAGGCCTTGGCGCCATTCAGGACCCAGCCGTCGCCATCCTTGCGCGCCGTGGTCGTCACATTGGCCGCGTCCGAGCCGCTTTGCGGTTCCGTCAGCAGGAATGCGCCCAGACACTCCCCGGACAGCATGGGCGGCAAATACCGCTGTTTCTGCGCCTCGGTACCGCCGTCGGCGATGGCGTTCATGAAATTGTTGTGCACAATCATCAAGAAGGCATAGCCCATGTCGGCCATGGACAATTGTTCCATCACCCGCGCCATGCCGGCCTTCGACATGCCCTTGCCGCCCAGGCTCTCGTCCAGCAGCATGCCGGTCAAACCGGCCTTGGCGGCGGGGCGAATACCGTCGTCGGGCATGGTGCGCTGCAATTCCCACCTGGTGGCGTTCGGCGCGACCGTATTGGCGGCGAATTCAGTCGCTGCCTCGATCATCCGTTGTTCAGAAGGGCTAAGCGCGCTATCCATGAGGTACTCCACGATCGGGTCGAAAAAGAGGACAGACTAGCATCATGCTTCTCGCCATAGAAGGCATCGACGGCGCCGGCAAGGGAACTTTGTGCCGCGAGCTGCTGGCCAGGGCCAAGGCCGACGGTATCCGGGCCGCCGCGCTGTCGTTTCCGCGTTATGAGCAGACCCAGTTCTCCGACCTGATCGGACGCTATCTGCGCGGCGAGATGGGCGAGATCGATCAGGTCCCCGTGCGCTATGCCGCGCTGCTGTACGGCGGTGACCGGTTCGAAAGCCGGCAGCAATTGCTCGACCTGATCGCGGCCCACGATCTGGTTATCCTGGACCGCTATGTCGCCTCCAACATCGCCT
>CAZVYX010000033.1:0-60762 GCA_964631725.1 uncultured Rhodospirillaceae bacterium | reverse complement strand
GCCGACGGAGGCTGGAGATGAGCGAACGCAGGGTCGTTGTCACCGGAATGGGTCTGGTCACGCCCTTGGGCGTGGGGGTTGATGCCGTCTGGGGACGTTTGTTGAACAGCGAATCCGGCGCCGGAAAGATCAAGAAGATCGACACCTCCGATTTGTCGGTGAATATCGCCTGTGAAGTTCCCTTGGGCGATGCCGCGCCTGATTTCAACGCCGACGACTGGGTTCCGCCGAAAGAACAGCGGCGGGTGGATGATTTCATCATCTTTGGCCTGTGCGCGATGGAACAGGCGTTGGCCGATGCGGGCTGGAAACCGGAAGACGAGGAGTCCCGTCTGCGCACCGGCGTTCTGGTCGGCTCGGGTATCGGTGGCCTACCCAGTATCGAAGCGGCAGCCATTACCCTGCACGAGAGAGGGCCGCGGCGGATCAGTCCGTTTTTCATTCCCGGCTCCCTGATCAATCTGCTGTCGGGCAATATCTCCATCAAATACGGCTTCAAGGGCCCCAACCATGCCGTGGTCACGGCCTGTTCCACCGGCGCCCACGCGATCGGCGATGCGGCCCGGCTGATCATGCTGGACGATGCCGATGTGATGATCGCGGGTGGGGCCGAGGCCGCCATATCGCGTCTTGGCATGGCCGGTTTCGCGGCCTGCAAGGCCCTGTCCAGCGGTTTCCTGGATGAACCGAAGCGCGCGTCGCGGCCCTATGACAAGCAGCGCGACGGCTTTGTCATGGGCGAGGGTTCGGGCATTCTCGTGCTCGAAGAGCTGGAACACGCCAAGGCCCGTGGCGCCAAGATTTACGCCGAGGTGGCCGGCTACGGCCTGTCCGGTGATGCGCATCATATTACCGCCCCGGCGCCGGACGGCGACGGCGGCTTCCGGGCCATGCAGGCGGCGCTGCGGCGGGCCGGGCTGAACCCGGAGGATATTGACTATGTCAATGCCCACGGTACCTCGACACCCTTGGGTGACGAGATCGAAGTCGGCGCGGTGAAGCGTCTGTTTGGCGATGCGGTCAGGCAAATGTCGATGTCGTCGACGAAGTCCGCGATCGGCCATCTGCTGGGTGCGGCGGGCAGCGTGGAAGCGATTTTTTCAATTCTCGCCATGAACCAGAATGTGGCGCCGGCGACGCTTAACCTGGATGATCCCTCGGACGGCCTCGATATTGATCTGGTTCCCCACACACCGAAAGAACGGCCGATCCGGGCCGCGCTATCCAACTCATTCGGTTTCGGCGGCACCAATGCCTCCCTGGTGCTGACCCCGGCCCCCTAAGCCACCCGCCATGGCAAAGCGCCTGTTCCGGCTATTTGCGGCCCTGTTGCTGCTTGGCCTGATTGGTGCCGGCGTCGCCTTCGGTTGGGGCTACGCCCAATTTACCCGGCCGGGACCTGGGACCTTCGACCATGCGGTGGTGCTGGCCAAGGGCAGCAGCCTGAAGGAAATTGCCGAACGTCTAACGGGCGCCGGCATCATAAACCAGCCCTTGTTGTTTCGCATCGGCGTACGTCTGGGGGGCTGGTCACGTGAATTGCGGGCGGGGGAATTCCGCTTTCCGGCCCAGACCAGCATGCGCGGCGTGGTCGGTATCCTGCGCCATGGCAAAACCGTTGTGCGCCGGGTCACCGTGCCGGAAGGCTTGAGCAGCGCGCAGATCGTCGCCCTGTTGCAACAGACCGACGGCTTGCATGGCGAGATCGCGACGGTGCCGGCGGAGGGCAGCATGCTGCCGGAAACCTATCATTTTTCCCATGGTGACGAACGGGCGGTCCTGCTTTCCCGCATGGCCGATGGAATGCGCCGGACCCTGGCCGACCTGTGGCCGGGGCGGGAGCAAGGCTTGCCGTTCATCAATCCGGAAGAAGCCTTGATACTGGCCTCGATCGTGGAAAAGGAAACCTCCCTCGAAGAAGAACGCCCGCGTATCGCCGGCGTCTTCATCAATCGTTTGCGCCAGGGCATGCGCCTGCAGTCCGACCCGACCGTGGTCTACGGCATGACCCTGGGGCAAAAAGCCCTGGGCCGCGCCCTGCGCCGCGACGACCTGGAACAGCATACGCCCTACAACACCTACCGCATTCCGGCCCTGCCGCCGGGCCCCATCGCCAATCCGGGACGGGCCGCCCTGAGCGCCGTATTGCATCCCAGGGCGACTAAGGAATTATACTTTGTCGCCAACGGCTTAGGCGGCCATACTTTTGCCTCTACCTTCGCCGAACATCGCCGCAATGTTCAACAGTGGCGCCGCGTCAAGGCAAGGAAGAGCCGGCAATGAGCCAGGTGATATTTGCAGCGAATTTTGCCCCAATGTCCGGGACATCTTATATAGTGCGCCGAATACACTGGCGAACGGAAGGAATTCATTAGCGTGGCTGTCTCCTCCATGACCGAATTCGCGCGGACGGCGGGCGCGATCGGCGCCTATTCCTGGGCCTGGGAAGTTAAGAGCGTCAATAGCCGCGGCCTTGATCTGCGCAGCCGTCTGCAGGGCGGATTGGACGGCCTGGAAGCGACCGTGCGGGCGGCGGCGGCGCGGCGGTTCCACCGGGGTCATCTGTCGATGAATCTGACGCTGAACCGCTCGGGCGCCGAGCCGACGGCGCAAATCAACACGGATGTCCTGGAAACCATGCTGTCGGTGGCCAACGATCTGGCGGCGCGCACCAATGCCCAGCCGGCGACGGTGGACGGCCTGTTGTCGCTGCGCGGGGTTGTGGAAACCGTCGAGCCGGAAGAATCGGAAGCCGAGCGTAAGGCCTTGGAAGCAGGTGTTCTGGACAGTCTGGAGCAAGCCTTGGATCTGCTGGTCGAAGACCGGGAAGCCGAGGGCCGGCGCCTGGGCGAGATCGTCGGCGGCCAGGTCGATATGATCGCCGCGTTGACGAAAGAAGCCGGCAAGCTGGCGGCGCTGCAGCCGGCCGCCTTGAAGGCGCGTTTGCAACAGCAGGTCGCCGATATTCTCGATGGCGCCACCGGCCTGTCGGAGGAGCGTCTGCTGCAGGAGGCGGCGCTGCTGGCGACCAAGGCGGACGTGCGTGAAGAGCTGGACCGCCTGAACGCCCACGTGGGCGCCGCGCGGGAACTATTTTCCGATGATGGCGCCATCGGGCGCCGGCTGGATTTCCTGGCGCAGGAATTCAACCGCGAAGCCAATACCTTGTGTTCGAAATCCCAGGATGCCGCATTGACAAAAATCGGCATAGAACTGAAGACCGTAATCGATCAATTCCGCGAACAGGCGCAGAATATTGAATAAGCAATCCGACAATCAAGAATTGGAAACGACGGCTCTGGACGGCGCGGTCTCCCGCCGCGGCCTGATGCTGGTGCTCTCGTCACCATCAGGCGCGGGCAAGACCACGCTGTCGCGCCGCCTGTTGGCGGAGGATCCCGGCCTGACCATGTCCGTCTCGGTCACCACGCGGCCGAAACGGCCCGGCGAGCAGGAAGGCGTCGACTATATTTTCGTCGACGGCATCGAGTTCAATTTGATGGTGAACAGGGGCCAGTTGCTGGAACATTTCAAGGTTTTTGATCACTACTACGGCACCCCCGCGCAGCCGGTCGAAGATGCGCTGAGCGCCGGCCGGGATGTGCTGTTCGATATCGATTGGCAGGGTACGCAGGATTTGAAGCAGGAGATGCGGGACGACATGGCCAGCATCTTTATTCTGCCGCCGTCAACCAAGGAGCTGGAACGACGCCTAAAAAGCCGGGCCCAGGATAGTGATGCGGTCGTCGCCCGGCGCATGGCGGAGGCCACGGACGAAATCAGCCACTGGCCGGAGTATGACTATGTCATTGTCAATCGGGACGCCGATGCGGCCTTGGAGCAGGTCCGCGCCATTCTGACGGCCGAACGCCTAAAACGGGCCCGCCAGGCCGGCCTGGGTGATTTCGTCAAGCGCCTGCGCGATGGACAGTAAAGCCCATGACTGTATTCCCCACGGCCCTGTTTGAGGGTTACCGCGCGTTCAAGAAGAACAATCTGGCGCATGAGAGCGAACGCTACCGCCAGCTTGCCGAACAGGGTCAGACGCCGGAGACCCTGGTCATCGCATGCTGTGACTCTCGCGCCGCACCGGAAATAATTTTCAATGCCCTGCCCGGCGAAATTTTCGTCGTGCGCAACGTCGCCAATCTGGTGCCGTCCTATAATCCCGACGGCGAGTATCATTCGACGTCGGCCGCCCTGGAGTTCGCGGTCCAGAGCCTGAAGGTGAAGCACATCGTGGTCCTGGGCCATGGCCGATGCGGCGGCATCATGGCGGCGCTGGACAGCTCCGCCGAACCACTATCGCCGGGCGATTTCATCGGCAAGTGGATGGGATTGCTGAACCCGGCGGTAGAGGCCATCTCGACCATACGCGGCATGACGGATGCGGAGCGTCAAACCGCCTTGGAACGCCATTCCATCGGCAATTCCATCGAAAATCTGCGCACTTTCCCATGCGTTTCGATCCTTGAGGGACGAAACCGATTGAGCCTGCATGGCGCCTGGTTCGATATTTCGACCGGTGAACTGTGGATCATGGATCCGGAAACCGGCGTCTTCGATCATCCATCGGTCGATTAAACCCAAGTGGATCAGTGGGCGGCGCGGGCCAGGGCGCAGAACTGCTCGACGCTAAGATTTTCCGCCCGCAAGGTGGGCTCCAGGCCCGCCGCAGCCAACAGGCCGGCGGGATCGGCGCTGATCTGCTTCAAGCTGCTGCGCAGCATCTTGCGCCGCTGTCCAAAGGCGGCTGCGACAACCGTTTCCAGACTGGATGCATCGGCCGGGGCCAGGGGATGCGCCCGCGGTTCCAGACCAATGACCGTCGATGTCACCTTGGGCGCCGGGGTAAAGGCGCGCGGCGGAACATCGAACAGCGCCGCCGCCCGGCAGCGCCACTGCACCATGACCGACAGCCGGCCATAGGCCTTGCCGCCCGGCGCCGCGGTGATGCGCTGGGCAACCTCTTTCTGGAACATCAGCGTCAGGCTCTTGAACAACTCCAGACGATCCAGCCATTTGAACAGCAACGGCGTTGAAATGTTGTAGGGCAGATTGGCGACGATCCGGTCGGGCCTGGGGGAAAGCGCATGTTCATCCACCTCCAGGGCGTCCGCCTCCACCAGGGTCAGGCGGCCGGGCACGGCGGCGGCCAGATCTTCCAGGGCGGCGAGACAGCGGCGGTCACGCTCCACCGCGACGACATGGCCGGCGCCTTCCGCCAGCAACGCCCTGGTCAGGCCGCCGGGCCCCGGCCCTATCTCCAGTACTGTTTGGCCATGGATGGAACCGCCGGCGCGGGCAATCTTGCGGGTCAGATTGAGGTCGAGCAGAAAATTCTGCCCCAGGCTCTTGGTCGCCCTGATTTCATGCCGGGCAAGGACCTCGCGCAGCGGCGGCAAATCAGGCGGCAGGCCCGCCACCTCAAGCCGCCAGGGCCCGATGGCGCACAATCAACCCGGCATAGGCCAAGGCGGTGGTCAGGCTCAGTGAATTGGCCCGGCCCTCGCCGGCGATATCAAGGGCGGTGCCGTGATCGGGCGAGGTGCGGATGATGGGCAGGCCAAGGGTCGTATTGATGCCATATTCAAAGCCCAGGGTTTTGACCGGGATCAGCGCCTGATCGTGATACATGCAGATCGCCACATCGTAGGTTTGCCGGGCCGCCTCGTGGAACATGGAATCCGACGCCACCGGCCCGGTCACATTAACGCCATGGGCGCGCAATTGATCTATCGCCGGCTGAATGATTTCCGCCTCCGCCCGTCCCAGATCACCCGCCTCCCCCGCATGCGGGTTCAGACCCGCGACGGCCAGGCGCGGCGGCCGAAAACCAAAGTCCCGGTCCAGGGCCCGGGCGGTGATCAGGGCACGTTCCACGATCATCTCGGTCGTCAGGTTGGCCACGGCGTCATGCAACGGCATATGGACGGTCACCGGCACGGTTCTCAAACCCGGGCAGGACAGCATCATCACCGGCAGATGCCCGCCGCCGCACAGTGCCGCCAGATATTCCGTATGGCCCGGATGCTCAAAGCCGGCTTCATGCAGCACTGATTTCTGGATCGGATTGGTAACGACGGCGCTGGCCTGGGCTGTTTGCACATGGCGAACCGCGGTTTCGATGGCGCCCAATACCGCCGCCGCGTTGGCCGTGTTCAATTGGCCCGCCACGGCGCTTTCCGCCAACGGCTGCGCCAAAACGGGGAGGCCGTCTTCGAAATTGGCTATCGCCTCCGCCGGCGATGCGATCTCGATCAGCGGCAGTTTCGTAACCGGCGACCAGCCCGACCGTCCCAGGTTCCGTACCGTGGCGCACACCTGATCCGGATCGGCGATCAGATAGAATGGCGGCAGGTCATATACCGCCCGCCGGCCCCAGGCTTTTAGGGTAATCTCAACTCCGACGCCGGCCGGCTCGCCCATGGTCACGGCGATGGGAAGTCGAGCCGTGGCCATTAGCGGAGTTCCACAACCGCCGACCGCCGTAAATCCCGCAAATAACGCTGCGCCAACATGGCCAGCCGCCGGCGCGCCAGATTGTTGGATATGCTCTCCCGGTTGACGCCCTTGCCCTTGATGTCCTCGCGTTTGCACACCATCAACAACAGGATCGCCTGCTCCTTCCGGATCGGCGCACTGAACCGGCCAATGGCCAGGTCCTTGACCGCGGCGGCAATATTCTCTGGCAGATCGGTCAAATCGACCTCGCCAAGATCATCGGCGCTGGCCGCCTGCAATGCCTTTGCCACGTCATCGAATTCGCCGCAGCCCTCGGCGCTTGCCGCCACGTTTCGGGCCATGCGCTCCCGCGCCTCGATATCCGCTTCCTTGGCCTCCTTGGCCAGGGACAGCATGATTTGTTTCAGCGTCAATTTCATTCCGCTTTGGCCCGCCGTGACAATCTTTCGCCGTTCGTGCAATTGGATCAGGTAATAGCCGCCGGCCGCTTCAATCGGCTGGGAGATTTCGTCGATTTGCAGTTTCGCGATGGCAATATCCAAGGCCGGCGCAAGCTGGCCCGGCTGCACCCAGCCCGCCGCGCCGCCCTGGGCCGCCGTGGCGCCGCGGCTGAACTGCCGGGCCATGGCGGCGAACGAAGCGCCCTCGCGCAACTGCCGCAATAGCCCGATGCCGGCGCGGCGCACTTCCTCGGCCTGTTCCGGTGAATCGACGGGCAGAAAAATTTCCGAAATCCGCTGTTCCGACCGTCCCGCGTTGGCCTGCAGCCGGGCCAGCACCTCATCAATTTCCTCATCGCCAATTTGCACATTCCGGCCTAGCCGGCGGCGAACCAGTTTGGACCAGGAAATTTCCGCCCGAAGCTGCGCATCCAACGCTAGTTTGGGAATTCGGGCCCGCTTGAGAAAATTGTCCAGCCCGCCGGCGGGCACATTGTTCTGTTGTTCGATAAAGCGGTAGGCATGACCCAGATCGGTCTTGCCGACTTGGATCGAATGACGCTTGGCGGCCTCCAATTGCAAACTTTCGTCGATTAAGCTGCGCAGGATTTGGCGACGCAGCCGGCGCCGGGTGGCCGCCGTGTCATCCAAGCGGCTGGTTGCGATGACCAGGCCGACGCGCTGTTCCACGTCGTAACGTGAAATCACCTTGTCGTTGACGATGGCCGCGATGCGCTGAACGTTCTGGGCCCGCGCCGGCGCGGCGGAATAGCCATAGCCCGCCGCCGCCAAAAGCAAGGGCAACAGCGATAGGGCGCAGGCAGCAGCCGCTACGGCGGCGCTGGCGGCGCGGAAAATTATCAAAGGCGATTTCATCCGGCGACTTCCCTGGTATGCGTAATAGTAGCCTCAAAATAGAGGCTTGGCGCGCGCAATTGAAGAGCGGCGCCGTGCTTTTTTTGCCGCCTTCAATCCGGTCCGGATCGGGACAGCGCCGCCTCCTTGGGCCGGGACATGCGCACCAGCAGCGCAATGGCCGCGGCCACCAGCATCGATATCGGGCCAAACCAGAACAGCAGGCGCGGCTCCCCCTGGTCCAGCAGCCAGCCGAAAAACACCGGCGTCAGGGCGCCGCCGATATTGAGGCCGGTCGAGACGAAGCCGAAGACCTTGCCCATGGAGCCCTCGGGCGTGACCGCGCGCACCAGCATGTCCCGGGCTGGCATGATGGCGCCGAAGGTCATGCCGCCCAGGGCCATGGCCGCGATCACCCAGCCGGCGGAGAGCATGACATTACCGACCAGAAAAATCACCACGGCGGTCGCCACGAAGAAAATCGCCGCCACCCACTCATGGCGCTGTGTGCGGTCGGCGATCTGGCCGCCGATCAGGACGCCCACGGCGCTGCCGACCAGGAACGCCGTCAGTGCCATCTGCGCGCCTTCGAGGGAAATGTCCTGAATGGCGACGAAGGCGGCGACGGCAAAGGTGGACAGTCCGTTCTGGGAAACCGACAACATGATGAAGAACAGGAAACACATGAAGACCGGCAAGGACAGCAACAATGCCACGCCGCTTTTCTGCTCTTCCGGATTCCGTCCGCCATCAGCCTCGCGTGGCGGCGTCCCGGGGGCGCTCCGCCGCAGGCCGTCCGACAGGCTGCCGCGGTTGAGCATCAGCGAGAGCCAAACCGCAAAACCCAGAATCCCCGTCAGCATCAGGCCCGTGCGCCAACCCCATTGAATGGACGCATAAGCCATGACAAGCGGTGCCACCGCGCCGCCGGCAAATCCGGCGAAAGTGTGCAAGCTGTAGGCGCGCCCGATACGTTTGTTGGAGATCGAGGTCGACAGAATGGCGTAGTCAGCCGGGTGATAGACGCTGTTGGCGACGCCGGCGACGGCGGCCAGAACCAGAATGGCCGCGTACCCGGCAAATGCCCCCATGCTGACGTAGGCCAGGGTCGACACCGCAACGCCGTATATCAACAGGCGGCGGGCGCCGAAACGATCCACCAGGAAGCCCATGGGCACATGGGTCAGGCCCGAGGCCAGGTTGAAAATCGTCATGATCAAACCCAGCGCGGCGTAACCGACGCCAAATTCCGCCTTCATCAAGGGCAGAACCGGGGGCAGCAGATAGATCAGATAATGGCTAAGAAAATGCGCCCCGCCGACCAGGCCGATAACCCGGCCGTCAGAGCGCAAGCCGGCCCCGCCAGTGGCGGCCGCATCCGTGCTGTCGGCCCTGGCACCGCTTCGTGTGGATACTGTCATGGCCGATGTACTAGCCGGTTTCCCGCCTAGTGTCACGGCTGCTTTCACTGCCGGTTTGCTTAACGCGTTGCATGGGCTAAGCTGCCTGACGCCACGCCGGCAGGGCAAGCTGGCCGGCAATGAAATTGACCAGCCGTGGAAGAATCTCTTGTCAGAAACGTCAAAGACCCCGTCATACGACAACGCCGATCCGGACACGGCCGCGGCGGCGGCCAAACCGTTGAAGGCGCTTTTGCTGCGGGTCGGCACGATGGACCGGATCGCCCTGGGCGAGGTGATGGAGATCAGGACCACGCAATCCGCGGCGGCGGCCCTGGAAGCCCTGGCGGATTATCCCGCATCCGTATTGGTCGCCGATACCAGCACATCGGATTTCGAAACCAAGGCCCTGCTGCGGGATCTGCGCGACCCCGTCACCTCGCCCCGCAAGGGCTTGGCGGTGATTTGCCTGTTGGCCGAGAGCAGCCCCGAACGGGTGCGCGGTTTGGTCAAGGCGGGCGTCGATCACGTCATGATCAAACCGATTTCCGCCACCGCATTGCACGACTTGGCCCAGCATCTGCGCGACAATCCCATGCAGCAAATTACCGTGCCGCTGTACAATGGGCCTGACCGCCGCCGATTGCCTGATGATTCTTACACCGGCGCCAAAAGACGCGGCAGCGAATGAATAGGGTTTAGGGCGCGACTGCGGCGGCCAGTTGCAACAAAACTTCGTCACGGCTCGGCGCCGCCAACAGGGACAGGCCCAGGGGACAGCCGTCGTAGTTGGCAAGGGGCAGATTAATCTGCGGGCAGCCCGACAGCCCGGCGATGCAGGTCAGGCCCATGCTGCGCCAGCGGAAGTCATCCAATTCGCTCTCCGGCGTCTGACATAAGGGTGCGATGCCCGGCGCGGTCGGCAGGCAGAGGATGGCGTCGTCCGCCAACAGCTCCATCAGGCGCAAACGAACGGACTCCCGCACATGGCTACTTTCCGCCACCGCTTCGGGCGTAATCGTGGCGCACATGGCAAAACGTTCGGCCACGCCGGGACCGAACGTCGGCCTCGCCCGTTGAATCCAGTCTCCATGTACCCGCCAAATGTCAGCCATCTGCAAGGTGCGGAAATGGGGCATCCATTCGTTGGGGCCCGCCGGGCTGACTTGCACCAGGGCCTGATCACGAAAATGGGCCGCCACCCGGTCCACCGCGCCGTCCAGGGCGCCGGCCGCCTCCGCCGCCAACAGACCGAAACAATCCCGCGCCACCAGCAGCCGGCTGGGCGCGGCAAGCTCGCGATAGCCGGGCAACAGGGTCCGGCCGACCGCCTGCATCAAATCACCGCCACGGGCGAACCAGCCGACGGTATCGAAACAGGGTGCGAGCGGATGCACGCCATCCACGGGGATCCTGTCCTGGGTCGTGCGAATGCCGTGGATGCCGCAAAACCCGGCCGGCATGCGGACCGAACCGCCGGTATCGGAGCCCAGGGCGAAATCCACCAGGGCGCCCGCCACCGCCGCCGCCGAGCCCGACGACGAACCGCCGGGAATACGGCCCGGTGCATTGACATTGACGGGGGTGCCGTAGTGGGCGTTCTGCCCCGTGATCGAGAATGCCATTTCATCCGTTTGCGCCTTGGCCGTCAGTTCGGCGCCCGCCGCCAGCAGTTTTCCGACGGCCGATGCAGTTGCCGTGGCGGGGCCATGACTGGCCAGCCAGTCCGGACTGCCGGCGCCCGTGACATGGCCCGCGACATCGTACAAGTCCTTGGCCGCGAAGCATAATCCGGACAATGGCCCCTCGCCTGTCGCTGCCGCCGTGACGCTGTCATGGGTAATAAAGGCGCCCAAATTGTCGGTCATACGCTCACCTTTCGTTGCGGACCTGATAGTGAGGCCAATCACTTAGATATCGGCTCATCGTACCCATCTTTTGCCCACAGGAAAGGATTGTTCGATGTTTGAATTAGGTATCAATTTTCTCGCCGCAACCTGGGCATGGTGGTGCCGCGCCGCCGATGTTGTGCCTTTGTGGGACCCTTATGGCGCGCTCTTCAGCGTGGTTCTGATGGTCGGTCTATGCGGCTTTTGCGTCAAACGGGTCATGGACGAGGAATAACGCCATTAGAGAACAGAGAAACTGCTGGTATTGCCGCCCCCGGTGTGTACAACGAGGCATGCATTCAACCAATTTCCGGGGACGGCTTACCATTGAGAACCAGGCGGTTGGCGGGGCCGATGTCTGCAAGACCCAGCGCGGGGTCGTTGAGCCGGCCATGGACTATTTCAAGGATTTGAAGGCATGAAGATTATTCCCGGTGCGGTCTGGGGCCTGATTCTGGCCCGGGGCGGCTCCAAATCAATTCCGATGAAAAATCTGACGCCCTTTGTCGGCCGCCCCTTGATGGATTTTCAAGTCCTTGCGGCAAATGCCTCCGGCTGCTTCAGCCGGCTGCTGTGCAGCACCGACCATCAGGAGATTGCCGACCGCTGCGCCACCTTGCGGGTTGAGGTGCATGAACGGCCGATACATCTGGGCGCCGATGACACCCCCGTATTCGCGGTGATCGAGGATTTTCTGGCGGACATCGAAGCAAAAGAAGGCGCGGTGGCGGAGTGCATTGCCCTGTTGCGGCCAACCTCGCCCTTTCTGTTGCCGGAGCATATCCGTTGGGCGGTGAATGCCCTGCTGGCGGACGTGGAAGCCGGCTCGGTCCAGACAATGGTGCCATGCCCGCCAAACCAGCATGCCCTGAACCAACGGATGATCAAGGATGGCCGGGTAGAATTCCGTTTCGCCGAGGAACGGGCCGCCGCCGCCAACAGCAAACAGGAAATGCCGCCGCACTATGTTTTTGGCAATCTGCTTGTCTTCCGGAGCCTGGCGGCGATTGAACAGCAAACACCCTTTGCCAACCCTTCCTTGCCCATCGAAATTCCCTTTGCCCAAGGCTTTGTCCTGGATGCGCCCGATGACGTCAAACTGGGTCAGGCGCTGTTGGCGGCCAGCCTGGCAGAGTTGCCAAATTCTTAAGAAATTTTCTTGATATTGACCTGATTAGGTACGATTTTAGATATATATGTAGCTGGGTCTGGGTAGATTATGGGGCGGTTGTTGATTTCCGATCCGAATTTCCGGCCAAGTCGAGGCGAGTCAAAATGACAGAATACCGGAATATGTCTGTTCTAAGCCGCCGCAAGGCGCTTGCAAGGCTGGGCTTGGTTGCGGCCGTTGCCTATGCGGCACCGACGATAACCCATATTGATGGCGAGGCCCTGGCCAAGAAAAAGGCACGACCGTCCGTCATTTGTCCCGGCGGCAGTTGCGGCAGCAAGAGCAAGGGCAAGAGCCGCAGCAGGAGCCGCAGCAGGAGCCGCAGCAAGAGCAAAAGTAGGGGCAGTTCCTAGAGCAGGTACCGGGGCCCCGACGGCACAGGTTATCGAAGGCGGGGCATGGCGGCACTTTCGCGATCAACGAATATTGTCCTGGCAGGCCCGCGCAATGGCATTGCCATCAACGGTTTGAGCACCCGCGACGGCGAAGAATTGGCGTCGTTCCTATTCCAGTTGATCCCGCAATGGCCGATATTGCGACCACAAGGCAGCACTGAAGGCGAGCCCTTGGACGAAATCATCGTCCAGCGACAGTCGGGCCATTGGCGGATCAGTTCACCGCATATGCCGCTTGATGATTATCCCCTTGAGGATGGCTATACGGTCGCCAACGCCCTCATTGGCGCGCTGATCGCGGCCTATGTGGCACAGGCGGATGACTTGGCGTCGATCCATGCTGGCGCGGCCGCCATGGGAGGCGGCCTTGTCCTGTTCCTGGGTGACAATGAGAGCGGCAAGAGCACCTTTACCGCCGTGCTGGCCGCCAGGGGGCAGCGGTTTTTCGCCGACGACCGGCTCATCCTTGATCTATCGAAGCCCGTGCCGATGGGTACGTCCCTGGCCATCGCACCCAAACTGCGCCTGCCCCTGCCTACGGAGGCGGATACCGGGTATCGGGATTTTGTCGCCGAAAACAGCATCCTTTCCTGGCCGGAGATGGCGGTACTGCAACTTGGTCATGATCGGGCGGCGGCATTCGGTGACAGCCTGCCCATAAGGGCCCTGGTTTACCTCCGCCGTGACGATGGCGCCGGCGCGGCGAAACTAACGGAAATGCGTGCGCCCGATATGGTGCGGGTTCTGCTGGAGCAACTTTTTGCCCCGCATCTGACCCAGCACGGGGAACTGTCGGCCTGCGTGCGCCTGACCCAGGGAGCGGAAATCTGGCAACTGCGCTACGGCTCCGCATTTCAGGCCGCCGATACGGTGATTTCCAAATTCAGTGTCAACGCCCCGGTGGTGGCATGAGCGGCAAGGAGCCACTTTTTCGGCGCCGTCCCGGCATCAACGAAACACCGGTGGAGAACGAGCTGTTTCTGATCGCCGGCGACAGCGGCGACATTTTTCACCTGGACCAGATGGCGATGGCGATCTGGCGCGCGTTGGAAACGCCGGCCGGCAAGGCCGACCTGCTGGCCCTGTTCGCGGAAGCTTTCCCCGAGACCTCCACGGCCACCATCGAACGGGACCTGGCGGCCGCCCTAGCCACCCTGCTGCAGGGCGAGCTGATCGAAACCCGCGATTGAGCCTGGGGCAAGGCGTGCTAGGCTGCACCGTTCGATAGCGCAATTTTGGAGTACCCCATGACCCGTATGACCGGTGGCCAAGCCCTTGTTAAGTCCATTATCGCCCATGGCGTCGACACCATTTTCGGCCTGCCCGGTGTGCAACTGGATTGGTTCTTCAATGCCCTGCATGACGAAGGCAACAATATTCAGGTGATCAACAGCCGCCATGAACAGGGCGTCGCCTACATGGCCCATGGCTATGCCCAGTCCACCGGCAAGGTCGGCGCCTTCGCGGTGGTGCCTGGCCCCGGTGTCTTGAACACCACCGCCGCCCTCTCCACCTCGTGGGCCGCCAATGTGCCGGTGCTGTGCGTCACCGGTCAGATCCCCTCGGCCTATATCGGGCGGGGCCATGGCATGCTGCACGAGATCCCCGATCAGTTGTCGATCCTGCGCGGCCTGACCAAATCCGCCGCCCGCATCGAACATCCGACCGATGCCCCGGCCAAGATGGCCGAGGCCTTCCGGCAATTGCGCACCGGCCGTCCCCAGCCCGTGGCGGTGGAGATGCCATTGGATCAGTTGGCCGAAACCTGCAACGTGGACCTGTTGGATGCCGTCACCGATTACGCCCGCCCGCCGGTGGACGAAGACGCCGTGGCGGCGGCCGCGAAACTGCTGGCCGGGGCCAAGGCACCGATGATATTCGTCGGCAGCGGCGCCATGGACTGCGGCGAGGCGGTGCAGGCGCTGGCGGAAATATTGCAGGCGCCGGTCATCGCCAACCGCACGGGGCGCGGCATCGTGTCGAACCGGCATTATCTGTCCATGACGCAGCTTGCCGGCCACCGCCTGTGGCCAAAAGCGGACGTGGTGCTGGCGATCGGCAGCCGGTTGCAGGCGGCGCGCATGAATTGGGGCATGGACGATGATCTGAAGATCATCCATGTGGACATCGACCCGGTGGAGATCAAGCGCATCGCCGCGCCGGACGTCGCCATCGTCGGCGATGCCCGGGACGTCACGCCGGCCCTGGTCGATGCCGTGGCGAAACAGGCGCCCGGCACGGCCTCGCGCGAGGAAGAGCTGACTGCCGTGCAGGGCGAGGTGCACCAGATGCTGCTGGACCGCCTGAGCCCGCAAATGTCCTGGATCAAGGTGATCCGCGAGGCGCTGGATGATGACGGCATCTTTGTCGATGAGCTGACCCAGGTCGGCTATGTCTCCCGCGTTGCCATGCCGGTGTATCGCCCGCGCGGATATTTGACCTCGGCCTATCAAGGCACGCTTGGCTGCGGTTTAGCCGTCGCCATCGGCGCCAAGATCGCCAATCCGGACCGGCAGGTCCTGTCCATCAACGGTGACGGCGGTTTCATGTACAACGTGCAGGAATTGGCCACGGCGGTGAAATACAACGTCAATATCGTCGCCATCGTTTTCGCCGACGGCGCCTTCGGCAACGTGCGGCGCATGCAGGAGGAGCTTTATGACGGGCGGACCATTGCCTCCGACCTGACCAATCCCAATTTCGTTGCCATGGCCGAAAGCTTCGGCTGTGCCGCCTATCACGCGGAGACGCCGGATGATCTTGCCAAGGTGCTGCCGACGGCGTTCAAGCAATCGGTGCCGGTGGTGATCGAAGTGCCATTCCCGAAAACGCCGGACCCCTGGCCGATCATAATTCCGGGACGCAACCGGCCGGCTTCATAGGAGGGGGAGCGGGCGGTTCAGCCGCAATCGGAAACGCTCCGGATCAGAACCGCTCCAACAGGCGTTCGATATAGTCCCGCTCCAGCCGGGCGCGGGCGCGCTCGCCGGCGCGGCGGCGCAACTCGTCAAGGATGTGCCGGGCGCGGGCCAGTTCCGAATCATCGGGTACCATGACCCGGGAGGTATCCGTGCCGCCGCCTTGGAAGGGCCGGCCGGCGGGGTCTTCCTGGCTTTCACTGAATTGCCCCATACCGTCATCCTGGGCGTTCTTCATCATGTCTTCCGCCAGCTCGCGGAAGCTGCTGGCCAGACCGTCGATGGCCTGACGCTGCGATGACAATGCCTGGCCGCCCCGACCCGAACGCAAGGCCCGCTGCGCCTCCCGCATGGCTTCGTCAACGCCGCTCATGGCATCGGGGATCTTGCCCATGCCTCTGCCCAGTTGCCGCATGACGTCGCCCAGGCGCTGCCGCAGACCGCCCTGGCGGTTGGACAGACCGCGCATCGCCTCGCGCTTGCCGGAGGTCATGGGGCTGCTTCGGCTGTTGCCCTCGCCGCCACCATGTTTTTCCCTGTCGCCCGCACCATCGCGCTTTTCCCAGGGCATGCGGCGGCGCCTGGGCGTCTGCTGGTAGGTCTTGTCCATCAACTCCTGTTGCTTGCGCAACAATTCGCCCAATTGCCGCATGGCTTTTTCGCCCGGCCCATTGCCCTGCTGTTGCGCGGTCGCGCGCTGCGCTTCCAAATTCTCAAGCATCTCCTGCAGTTTGCGCAGCATTTCCCGGGCCGCGTCCTTGGCGCCCAGGCGGCTCAATTCCCTGATCTTGTCCATCATCTTTTGCAGATCCATGGCATCAACGCTGCGGGCATTGGGATCGTTGGCCCGCGGCCCCTGGGCCTGTTGGTCGCGCTGAGCCTGTTCCGCCGGGGCCTGAAGATACTTCTCCATCGCCCTTTGCAATTCGTCCATCAGACGCTCGATCTCCGCCTGCTCGGCGCCTTCCGCCAGGGCGGCCATCAAGGCATCCTGGGCGGCGCGCAATTCCCGCTCGGCCAGGGACATACCACCATCCTCGATACGCAGGGCAACCTGCCACAACAGCTCCATCACCTCGGCCGCCGGTTGGCCCCGGCTTAGCTGCAGGCGCCGGGCCGCCGTCCACAGGGCCAAATAGGCGATCTGATCGTTGCCATAAGTCTCCGGGCCGGAGGCAATGGCGAACAGGGCCATGGCGACCAGAAAGCGCCGTTCGGGCAGACGGCCCAGATCACGCCGCTGCTCAACAACCGCGCGGGCCACGGGGTGACGGAACTGCCTTTCCGGCAATTGAAACGTAATCGCCTCCGACAGTCCGATCTGTCCCCTGTCGTCCTTGGCATGAAAGCGCAGGGTGACATTCAAGCCGGCCCAGGGATGCGGCGTCAGATCGAAATAGCCGTTTTCCTGTGCTTCCCGTGCGCCAGGCGGGGAGATCGGCAGGTCCAGCTTCAAGACTGTTTCATCCGCCGATTTGCTACCGTCGCTGGAGGTGTCATCGGGTTTCTTCAAAGAGGCGCCGTCAGCCGGGGCGGCCAGGCGCATCTCCGCCCAGACAGCGGCCAGACCGTAATCGTCCGCCGCCTTGTAGGACAGGCGCACGGCCTGACGCACGGTCACCGAGGGGTCTGCATCGCTTTCAATTGTTGGGGCCTGGTCAACGATAATGGCAAGGGGCCAATCGGCAATCGATTGTTCGGCGGAGACGACGCTCAGGCGCTGGCCGGCCTCGATAAGCCGGCTCAGTTCAAAATTTCTTTCATCGATCTTCAGGAACGGCGTGGCCGCGCCGTCGATCAACAGGCGGGGCGTTTCGCTGCCGCCAAAGACCCGCGCCATCAGGCTGCTGCCCTGGGGCACCCGCAGGGTTTCACCGCTCTTGGGATCCAGCTTCACGGGCGGCAGGCCGGTATAGTCCGGCGGGTTGAGCCATGCCTCGAGCTCCGCCAGATCGGCCGCGCCGGCGCTGAAATCCGGCTGCAAGGCCCGGCTCAGACGCTGTGGCGCCGCCGCGCCGCCAACAAACAGCCCCATGGCCAGCAGCAGGAAGACCACGGCGCGCAGACCCCAGGGATCGGCCGGAGGCAGACCGGGCCGGGGCAGACCAACGCGCAGGCCACGAAGCTGCGTCTGCAGGCGGCGAAGGTGGGCCCGCCACAGTGCCGCCGCCCCGGCATCGTGACTGTTGGCCAATTGATCCTGCAGGGTTCCTAGCGGGCGATGGGCCAGACCGCTATCGGTCTCCAGGCGGCGCAAGGCGGCGCCATCCGCCGGCGCCCGCCAGCTCTTGTAGCCGGCCCATAGGGCGGCGGCCAACAGCAGCGCGAACAGGGCCAGCAGCAGCACATGGGCCCAGGCCGGCAAGATGGCCGGCAACTGCAGCAGGGCCAGGGCCGTGAACAGACCGATGACACATATCAACGGCAGAACCGCCCGCCATGCCGCCTCCCAGATCAGCACCAGCCGCGCCAGGGCGAACAGGTAGGCTGTGCGGCTGGGCAATCTCATGGCGCTATTCCAGGCTGGCGTCCAGCCAGGGCGGGGCCTGCTCCAGCGCCAGGAGGTCGTCGATGCTCTGACGCGGCCGGACGACGGCGTATTGGCCGCCGCGGACCAGCACCTCGGGCACCAGCGGCCGGCTATTGTAGGTCGAAGCCATGACCGCACCATACGCCCCCGCGCTGCGAACCGCGATCAAATCATTGGGAGCAAGCGGCGGCATGGGCCGGCCCTTGGCCAGGGTGTCGCCGCTTTCGCAGATCGGCCCGACCACGTCGGCCTCGACCTGGGCCGCTCCCGGCGCGGCTTCGCGCACCGGTACGATGTCGTGCCAACTGTCGTACATGGCGGGCCGGATCAGGTCGTTCATCGCCGCGTCGATAATGATAAATCGCCGGCCCTCATGCTTTTCATGGATCACGCCGGCAACCAGGATTCCCGCATTGCCCACCAGCACGCGGCCCGGCTCCAACACCAGATCCAATTGGCGGTTGGCGGTCAGGCGTTTCACCATGCGGCCATATTCGGCCGGGGGCGGCGGCGTCTCGCCGCCATAGGGGATGCCCAGGCCGCCGCCCAGATTACAGCGGCGGATGTCGTGACCCGCCGCCCGCAATTCGTCAATCAGCCCCAGGGCGCGGTCAAATGATTCCTCGAACGGCGCCAGATCGGTGATCTGCGACCCAATATGGATCGCCACGCCCAACATCGCCAGGCCGGGCAGGCTGGCGCCCAGGTCGAAAACCTCCAATGCCCGGTCGATGGGAATGCCGAATTTGTTCTGCTTGCGCCCGGTGGTGATCTTCTCGTGCGTGCCAGCGTCGACGTCCGGATTAACCCGGATAGCGACCGGTGCCTCCGCGTCCAGCTCCACCGCGACGGCGCTCAGCAGGCGCAATTCCGGCTCGCTCTCCACGTTGAACTGATAGATCCCCGCCGCCAGGGCCTGCGCCAACTCGTCCCGGGTCTTGCCCGGCCCGGCGAAGACGATGCTGTCGGGGGACGCGCCCGCCGCCATGGCGCGGCGCAATTCACCGCCAGAAATGACATCGGCGCCGGCGCCAAGTTCAACCATCGTACGGATCACCGCCTGGTTGGAATTGGCCTTCACCGCATAACAGATGCGCGCGCCGGTGCCTTCCAATGAACCGGCCAGCACCTGGTAATGCCGGGTCATGGTGGCGGTCGAATAGCAATAGAACGGCGTGCCGACGGCGGCGGCGATGTCGGGGATGGCGACATCCTCGGCATGCAAGACCCCGTCGCGGTACTGGAAATGGTCCATGCGCCTATTGCCCCGTGTTCTTCTTCTTCAACGTCTTTCGATCGACCTTCATGCCCGTGCTGCCGTCGGGCCGCTTCGGCGGGCCCTTTTTGCCGCAGGCCACCGCCAGGCCCAACATGGGCAGCGCCACGACCAGGCGCAGGATATCACGGCGGCGGGTCACAGCTTGCCCCGGGCCTCGGCGATGGCCGCGCGCACCCGGGAGGGCGCGGTGCCACCGAAGCTGACCCGCGAGGCGACGGAATTGCGCACCCCCAGCACCTCGAACACAGCCTCGGTGATGCCGCCCTCGACCGCCTGCATCTCGGTCAGGGACAAGCCGTCCAGATCGACGTCCCGCTCCTCGGCCAGCTTGACCAGACTGCCGGTAACGTGATGGGCCCGCCGGAATGGCAGCCCCAGTTGACGCACCAGCCAATCGGCAAGATCCGTGGCGGTGGTAAAACCCTGCCGGGCGGCCGCCTCCATGACGTCCCCGTTGACCGTCAGATCGCCCAGCATGCCGGTCATGGCGGGCACGGTCAGGGTCAGGGTGTCGGCGACCTCGAAGACCGGTTCCTTGTCTTCCTGCATGTCCTTTGAATAGGTCATGGGCAGACCCTTCATGACCACCAGCAAGGCGTTCAGGTCGCCGATCACCCGGCCCGCCTTGGCCCGGACCAGTTCGGCCGCGTCCGGATTACGTTTTTGCGGCATGATCGAGGAACCGGTGGAAAAGCCATCGCCCAGGGCGATGAAATTGAACTGGGCCGAGGCCCAATTGACCAGTTCCTCGGCCAGGCGCGAAAGATGCACCGACAGGATCGCCGCCGCCGCCAGATATTCCATGGCGAAATCCCGCGCCGCGACCGCATCCATGGAATTGGCCGCCGGCCGGTCGAAGCCCAGGGCACTGGCCGTGGCTTCCCGGTCGATGGGAAACGATGTTCCGGCCAGGGCAGCCGCGCCCAGCGGGCTTTCGTTCAAGCGCCGCCGGCAGTCGGCAAAGCGGCCCCGGTCCCGCCCCAGCATCTCCACATAAGCCATCAGGTGGTGGCCAAAGGTCACCGGCTGGGCTGCTTGGAGATGGGTGAAGCCAGGCATTATCGTGTCGGCATGTTCTTCCGCCCGGTCCAGCAAGGCCGCTTGCAGGCCGCGCAGGGCCGGGTCCAGGGCATCAATCTCGTCGCGCAGCCAAAGGCGGAAATCTGTCGCAACTTGGTCATTGCGGGAGCGCGCGGTATGCAACCGGCCCGCCGGCTCACCAATTAGCTCGGCCAGCCGCGCCTCCACATGCATATGGATATCTTCCTTGGCCGGATCATATTCGAAGCTGCCCGCGGTGATCTCCGCCTCGACCTGATCAAGGCCCTTCAAGATCGCGTGACCGTCATCGGCGCTCAGGATGCCTTGCGCCACCAACATGCTACAATGGGCCCGGCTGCCGGCGATATCCTGGCGGTAGAAACGCCTGTCGAAATAGATGGAAGCGTTGATCCGCTGCATGATATCAGAGGCACCGCCGGCAAAACGCCCGCCCCAAAGGGCGTTGGCACCGGTTTGGTTGTCGTCCGACGGTTGGTCGGTCATCTGTCTACTCCCGCCTTTCGAGGAGGCCATGGTCCGTATTCGACCCATATACTTGATCCCAATCGCCGCCGCCATGGGCATTTTCGCGCTGTTGGCCGCCACTGACGTAACCCCGGCGGCCGGATTGCCGCAGCAGTTAGCGGCGCGGACCAAGGGCACGATGGTGAATTTTACGCTTTCACCCGATCTGCCGCCAGCGCCGGCGATAAAGTTTCGCGACGAGAACGGCGGCAAGCATGACCTCACGGCTTTCGCCGGCAAGGTGGTGCTGATCAATTTCTGGGCCACCTGGTGCGGCCCCTGCCGCCGCGAGATGGCCGATCTTGACCGTTTGCAGGAAAAACTCGGCGGTGATGGCTTCACGGTTCTCGCCCTGTCCTCTGACCGCAAGGGCATGGAAGTGGTGAAAAAATTCTATGCCGAAAACAAAATCCGCCATCTGGCCGCCTGGATCGACAGGACGACCAAGGCGCAACGGGCCTTTGGCGCGTATGGCCTGCCCACATCGGTGCTGATCGATCGCCGGGGACGGCAGGTCGGCCGCCTGGTCGGACCGGCGGAATGGGCCAGCGACGAGGCCATCGCCCTGATCAAAACGGTCATCGACGCCACCGATGAATGACCTAAATTGGTGACGTCCTACCAGCCGGGCGGATGCATCTGGTGCCAGTCACTCGCACTTTCGTAAGCCGCCCCGGCCCGCACCAACAAAGGTTCGGCCAGGGGATGGGCGACGAATTGCAGCGATAGAGGCAGGCCCTTGTCGGACAGACCGCAGGGCAGCGAGATCGTCGGCAGGCCGGCGAAATCCATGGGCACGGTAAAGCGGGTCTGCCAGGGATCCCGGTCCGGCGGAATCGGGCCGTAGGAGATCTCCGGCGTCACGGGATAGGCCTCCCGCGCCGTCGAGGGGCAGGCCAGCAGGTCCACGTCCAGCATGGTCCGGCGCATTTCGCCGACGCAGGCGGCGCGCAAATTATTCGAGCGGGCGTAGTCAGCGGCTGAATATCCATGACCTTGTTCCAGCCAGCCCCGGAACCAGGGGCCATAGTCCCTGGCGCGGGCCGGGAAAGTGGCGCGGTGGGCATCAGCCGCCTCCGCCGTGCACAACACGCTCCAGGCCGGCAGATATTCGGCCAGGCGTTCAGGCATGGAGACTTCGACGATCTCGGCCCCGAGCTCCGCCATCACCTCGACCGCCTGCTCCAGGGCGGCGGCGAAATCAGGCGCCATATCTTCCGAGGAATAACGTGCGTCCCAGCCGATGCGCAGGCCGCCGACGCCCGCTCCCAGGCCGGCCAGCATGTCCGGCACCGGATCAGGCAAGGTGGTCGGATCATCGGGATCCTGGCCGGCGATGGCCTGCAGGATAATGCCGGCATCGGCGCTGCTGCGCGTCAGGGGGCCGACGTGATCGAGGGATTGCGCCAAATCCAAGACGCCATGGCGGCTGACCCGGCCCCAGGTGGGCTTCAGCCCCACGGTGCCGCAGACCGCCGCCGGATGCCGGATCGAGCCGCCGGTATCGCTGCCCAGGGTGGCGAAAGCCAAGCCGGCGGCCGTCGCCGCGCCGGAGCCCGACGATGAGGCGCCGGCCCAATGGCTTTCCTTCCAGGGATTTTCCGGCACCTGGAAGGCCGGGTTGTAGCCCGCCATCGCCCCCTCGGTCAGATTGAGCTTGCCCAACAGCACCGCACCGGCCCGCCGCAGCCGCCGGACCACGGTGGCGTCGAAATCGGGTACATGGTCGGCCAACACGGCGCAACCGCCCATGGTGCGGACGCCGGAGGTATAGCAAAGGTCCTTCACCGCAACGGGAATGCCGTGCAGCGGCCCCAGATAGCGCCCGGCGGCAATCTCCGCCTCGGCCGCCCGCGCCTCGGCCAGGGCGCTTTCCGCCATCACCGTGGCGTAGGATTTCAAGCGCCCATCCAATGCCTCAATGCGCGCCAACATCGCCTCGGTCAAGGTCAGGGGGGAAAGCTCGCCCGTCTCGATCAGGCTGGAGAGTTCCTGAATGGTTTTGTAGTGCAGCATGTCATCCATTTTTTTTCGGATTGTTTGTTTGCAAGGCTATTTTTCGTCCAGCACCCAGACGCCGCGCCAGGGATCCCGTGGCGGCGTTGCGATCAATTCGGCGCAGCGGTCGATGTACAGACGGGTGACATTGTCATCGGGCGCCTCGGCGGCGCAGTCTTCGAAGGCCTGACAGGCGGCCTGGAAATCCCCCTGGCGGTAAAGTTCCAACGCCTCGGCGAAACGATCGGCGGTGCCGTGCTTTTGCTTTTGCACCGGCACGGTATCGCAGTCGTATAATTCATAGATGGCGACCGCGCTGCTGCGTCCCTTGACGACGACCCGGTCGATTTCGCGAAAACAAAAAGCATCCTGGTTTTCCAGCCGCGCCCGGGTGAATTCGGTGAACAGGGTGGAGACGCCGTAAAGCTTGGTCAGCGCCTCGATGCGGGAGGCCAGGTTGGCGGTATCGCCGACGACATTGCTGTCCAGGCGCTTACCGCCGCCGATGGCTCCCAGCATCAGCGGCCCGCTGGAGATGCCCATGCCGAAGCGGATCGCCAGTTCGCCGCTGCCGCTGCGCCTCGCGTTAAGCTCCCGCGAATGCCCGATCATGCCCATGGCGCAGTTCAGGGCGGCATCGGCGCTGCCGGGAAACAGCGCCATCACGGCATCGCCCATATACTGATTGATAAAGCCCTTTTCCTGCTCCACGACCGGTTCGACCGCGACCAGGAACTCGTTCAAGGAGGCGAAGGTGCCGGCCGGGCCCAGGGCCTCGGACAGGGAGGTGAAGTCGCGGATATCGGCGAACAGCACGCTGCTTTCGATGGAGACGTGATCGCCGGCATCGATTTCCTCGATCGAGGCCCGGTCGAGCAGGTCGAGAAACTGGAAGGGTACGAAGCGGCTGTAGGAATCCGTCAGATTGACCAGGCGGTTGTTCTGCTGGCGGATTTCATCGTTCAGCTCCCGGTTGGTCCACAGGGAACCGGCCTGCTGCACCATCACCGTGAAGGCGGAGCAATGGTCCGCCTCGATATCGTCAAAAAACTCCGAGCCGTTCTTGGTGACGCCGCCCAGGATGATGCCGGCCAGTTTGCCGTTCTTGTCATGAAACGGGCAGACGATGGCTTTCGCCAAGTCCAGCTCGACCCAGGCCATGAGCAGGAAATCATCCTCGCCGATGATCTGGCTTTCTTCCGATTGCAGCCATTTCGGCGAGAACGGCAGGTCGGCCGGCGGCTCGTCAAAGCCGAATTCGCCGCTGACCGTGAGCAGCTTTTCGCTTTCCGTCGCCTGCAGGAAAAGCGCGACTTCATACTCGAATGCCTCGATAACCGACTCCAGCGTCAGCGAAAAAAATGCGTCCGGATCATCCGTATCCAGCGCCTTGGCGATATAGGCCTGGATCGCCTTGAAACGCATCAACTCGCTATCGACCTGACCCTTGGCGTGGATCAAGTCCTGCTGCATGACCAGGTTGCGTCCCGATTCCGCCTCCAGCCGGGCGCATAGCGCTTCCAACTCCTCGTAGCTGCGTTTTGCCGCCGGTGCCGACATATAACTCGATCAGCCCTCGCGCCTGACAATGGGAAATAGTGAGGTGGTGTAGCTATGGAAATGGTTCTTGCCGGCGAAGCGGCAATACTCGCTGTAACCATAAACGCCCAGCCACGGCACGACTTCCTCACCGCAAAGGGGATACTGCATCTTGGCGATGATTTCGTCCTTTAGGACCCGGTTGAACATATGCCGCCCCCGGGCCATGCAGTCAGCATGAAACACCGCCACCGGGCGGCGGCCATCAAGGTCATCCTGCATGCGCTGCATCAACCGCTCAACGCCATCGAATATGTACTGCTCATCCCGCTGCATGAGTTGGAATTTGGTCCCTTCCGGCACCGAGGTCGGCAAATAGAACGACTGCCGGTCGTCGGAGACCTTGATCGGCACGCGCAGGATTTGCGGATTGTCATAGACCGCTTTTTCATCCTCCGTCAGCGCCTCGCCGAGCCCGGTAATCGGCAATGTTTCAGATGGATCCGTGCTGTCGGGCGGCAGGCCGAAACGTTCCAGCAACGCCGGCCAGGCCGGCTTGCCATCCAGTTCGATGATCCGGTTGTCCTCCGCTTTCGTGACTTCAAAAACCGCGCCCTCAACCGGAATGGAGCCGTGATGAACGCCGGAAAGGACTTCCAATCCAGGATCGGAGAACCCGACCAGGATCAGGCCCTGTTCCAGGACATCCTGGCCATGAAACTGGAAAGTGCCCTTGGCCTTGCCGTTGTCGGCGGCGGTGGCGCCGAAGATCGGCACATCCTCGCCAAAAACAGACTCAATACCGGCGATCACCTGGTCGCCCGACAGATCCAATCCCGCGGAAAGGACGTAGATCATGTTCACATCCGGGTTTTCGGCCTTCATCTCGGCCGCGGTGCGTTCACCCAGTGCCGCTGAATTGGCGCCGTTCAGGCCATCAGCGGCGGCAACGGCGAATTCGTCACCAGTGACCGCCATGACGGCCATGGCGCGCATGGCCTCGCTGACGCCTTCGCGGCCGATCACGCCGCTGCCGGTGCAACCGATGATCTCGGCGTTCGGGCAGGCTTCCTTGGCGCCCGCCGCCATCTGGCCGAAATTGTGACCCACCGTCGAATGTATGACCAACAGCTTGCAATCCGCCTTGTCGCGATCACCGAGAGCAAGGTCGATGCTTTCCTGGATGGCGGCCTTCGAATTGACGGCATTGGAGCTGCCGGAATGGAATTCGAGCATGTGGCTATCTCCCCATTGATCAGTATGTCGTCGATGTCTTTGGGACGGCTCAACGCTGATAATTACTGATATTTCTCACCCCGGCCCGATGTTAAGCGGCTGGGCCCCATGAATGCAAACAATATGCAAAATCCAGGCGAGCTACATGCAGCAGCTTCAGTCCTGAAGGAAAGCGCCGCCGAAGGCCGGTTCGCCGAACGGCGTCGGCGGCAATTGCCAGGTACCGGTCGCGGGCGGGCGCACTTCGGCGTCCACATGCACGTCGATCAGCGCCGGCTTGCCCGAGCCAATGGCCGCTTCCAGCGCGCCCTTGAAATCCTCGGACTCGGTGACCGTGACGCCGTGCACGCCGCAGGCCCGTGCCAGAGCGGCAAAATCGGGATTGTAGGGTTCCTGGTTGTCGCCCCGGTGAAATGCGGTGCCAAGCTCCCGCCCGCCGAACATGCCGTGCTGGATATCGCGGATCGCGCCCCAGGCGAAATTGTTCCAAACCACCCAGACGCAGGGAATGTCGAACTCCACCGCCGTGCACAACACATGCGGTGTCATGGTAAAGCCGCCATCGCCGCTGATCGAGACGCAGGGCCGCTCGGGCGCGGCCAGCTTGGCGCCGAGAATGCCCGAGACGCCAAAGCCCATGGCGGAAAAGCCCCAGGCATTCAGCATGGTCTGGGGCATCGGTGCGTCCCAGAACTGCATGAACCAGTTGTGATGGACACCGGAATCGAGGGAGATGATGCCGTCATCGGGCAACACCGCCCGGATGTCGGCAACGATCTGCTCGGGGCGCAGGGGCGAGGTGCGGAGTTCGAAATTGGGCTCCGTAAAGCGCCGCCATTCTTCGCGCCAGCCCTCGATCTGGGTCAGCCAGGCCGGACGCGCCGGCGTCGCGATATCGCCCGCCGCGGCCAGCATCTGACGCAGGAAACTGCCCGCATCCGCCGTGATGCCCAGTTCGGGCACGTAGTTACGGCCGATCTCGTTCACGTCGATATCCACGTGGATCAACTTGCTGGCGGGAAAATTCCAGGAATAACCGGGTATCCATGATGAAGACGAGCGGTCATCGAAGCGGGCGCCGACGGCAATCACCAAGTCCGCGTGGCGGCCCACCTGATTAGCCGGAAACGTCCCGTTGCGGCCAATGAAGCCCAGGGACAAGGGGTGCGACATGGGGATGCAGCCCATGCCGTTGGGCGATGAGATCACCGGGATGTTCAGACGTTCCGCCAATTCCGTCAGCTCGGGCGCGGCCTCCGCTAACGTCACCCCATGGCCGATGAACAGCACGGGCCGGTCGGCCGCCTGCAACATGGTCAGGGCCTGTTCGATATCCGCCGGGTCGGCGCCGGGCCGCTTGCGCGTCTTGAAGCGGGCCGAGGGTTCAAGCCGTACATCCGCCTCCTCCTGGAAGACATTGAAGGGGATATCCACCTGCACGGGACCGGGCCGTCCGGAGACCGACAGTTCAATCGCCTGGCGCAGGGCCAGCGGCAGCATATCGACCCTGGTGGGCTGATAGCTGCGCTTGACTACCGGCTTCAGCACCGAGGGAAAGTCGGCGGAGAAATGGCGGTTGATTTCCTGAAACGGCCCGCGGTCGAACTGCTGGGTCGGGATATTCGCGGTCAGGGCGAGAATGGCGGAGCTGTCGGCCAGGGCATTGGCGATGGGCATGACGATATTGGCCGAACCGGGCCCGCATGAGGTCAAGGTCGCCACGGGCTCGTGCTTGATCCTGAAATAGGCATCCGCCATGTGCGCCGCCGTCTGTTCGTGGCGCGGCGAGATCAGCCTGACGTCGTCACGCACATCGTACAGCGCGTCAAGCAAGCCCACATTGCCGTGGCCGCACAGGCCGAACACATAGGGGATCTTCTCCTGCAGCAAAAACTGCGCGATCAGTTCTCCGCCCTTCATACCTTACACTCCAATTTCTTCTAGCGCCGGTTCCCTGCCCTATCGCCAGGATACATGCCTAGCCCGTGGTTGCCAGTGCTCGATGCGCCGCCAGGAAGCTGCGGATGTGCCGCACCGCCAGGGGAATCCGATCCTTGGGCTCCTTCCAGGGAAACAGGCTGACCTGGGCGTTGGGCGCAAGCATCGCCGATTCCATGGCCACGGCATAGGGATGGGGCGGAATATCATCCGGTAGAACCAGAATTGGCGTCTGACAGGCGCGCACGAAGTCGCGGTCCACGGTGAAGACGAAATCCCCCTTGTCGCGGTACATCGTATTCAGGAAAGCGTCGACCATCTCCATCGTGATGTCGGGCCGGCGTTCGCACAGTGGAGGGCCCCAGCCCTCGATATTATTCTGGTAGAAAATGTCGGGTGTTTCCGGATTGAAACCGCTCGGCTGCGCCAAGACGGCGGCGGCGATGCGGTCCGGGGCCCGTCGCAGCAGGTTCCAGATGAAGGGGCCGCCGATGCAGAAGCCCAGGACCAGAAACCTGTCGATGCCCAGATGATCCATCAGGCCGAGCTGATCGTCGGCGTAGGCATCCCAGGGGCGGTCGATCTCCAGCGGGCCGCTGGACTGCCCGCCGTTGGCGTTGCGCAGGTCCATGGTTATGCAGCAGTAGTCGTTCTTGAACGCCGCAATCGGATCGAACGGCGAGTTTCCGGTAAGGTTGGCGATCGTCGCGTTCAACCCGCCGCCCGGGATCAGCAGCAGCGGAACGCCCGAGCCGGCCTCTTCATAGTGGATGCTGACGGCGCCGTTTTCATAGATTGGCATGGCGTTGCTCCTTTTGTCCCAAGATAGGTTGCGTATGGTCTCGGCCGGGATAATTCCATAGCATGGGAGGGCGCCGCTATCCTTACTTATGGCGCCAAGCAAAAAAACCGCTATTTTTCCTGGAGGAATCATGGGTGCCACCGAAATCCTGGCCAGCTATGCCGCTGACCTTAAGTACGACGATCTGCCGGAGCCGGTCGTTACACAGGCGAAACGGATCATCCTGGATACCATTGGATGTATGATTGGCGGCGTTCCCCTGCCCCTGGGCAAAACGATCATCGAACTGGCGCAGGAAATGGGCGGCGGCTCCTCTGAAGCCACCATTATCGGCAGCGGCGCCAAGGTTTCATCCGTCGCCGCCGCCTACGCCAACGGCGCCTTGTCGGACGTTCTCGATTGGAACGACATGCTCTACGTCGGGCATCCCGCAACAGCGGCTGTCAGCGCCGGATTGGCCATGGGCGAAAGAGAAGGCGCATCGGGGAAACAGCTTATTGAGGCGGTGGTCGCGGCTTATGAAGTTTTCGGTCGCATCGGTATTTGCGTCCAGCCGTCGGAAGAGCGGCAGCAGGCGCTGTGGGGCATGCTGACCTGGATACCGTTCAATTCAGCCATTGCGGCGGGCAAAATCCTGGGCCTCGACGGCAACCAGATGGCGACGGCGATCGGGACCGCGGGGGCATTCGCGCCCCTGGGTGCGTGCTGGAAATATGTCGAAACCCGCTCCGATACCTATCATTACAACCACGGCATGACCGGCATGTCGGGCCTGTTCGCCGCCTTGCATGCCCATAAGGGCCTTACGGGGATGAACACGATTTTGGAAGGTCCCACCGGTTTCTGGGTCCTCGCCGGTTCCGACCAGTGCGATTTCGACCGGCTGGACGCCCTGTTGACCACATTGGGCAAGGATTATTGGATCCTGCAGACCCTCTACAAACGATGGCCCGCGAACCTGTGGGTACAGAGTTATCTCGACGTCTTTACCGATCTGATCAAGCAGAACCAAATCGCGGCCGAGGACATTGAAGAAATCAATGTCTCGCCGGCACTTGCCATGTTGATGACCTATCGCGCCAACGGCACCATGGATGCGGCCTTCAGTCTGGCTTACGCCCTGGCCATCGCGGCGTTCGAGCCCGAACCCGGCACCCATTGGTATGCGGATGAGAACATGCACAGCCCGAAAGTGCTGGAGATGGTGAAAAAGGTGAAGAAGGCCGATGGCGCCCAGGACGCGGATCTGAATCACGAATTCAGAAATTATTGGAATGGCCATTGGATGCCGGTTCAGGTGGAAATCGTAACGGCGGGGAAAGGCCGTTTCAGCGGCTACGCGACATATCCGAAAGGCCACCCCGAAAACCCGTTGTCTCATGACGATCTAAAGACGAAATTCCGCCAGGCCGCCTCGCCGGTCTTGAAAGGAAGCCGCAGCGAAGAGGTCATTTCGACAATTGAGAACCTGGACGAGGTCACGGATATTGCTCAACTGACCGCACTGTTGCAACCGTGAGAGATCAATGGATCCGGTAAAAAGCCGCGATCATTTAGGATTGCCGCGATCCCAACTGAACCAGTACGTCCTTGTCCGCCCATTCATCGTATTTTGGCAACGGCCCTTCGATCACATCCCAGTCCGCCTTGTCGCGAACGAACGTATGCGCCTTTGCCGTCTTGTTCAGGGGCGTATCCAAACTGCCTAACCGAATCCTGACCATATCCGGCGTCTTCGTTAGATAGGCATACAGCGGGGAGCCACATCGCGAACAAAAAGCGCGTCTCTTGCCCGGCGAAGACTCGAACTCCCGAAGAAGACCGTTGGTATCGGTTAATCGCAACTTGCTCTGCCGAACCCCGGCGTTCGCTCCAAATGCCGACCCACTTGATTTTCTGCAACTCCCGCAGTGACAGTAGCCAAAATCAGACAATTCGCCTTCGATGACATACTGGACTGAGCCGCAGAGACAACTGCCCTTATGCATTTCGTTTTCCTCCATGAGGTTCGGATTGAAACCTAAGTGGTAAAATGAATGACAACAATGCGTCGTTCGCGACGGTCACCGGTTTGCGCTTCGGTTTTGACCTTTCAGTTGCACATGGTCTTGGCCATAACAATCCTTTAGCATTGCCGGCACCATTCGGGACCCAGGGAAGATCATGACCGAAGGGGGCACGGAACGACGGCTGGCCGCCATTGTCGCAATTGACGTGGCGGGATACTCGCGGCTCATGGGAGCCGACGAGGACGGTACGCTTGCGGCCCTGAAGGCGCATCGGGCGGTAACCACACCGATCGGTGAACGGCACGGCGGCCGCTTGGTCGGCATGGCCGGTGACGGTGAATTGTGGGAATTCCCCAGCGTCAACGAGGCGGTGCTTTGCGCTGTTGAGATTCAAGAGGTCATGGCCGGCCGTAATGCCGGGGTGCCGGAGCGGCGGCAGATGCTGTACCGCATCGGCATCAATCTCGGCGATGTCATGATCGACGGCGACGACATTTACGGTGACGGCATTAATGTGGCGGCGCGGCTGGAGACCCTGGCCGAGCCGGGCAGCATCTGCGTATCCCGCACCGTGCGCGACAACGTGCGCGACCGCCTTGACCTATCGTTCGAAGATCAGGGTGAAGTCGAGGTCAAGAACATCGCCCGCCCGGTGCGGGTATTCCGGGTTTTGCCCGTGGGCGAAGAGGCGCCGGCATTGGCCCGCGCGCATGCCCGTTGGCTCAAGTATGCATTGGCGGCGATCATTTCCGTCGCGATCGTCGCCGGCGGCGCGGTCTGGTGGTGGCGGCAGCAGTCCGATTTCGGACCGGCGGACCGGGCCAAGACGGCCCACGCACTGCCGGATAAACCGTCAATTGCGGTATTGCCGTTCACAAACATGAGCGACGCACCGGAGCAGGAGTATTTCGCCGATGGACTGACCGATGACCTGATCACTGATCTGTCCAAGATCTCGGCCATTTTCGTAATCTCCCGAAATTCGGTTTTCACGTACAAGGGACGGGCCGTGATGGTCCAACAGGTGGCCAGGGAACTGGGCGTCCGCTATGTCCTGGAAGGCAGCGTCCGGCGGGCCAACGGGAACGTTCGCATCAACGCCCAGCTTGTCGACGCGCAAAGCGGCCGCCACCTCTGGGCCGAACGTTACGACCGCGACTACAAGGACATCTTCATGTTGCAGGACGAGGTGATCGGAAAGATCGTCTCGGTGCTCGCGGTGACCCTGACCTACAACGAACAAACACAACTTGCGCGCCGGCCGACCGACGATCTGGACGCCTACGACTACTACCTGCGCGCCGAACAGCGTCTGTACGGCTACGCCATTTCGTCGCGCGCCGATGCGATAGGGCTCTACGAAAAGGCCATTGCGCTTGATCCCGAGTTCGCCGCCGCGCACGCCGGCATCGCAATGGCGGCGGTCGATATTTGGCGCTACGAATACAGCCACAGTTTGCCCGGGCCGGTGGCGCGAAAACGCGCCTACGTCGCGGCGAACGCCGCACTGGCCTTGGATCCGCGCAATGCACGGGCCTTTTCAGTGCTCGGGGTCCTGCGGATGGTGGAAGGCCGCTATGACGAAGCCGTCGAAGCCGTGCGCCTTGCGGTATCGCTTGATCCCAGCAACTCGGAAGCCTACGTCCACCTTGCCACCGTGCTTACCTTTGCCGGCGAACATCGCGAGGCATTAGGGGCGATGGAGACCGCGCTGCGTCTTAATCCAAAGCCGCCGCTATACTATTTTCAGGAGCTGGGCTCGGTCCTGTTCCATAACAAACGGTATGCGCGGGCGCTCGAACCGCTGAAAAAGGCGCGGGCCGGCGGCATCGGCAGTTTGCATATCTTGGCGATGGTGCTGGCCCAACTTGGACGCATTGACGAGGCGGGGATCCAGGTCAAGGAGCTATTGCAACGCGTGCCGTTCGCCAACCTGGCCTACTATCGCGCGCTGCATCAGCACTATCGGCTGAACCGGGATCTCGAGCATCGCCTCGACTCCTTGCGCAAGGCAGGCCTGCCAGCATGGCCCTTTGGTTATGACGGCCGCCCGGAGGACCGGCTCGATACGGCTGCCTTGCGGAAATTGACGTTGGGACGCACCTGGTTCGGCCGCGGTAAGGATGGCACGCCATTCGTGCAGCAGACCAGCCCCGACAACGTCGTCGCATTTCGAAACAATGTTTCACTGATGACCGGTACCGCCTGGATTGAAGGCGGCATGCTTTGCGTTCATTTCCCGGCCACGCTGGTAAGCCGCAAATCCTGCAGCTATGTATTCCGAAATCCGGAGGGCGCGCCCGAAACCGGCGATGAATACGTTCAAGTGGGGGTCGGAAACGTTCTGTATTTTTCCGCCACGCCGTAAACTCGGGCTACCGCCACGGCGCGGTTGCGGCAATTACCTGGTCAGATCGACGCTAATTCGTTGCCAGTTGTGGTTCGCCTCGGCGAGCCTCAGGGGGATATTCTTCTCCCATGACTTCAGAACGCGCTTGGAATAAAGCAGATACAGCTTGCCATCGACGATATGCCAAGCCTCCGGATCGACCACGGCAGTGTGGCCCAGGGCCAGACCGCCGGCACAGTAGCCGCCATATTGCGGCGCATATTTCGCCGGATTGGCGACAAAAAGATCCCGATGCTCCGGCTTGGAAAAGTGCCAGGTCGCGCCCAGCCAGTCGTGGGCGAAGGCGTCCGACCCCATGACCGGGCGTCGCATGGTGAAATAGGCCACCGGATCGTAACCCTCTATGGCGACGCCATCTTCGGTCTGGTTGATCATTGTGCCCGCTTGGGCGGTGCCGACACCGCCGAGGAAGACCAGGACAACGGCCAACAGCGCCGGTGCAAGGACAAGACGATGTATGAGATGTCTAAAGTGGCAACGCATGAAACAGTGTGTGGCCGTCACGCTCATTTCATTTCCTCCGCAACGCAGCCAATTATGGTCGCGCGGACAGTCCCTCATCAATGATGTGGTAATTCGAACAATGCGCTTCAAAAATTGCCAATGCAACTGAAATGTAGGCGATATTCCAAGGCGACAAGGCAGGCGAAGCTGCGGTATTTTTCGAACAACGCCGCGCATCGACGCGGCCACTAAACGGCCGAAAACCATGAAGCGCTACGAGATTCTTGTTTTCCTTTCCGGCGGCGTAGTGCTGTCGTTGGAATTGCTCGCCTCGCGCATCATGACGCCGTATTTCGGCGTCAGCCTATACATTTGGACCGGCATTCTTTCCGTCACCCTGGTTTTTCTTGCCCTGGGCTATTTCCTTGGCGGCAAGGCAACCCAGGCCGAGCGAACCAGCCGGGATCTCGAGTTGACGTTTCTATCGGCACTGATCATTGCCGCCATGGCGATTTTGCTGGCAGCGGCGATATATCCCGCACTGTTCCCCTATTTGTCCCGGCGCCATCTTATCGTCGGCAGTTTTGTCGCGGCGGGGTTGCTGCTCGCCCTGCCCCTGATCCTGCTGTCGGCCCTCAACCCAATACTGATTGCCATGCAACGCCAGGCCCCGGCCGGGAGCGGGCGCAGTGGCGATGGCGGCGCCGGCAGGATCTTCTTCATTTCCACGCTTGGATCGGTATGCGGGGTTCTTTTCACCGCCTTTGTCTTCATCCCGAATATCGGGAATTACCAGGCAGTCCTGGCACTGGCCCTTTTGCTATCCCTGCTGGCCATATCGTTCGCGCAATTTGCCGCCATCGGGTCTTCGTGGGCGAAGTGGAGACTTTCGCTCAGCGGCATCCTGGTCGCGGCCATTTGCTTGCTGTTTCTGCTGGGCAGGGAGGGTTACCTGCGTCTGATTACGTCCTCGACAATCGGCCAACGGACATTCAGCATCGTGGCCGAATACACCTCCGTGTTTGGCAACATCAAGATCGCCGAGGTGCGGGCGCTGGATGGCGGCGGCGCCGTCGAACGACATTTCATCGAGGACGGCGTCATCCAGGCTCAAACTTCCCTGAATAACCAATCCCTCGCCGAGTACAGCTATATCCTAAGATCATTGACACATAGCCATGCGCCATCGGCGAAGAGCGTCATTGTGTTTGGCCTGGGGGCCGGAATTGTGCCGAGAAACCTGGTCCGCGACGGCCTGCGGGTCTCCGTCGTGGAAATCAACCCGGATGCGCTGGCGGCGGCGGCGGCGCATTTCGGCTTTCAGGCCAGCGCGGTCGATATGCATCTGCAGGATGCGCGGACCTTTGCCCACAACTGCACGCGCGCATACGACGTCGCCATTGTCGATCTGTTCCGTGGCGATTCTGTTCCCGACTATCTTCGTACCAGCGAGTTCTTTGCCGACCTCAAGCGGTGCCTCAAAACAGACGGTGTCCTGGTGCTGAATACGGTCCTGGACACCGTCTACGACGAGCCGAACCAGCGGCTATTCGCAACTATCGCCGCCGCCTTTCCGGTTCTGTATCTGTCGGGGGACCGCTACGGCAACAGTTTCGTCGTCGGCACGTCCGTGCCGCGGCCGGTCGAAATTTTCGTTGACCATGGCCCCATGCCGGAGGCGATCGCGCCCCTGGTCCAAAATGCGGTGCAAGAATTCAGACGGTTGGCGCCCAAAGACTATGCCCGCTGGGAGCCCGTGTCCGATAACAGAAATATTTTCAGCGTGCTTTTCGCCAAGGCGGATTTAGTCGACAGATCCACATTGGTGAAAAACCTGCCGTCGCGCATTCTGGTCAATTAGCGCATTGCAACGGCATTCCGCCCGGCGCGGTTCGGCCGGCCAGCCGTTGAATTACGCCCAGCCCAGTTGTTTCAGAGTATGCCCGTCATTCCAGATTTTCGTCATGTGACTGATCTTCGCGCCATCGAAGTCCATGATATAGACATAGTCGGCCGCGGCGGATTTGCCGGTTGGTGGTATCGGCCCGCCTTCGCCGCTGTGGGTGCCGTGAAAAACCGCCGCCGCGACCACCCTGCCCCGTTCTTCGTCGCAGGCAAAGGCCTTCAAATCATAACGGCCATCGGGAAGAGGACCCAGCAAGCCCTGCATCCAATCGGCATAACCCGACAGGCTTGTCACATCGGCCAAGGCATCCGCCTGGCAGGAAAAACCGGCATTCTCGTGGCACCATTCCTGGCAAACTTCCCCACCCTTACCTGTCTCACAGGCATCGAAAAACGCCATTGCCGTTTCCGTAATTGACATTTTGATAGTCCCCCTGGTTTGAAGCGCCGACAAACATGCCGTTCCGCAGCCGTGTTTCCCCTCGGCCCAAATGATTGCGCCGCGACTAGGCTAAAAGGATCATTTCACAATGTAAACCAGCCGACACAATTGTGAATGGCGGCCCAACGAAGGGGGAACCGCTTGCTTGCTGCCAAGTATAGAAATTCAAAGCATTTCGTATTCTCTTGCAGTTCGGATAGATTCCGACTGACAAACACCGTTCGGGGAGCACTGATGCGATGCGAGTAGTTTTTGCGATGTTCGATACCCTGAACCGCCGGTCCCTCGAACCTTACGGCGGGACGACGGTAAGAACGCCCAACTTCAGCCGCTTGGCCGCGCATGCCGTTACGTTTGAAAACCACTATGTGGGCAGTTTGCCCTGCATGCCGGCACGGCGGGAGATCATGACCGGGCGGCACAATTTCCTGCACCGCTCCTGGGGGCCTTGCGAGCCTTTCGATCATGCCTTTCCCGATATTCTGGCAGCCGAGAAAGGGGTCTACTCGCATCTCGTTACCGACCACGCGCATTATTGGAAAGACGGCGGCGCCACCTATCATAACCGCTTTGACAGTTGCGAGCTGATTCGAGGGCAGGAAATGGATGCCTGGAAGGGCATCGTTGATCCGCCGGCGGAATGGCGCGAAAAGTATCACAACGTGCAATACAACATCGAGCCCCGGAATAAGCACCGGCGCACCATGACGAACCGGGAATACATCAAGAAATATGAGGACTATCCGGCGGTGCAGACCGTGTCCCTGGGGCTTGAATTCCTTGACCGCAACAAGGATGCGGACGATTGGTTTCTGCAGATCGAGACCTTCGATCCGCACGAGCCTTTCGACGTGCCGGAAAGTTTTCGCGAGGGCTATCCGACCGACTACAACGGCCCCATCCTGGATTTTCCACCCTACGGCCCCGGCACCGAGGACAGCGATGAAATCGCCGAACTGCGAGCCAATTATGCCGCCACTCTGGCCCATTGCGACTATCAGTTGGGCCGCCTGCTGGACAAGTTCGACGAGTTGAACCTTTGGCGGGACACCGCCCTGGTGGTCTCGACCGATCACGGGTTCCTGCTGGGTGAACAGGAACTTTGGGGCAAGCTTGTGATGCCGGTCTTCAACGAGGTGGCGCACATTCCGCTGTTTATCTTCCACCCCGATGCCGCGGATCAAGGCGGCGCCCGACGTCAGGCGTTATCCCAGACCACGGACCTGATGCCGACCATCCTGGAAATGTTCGGAAGGCCGCCGCCGAAGGAGGTACTGGGACAGTCGTTGCTGCCATTGTTGGATAACGATGAGCCCATCCATGACGCCATCCTTTATGGCCAGCATGGTTGCGCGATAAACATCACCGACGGTCAGTACACCTACATGCGCTATCCCAAGGACATCCACGGCGGCAATCTCAACCAGTACACGCTGATGCCAACCCATATCGTCTCGTTGTTCACGGTCGAGGAACTGCGCAATGCGACATTGGCGCCGCCGTTCGACTTCACCCAAGGCGTACCGGTTCTGAAGGTGCCGGCCATCCCGTCATCGCCGGCTTATCTGCGCCATGGCGCCGGCGTGCAAATCCTAACGGGCACCCGGCTGTTCGACCTGGATAATGACCCCCAGCAGCTCGAACCGATCGACAACCGTGAGGTCGAAGAACGCATGCTGGGCAAACTGGTTCAACTGATGTCGCTGAACGATGCGCCGAAAGAACTCTACAAACGTTTCGATCTGGAAGGCTGCTAGAGCATGTCTCTTCTAAACATGCCCGGACCCTCGAGAGAAAGAGCCGTCGGATCGATCATCTAATTCGCAAAAGCGAAGCCAGCTAATTGAAAATTGCGCTAGTCAGCCACCTTGATCAGCTCTTCCATCGCATCAAAGCACGGCGGCCAGAAGTCTGACAGGAAGCCGACGGCCTCCTGCTCTGAAATTTCGGAATGTTTGCCGTCGGCGTCTTGCGCCCGGCCGATCGTGTAGCGCAACTCGGTTCCCGACTCCGTCGCCGTCAGATGATAGGTCTCCGGCATGGTTATGTCTTCGCGCGCCGGGTCGCCGATGCGGGTGGAAAAATAGTCGAAGGGCTCCCAGTCGGTGACCGTGTAGCGAAAATCCGCCGCCTCGTGTGCGCAGTGATAGCCAGAGCCGGCGCCGATACGGCCCTCCGGACGGCCGACGGTCACCGATTGCATACCCAACATCCAGCGTTGTTTGAGTTCCGGTGCGGTCAGCGCATCCCAGACGACCGATATTGGACGATCAAAATGACGGCGGTAGGTCCAGACACCGTCCTCTTCCTCCAGGAAATGCCGTTCGCGGCCGGCGCGAACCTTGTCCCAGGCTTTGGCCAGGTCGTAGACTTGCATCGAAACCTCGCCAAAATGCTCGAATGGCTGCGAGAACGGCACCAGCGCCGCCTCAATCCCCATGGCCTCGACCGCTGCGTCGCTGAACAGCGCATAGCTTCGAACGCCGGTGGTTTCGCTTACGTCGGACTTGGCCATGCGGTGGACCAGAATGACATCGGCCCCTGAGATGTCCGTCACCGGGCCGACCTGCATTTCATCGAATTCGCCGTGGTGGGCCATGATTTTCAGATCCAGCATGCTGACATTGGCGCAGGCCTGGCAGGGGCAGGTGGTGTTGGCGATGATGTTCTGCCGGCGCATGGCAAACGCGTTGTAGAGGTTCTCGCAGATCGTGAGAAATGTTTCACCGGAGGGAAATTCCTCCTGCGTCGAATAGGCCAGCACCGCATCTCCGTCCAATTTCCAGAAATGCATTGGCTCTCCCACCTGTTCGACCAGGGAACTCAGCAGGGATTGTAGAATGGGATTTGCGTGGTCCAATTCGGAGGACGTCAGGAACTGCGTATACCCGGAAATATCGGCGATCAGGAGATAGCCAGAATGAGTTGTCATCGCAAAATTCCAGTCCGTTGTTGAACCGGCAGTCTACGACACAGGTCCAAGAGATCAAAACCGGCAATCGCCAAGGAGAATTTGCGCGAACCTCTGCGCGGCGTCCCCATTGCCTCTCCCCTTGAAATCGATTTGCATTTGATGCGTCCGTAGTGAAGCGCCGGGGGAGGTCTGCTTTGTGCCAGAAGCCAGCATTGGGCCCATCAAGCTTTCACCTGGAATTGACCTTCAATAGCTATTGGCGGACACGCTTAAGTGCCGCGCCTCGCGCTCGGTTGGCATTCAAAGCCGATAGTTGCGCAAGACCCTCGCGGGGACGGCGCCATATGCACCCAACGTCGCCACCAGACCAACCGCCATGGTCACCAATATGGCCATCATTGCCAACGCGATACTGCCGGTCCATGACACGCTCACACTGCCAAGGCCCGCCGCGTAGGCTACGCCGTAAGCAATCCCTAAGCCCAACGGCACCGCTGTTAGGGCCACCAAAATGCCCAGGCCGAGAAACTCCACAACCAACTGGCCCAGCAACTGGCGCCTACGTGCGCCCAACACCTTGAGCAATACCGCTTCATTGGTGCGTTCCCGGAGCCCCTGAAGCACACTGCCGGCAAGCACTACAAGGGCCGCCAGTCCACACATCGATGCCGCAGATTGCAAACCCGCCACCACGGCGTCTAAAGCCTTGCCCAGCGACTGCAGGACATCGGCAACGCGGATCAATGGGATTTCAGGAAAGCGGCTTTTGAGAAAGGCTTCCAGCGTTGATGCTTCCCCCGGCTTAGCCTTTAGAGACGCCGCATAGCTATAGGGAATACCGCTAAATGTGCCCGGCGTGGCAATGATGGGGAAATCCAAATCCAGCCCGTTCCAATCCACCTTATGAAATCTCATGATCAAACCGGTTCGTACATGCCCGCCAATGTTAAGGGTGAGCGCGTCTCCCAAGCCAAGACCCAGTTTCTTCGCCACGCCGGCGTCCATTGAAAAACCGGGGCTTTCCAATTGGGACTGATCCCACCGCATGCCATCGGGAAGTTCTGCTGCGAATGATACGCCGCGATCGCCCCGGACCACCCAACGCGATGCGCCAGGAATCTTTAGATCACGCACCGGCGTGCCGCCAATGGCCTGCACGCGGCCATGCAGAAACGGCATAATGCGCTGCCGCTCTACGATTCCAGACGCCGCCAATTGAACGCCAAGTTTCGTTGCCATTTCGGGTTTGAGCGAGAATGCCACCAGGTCCGGTGCGCTGTGCGGCAGAGTTTCCGCAACATACCGGCTGCCGGTGACGCCGATGCCATCCAATGCGACCAATAATGTTAGCGTCAGCCCCAGTGCCATGACCACAGGAGCGGTAGGCGCGCCCGACCGATAAAGGTTGCTTAGTCCAAGACGCACGTTGGCGCCTTTGCCTTTGGCCAGGACTTTGGCCAGACGTGAAAGGCAGACGCCTAGAACATAGTAAAAGGCCGCCAATGCCAGTGCCCCGACCAGGAATGCCACGGTCAATACGGGCATCGGAGAAACCCAAAACACCAATGCCACAAGCGCAGACAAGATAACGGCCGTGCCCAGCAAACCCTCTACACTGAGTTTCCATGGTGGATGAATGATGCGCTGGCGCAGCAATACTTTTGTATTCATATGGCGTACCCGCATCAATGGCCACCACGCAAACAGAGCTGCGACCAATATTCCAAATAACCCCGCTGCCAGCAAAGGCTTCATCGCGGGTGTAGCATCCAAGGCGAAGGGTAGTTGATCCACCAATGCAAAAGCGGCCAAGGCGGGACCAAACGCGCCAAGAAAAACGCCTAAACCAGCGCCGGCAGCGGCCGCCACCAAGACTTCAAGTCCGATGGCCGAGATAACAACGCCGGCCGGCGCACCCATGGACTTTAGGATCGCGATGAATTCCATCTTCTCTCTGAGGTGTGCCCGTACCGCACCGGAAATCCCGGCTCCGCCAACCAGCATCACGCCCAGGCTGATAAAAAGCAGCAACACATGCGCCATGGCCAAGGTTCGCTCCACCCCGGGCACGCCGTCATGAGCATTGACCATGCGCCACCCCGACTGTGGGAAAGCCCGATCAATTCGCGTCATCGCCGCCCTTGCGCTGGCAGCAACGCTTGATGCAGGGGGCAATTTTATGCGGATGTAATAGTAGACTTCCGCACCTATGTCGGCGAGACCTGTGGCGGGGAAACTTTCTCCCAGCACGATGATGCGTGGTCCCAAGGTAAATGCTCGAAAGGCGCGGTCAGGTTCAACAGCAAGCTCACCACGCAATTGATACCGAGCATCCCCAATCTGTATGCTATCGCCAGGTTCCAGACCCAAGCTGTCAAATAACGCCGGATCAGCGATCGCTCCGTAAACACCATTATTTTTGGCCAGCGTTCCATAGAGGTTGGATGCTGGTCGTGTTTCCACGGAACCATAATGGGGGTACTTCCGGTCCACACCTTTAAGTTCAACCAGCAAAGGCGGACCGTCCGCAGCGTCATTGCGGATCGCGCGCGCCATGGGGCGCAGCTCTCCGACGATGCTGACATCGCCTTCCCGACGGATGGTGGCAAGTTCGGCCTCGTTGGGCGGGCGGTGAAACAGGCGCAGGCTCAAATCACCGCCAACCGCCTCCAGCGCACCCCGGCGCGCGCCATCGATAAGGCTTTGCGACGTGCCCCCCACCAGCGCCACGGCCGCGGCCCCAATGAACGTCCCCGCCACCAACAGTCGCCAGCCACGCACGCCACCACGCATGTCTCGCGTCGCAATTCGCGCCGCCATTGCAATGTCTTTAAAAATCGCCAGTTATCGCCCCAGTTCTCCGCCACGCACATCGAAACCTACATTTATGCGGTTTGGCGGGCCAAGTATAGCCCACCGAAATGACCGCTAATGGGATGGACCGGCTGCTTCCCCCAGTGGGTTAGTCTTTGATGACTTCGACCCACGCATGACAGGAGCAGCATCCCATGGCAACCACATCAAGACAAAAAACCTTGTCCTTTGCCTCTATTGGCATCGACATCGGCAAGGATGTTTTTCACCTTGTCGGCTTTGATCTTGAGGGCCGGCTTGTGCTTCGAAAGAAGATCAAGCGTTTGTCGTTGGTCAGCGTATTCGAGCACCTCCCACCCAGCATTGTCGGCATGGAAGCTTGTCTGAGCGCCCATTTCGTCAGCCGCACACTGCGCAAGCTAGGCCATGAGCCACGGATCATTCCGGCGATCTATGTTAAGCCATAGATGGTCGCCCAATATTCTTGGCCCGACCTGTCCGCTAATGAGACCAAACGTGCGTGCGTAGTCCCATCAAGGCCACGGCCCGCGAGCCGATCAAACAGGCCGGATACATATCAGCGACTTCCGATATCCACACATTTCTCGCTTGCGATCAGCAGCCGGTCCATACATCCGGGTCAAAAGCGGCCATCACAAACAGCCAAAACACCCCTATCACCTTTCCCTTGAATGCGGTTTGTATTTGATGCGCCGGAAGTGAAGCGCCGGGGTAGGTCCGCCTTGTGTCATCACCGCCCTGTTAGGATTTCCCAATACCTAGCATCGATTTGCCGGCAGGTTGGGGTCGTCGACGGCGGCCGAACCGAAAGACCGGTGCTGGATTGGCTTCGGCCGTCGCCGCCGTTAGGCTGTATACCTCATCAGACTTGTCTGTATCGAAGGCGACATTCCTGGAGACGTTGCATGGCTCAACCATTTGCTGGCATCCGCGTGGTCGATTTTACTCAGGTCCTTGCCGGGCCTTATTCGACGTATCAGATGGCGTTACTCGGCGCCGACGTAATCAAAATTGAACATCCCAGCGGCGGAGATCAAGGGCGCGCTTTGTTGACGCCGACGCCCGAAAGCGCGGCGGCCGGCATGTCGGCCCTCGCCTCGGCCGTCAACTCCGGAAAACGAAGCTTGAGTTTGGATCTTAAACACGAAGCCTCACATGCGATCGTCGATCGCCTGGTCGAACGCGCCGATGTTTTGGTGGAAAACTTCAAAGCGGGCGCCATGGAAAAACTCGGTTTCGGGCAAGTGCGCCTTCGCGCCCTAAACCCCCAGCTCGTCTATTGTTCCATTTCCGGTTTCGGGCAAAGCGGGCCTCGATCGCAAGCGGCCGCCTATGACCCGGTCATCCAAGCGGCGGCTGGAATCATGTCGGTTACCGGTTACCCGGAGACGGGGCCAACGAAAGTTGGCTTTTGGATGTGCGATATGACGACCGGCATGAACGCCGCGTTCGCGGTCGCCAGTGCGCTCTTTAGACGTACACAAACAGGGCAGGGAGACTATGTGGATGTTTCCATGTTGGACACGGCGGTCTCATTGATGAGCCCGCTGGCGGGACTACCGCTTAACTACGACGTGGATCCTCCACTTACGGGAAACGGCGTACCAGGCTCGGGGGGGCCGTCTACGGTGTTTTCCACTGCCGACGGCACCGTGACAGTCTCCGCGGTCACGCTAGCTCAATTTGCAGCCCTGGCGCATGAAGTTGGCCAGGGTGATCTGGCTGAAGACGAACGCTTTACAACAGTCGAGGCGCGTATTGAACATGCAGACGAATTTCGGCGCTTGATGACGGAGGCTTTCGCCAAAGATACCGCGGAAAATTGGGAGCGAAGGCTGAATGCAACAGGCGTTCCAGCCAGTAAGAATAAGCAAGTGCGAGAATTAAGCGACGATGCTCAGCTCACCCATCGTGAGATGTTTCAACCTCTACCACCGCCGCCGGGAATAGCAGGCGATTTTCATGCCGTGAATTTGGGCTTCAAATTGGGCCATGACGGGCCAGGCGTCGCAGCCCCGCCGCCAACAGTCGGCCAGCACAATGATGACATTCTTGGGGAACTCGGCTTTAGCGATGACGCCATCGCCGGTTTCCAAACGAGCGGGGCAATTTAGGCACCTCCAACCAGTCTGGTTATTTGCACCCTTATGATGATCAATGTCCCCCATCGTTGCGGTCGAATACTTCCATGCATCATCGTCGACGCACTCAACACGTTAAATGCTGAAGAGGAGAACAAGACATGACCGACGAAATAGTCCTATACGAAACCGACGACAATATCGCCATCATCACGATGAACCGGCCGGAGAAACTGAACGCGATCAGTCACGAGCTGCGAAGCGGCGTCAGCGAGGCGTTGTTGCGCGCCGACGACGACAAATCGGTAAGTGTCGCCATTCTGCGCGCCGCGGGACGGAGCTTTTGCGTCGGCTATGACATCGATAACGATAGTCCGGAACGGGCGGAGCGGCGTTACGACGCGTTGAAGTGGCATGGGTCGTTGACCGAAGATTTACGCTTCGAAATGATCCCTTGGAAAATGCGCAAACCGGTGATCGCTTCTGTTCAGGGCCATTCGCTTGGTGGTGGCTGCGAACTGGCGATGTATTGCGACCTTACGATCGCGGCCGACAACGCCATCTTTGGCGAACCGGAAATCCATTTCTCCAATGCCGGCCCCGGCATCGTCATGCCATGGATGATCGGCTACAAAAAGGCGCGCGAACTGCTGTATTTTGGTGATTTTATCGATGCACCGACGGCGCTTGATTTGGGCATGATCAACCGGATTGTTCCGTTAGATGAACTGGAAGAAAAAACCCTCAGGTACGCCAAACGCCTGGCCCTGATTTCGCCCGAGGCCCTGGAGTTCACCAAGCTGTCGATCAATCGCGGTGCCGATGCCGCCGGCTTCACCAATGCGATGCAGGCCGGGCTTGACGTCGTGGCGCCCCTCTACGCGGCGAAGACGGAAGTCGGTGTTCAGTTCACTGAAATCAGGCAACGCGACGGCTTGCCCGCCGCCCTTAAATGGCGGCGTGATCAATTCGCGCAATATGATGATTCATAATGCCGGCTTATTCGTTTTCGGATTTGCCTTTCGGCCCCGTCATCTTTTGATCTCAGTCGGCAGGCTGTTAGCCGTATAATGAACCATGGAACGCCAGGAGGGCCAGGAGATGTCGATTGAAAACGTAGATACCCTCGTCGTTGGCGGCGGCCAAGCCGGCTTGGCTATGAGCGAGCACTTGAGTAACTGCGGCGTATCTCACCTGGTTCTGGAGCGATACCAAATTGCCGAAAGATGGCGCTCGGATAGATGGGACTCCCTGGTGGCCAATGGTCCGGCCTGGCATGACAGATTTCCGGGCATGGAGTTCTCCGAAATCGATCCTGACGCCTTTGCCCACAAGGAGACGGTTGCGGACTATTTGGTCGCTTACGCTGAGAAGATCGCCGCGCCCATCCGCTGTGGCGTTGAAGTCAAGACTGTGCAGCGGAATGCTGGCCGGCCTGGCTTCCGGGTTGAGACGTCGGACGGTTTAATAGAAGCCATCAACGTGGTCTCGGCCACCGGGCCTTTCCAACAGCCAATCAAACCGGCCATTCTTCCCGATGATATTGGCATCATGCAGATCCATTCCAGTGCCTACCGCAACCCCGGCCAATTACCGGAAGGGGCGGTTCTGGTGATTGGTGCCGGATCTTCGGGCGTGCAGATCGCGGATGAATTGTTGCGTACGGGAAAGCGTGTTTACCTCTCGGTCGGTCCGCACGACCGCCCGCCTCGGAGCTATCGCGGGCGCGACTACGTCTGGTGGCTAGGAGTTCTCGGCAAGTGGGATGCCGAGACCGTGCAACCGGGCAAGGAACATGTCACGATCGCGGTCAGTGGCGCCCATGGCGGCTTTACGATCGACTTCCGGCAGCTCGCCGCGCGGGGCATGGAGCTCGTTGGTCTGACGCGTGATTTCGAAAACGGTGTACTGAGGTTCGCACCGGACCTTGCGGACAATATTGCCCAAGGGGATACTAACTACCTGTCAGTGTTGGATGAAGCCGACGCGTATGTTGCCCGCTATGGCCTTGACCTTCCAGAGGAGCCCGACGCCCGCAAGATCGATCCGGCGCCGCCCTGCATGACCGATCCCATGCTTGAGTTGGATCTGGCGAAGGCCGGCGTAACCGCTATCATCTGGGCCACCGGCTATGCCGTTGATTTTGGCTGGCTGCAGGTCGACGCGTTTGACGAAGACGGCAAGCCAAAGCACCAGCGCGGTATTTCAGCTGAACCTGGGATCTATTTCCTCGGATTGCCATGGTTGTCGCGGCGGGGATCATCCTTCATCTATGGCGTTTGGCACGATGCCATGTATCTAGCGGACCATATTGCCAAGCAGCACAAGTATCTGGCTTACCACAAGTCAGCGTTGGGCAAGGCTGACGGCGCCTCTTAAAAGCAACGACGGTATCCGAAGGAGAGCGATGGCATTAGGGTTTCGTATGTGCAAATGTCGCTGGTATGCGGAAAGACGTTAAGCAAAGCGGCGGTCTTCAGGCCGCCGTTTTCTATTGGGCACGGGTGGTCGCGATGCGCGCTCCGGGTCAAAAGCGGAAATCGTGAGCACCGAAGGCCGTGATTTTGTCTATCCCCTGGAAATCGGCTTGTACTTGATGCGGTGGGGCTGGTCGGCGGCATGGCCCAGGCGGCGTTTGCGGTCTTCCTCGTAGGCCTCGTAGTTGCCTTCGAACCACTCCACATGGCTGTCGCCCTCGAAGGCCAGAATGTGGGTCGCGATGCGGTCCAGGAACCAGCGGTCATGGCTGATCACCATGGCGCAGCCGGCGAAATCCAGCAGCGCCTCCTCCAGGGCGCGCAGGGTATCCACGTCCAGATCGTTGGTGGGCTCATCCAGCAGGATCAGGTTGGCGCCGGATTTCAGCATCTTGGCCAGATGCACACGGTTGCGCTCGCCGCCCGATAGCTGGCCCACGGGCTTTTGCTGGTCCGGGCCGCGAAAGCCGAACCAAGTGCAATAGGCCCGGCTGTTGACGCCGCGTTTGCCCAACTCGACCTCTTCGGCGCCGCCCGATATTTCCTGCCAGACCGTGGCCGTGCCGGCCAGGGCGTCGCGGGATTGATCGACATAACCCAGCACCACGGTCTCGCCCACGCGCAGGCTGCCCGTATCGGGCGTCTCCTCGCCCACCAGCATGCGGAACAGGGTGGTCTTGCCGGCGCCGTTGGGGCCGATCACGCCGACGATGCCGCCGGGCGGCAGTTTGAAATCCAGGCCCTCGATCAACAGACGGTCGCCATAGGCCTTTTCCAGGTCCTTCGCCTCGATCACCAGATCGCCCAGACGCGGCCCCGGCGGAATGACGATCTGGGCCCGCTTGGCCCGCGCCTCGGTATCCTGGTTCAGCAGTTCCTCGTAGGCCCGGATACGCGCCTTGCTTTTCGCCTGACGGGCCCGGGGCGATTGCTGGATCCATTCCAGCTCGGTCGCCAGGGCGCGTTGCCGGGCTTCCTCCTGCTTGCCTTCCTGTTCCAGGCGTTTTTGTTTCTGCACCAGCCAGCCGGAATAATTGCCCTCGTAGGGAATACCCTGGCCCCGGTCCAGTTCCAGAATCCAGCCGGCGACATTGTCCAGGAAATAGCGGTCATGGGTGATCGCCACCACGGTGCCGGTATAGTCGTGCAGGTGGCGCTCCAGCCAGGCCACGGATTCGGCGTCCAGATGGTTGGTCGGCTCGTCCAGCAGCAACAGATCGGGCTTCTCCAACAGCAGCCGGCACAAGGCCACGCGCCGGCGCTCGCCGCCCGAAAGCTTGGTCACGTCGGCATCGCCGGGCGGGCAACGCAGGGCATCCATGGCAATCTCGATATGACGGTCCAGATCCCAGGCGTCGGCGGCGTCTATCTGTTCCTGCAATTCGCCCTGTTCCGCGATCAGGGCATTCATCTCGTCGTCGGTCATCTCCTCGGCAAAGCGGGCGCTGACTTCTTCGAAGCGGTCGAGCAGATCCCTGGTGGCGCGCACGCCATCGGTGACATTGCCCTGGACGTCCTTTTCCGGATCCAGTTCCGGTTCCTGGCTCAACAGGCCAACGCGGACCCCTTCGGCGGCCCAGGCATCGCCGGCGAACTCGGTCTCCAGACCCGCCATGATCCGCAGCAGGGTGGATTTACCCGCGCCGTTGCCGCCAATAACGCCAATCTTGGCGCCGGGGAAGAAGGCCAGGGTTATATCCTTGAGAACTTCCCGGCCGCCGGGGAAAACCTTGCGCAGGTTGCGCATGGTGTAGATGTATTGATAGGACGCCATGCCTGATCGGTCCGCCATTGCTAAATAAGTGAAACCGGGGGCCTGCCGGCCACCCTGAGGTTTGCAGATACCCAGGCGGGGCAACGAAGTCAATATTACTGGCGCAATAATGGCGGCAATTCGTTCACCCACGGTTCAGGTGGTCTGGGTTAGTATGGGGCATGCTTCGGGGATGTCTCATATTGCTGCTTCTGGCCGCCGCCCTGGCGCTGCCGCCCACGGCGCGCGCCAAGCAGCCGATGTGGGGGGCGAAGGCGGAACAGGTGCTTCCCCAGGCCCGGCGGGGCGGCTTGATGCTGGCGCAGCAGGGCCGTCAACGGCGCGATCATGACCGGGCCCGTGATGCGGTCGGCGCCGGTAACGTTATGCCCCTGCAACAGATTTTGCGGCGTTTGCAGGGCCGGTACCCGGGCCGTCTGCTGGATGCGGATTTGCGCCAGGACGGCCAGGGGCGCCGGATTTACCACCTGAAACTGCTGGCACCCGGCGATCAGGTCCTGGTGCTGGTGGTCGATGCCCGGACCGGCCAGGTTTTGCAGAGCAGGAGGCGGCGCTGATGCGATTGCTGGTGGTTGAAGACGATAGGAACCTGGCCCGGCAGCTCCACGGCGCCTTGACCGATGCCGGCCATGCGGTGGACGTGGCTCATGATGGCGCGGAGGGTCATTTTCTCGGCGATACCGAACCCTATGATGCCGTGGTGCTGGATCTCGGCTTGCCGGAAATGGACGGCATCACGGTGCTGCAACGCTGGCGCCGGGACGGCCGCGACATGGCCGTACTGATCCTGACGGCGCGGGACCGCTGGTCCGACAAGGTATCGGGCATCGATGCCGGTGCCGACGACTATCTGGCCAAGCCGTTTCATATGGAGGAGATGCTGGCCCGCATCAGGGCGCTTCTTCGCCGCGCCGCCGGCCATGCCAGCAACGAAATTCAATGCGGCCCCCTGCGCCTGGATATCGCCGCCTCGCGGGTCAGCCTGGATGGCCAGGCCGTGACCCTGACCGCCCTGGAATTCCGCCTGTTGTCCTATCTGATGCATCATCAGGACAAGGTGATCTCCCGCACGGAGCTGATAGAACATCTGTATGACCAGGATTTTGACAAGGATTCCAATACCATAGAGGTCTTTATCGGGCGCTTGCGACGGAAGACGCGGGCCGATTTGATCAAGACCGTGCGTGGCCTGGGCTATCGCCTGACAGGCGCGAATGGCGGCGATGATCAAGCCTAGGGCCCATTCCCTGCGCCTGCGCCTGATCGCCATGGCGGCGTTGTGGTCGACGGTGGCGCTGCTGGCGGCCTGGGCCGTGCTGTCGGCGTTGTTCGCCGATCAGGTCAGGCGCGGTTTCGATGACCGCCTGGCGGCGCAATTGGAAGGCGTGGTCGCGGCCAGCGAGTGGGACGCCAAGACTGGGCCCAGTCTGCGCCGGCCCTTGCCGGACCCCCGTTTCCAACAGCCGCTGTCCGGCTGGTATTGGCAGATTTCCGACACGGAAGGCGCCATTCTACGGTCCCGCTCCCTGTGGGACGCGGCCCTGCCGGCCACGCCTAAAGCCGGAGACCAGAGCGCTAATTCCGTAACCGGAACAAATTTCCGAGACATCACCGGTCCCAATGGCGGGGCCTTGCGTCTGGCCGCCAGGCGCCTGACCCTGAACGCGGCCGGGAGCACCTACCTGTTTCAACTGGCCGGTGACAATACGGGCAGCGAGGCCGATATCGCCCGCTTTGACCGTCTGCTGGCCATGGCCCTGGTTATCCTGGGCCTGGGCCTGATCGCGGCAATGGTACTTCAGGTGCAGATTGGCCTGCGTCCCCTGGGGCGGATCGGCCGGGCCCTTGCCGCCATTCGGGCCGGACGGACGGAACAATTGCCAGCCGCGCTTCCCAGTGAAATTCAGCCCCTGGCGGACGAGATCGATACGCTGTTGCGTCATCAGGCCGCCGTCATCAGCCGGGCCCGGTCCCATGCGGGCGATTTAGCCCATGCCCTGAAAACTCCCCTGGCGGTGCTGGCCAACGAGGCGGCGGATCGTGACAACCATAAGGCTGGTGATCTGGCCGACCAGGTCCAGCGCCAGGTTATGGAGATGCGCCGCCAGGTCGACCGGCACCTATCCCGCGCCCGTACGGCGGCTTCGGCGGGCGTTCTTGGCGCCCATTGCCCGGTTGGGCCGGTGCTGGCCGAGTTGGCCAGGGTGCTGGGCCGTCTGCATCAGGAGCGCGGGCTGGAGATCGCCGTTGCCGACGGAAAGGATCTGGCGTTTGCCGGTGAGCGCGAGGATTTGCAGGAAATGCTGGGAAATCTGCTGGAAAACGCCTGCCAGTGGGCCAAAACCGAAATTCAGGTCGGGGCCAGAGCGGAGGGCGGCCAACTGCTGATTTTCATTGATGATGACGGCCCCGGCCTGCCCGCCGCGCGCCGGGCCGAAGTGCTGGCGCGGGGCAACCGTCTGGATGAGAGCAAGCCGGGATCCGGTCTCGGTTTGGCCATCGTTGCCGACATCGCCGAGCTATATCAGGGCAGCCTGGGGCTGGCAGACTCCGGTCTTGGCGGACTTTCAGCCCGCCTGACACTGCCCCTGGCGCCCAATGCGGAGGATCAATAAGAGCCTATTGCAATACGCCCGGCCAGTTCTTGTCGGCGGCGGTAATATAGGCATCCCGGTCGGCCTCCCAGGTTTTCTGGATATCGTGGGAATAGTTCAAATACAGTTTCCCATCGACGATGGCCCAGGCCGTCGGGTCGATCTTGGCGGTGATGTTATTGGCCACGGCGTAGGCACAATAGCCGCCATATTTCGGCGCATATTTCTCGGGCATGGCAATAAACAGGTCCCGATTTTCGGCCGAGACGAAGCGCCAGGTCGCACCCATCCACTTGGCGCTGAAATCCCCCTTGCCCTCGACCGGCTTGCCCATGGTGAAATAGGCCACCGGGTCATAGCCGCCAATGGCCCGGCCGAGCCAGTTCGTGTAAATCGCTTCCTTCGCATTTGCCGGCGAAGCGGCGAGCAATGCGAAAACCAACGCCAATGCTGTCAATAGAGTGCTTCGAGCGAACATGGTGCTATCCCCTTCACCATTCTTGATGTTTACCAACTGCCTTCCTGGGGAAGATATAGGCCATCATTGTCCTTCTTGCCGTTCAACTTTTCGCCATATGGACCGCCGCGCCGAGCCAAGACCGCCGCCGGGTTGACGAAATGTAAACGCTTCACTGTCTCTATTAACGATCAATCACAATTGTGTGCACTATGCATTTGGACGACCTAAAACCCCAAACCGTCAATTGCCGGCGGCTGATCGACGCCTGGAAACCCTGGCGCGGCGAGAATCTCGTGCCGCGGCGGGCCGACATGCGCCTGGAGGATATCACCGAGATCCTGCCCTGGATTGCCGTCGCCGATATCATTTCCGAAACGGAAGTCACCATCCGCCTGGCCGGTACGATGATCCGCGAGGTCCTTGGAGTAGAGCTGACGGGCCGGAATTTGCTTGAATTGACCGAACCGGAACACCGCGCCGCACGGGGCGCCCGCTCGGCACGGTTGGCGGCCCAACCCTGCGGCGCCATCTGGATATGGAATCTCGCCTTCGCGGACCAGCACAGCCGCCCGGCCGAAAATCTATGCCTGCCCATGCGGCCCAATGCTGATGGGCGTCCGATGCAGATGCTGAATGTGTTTGGCATGCTCAGCAGTGAATATCCGCCGCAGGCGATCAACCACTATCAACAGGTCGCGCCATCGGCGCAGCACAGCTTTATCGACATCGGCGCCGGAATTCCTGAAAGCTAGCGCATGTCGGGTTTAACCGAACTCGAACCCATGCGCTAAAACCTTTAGAATAGAGCAACTTATCCGCATTCAATTGAATGCGGGTTGCTCTAGCCGCCGACGGCACCCACGTGCTCAAAATACTGCCGTTCCATGCCGCGTTGATTTTCGTAGATCGAGCCGCCGTGCACGGCCAATGGATAGGGCATGCGCACGGGCACATCTTCCAGGCGCGGCACCAATGAACCCTCGCCCCGGATGACCCATCTTTCGAACTCGTCATAACCGTCGCGCAACCCGGTTAGGGGCCAGGCGTCGGCAGCGGTCATTTCCCAGATCGACAGGCGCCGCTGGCGGTTCGAACGGTTGGCGGGCGAACCATGCACCGCCCGGGAATGAAATATCAACACATCGCCGGCCCGGCCCGTCATGTTCACAGCCTTGGTGAAATCCAGATCGTTGGCGTCCAGATCAAGGGCGCCGCAAAATGCGCCGTCGGCATGATGATCATAGATCGGACCCTTATGGCTGCCGGGGATTATGCCCAGGGCACCATTGTCGGCGTCCATGTCGTCCAGCAGAATAGCGACGGTCAGGACATCGTCGTTGGTGTGCGGGTAAAAGGCCCAATCCTGATGCCATTCCACCGGCGCGCCGTACCCGGCCGCCTTGATATTGATCTTGCCGCCGTACAGGCGGATGTTCTCGCCGATCAGGGCGGCCACGGGGTCGGTGAGGTCGGGATCACGGACCAACGCCTCGAACGCCGGGAAATGCAGATGCGGCGTCTTGATCCGCCTGACCCGGGGGGCACTGGGCTTGTGGCTCGCCTCCAGATCATAGATCTCGTTATGGTCTTCGACGCCGGCGGCCGCCTGGACGATACGGTCGGTCTCGGCCTGGGCCGCACGCAGTTTTTCCGGCGACAGCACGCCGGGCACACAGATGTAGCCATGTTCGGCAAAGAAGTCCTTGTCCACGTCAATCGTCATCGTCGTTGAATCCCCAAATCCCGCTGCCACTTCACGTCATACATCCATAATAGCTAATCTCAAACAGAGCAATTCGTCATTCAAGCGGCCCCGAGCATTGGCGATGGCACGCTATCCTTGCATCGTTTTGCCGCCCTGGACGATCACCTCCAGCAGCACCGGCCCGTCACGCGCATCGGCGGCCTGGAAAGCTGTTTCAAAGGCGGCGCCGGTCTCGATCCGCTCCGCCTGCATGCCCAATGACCGGGCCAGGTCGGCGAACTCGATCGCCGGGTCCTTGAAATCCATGGCGATGAATTCGTCATTGCCGTGGAACGACAGCAAACGCTCCTTGATGATGCGATAGCCGCCGTTGTTGGCGATGACAAAGGTAATCGGCAATTTCAAATGCGCCGCCGTCCACAGGGCCTGAATGGAATACATCGAACTGCCGTCTCCCAGCACGGCGACGACGCGGCGGTCGGGCTGGGCCACCTGGATGCCAAGGGCAGCGGCGATGCCCCAGCCGATGCCGCCGGAGGCGTTGGAGAAATAGCCATAGCGGTCGCGAATGGCGAGGAATTTCAACAGGCTATAGCTGCTGACAATGCCTTCATCGACGATGATGCCATCCTCGGGCAGCAGCTCCGCCAGGCGCAGCATCAGCCACTCCGGCTCGATTGGGCTGGCCCCGGCCATTGCCGCGACCTCGGCCCGTTGCGCCGCGCGCTGGGCGGACCAGTTTCGGGTTGCCAGATCGGCCAGCGAGGCCTTGGCGCGTTCCTTGAGGTCTTGACCACCGCGCGCCGCCAGGACCGGCAGCAGGGCCGACACGGTTTCCCTGACATCGGCGCGCAGAGCCATTTCGACCGGATGATTCTTGCCCATCTCCCAATCCCGATGACCGATCTGCACCACCGCCAGGTCCGCCGGCAGGGGGTCGACGGGACTGTAAACCGACATGCGCAACAGATCAGAGCCCAGGCAGATGACCAGGTCATGGGGTGCCAGGACATCGCGGACATAGGATTGATTGCGGTTCAGACTGCCCATGAAGGCGGCATGTTCCGAGGGGTAGTGTGCGCCGTCGTTGACGGTTTGCTGATACACCGGTGCGCCCAGCATCTCGGCCAGTTGCGCCGCTTCCGCGAATGCGTCGGATGCAACAATTTCGTGCCCGGCGATAATGACCGGGCGCTGGGCCGCCAGCAGCCGGCCGGCGAGCTGCTCGAGGGTGCTATCGGCGGGCCGCACGGCGGTGTCGATGCGGGTGCTTTCACCCATGTCGATGGCCGCTTCCATGTTCAGAATATCGCCGGGCAGGGAGATGAAGACCGGTCCGGTGGGCGGCGTCATCGCCACCTTGGCGGCGCGGCGCATGATCCTTGGCAGATCCTCCAGCCGGGTCACTTCGACGGCCCATTTCACCATCGGCGCGGCGATCGGCACCAGGGGAGCGTAGAGCAACGGCTCCATCAAGCCATGGCCCTGTTCCTGCTGGCCGGCGGTGATGATCAGGGGCGAGCCGGAGAAATTCGCCGTGAACAGCGCGCCCATGGCGTTGCCCAGGCCGGGCGCCACATGCACATTCACCGCCGCGATCTGGCCCGAGGCACGGGCGTAGCCATCGGCCATGGCAACGACGATGGCTTCCTGCAAGCCAAGGACATAGCTGATATCCGTCTGCTCGGTCATGGCATGCATGATGGGCAATTCCGTGGTGCCGGGATTGCCGAACAGCCGGGTCACGCCCTCGTCCTTCAAAAGGGCGAGAAAGGCACTGCGGCCGGTGATGGTGTTGCGTTTGTGATCGCTGCTCATGACCGGCCTTTCGGCGAGACTTGGCAGGATGCCAGGTCTTCAAGCACGGTGACCACGGCACTGTGGTCGGTCTTCGACTGGCCACGGGCGTTCAGGGCGTTGTAGAGGGTCTCCGCCGTGGCCGCGAGGGGCAGGACGACACCAAGGTCGCGCGCCGCCGACAGCACCACGTTCAGATCCTTTTGCTGCAACTCGGCCCGGAAGCCCGGCTCGAAATTGCCTTCCAGCATGCGGGCACCGTGGTTCTCCAGGATCATCGAGGAGGCCGCGCCGCCCATCAGGGCCTGGCGCACCTTGGCCGGATCGGCGCCGGCCTTCGCCGCCAGGACCAATGCCTCGGCCACCGCCTGCACCGTGACGCCAACGATAATTTGGTTGGAGGCCTTGCAGACCTGACCGTCGCCGTTGCGGGTGCCGATCAGCGTCACCGTGCCGCCCATGAGTTCGAACAGCGGCATGGCGCGGTCGAAGGCTTCCTGGGGCCCGCCGGCCATGATCGTCAGGTTGGCGTTCTCGGCCCCGACAACGCCGCCCGAGACGGGAGCATCAAGATAAAGGCAGCCCAGGGCGTTGATCCGGGCCGCGAAATCCGTCGTCGCGGTAGGCGATATGGAGCTCATATCGATCACCTGTTTACCGGCGGCCAGGCCCTCCGCGGCGCCGTCCGGGCCGAACAGCGCGGCCTCCACATCCGGAGTGTCCGGCACCATCAGGATCACCACATCCGTCTGTTCCGCCACGGCACGGTTGCTGGCGCAGGCGACGGCGCCGCCTTCCAGCAAGGCCGGCGGCAGCTCCGGCGCCAGGTCATGGAGGAAAAGCGCATGTCCGCCCGCCTGCAGATGCCCCGCCATGGGCGCCCCCATGATGCCTAAACCAATGAAGCCAACTTTCATGCCGCACTCCCTTATTTCAACCGTGGCAGAGATGGAAAAAGTGCAAAAAAATTGGGGGACCGCCGTATTGGCGATCCCCCGACGCATTTTTATTTTTTTGCCTCAACCTGTCAGACTCGCGTCTGTAGGGGGCGGACTCTATGTGCCAAGGATGACCCAGGTCAAGCAGGAAAACATAACCGTTTTGATAATCTCGGAAGACGAGTGGTCCGCCCCCATGACCAATCGGAAAAATTGCTGAAAACAGCGGTATTTAGGGGTCAAAAAAAAGAGCCGCCCGTTTTTTGGGGCGGCTCCGAGTCAACAGGGAGGCGTCAACAGACTGGAATAATCCAATCCGGAGGATGACAGGGTGTGTGTGTCATCACCGTGTAATGTAGAGGAAAAGTGTTAACAAAATACTAATGGCGGGCCGGTATGGATAATTTTTTTGATCGGCGCAAATGACTGGCGAATAATTCCAGTTTGGGGATAATGCCGCGATGCCTATTTGTTTGCCCATAATTTTGCCGCTACTTCCCGCATCGCCCGCTGCCGGGGTGCTGTCCCGCTCATGATGTTTCGTACCAGCCTTCTATTTTGTTTTCTGCTTGCGGTCCTGAGCAGTTGCGGCGTGGTGGAACTGAATATGCCGCTGCCCAAGGTGGAGAAGCTGGTGGCCCTGACGGCGCAGAAACCCACATGGCAATCGCCGCTGCTCCAGCAACATCACCTGGTCGGCCGCATCTGGCGCCCGTCCGACGGCCGTTTCGTCGACCAGAACGTCATGGCCGAGGATATAGTCAGATCGGCTTATGTTCTGTTGGGGGAAAAGCACGACAACGCGGATCATCATCTGTTGCAGGCCCGCATGATCGGGATGCTGACCTCTCTGGGCCGGCGCCCGGCGGTGATCTGGGAGATGATCACCGAACCCAAACAGCCGATCCTGGACCAGCATTTCGCGAAATACTCCCGCGATGCCAAGGCCTTGGGTGATGACCTGGGCTGGAACCTCAGCGGCTGGCCGGCCTGGCAGATGTACCAGCCGGTGGCTGAGGCGGCCATGGCGGCGCACTTGCCCATGTATGCCGCCGGCTTGCCAAAGGCCGCCGTGCGCTCCCTCGCCCGTGGCAAACCATCGTTCAAGTTCGCCAAGCGCCAGCGTAGCCTGGGCCTGCATATTCAGCTGCCGGAAGAACTGCGCCAACGCAGCATCGAACAGCTATTCCAGGGTCATTGCGAAATGATGCCGCGCAGCGCCCTGGTCCCGATGTTCAATGTGCAGCGGGCCAAGGATGCGGTTTTTGCCGAGCATATGCTGACCAGCAGCCGTCAAGATGGCGCCCTGTTGATTGCCGGTAACGGCCACGTGCGCAAGGACATCGGCGTGCCGCTGTTTCTGGAGCGCAACCACCCGGGCATCCGGGTCACCACGGTGGCGTTGGTTGAGGTTCAGGACGGCCTGATGGACCCCACCGATTATGGCGAGATTTTTTCCGCGCCCGTGCTGCCCTTTGACTACGTCTGGTTTACCCCGCGCGCCGATAACAAGGACCATTGCGCCGAACTGAGAAAAAGATGGGCCAAACCAGCCAAGAAGGAACCTCCGGCCGCGAAAGTCCAGGAAGAACCGGAAACGAAGGTCAAGCCGGAACCGGAACCAAAGCCGGAGCCAAAGCAAGAGCAGGCACCGGAGCCAAAAGAGGAGCAGAAACCCGAGTTGAAAGAGGATCCGAAGGCAGCGCCCAAGGCGTCGGAAGAAACGGCGCCGCAGCCAGCGCAAGAGACCGATGCCAAATCGGATACGGAGAATTCGGAACTGCCCGATCTGGAGGAACAAGAGGTGGAGGCAAGGAAGCCGGTGGAGATGAAACCGGCGGAACCGGCGCCGGGCACGCCGCCAATTCCGCGTTCAAAGCCACCCCGGCCCGGACGCTAGTGTCCTGATTCAGACCTTGAAGACGGCATCGGCGGCGCCGCGTGCTGATTGCTTGCCGGCGATTGCATCACGGACGCGGGCGATTTCCGTCTCCATCTCGGCAATATAGTCCTGCAACTGCTCCAGGGACATCATTTGCAGGTCGGGCTTGCCCTTCGGCGTCTCCGGCGGTTCCAGATCATCGGTGTCCATTGTTCCCTCCTGCCATGGTCCGTGTACTATGATAATATGAGAGCCCTAGATTGATCCATCCGCAATTATGATGAGAATGCCCATGACCGCCTTGCCGGAAAGCATGACCGCCATCGAAATCGCCACGTTCGGCCCGCCAGAGGGCCTGCAGCCCGCCACGCGGCCCATGCCAAGTCCTGATCATGGCGAAGTCCTGATCAAGGTTGCCGCCGCCGGGGTCAATCGGCCGGACGTGATGCAGCGCACCGGCAACTATCCCCCGCCCCCGGGCGCGTCGGACATTCCGGGCCTGGAAGTCGCCGGCGAAGTGGTGTCGGTTGGTCCCGGTGTCGATACCATCGCCGTGGGCGACCAGGTCTGTGCCCTGGTGGCCGGCGGCGGCTACGCTGAATATTGCGCCGCGCCAAGTGCGCTGTGCCTGCCCGTTCCCGGCCCCCTGAGCATGGCGGAAGCGGCCGGCCTGCCGGAAACCTTCTTCACGGTCTGGACCAATGTCTTCCAGCGCGGCGGCCTCAAGGGCGGCGAGAGCATCCTGATCCACGGCGGATCGTCGGGCATCGGCACCACGGCGATCCAGTTGGCGAAGGCATTCGGAGCCAGGATCTTCGTCACCGCCGGCAATCAGGAAAAATGCGACGCCTGCGTCGAACTGGGCGCCGAACGGGCCATCAATTACCGCGATGAAGACTTTGCCGAAGCCATCGCCGAAGCCACGGGAGGCGAAGGCGTCGATCTGATTCTGGACATGGTCGGAGGTGACTATTTCAAACCCAATATCGCCTCCCTGGCGGTCGAAGGCCGCCTGGTACAAATTGCCACCCTGCATGGCCCGAAAGTGCCGGATTTTTCGATCCTGCCGATCATGATGAAACGCCTGACCGTGACCGGTTCGACCCTGCGGCCCCGCACCGTGGCGCAAAAGGCGGTGATCGCCGATGAATTGCGGGATCAGGTGTGGCCATTGCTGGAACAGGGCGCCATACGCCCGGTGATGGATCAAAGCTTCGCCCTGGCCGATGCCGCCGGGGCCCATGCCCGCATGGACGGCGGCGAACATATTGGCAAGATTGTCTTGACGGTCTAGGCCGCCTTGGCGTAATGGCGCAGCAACCCTTATGCGCGCCCGGTGCGCCTGCTGTTGGCGCGTCCGCGCAAGCGCGTTATATAGGGGTTAACAGATTATATTTGATGAGGGTCCCCCGTGGCGGCGCAACGGAACTGCGCGGTTTTCGAAGGGTTGCCGCAATCAGGAGTCATATGGATGACCGAAGTACTGATGCCGAAAGCCACTGCCGTCTGGCTGGTCGATAATACCACTTTGACCTTCGACCAGATTGCCGCTTTCTGTAACCTGCATGCCCTTGAGGTTCAGGGTATCGCCGATGGCGAAGTCGCTGTCGGGATCAAGGGCGTGGACCCCATCGCCACGGGACAACTGGTGCAGGAGGAGATCGACCGCTGCACCAGCGATGCGGCGCAACGGCTGCGCCGCTCGGATGCCCGGTTGCGGGAGACGCAAAGGCGCAGCAAGGGGCCGCGTTACACGCCGCTGTCGCGACGGCAGGACCGCCCCAACGCGATCGCCTGGCTGGTGCGCTACCACCCCGAACTGACCGACGCGCAGGTCTCGAAACTGGTGGGCACGACAAAGCAGACCATCACGGCGGTGCGCGACCGGACGCACTGGAATATTTCCAACATCACGCCACAGGATCCGGTGACCCTGGGCCTGAGCACCCAGGTCGACCTGGATGGCGCGGTGCAGAAGGCCCAGGCCAAGTTGGAGAAGCAGCAGGCCAAGGCCGATAAGGAACTGGCGAAGAAGCGCGCCGCTTCGTTGAGCGCGGCCGAGGAAGCCGGCCAGCCCTCGGCCCAGCCCGACGATGAGCAAGAGGCCTTGGCGGCGGAGTTGGCCGTCGCGCCCGAAGCGCCGGAACCCGATGCGGCAGCGGAGCCGGAAGCGGAACCGTCGGCGGAGAATATTTTCGGTGAACAGCCGGACGCCCCGTCGGAGCCGGAAGAGGACAGCCCCAGCGCCGAGGACGTCTTCGGCAACTGATGCCCGTTACACCCGAGACACCCGGTTTTTGACCGACCCAACCGAGGTGCCGGAGGATAAGAGCTGGCGCAGCCTGTGGCTGTCGTCCGGTGCGTTATCATTAGCCCTTCTTGGCGATGCCCTGATCTACATCGTTCTGCCGGTAAACGCGGACGTCTTTGGCGTCAGCCTCGCCTGGGTCGGTATCCTGCTGGCGGCGAACCGCATCGTCCGCACCTTTTCCTACGGCATGATCGCTGTCCTGGGCGAACACATCGGTATTCGAAACCTTTGTATTTTAGCCACCGCGACGGCGATCATCTCCACCGCCATGTATGGTCTGGTGCAAGGCTGGCCGGCTCTGCTGGCGGCCCGGGTGCTTTGGGGCCTGTCCTATGGCGCCTTGCTGTTGGCGGCCCTGGGCTATGCCGCATCCGACCGGGCACGCACCGGCTCCCGCGTCGGCGTCAGCCGGGCCATCGAACAGGTCGGGCCCCTGCTGGCCCTGACGGTCGGCGCCTGGCTGGCCGGCATCGTCGGGGCCCAGCAGGTCTTTCTCTATCTCGCCGTGGTCTCATGCCTGGGCGCCATTTTCGCCCTTAGGCTGCCACGGCGCATCGCCAAGCCGCCGACGCCAAAGGCCGACCGTCCCAGCGCCCTGCCGAAACCGGACCGGTTGGACATTCTGATCTTTTGGATGGGTTTCGCCGTCGACGGCCTTTTCACCATGACCGTCACCATCATGCTGGCGGAACATATCGCGCTGGAAATGGCCATGCTGTCGGGCGGTGCCATGTTCGCGGGGCGGCGCGTGATCGAGATGGTGGTGGCGCCTCTATCGGGCTACATCGCGGATCGTTTCGGTGTCCGCGCGCCAATGATCGGGAACGCGGTCTTGCTGGCGGCCGGTCTGGCGCTGGTCGGCCTGGGTTGGCTTTTTACCGGGGCGCTGGCGATCGTTCTGGCGCGCGGCGCCCTGGGTACATTGATTCCGGCGGCGGTGGCGCTGTTCGCGCCCGACGCCGTGCTGCAATCCCTGGCCCGCAATCAAACCTGGCGCGATATCGGCGCGGCCCTGGGCCCGTTGACCACGGGGTTCCTTCTCGCCTGGACGACGCCCGAGGCCTTGCACCTGATCCAGGCGGTGATTTTCCTGGCCAGCCTGCTATGGCTCCTCACATGGCCCACCTGGCGCGTCCGGTAGCCGAAGAAATGAGGCGGGCGCCCGAGAGGCGGCGCCCGCCAGACAATGCTCAATCCGGCATTGTTCGTTCCATGACATCGTGCGCACAGTAGGCGAACTGTCCCTTCCGGGCCGGCAACTTGATCCTAGGGCCGCCGGTTATCGTGCCCGAGACGCTCTTGAAATTGCCAGTACCACCGTAGATGGTTCCCTTGCTGCCTTTTAGGCCGCCCATGCCCTTGA
>CAZVYX010000032.1:0-61027 GCA_964631725.1 uncultured Rhodospirillaceae bacterium | reverse complement strand
AGCCCGGCTGCTCGTCGGTGGAGGGCTTCCACAGCACGAAGTCCGTTGCATTACGCTTATACGGTGCGACCTCAACCCGCGAACCGGCAATCAATTCATCCTGACTGCGTTTGGAAAAAACCCCGTAGTCCGCCATGGAAGTGGTGTCGAACAGGACATGGCCGTCGGCGGCATAGGCATGGCCCTTGGCCACCAGGGTCTCGGTCATGGCAATCATGCCGTCGACATAGTCCGTGGCGCGGGGTTCATGATCGGGAGGCAGCGCGTTCAGGGCCGCCATGTCGGCATGGAACACCGCCGTGGTCCCCGCCGTCAGCTCGGCAATGGTAATGCCCTGTTCACCCGCCCGGTCGATAATCTTGTCCTCGATATCGGTGATATTGCGGACATAGACAACGGTGCCGTACAGGCGGCGCAGCAGGCGCACGAAGGTATCGAACACCACCACGGGCCGGGCATTGCCGACGTGGGCCAGGTCATAGACCGTGGGGCCGCAGACATAGAGGCGGACCTCGTCCGGCCGCATGGGCGCAAAGGTTTCCTTGGCGCGGCTGGCGGTGTTATGGATTTGAAGCTGGGGCATCGGGATAACTCCCGTTATTGAATACAGATGCTTATCTCAATATTGCGCCAAAAGATCTTTCCTGGCGCGGCGCCCATCCTTGGCTAGGCGCGATGGGGAGGCGTGCAGGCCATACCTGGACAACCTCCGCCGGAACAACAGCCCGGCAAGGTGGTAATTCGAAGGTATTGGTCGTCACGCTGCATCGTCGCAAGCATCCTCGTTGTGCCGCCCCACGAGCGACGGCGCCCTTATAGCGCCGGGAAACGGCAATTGTCCAGCCGGCATCTAAAAGTTGCCGGCGCAAATTACTGGCGAAGCCCGGCCGCATGCGGGATAATGGGGCCAAACATGGCAAAGCAATGAATGTGGAGGGACCCCATGGCGGGTATCACGGACAAATGCTCGGTCACCGGTATTGGTGAGACCGAATATTCCAAAAATTCAGGCCGCTCGGTGGCCGCCCTGCAGATGGAGGCCTCGTTGAAGGCCATCGCCGATGCCGGCCTGCAGCCGAGCGATATCGACGGTGTCATCCCCTATTTCAACATGGAGGTGGTGGCCGAGGAATTCATCACCAACCTCGGGATTACGGATCTGCGCTATTCCGCGATCACGCCCCTGGGCGGGGCCAGCGCCGTGGCCGCGATCCAGGCCGCGGTTTCGGCCATCGTCGCCGGCGTCGCCAATCACGTACTGCTGCCGATCGGTCGTAACGGTTCGTCCGGCGAACGCATTGGCGGGCGGGTCCAGGCCATGCCGCAATTCCGCGTCCTGGGCGAATTCGAAATGCCATCGGGCAATATCGCCCCGCCACAGCTCTATGCGCATATGGCGCGCCGGCATATGGAGATGTATGGCACCACGTCGAGGCAACTGGCGGAAATCGCCGTCGCCGAGCGGGCCAACGCCATTCTGAACGACAACGCGGTGATGACGAAACCCATGACGATCGAGGATCATCAGAACTCCCGCATGATCTCCGACCCGTTGCGCCTGTTCGATTGCTGTCTGGAAAGCGACGGCGCGGCGGCCGTGGTTATCTCGAACACCGAACGGGCCAAGGATCTAAGGCAAAAGCCGATCTACATCATGGGCGTGGCGGAAGGGCATCCGGATAGTCCCTCCAACATCACGCAACGCCCGGACCTTACCACCCTGGGCACCGCCAAGGCGGCGCCGATCGCCTTTGGCATGGCGGGGGTCGATCGCAAGGATATCGACGTCGCCGAGATATACGACTGCTTCACCTATATCGTGATGTGCCAGTTGGAAGATCTCGGCTTCTGCGAAAAAGGCGAAGGCGGTGACTTCATCTCCAACGGCCGCATTGCCCTGGGCGGTGAATTGCCCATCAACACCCATGGCGGCCTGCTCTCGCAAAGCCACATCGTCGGCATGAACCACGTCTGCGAACTGGTCAAGCAACTGCGCGGCGATGGCGGCAAGGCCCAGGTGGCTAATGCCAACATAGGCCTGGTCACGGGCTTTGGCGATCTGGGCGACGGCTCCGTCGCCATCATGCGGAACTAGGTAGAGTACGACAGACAATGAACCAGCTTGAATACGACAAACCCGTGCCGCCCCTGAACCGGGACTCCAAACCGTTCTGGGACAGCATGAAGGAACACAACATGCGCCTGCAACGGTGCGCCGATTGCGGCAAGATCCGCCATTATCCGCGCCCCGTCTGCGACGGCTGCCTGTCCATGGAGTGCGATTGGGTGCGCGCATCGGGCAAGGGCAAGGTCCACAGTTGGACGATTTCCCACCATGCCTTCCTGCCCGGATTTATTGCCGATCTGCCCATGACCCTGGTCACCGTGGACCTGGATGAGGGCGTGCGGATCTGCGCCCAAATGCGCGACTGCGAACCGGACCAGTTGAAGGTCGATATGCCGGTCGAGCTTGGCTATGAGGACGCCACTTCGGATCTGACTTTGCCTGTGTTCCGGCCGGCCTAGGGCCATATGACGGAACAGCCCAACAAGGTCGCGGTGGTGACCGGTGCGGCGCGTGGCATCGGACGCGCCACGGTGGAACGCTTCCTGGAAGACGGCTGGCGCGTGGCACTGCTGGATATCGACGGCGATACCCTGTCGCAAACAGCAACCGCGCTCGGCAATACCGGCGAAATCATGGCGGCCACCTGCGACGTGGCCGAGCCGGAACAGGTACAAAACGCCATCGATGGCTTCGTCGAACGTTTCGGCCGCATCGACGCCCTGGTCAACAACGCCGGTACCGCCGTCTTCAAACCATTGCTGGACACCGGGTTCGAGGAATGGCGCCGGGTGCTGGATGTCAACCTGAGCGGACCATTTTTGTGTTCACAGGCCTGCGCCCCGGTGATGATCAGGAACGGCGGCGGCAGCATCGTCAACATCACCTCGATCTCCGGCCTGCGGGCCAGCACCCTGCGGGTTGCCTATGGCACCTCCAAGGCCGGGCTGATGCATCTGACCAAGCAACAGGCGGCGGAACTGGGCGAGGTCGGCATCCGCGTCAATGCGGTCTCGCCGGGGCCGGTCGATACGGCAATGGCCAAGGCGGTGCACAGTCCCGAAATCCGCGCCGACTACCACGACGCCATTCCATTGAACCGCTATGGCCTGGAGCGGGAAATCGCCGATGCCATCCTGTTTCTGTGCGGTGACCGGGCCAGCTATATCACCGGACAAATCCTGGCCGTCGACGGCGGTTTCGATGCGGTGGGCATTGGCCTGACAAGCCTGCGGGACGAACCTTAGACTTGGTGCGGTGGGTCGCCGGGACACCGCCAGCCTTGGGCCGGGACCGGATTTAGTCTACTGTCGATCTCGGACGGCGGCATCCATGGTTGATGCCGCATCAAATTCATGGGGGAGAGACCGAAATGACTGTTGAACTGTCAATGTTGTTCTGGGCCACCATTCTGACCTTTGTTCAGGTCCTGGCGGCCGTGGCACTGGCCAATATGCAGGTTGGCCTGCCGGAGCTGGCGGGCAACCGGGAGGGCCTGTCCTTGTCCGGCATCGCGGGTCGGGCCAAGCGGGCCCATGCCAACATGCTGGAAAACCTGATCCTGTTCGCCGCGCTGGTTTTGGTGGTTCAAATCGCCGGTCTGAACAATGATCTGACCGCCCTGGGGGCGCAAATATTCGTCGTCGCCCGTCTGGTCTACGCCGTGATCTATATCGCCGGCGTACCCTGGCTGCGCACCGCCACCTGGTTTGTCGCAGTCATCGGCATGGCCATGATCGCCTGGCCCATAGTATCTGCCTAGGCCTTCCGCCAGCAGCAGGAATCGCGCGGTTTGTTGTGTTTTGTTGAGCCTTTGCAATTATGTTAACCTTGCCGGGCTAAGGTTGCGTATCCATCGCTGATCCGAAGTGTTAAGGACGAAAAAATCTAATGCGGGCCGATCTTGCAACGCGCACGGCGTTCCCGTCGAAGTCAGGTTGATGACGGCTAGGGACACCGACATCGACGATGTTGACCTGGTGCCCGGGGGCGACCCTGCTTTGCGGCGCGAGTTGGATAGATTGCGCCGTTCGGAAGAGCAATTCACGCGCATATTCCAACAAAGCCCTATTTGCCTGACGATAACCACCGTCGAATCCGGCGAATTCATCCGGGTCAATGATACGTGGTGCGAAACATTTGGCTTTGATCAGGCCGATGTCGTCGGCAAGACGTCCCTGGAATTGAACATTTGGCAGCCGATTGAGGATCAAAGAGGCGGCTATCTCACGCTTCTAGAAAGAGATGGGACGGTTCGGAACTTCGAAACAGAAATGCGTACCAAGGGCGGCCAAAAGCTAACCGTCCTCATTTCCGCCGATTTAATCGATTTCGAAGGCGAACAGCGGCTGTACTCCACGGTCACCGACATCACCCAGCGCGCGGAGGCGGAACATCTGTTCGCGGTTGCGTTTGAGGCCAATCCGGAGTCTGTCTGCCTCAGCCGGGTCGACGATGGCGCCTTCATCAACGTCAACCAGCGATTTCTGGAATTCTACGGTCTGCGCAAGGAACAGGTGATCGGCAAGACGGCGGGCGACCTGCAAATGTGGGACGACGACACCGCGCGCCCGCCATTCATCGAAAAATTGAGGGCGGACGGCCGCTTGCGTGACCATCCCGTCCACATGCCCGAAAAGTTCGGATCTGGCATCCATTTCCAGTATTCCGTTGATCAGGTCGAAATCGACGGTGTCGCGGCCTATCTGTCCATCGCCCGAAATGTGACGGAAGAGGAAGAGGCCAGACGGGCCCTGATAGCCAGCGAGGAGAGGTTTCGATTGCTGCTTGAGGCCGCGCCCGTGCCGCTGTTCGTGGTGCGTGATGGCACCTACATCTATACGAACAGACTGGCCTGCGAGATTCTCGGCTGGCCGGATGGCACGCTAAACGGACAGCAAACAGTCGATAGCTTCGTCGACCCCGAGGTTCGCGCGCAGTTGCTGGTTGAATTGACCGAACATGGAGAGATCAAGGATTTCGAAGTCGAGTACCAACGCCGCGACGGTACGACTTTTTGGGGCTCCATTAATGTCACCAAGGTAAACTATCGGGGACAGGCGGCATATCTGACCGGTTTGCGGGATATCACGGAACATCGGCGGCTGGAGACGGCCCTGCGTTACAGCGAGGCGCGGTTTCAAGACTTCGCCGAGATCGGCTCCGACTGGCTATGGGAGATGGACCGGAACCTGCGTTATACGTATTTCTCGGACCGCCTAAAGGAACTTACCGGGACTTCGCCCGACCGCTCCCTTGGCAAGACCCGGCAACAGGCGGTCAAGGCGGATCCCGACTATGAAAAATGGCGGCGCCACGAAGATGCGCTTCAGGCACACCAGCCATTTCGGGATTTCCGCTACACCTACGCCCGTGATGATGGCCAGCTATTGCACTGGTCGATCAGCGGCACGCCGATCTTTGACGATGCTGGCGTCTTCCAGGGCTATCGCGGCGTCGGCACCGACATTACAGCCGAAGTCGAGGCGCAAACCAGCGCCGCGGAATTCCGGCAACGTTTCATCACCGCGGTGGAGCATATGCCCGTGGGCATCGCCCTATATGACGAAAACGACCAAATGGTGCATTGGAATGAACTCTACCGCGACATCAACAATGAGGTCGCGGATAAGGCAGAGCCCGGGGTAACGTTCGAAACATTGCTGCGGCTTCGCGTGGAACGGGGCACCATTTCAAACATCGATGGCGACGAAGAAGCTTGGATTCAGGCAAGAATGGCGCAGCATCGGAATCCGAGCGGCCAAGTTCAGATAATTCTTGGCGGATCCAGTTTTGAGGTGCGCGAACACAGGACGCCCGATGGCGGGATCCTGATCATCATGGCCGACGTCACCGAGCAAAAGGCCGCCGAACTAAGTTTGCGGCAGGCGAAGGAAGGGGCGGAACTGGCGGACCGGGCAAAGACCGAATTCCTGGCAAATATGAGCCACGAACTGCGCACGCCCCTAAACGCGATCATTGGGTTCTCGGAAATGCTGAGCATGGGTATCCACGGCGATCTGAATGATAAACAGGCCGAAACGATGAATTATGTCGTCAAATCCGGCGAGCATTTGCTGGATCTGATCAGCAACATTCTTGATATCTCGAAGATCGAAGCCGGCCAGGCCGAACTGAGCGAGGAGACAATCCAGGTCGGGAACGTGATTGGCGTCTGCGTCAACATGGTCAAATCGAAAGCAGATGAGAACTCGTTGAACCTGAAGGTCGATGTTGCACCGGATTTGCCGGAATTGCTTGGCGATGTGCTCAAGGTCAAACAGATCCTTTTGAATCTGCTTTCCAACGCCGTGAAATTCACCCCCAAGGGCGGCGAGGTCAAGGTTCTCGCCCACCATGACGACGCGGACCGGTTGTGGATTGAAGTAATCGACGATGGCATCGGCATCGCCAAGCATGATTTGTCAAAAGTGATGTCAACCTTTGGCCAGGTGGATAGCGCCATGAACCGGACGCATCAGGGTACCGGCCTGGGCCTGCCGCTTGCCTCGACCCTGGCGCAGCTTCACGGCGGCGGCCTGCTGCTCGAAAGCCAGCCCGGCGAAGGCACCAGCGCGCGTCTGTGGTTTCCGGCGCATCGCACACAACGAATGGACAGCGAAGCCAAAGACATGTTCTGATCCTTCCAATCGATTTGGAATGGAGGCGAACATGAGATTCCTGCAACCCCCCGATTGGCCCCGCGCAAAGGGCTATAGCAACGGCATCGCGGCCCGTGGCGAGATCGTATTCCTGGCCGGTATCGTCGGCTGGAACGAGAGCGAAGTTTTCGAAACCTCGGACTTTGCCGGTCAGGCCCGGCAATGCTTCGCCAACATCACGGCCCTGCTGCATGAAGCCGGCGCCAAGGCGGAACACGTGGTGCGCCTGACCTGGTTCGTGAACCGGACCGAATACCTTGGTGCCGGCAAGGATCTGGGTGCGGCGTACCGCGAGTATTTTGGCCAGCATTACCCGGTGATGGCGGTGATCGGCGTTGAAGGCTTCGTCGAAGACGGCGCCAAGCTGGAGATCGAGGCGACAGCGGTTATTCCCGACTAAGCGCTACTATAATATTGTTTGGGTACCAAACAATATTGCGCTATAGTTCAGCTATAATCTGTTGGCCGAGCTGAATATGCGCTGCAGGAGAGCCGCCATGAAAACCGTCCTTTCCCTCACCGTCAATGGCGTCGCACGCGACGATGTCATACCCGACAATATGCTGCTGGTGGATTATCTGCGGGAGAAAGCCGGCCTGACCGGAACCAAGATCGGCTGCGACGGCGGCGAATGCGGCGCCTGTACCGTTTTGATTGACGACCGTCCCCGGCACGCCTGCCTGACCCTGGCCGCGACCTGCCAGGACAGCAAAATTGAAACCGTCGACGGCCTGTCCCGGGACAGCCGGCTGACGGCGCTGCAACGCGGTTTCAACGAAAAGCTCGGCGCCCAATGCGGTTTTTGCACACCGGGCATGATCATGGCGTCGGAGGCGTTGCTGCGGCACAGCCCGAACCCCAGCGAAACCGAAATCCGTGATGCCCTGGCGGCCAATATCTGCCGCTGCACCGGTTATGTGAAGATTATCGAGGCGGTCCAGTTCGCGGCCCAGGAACTTGCATCCGGGGAGCTTGCGTCATGAACGAGATGGCCCCCATACAATCCGTCGGCGTCGCCAAACCGCTGGTCGACGGGCCCGAGAAGACCACCGGCAAGGCCATGTTCGCGGCCGACTTCCAGGCCGCCGAAACCCTGGTGGGACGGATCCTGCGCAGCCCCGTGGCCCACGCCAACATCACCGCCATGGATACTTCAAAGGCCGAGGCCCTGCCCGGCGTCCACGCCGTGGTCACGGAAGCCGATTGCAGCGACACCTATGGCGTGCTGCCCATTGCCATGAACGAATGGGCCCTGGCCCGCGGCCGGGTCCGGTATCGCGGCGAGCCGGTCGCCGCCGTCGCCGCGATCGACGTCGCCACGGCGCAACGGGCACTTGATCTGATTGACGTCACCTACGAAGAGCTGCCGGCCTATTTCACCCCCGAAGATGCCCGCGCCGAGGGTGCGGTGCTGCTGCACGACGACAAGCCCGGCAATATCGAACGCGATGCGGAGTTCGATCTGGGCGATGTGGACAAGGACATGGCCGAGGCCGACCTGGTGCGCGAAATCGAGGTCAAATGCGCCGAGGTCTGCCAGGCCCAGATGGAGCCGCACGCCGCCTTCGCCGAATACGACGGCGCCCGGGAACGCCTGACCATCCGCCCCTCGACCCAGGTGCCGTTCTATGTGCACAAAATGCTGGCCCGCACCATGGGGATGGCGGAAAGCCATATCCGGGTGATCAAGCCCCATATCGGCGGTGGTTTCGGCTCCCGCACGGAAACCCTGCAAAGCGATCTGGTCGCCGGGTTGTTGGCGCGCAAGGCCAGGGCGACGGTCAAGGTGGTATTGAGCCGGGAAGAGACATTCATCACCCATCGTGGCCGGCCGGAATCTCATATCACGATGAAGGTGGGCATGAAGTCCGACGGCACCATCACCGCCGTCGATTTCACCGTGCAGCAGCGCGGCGGCGCCTACAGCGGCTATGGCGTCGTGACGATCCTATATTCCGGCTCCATGATCTATGGCCTGTACAACATCACCTCGGCCCGTTTCCAAGGCCTCCGGGTACTGACCAACACACCTCCCTGCGGCGCCTTTCGCGGCCACGGCACGGTGAAGACCCGCTTTGCCTTCGAAGGCCTGATCGATGACATGGCCCGTGAATTGGGGCTGGACCCATTCGCCGTGCGCCGGGCCAACCTGTTGGTGCCCCCGACCATGACCGAGAACGATCTGCTGGTGAACAGCTATGGCCTGGACCAGTGCCTGGACTGGGTGGAAAAAGCCTCCGACTGGCAGGCGCGCAAGGGTAAGATGCCAGCCAACAAGGGCCTGGGCATGGCCTGTTCGCACTACATATCGGGCGCCTCCAAGCCGAAGCACTGGACGGGTGAGCCCCATGCCACGATCCATCTGCGGGTCGACTGGGATGCCTCGATCACGCTTTTGACCGGGGCGGCGGAAATCGGCCAGGGCTCCTCCACCGTCATGGCGCAGTGCGTCGCCGAAACCCTGGGCGTGGATATGGCCCGCATCAACGTCGTCTCTTCCGACAGCGCCCTGACGCCCAAGGACAATGGCTCCTATTCCTCCCGCGTCACCTACATGGTCGGCAATGCCTCCATCGATGCGGCACAGAATTTGAAGGCGCGCTTGATAGAAGCCGCCGCGCGGAAGCTGGAAATCGCCACCGAGGATGTGGAATGCCTGGGCGAGGTCTATCGCGGCGGCCAGCAGGACCAGGGCCTGACATTCGATGAAGTGGTCATGGAGGCGCTGGCCGGCGAAGGTACGATCACGGTCAAGGGCACTTTCGATACCATTCCCGAATCCTGGGGCGGGCGGAAATATCGTGGCGCCGCGATCGGCGGCACCATGGCCTTCAGCTATGCCGCCCAGGTGGTCGAGGTCACGGTGGATCCCTATACGGCGGAGATTACCGTCGACAAGGTCTGGGTCGCGCATGACTGCGGCAAGGCCCTGAACCCGCTGGCGGTCGAGGGCCAGGTCCAGGGTTCGGTCTGGATGGGCATGGGACAGGCGATGTCGGAGGAAACCAGTTTCCATGAAGGCCTGCCCCTGCACGCCAACATGCTGGATTACCGGGTGCCGACGATTATTGAATCGCCGCCCATCGAGGTGGGCATTATCGAGGCCGCCGACCCCCACGGGCCCTTTGGCGCCAAGGAGGCGGGCGAAGGGTCCCTAAGCGGATTTCTGCCCGCCCTGACCAATGCCGTTGCCGATGCCATGGGCGTGCGGGCCTGCGAACTGCCCCTGACGCCGGACCGCCTGTTGGAGCTGCTGGAGAAGAAAGCCCGTGACGACAGGGGGGCAGCCTGATGGAACTCCTGCCCGATCTGAAGCTGCACCATCCGAAAAGCGTCGAAGACGCCGTCAGCCTGCATGCCGCCGCCCCTACTGGACGCTACCTGGCGGGAGGCAGTGATTTGCTGGTAAACATCCGCCGGGGTATCGAACAGCCCGAATGTCTGGTTTATCTCAGCAATATAGCCGAGATGCAGGAGATTACCGATGCGCCCGGCCAGATCAGCATCGGCGGCGCCGTCACTCTGCGCACGTTGGCCGAGAGCGCCCCGGTGCTAGAACATTTCGCCGCCGTGGCCCAGGCCGCCGGCGAAGTGGCGGGCCCCAGCCACCGTGAATACGGCACCGTGGGCGGCAATCTGTGCCTCGATACCCGCTGTGTTTTCTATAACCAAAGCGAATGGTGGCGCTCTGCCAACGCCTACTGCCTGAAGAACCGGGGCGAAATCTGCCATGTCGCCCCCGGCGGCAAGAAATGCTTCGCCGCCTTTTCCGGCGATATCGCCCCGGCCCTGCTGCTGTTCGATGCGGAAGTGGAAATTGCCAGCCCAGATGGCCGCCGGCGCCTGGCCCTGGCGGATCTTTACCGCAACGACGGCATGGATCATCTAACCCTGGGACAGGGCGAACTGTTGGTCGCGGTGCATATGGCGAAACCGTCCGAAGCCGTCAATTCCGCCTATGCCAAGTCCCGGGTCCGCGGTTCCATCGACTTTCCCCTGGCCGGGGTCGCCGTGCGCATGGCGCTGACGGATGGCAAGATCAGCGATCTGCGTGTCGGCCTGACCGGCGTCTTGCCCCTGCCCTTCCTGGTCCGCAAGCTGGAAAGTTGCATTGGCCGCGCCCCTGATCAGGCCTGCATGGAACAACTGCGCGATGCGGTGCGCGGCCAGGCCAAGGCGATGAAGACGACCTTTACGCCGCCCCATTACCGCCGCCGCGTGGCCGGTGCGTTGGCGCAGAAGTTGGCGGCGTCAATGTTCTAAACCAGCCAAGCATAGGCGCGATCAATCCCGCGTGAAGGCCCTACCGGGCAGGCGTGGGATTGTGTTATATTTTCCATAATCACTATTGCAAGCCATCACTACCAAGCGCAGAATTGCAAGCGCATGGGGGTCAAGCGATGGATCGGCGATCCGACGAGAAGCGGAGTGCACAGGGGCACATGCTGTCCCGGCGCGGCAATACGCCTTCCGCCGACGACGACACCGTGGCCAGACAGGAACACAGATTGGCAGGGGTGCTTTCCCTCGCGCCGGATGCCATTGTCGCCGTCGACGCCGGATCAAGAATCCGCGTCTTCAACACCGGAGCCGAGAGTCTGTTCGGCTATTGCGCCGGTGACGTCATGGGCCAGCCGCTGGATATGCTGATACCTGACCGCTTTCAGAGTTCCCACGCGGAACACATGGCCCGCTTCCGCTCAGGGTCGGAACAAAGCAAGCTGATGACGGAACGCAGCGAAGTGTATGGCATGCGCGCGGATGGCACGGAATTTCTCGCTGAAGCATCGGTTTTCAAGCTGGATCTGGATGGCGAGACCGTTCTGACGGCGATGCTGCATGACGTGACGGCGCGAAAACAGGCTGAGGCAGAGCTGATCGCCGCCAAAGAGCAGGCCGAAACAGCTCTGATACAGGCGGAAAAATTGGCTGCTCTGGGCACTTTGGCCAGCGGCATCGGGCATGAAATAAACAATCCGCTGTATGCCATCATGGGCGCGGCCGAGGCCATTCGCGACGGCGATGACCTGGCTCGTGGCCAGGATCACGCCACTGATATCATCGGCTATTGCAAACACATCGCGGAAATCATCAAGAACCTGGCCGGCTACAGTCAGCCGGCGGAAAAACATGGCTTGCAGCCCGTCAATATCAATGCCGCCTTGTCGGAAGCCCTGTCGATGGCCCAGCTTTCGCTCCGCACCGATACCATTGCAATCAAGCAGCGACTAGGGGCGGCGTCGACGATCTCCGCCAAGTTCGAAGATATCCAGCAGGCATTTTTCAACGTCATCCGCAACGCCTTGCAGGCTATGGGCCGCGAGGGAACCCTGTTGATCGAGAGCATCGATCAGGCAGACCAGGTGTTGATCCGGATCAGCGATACCGGCAGCGGCATTGCCCCCGACGACATGGCCAAGATTTTTGATCCGTTTTTTACCACCAAGGGCCCGGACGAGGGCGAAGGTATCGGCCTTTTCGTGGTACGGCAGATAATCAAGAAATATGGCGGCAGCATCGACTACGAAAGCGCCGTGGGAGAGGGAACGACGTGTGCGATTACATTCCCAATACGAGAAAATGATGAAGAGGAAACTTGACGATGAAGCACAAGATCCTGGTCATCGACGACGAAGCGATGATCCGCAAAACCATACGGACGCAGTTGGAAGGCACGATCTACGAGATTGTCGAGGCTGAAGACGGCGAAATAGGCATCCAAGTGCTCGATAGTGAAAATGTTCTGGAAGTCGTCGTCATCATCTGCGATGTCCGCATGCCGAAGGTCAACGGCGTCGAGGCCGTCGCCTATTTTCGCCAGAACTATCCCCTGATACCGGTCATCGTGCTGACCGGTTATCCGGATGTGCATCTGGCGGTCGACTTCATGAAGGAGGGTGTTGTCGACTACCTGGTCAAACCGGTGGAAAAAGACAAACTACTGGACGTCATCGGCGCGGCGGTGCGGCAGCAAAAACTCTTCGCCAAGCCGCAGCTGATGGCTTGATGCCGGCGTCAGTGTCCACGTAAGCGGACGGCGGTCGAAAGACGTCTACCTATCCCGCCCATGGTGATGGCCCAGGCGGCGGAAAACGCCCTTTGCGGTCATCATCAGGCGTTTTCGGGTTGAAACCTCGCCCTCGACAAAGACCAGCGTCCGGGTCGTCCGGACAACGCCGGCCTTGCCTTCAACCCAATCGCCCAGGTGCGCCGGCCCGACGAAATCCGAGGTCATATGCAGGGTTACGGCCGGCCCGGCGCCGCTGTTGGAAACCGTCCTGGCCAGCAGATTGTCGGTGAAACTCAACACCATGCCGCCATGAATAATGCCGGCGTTGTTGATATGATCCTCGGACACCCAAAAGCCGCGCCGCCCCTCGGCATCGTCAGGGATTTCGTAGAACGGACCGATCAGGGTGGTGTAAGGGCTTTTTCGCGTTGCCGCCACGAAGCCGGGCGGCGGCGTCTTGCCGGAACCTTCCTCGTCGGCGGCCATGCTTAGCGCCGCCTTTGCAAACTGGGGTGCAATATCAAATCGCCAACGTTGATGCCGAGGCGGCGGGCCAGGCCGCCCTTGATTTCCAACACCGCCGGCACATCGACTTTCGAGCCGATCGGCGTCAGGGAATGGGGCTGGGCGTTGTGATACAGGTGCATGATGCGCCCGTCGCCGGCGATAAAAAGCATATCCAACGGTATCAGCGTATTCTTCATCCAGAAACTCTGCCGGGCGCTTTCGGGGAAAATGAACAGCATGCCGGCATCGGCCGCCAGCGTACGGCGATGCATCAAACCCTTGGCGCGGGCCGCCGGGGTCACCGCCAGATCAATCCGGAAGACGTGCCGCGCCTGGGCCGTGACAACGGTGACTTGGTCAATCGGGCCGGCCGATACCGGTACCGCCCACAGTGACAGCGCCATCAGCAACGGCCAAATATGTTTCCCCAGATCCTTCACGCCCACCGCCCGATCCTCTGGTTGCACCAAAACATGACGCTGCCAATGTAGCGCAGGATGGCGCGGATAGAAGAGGCCTAAAACGCGAAACCGCCCGGCCAACATCGTTGGCCGGGCGGTCACCGGGGATCGGACGCGGTTGCGTCCGGGTCGAGACCGGCTTTATTCCTGCGGCTGTCAGCCGTTAGGCCGACAGGCCTTCCATGATGGAGCGGTTGACGTCAATCAACGGTTCGATCTTGGCTTCGCCGCGCAGAACCTTGCGCGAGTGTTTGTCGACCCAGATGGCCAGGGAAATGATCCCGGCGCGGGTCTCGTCCGGCAATACATTGCTTTCCAGGGCGCAGTCGGCCTGCAGCGCCAGCCACAGACGGCGGTTCCAGTGGATCGCCTTGGCCAGGGGTGACTTCGAGTCATCCTTCTGGCTTTCCATCAGGGCCCGGGTAACCTGCGCGAATAATCGGTATTCCGTCTGCCGCGGATTTTCCGTTGTGTTTTGCGCAACCGTGTAACTATGAAGCGACATAATTCAATCTCTCCTCTTCGAACGGAAACAATTTTCGGCAGCCGACCAAGGCCTTGTAATATTGTTTCGCGTGAACCTGCTGAATGACGTTGACGCATTGCGCCACCGCTTCGGCGTTACTGATCGCATTCATGAATGCCGACATCAGTTCCAGGAAGTTGTCCTGATTCTGTTTCAACGACCCTTCGTCGAGATAAAGCATCATGACGGTGAAATAGATCCGCCGCATGGGCGTCGTCGCATCTTCGGGCAGCATGATGTCCTTTTCCCGAAGCAGCGACGCCCTATTTTGGATCACCAGGGTCGTACGCCGATCAGAATTCTGCACCACCGCGCCATTGATGATGAATTTTTCACCTGGCTTGAGTGTTAATTTAAGTGCCATTTTCCTACCCGCGGCCGTTTCTGGCCGCGCCCTCTATGCCTAGCTTTATGCTTAGCCGTTAAACAGGCTGAGGATAACCTGCGGATTGGAATTGGCAATCGACAACGCCTGGACGCCCAGTTGCTGCTTGATCTGCAAGGATTGCAGCTTGGCGCTTTCCTCGGCCATGTCCGCATCCACCAGGTTGCCGACGCCGGCTCTCAGGATGTCGATCAATTTGACGGTGAAGTCGCTCTGAATTTCCAGCCGCTTCGAGACCGAACCCAGCGCCGCCAGTTTATCGGCCACCGCGGTGATCGCGGAATCAATCGCCGTCAACGCGGTCGCCGCGTTGGCGGACGACAGCAAGGAACTGGTTTCAATGGCCAGGGTCGTCGGATCCATGGTCTGAGCCGAAACCGCGATGGTGCTGCCATCGACCGTGCTGAGCACGGACAGGTTGGCCGCACTGGCCTGGATCAGATTGGTGCCGTTGAATTCGGCCGTTCCGGTGATGGTTTCGATCTGCTGACGCAGGGCATCAAAATCATTGTGCAGGGCCGTGCGCGATGTTGCATCCAGACCGGCCTGGTTGGCTTGCACCACCTTGGCTTTCATCTCCAACAGCAGGTCGTTAATCGCCTGGGCGCCTTCCAGCGCCACGTTGACCGTCGATTCACCGCCGGCAATAGCTGTTTTCACCGCCATCATACCATTGATGTCGCCACGCATGTTCTGGGCGATCGCGTAGGTGGATGCGTCATCCTTGGGTCCATTGACCCGCAGACCCGTGGTAATACGAAGCTGGGTATCCTCCAGCATCGAGTTTGTGGAGTTCAGATGCTGCAACGCAATCATCGCCCCAATATTTGTGTTAATCGATAAAACCATCTTGTTTCTCCTAATCCCCGATTTTCGGTACACCGTTCGACCAACGGCGGGCTTTTGCCACCCATCACAACGCAAGGGCCGTGCCAAGTTTCGCCAAACCTGTGGAAAAAACTCATAATGCACTGATTTCATTTGAATATTTTCTCCGGCTCGGGTTTTCAGAATACCCGGGTGGGCCGTTTAAGCAGGCTCTGCCGGGCAAATCTTGCCACCCATGGTGCAAGCTTTGCCGGGCAGGAATTTACTTCCGGGCGGCGAAATCCAGCGTCAATGGCGGCTCCCGGGCGGCGCGGGCTTCAAACAATATTAACCCTGTAAGTCTATGAATTTAGGTCATGAACACGCCCAATCAGACCTACCAGACAGCCCTGGCGCAACATCAGGCGGGTCAGACCGCCACCGCCGAAGCGCTTTACCACCAAGTGCTTGCCGGCGATCCGGGCCATATGGAGGCTACTTTCAACCTCGCCGCCCTGCTGACGGCCCAAGGCCGGGCCGAAGAGGCCATACCGCTTTATCTGCAGGTTTTGGAGGTTCTGCCCGAAGATCCCGACACATTGTCCAATCTGGGCAATGCCCACGCCCAGGCGGGACAACTGGACGCGGCGGCGGACTGTTACCGCCGGGCCCTGGTGGCAAACCCCCTTCTCGCGGCGGCCCATGCCAATCTGGGAAATCTACTATACCAGCATGGCGATACTGATAGCGCCATCGAATGCTACCAGGAAGCGATCAGCATTGATCCTACCGTTGCCAACGTCCACAACAACCTGGGCACCATTCTGTTGGCCGCCGGACGCAACGATGAAGCCAAGGAAAGCTACCAGGCCGCCCTGCGCGCCGACCCCAACAGCCCCGATGCATTCAAGAATTACGGCAACATTCTGCTCTCCTTCGGCGACGCGGAAGGCGCCCTGGAGGCGCTGCGCCAAGCCGTGGCGCTGGCACCCAAATGGGGCGCGGCACATGCCGACCTCGGCCTGGTCCTGACTCGCTTGGACCGATTTGCGGAAGCCCGGCAGGCGCTGGAAACCGCCCTGGAGCTCCAACCCGAGTTTATTGAGGCCTGGAACTGCCTGGGAAACCTGCTGTTATTGATGGAATTGCACGAAGACAGCGAACTGGCGCTGAAACGTGCCGAGGCGCTGGAAGCCGACAATACCCTGACCGCTTTTTATCTCGGCACACTGTATTTCAAGCAATCCCGCTTTGAGGATGCCGTCGCCGCCTTTGCCCGCGCCTGTGCCGGACAGCCGGATATGGCGGACTACCGCAACAGCCATGGCAATGCCCTGTTATCCATGGAGCGCATTGAAGAAGCGGCGGAGGAATACACCCAAGCCATAAGATTGCGGCCGGATTTCGCCGAGGCGCACAATAATCTGGCCAATTGCTTCGCCTCGCTGGACCGGCGGGAGGAAGCGGTCGAGAGTTACCGCCGCTCGCTTGAATTGAAGCCGGAACAGGCTCTGGTCGCCTGCAACCTGGGCAACACGCTGAGGTACATTGGGCGATTGGCCGAATCCGTTGAGGCGTTCGAACATGCGCTACAGTTTGAACCGGATTTATTCAATATTTACAATGGCATGGGCCTGACTTTGCAGACCCAGAACCGCCATGACGAGGCGGTGAAGTGCTTTCGCAAGGGGCTGGAGATCAATCCGGACTATCCCGAAGCCCTCAACAACCTGGCCATTTCCGAGGCCGCCGTCGGCCGGGTTGACGAGGCAATCGCCGCCTATGGCAAACTATTGGCGGTCAGCCCGGATCTGGCGGAGGGCTACTTCAATCTGGCCAGCCTGTTGCAGAGTATCAACCATTGGGACGAGTCCATTCTCGCCTTCATGCAGGCGCTGCGCATTCGCCCGGACTATAATGTCATCTATCCCTTTCTGGCCCATTCCCTGATGCAGCAATGCAGTTGGTCCAACCTGCATTCGGTGGTCGAAAGGATCCGCGCCAATACGGAAAGGGAACTGGCGGCCGGTGAAACAGTGGCGGTATCCGCCTTTGCCCTGCAAAGCCTGCCCGGTGAATTCTCCATGGCGTTGCGCCAGGCGGTGGCCGAGCAGATTTCCGACCGCAATGCTGCCTATGTGGCTGAATTGGGCCAAAACCTGAACTTCAACTACAACCGTCAAGACCGGCACGAGCGTATCCGCATCGGCTATGTTTCGCCGGATTTCCGGTTTCACAGCGTATCCGTGGCGTTCAAGGGTATTCTGGACAACCACGATACCGATCGCTTCGAAGCCTACGGCTATGCCCTGCATTCGGGTGGCGATGACCATATGACGGATGCCTTGCGGGAGCGTTTTCATGGCTTCCATAAACTGGTGGACAATTCCTTCCAGGACTCCGCCCGCCTGATCCATGGCGATGAAATTGATATCCTGATCGATCTTGCCGGCCATACCAAGGGCGGGCAATTGTCCTTGCTGGCCCTGCGGCCGGCCCCCGTGCAAGCACACTATCTGGGCTATTCCGCCACCATCGGGGCGCGTTTCCTGGACTATCTGATCACCGATCATCATCAGGTACCGCCCGAACAAAGGCCCTATTTCACGGAACAACTGGTTTATCTGCCCGATACCTTCATGGCCACGCAACGGGCCCCCGTGGCCATTGACGGCCCCAGCCGGGCCGAGTGTGGTTTACCTGACAACGCTTTCGTTTTTGGCAATTTCAATACCCATTACAAGATCGAGCCGAAGATGTTCGCCATCTGGATGCGGTTGCTGCGCAAGATACCGGACGCCGTGCTGTGGCTGATACGTGGCACCGCCACAAGTACCGAAAATCTGCGCCGCGAGGCCTCCGCACGGGGCGTCAACCCGGATCGCCTCATTTTCGCCGACAAGGTGCCCCATCCGCACCATCTGGCGCGGCTGTCCTTTGTCGATCTGGCCCTCGACAACCTCTATCACGGCGGCGGCGTAACCACGGTGGATTGCTTGTGGGTCGGCGTGCCGATGTTGACCCTGGCCGGCCCGACGCCACAATCGCGCAATGGCGCGACGCTGCTCTCGGCCATCGGCCAGGACGATATGATCGAATATCGGATTGGCGATTACGAAAGCAAGGCGCATGCCCTGGCGACCGACCGTGACCGCCTGGCCGCCATTCGGGCCAATCTGATGGCAAGCCGGGACGATTATCCCTTGTTCAATTCGAAGCGGCTGACCAGACATCTGGAAACCGCCTACGAAATGATGTGGCGGGCGCATGAAGACGGCAAGCCGCCGCAAATGATCGACGTGCCGCGTCTGCCGCCGGAAGAGCGCTGAACACGCCCCCTTCAGACCCTCTTTTTTCTGCAATTGCAACTCGTTAGGTCGTACCGCGCCTTGCTGACCCCATGCCGGTGCAATTACCGGTCCGGAGCGGTCATTCGTCGCCCTCGACCGCGTCGCGATAGCCAAGGTGTTCCAGATAGCGGGTCATGGCGGTAAACAAAATATCCTGGCACGAACGCCCCAGTTCGTTGCTAGCGGCATGCAGACGGCGATAGCCGTTGGGCTCCAGGCGAAAGGTCAAAGCCTTGCGTTTCGGCTTTTCCGGGACGGTGGCCACGGCTTCGGCGGCACCGCTTGCGCGGCTGTATCGCCGGCTGAAATCGCCCTCGGCCTCCAGGGGAAGCGCCGTCCAATCGGCGGCCTCGTCGAGAAACGAACGGATTGGCGGCGTGCTTTTCCTGGCCAGTGAGAAATCCGGGTAGTTTGCCGCCGCGGCCCGCGGCGGCAACGTTGTAACGACCTTGCCGCCATCCTGGCTGCTTCGGTCGGTGCCGCGCGCCAGCATGCCGGCGTGCAGCGAAGCGAAATTTGCATTTGTCATTATTCTTGCCCGCTCCCGTGCCTAACCGATGTCCGATGCAGCGCGGCGGCCGAATTGGGCCGGCCGGCGCACGCCGGTATTCGCATGCGATGCCTGATGTTCCGTCTGCAAGCCCGCGGGCGTTGGCTGAGACGCCTGATTGCGCGAGCCGAAGGAACTATTCGCCTCGCCCGCCAGTTGAGCGGTCTCATAAGGCATGGGGATCTGGTTGATCCGGCCCATGCGCCCCTGAATATACGCCCAAAGGGTAATCATTTCGGCCGCCGATTTTCCCTCCGGTCCGGTTTCCATGACGCTGCGGCCATCGATCATGGAGGCTGCGAAATCAACCCGATGGTGCAAGGTCGCCGGCGCAACGGTGCCGTGCTGTGACAAGGCGACGGCGGCCTCCGATGTAATGCGGGCCCGCCGCGTGGCGCTGTTGACCACGAAAATCATGTGCTTTTGCCAGCGCTCCACAATATCCACGGTGGCGCCGACAGCGCGCAGATCATGGGGACTGGGCCGGCAGGGGATGACGACCAGATCGGCGCATTTTACGACTTCCGAAATGGCATCCGTGACCGCGGGCTGGGTGTCAACGACAGCGAGCTGGCAGCCTTGGATGCGCAAACGTTCCAATTCCTCCGGCAGGTCGGTGGCGTTGGACTGGATCAGCGCCGGCGTGGCCAATTCCCGCATCTGCCACCAACTGTGCAGGCTGCCTTGGGGGTCCGTATCGATCATGGTAACGGCGCCAAACCCGGCCAGATCGGCCTGGACCGCCATATGCGCGGCCAGGGTGGTTTTACCCGAGCCGCCTTTTTGTGAAGCGAAAACGATGGTTTGCATTTTTATTCCCTCGACTATGCCCGACTGCCCTTTGCCGGGCTTTTTCTGGGACGCTGGGAATAGATTTGGCGTCACTTTTCGGCGAAACGAGTGACGGGGGTCACCAGTCGGCCCAAAATGCCTCGACAGATCAAAAATTTTTGAAGATTTTTATTTATTTTCAGTTAATTACTATGGTTTATTAAACCGTATAGTTAATTTGTCGGTAACCATACCCAGCCCGCAGATTGGCCTCAGGGCAGATAGCCGAAACGCTCCATCTGCCCGTGATGGGCCGAGACCACCGCATCCACTTGTACCTTCGACAGGATAACGCGCCACTGCCCCGTTTTTCCGGAACGAAAAAATGCCTCTGAATGGGAACTTCGCTCGCGGAAGCCGGCCTTGGCCTCCTGGGCCCGAAGCACCTTGAACGAGGAGAAGCGGATCGCCTTGTCCAGTCGGGCCCGTGAAGGATCAAGGCCCAGAAATTCAGCGGCGCGGCGAAAGGTTTGCCGCGGTTTGGCGCTCATGTCCTCGTAGCGCAGCACGATCAGGCTGTTGTTTTCATGCGCCGTCCAGGAATTCACGTGTTGCGACCAGGTGCCGTAGAATTCGAAGGCATTTCGTGCCGTGCTGGGCGTTCCGGCGCTGGGATCGGCCAGCATGGCGATGGCGTTATCATGGCTCAGGCCGAAATGATCGGCCATGGAGAGGACCATATCCAGGGGATTGCGGACGACATAGATCGCCGCGGCGGTGTATTCCATGCTGACCAATGGCACGCCATAGGCTTCGCCCATGAGATTGTGGGTCTTGGCGAAGACCGAATCCGGATGCGCCTTGGTAAAGGCCTGATGCACCAGCGGCCGCAGGGGCGCCACCTCTTCAGGCGGCATATCCTGTGGCAGCCGGCCATTGGCGACGCGGGCGTACCAGTCGACTTGGGAATCGCCGAGGCAGAATTGATCCAGTTCGTTGATCCGCGCCGGCCGCTCGGGATTTTGCAACAGATTGTGCAAAAAGGCGCGCAACCACGTGTTGCCCGATTTTGGATAGGATGCCAGCCAGATAATACCGCCCATCTATGGAACAGCTCCCGGAGCGCCGGTCAACGGCGCAGGATGCACTAGTTCTGACAATCGGCGCAACGGCCGCTGAGTTCAATGGTTTCGTCGGAAATGGCAAATCCGGCGCGCCCGGCCAAATGGCTTATAGCGCCGTCCAATTGGCCATCCCGCACTTCCACGGCGATGCCGCAATCCTGACAGATCAGGAAATGCGCCCGGTGCCGGCCATCATTCCCGCCATCCGGGTGATCGGCCGCCTGACCGCAACCGATAAAGGCTTGCAGGCTGTCCAGACGGTGCACCAGGCCCTGTTCGCAGAGGAAATCCAGGGCCCGGTAGACCGTCGGCGGCGCCACCCTGCCCCGCTCGTCCTGCAACAAGGCCAGCAGATCATAGGCGCCGACCGGGTGATGGCCGCGCCAAACAAGTTCCAGAACCCGCCGGCGCAGCGGCGTCAGACGCTCGCCACGCCGCGCACAGGCCGCTTCCGCCGCATCCAGCGCCGAGAGAACACAACTGGCGTGATCGTGACCGGGGGGCGCAAAGGGATTGTCCACCGCTGTTTTCGTCAAATTATTGCCTCCCCCTCACAAGTCCAATGGGCAATGACAGCAAGAACAGGATTGCCGCCGCCGCGACAATCGCGGCGCCCGAGGGCAGATCCCAAAAATACGAGCCCGACAATCCCAATAACACCGACAGGGCACCTGAAAACGCGGCGACAAGGGCCATACGTTCCGGGCTTGCGGCCAGCCGCCGCGCCGTCGCCGCCGGAATGATCAGCAACGATACGACCATCAAGATGCCCACAACCTTCATACCGATGGCGATGACGACCGCCATCAGCAAGGTGAACATCAACTTCAACCGCCCCGTGGCCAGGCCCTCGACCCGGGCCAAATCCTCATCCACGGTCGCCGACAGCAAGGGCCGCCAATACCGCAGCAGAACCCCAAGAACCGTGGCCATCAAGGCATAAATGACGACCAGATCGGTCAGGTTCAAAGCCAGAATATCGCCAAAAAGATAGCCCATCAGGTCGACCCGCAACTCCTCCATCAAGGCCAGGGCCAACAGCCCCAGGGCCAGGGAGGCATGCGCCAGTATCCCCAATAATGTGTCCGAGGCGACCAGTTGACCGCGGTCCAGGGCGAGGAACCCCAGCGCCATCAACAAGCACAGTGCCGCGATGCCCAAATCCGCCGGCAGTCCCAGGGCCAGGCCCAAGGCCACCCCCAACAGGGCCGAATGGGCCAGGGCGGCGCCGAAATAGACCATGCGCCGCCAGATCACGAAACAACCCAGGGGTCCCGCCACCCCGGCCACGCCAAGGCCACCCAACACAGCGCGCAGCATGAAGTCCTCAATCATGGTCATGCGCCCCATGCCCGTGATCATGATCGTGATCATGTTCCAGGGGCACGACGCCGCCATCAGCATCGTGGCCATGGTCGTGATGATGATGATAAAGCGCCAGACGATCGGCCACCGCCGCGCCAAACAGGGCCCGGAATTCCGGATCGCCGACGATACTGTCCGGACGCCCAGTACAACAAACGTGATGGTTCAGGCAGATCACCCGGTCCGTCGCCGCCATGACGATGTGCAGATCGTGCGAGATCAGCAGAACACCGCAATTATAGCGGTCCCGCACATTCTCGATCAGTTGATAGAGCTCCCCCTGCCCGGCCACGTCGACACCGCTCATGGGCTCGTCCAAAACAAGAAAATCCGGCCGCCGCAACAGCGCCCTGGCCAGCATGGCGCGGTGCAGCTCACCACCCGACAGGCGGCCGACCTGGGCCTGCAAACGGCCCCGCAAACCCACCTCGTCCAGGGTGACGCCCAGCGCGGCCCCGTCCACCTTGCCCCCCAGGGTCAAAAAGCGGTGTAAAGTCAATGGCATGGCGGGGTCGATCGTCATTTCCTGGGGGACGTAACCATGGCGCAGATGGGCTGCCCGCCAGACCCGCCCGGCTTCGGGCTGGATCAGGCCGAGGAGAATGCGCGCCAGGGTCGATTTTCCGGAACCGTTCAGGCCGATCAGGGTCACGATTTCACCCCGGTTGACCGTCAAATCGACGCCGGAGAGAATTTGCCGCCCCAGATAGGATATCCCCACCCCTTCGGCGGCAACCAAGGTGACCTGATCGCGGATTTGGCCCGTGACGGCGCCGGGAGCTTCGGGCTGAGATTGCAGGCTCATTTTGTTATGTTATATCATTTAGGCCGGATTGACCTAGCTAATTTGACCTGGCTAATTTGACCCGGCCAGCCGACCCAGCCGACCAAACCCCGACGACTTGACACACATCATGGCGGAACGCGTTTTCCGCAATTATGAATACGAAAATTTGGCGGTTTCTGTTTGAGTGGTCATGGTCAAAGTAACCTATATCGAAATTGACGGTACCGAGCGTGCAACCGAATTGCGCCCGGGTCAGACGTTGATGGACGGCGCCCTAGAACATCAGATCGATGGCATAATGGCGGATTGCGGCGGTCTCTGCGCCTGTTCGACCTGTCATGTTTATGTTGATGACCGCTGGCTGGACAAATGTGGCGAACCCTCCGAATTGGAAGAGGGCATGCTGGATTTCGCCGCCGACGTGCGGGGCAACAGCCGCCTGTCCTGCCAAATTCAAATCACCGATGCCATGAACGGCATGGTCGTCCGCGTGCCCGAACGGCAATTCTAGGCATCTGCCGGGCTTGACCTTCCAGCGGCTGGAAAGTGCAGTATGGGCCTGACTGCGGGTTGTTGGTCCGTGCCTGGAAGGAATGCCGCAAATGACAGAGGACAACCAAGCAAGATCGTCCAAGGTGCCCGCCCTCGCCGTGCTGCTGATCGCGGCCGCCGCGGCGACGGGCATTTGGTATACGGGCACGTCACGACAGGCGGAAGCGGTGGAAGTGCGGATGCCCAAGCTGTCCACGATGGCGCAGGCGGGACAGCGCTCCTTCACCAAGAACTGCGCCCAATGCCACGGCAGTCGTGCGGACGGCACCGACAAGGGCCCGCCCTTGATCCACAGGATCTACGAGCCCAGCCATCATGGCGATGCCTCGTTCCTGCGCGCCGTCACTGCCGGCACACAGCAACATCACTGGCCCTATGGCGACATGCCGCCGCAACCACAGGTCAGACGCATGGAAACCCAGGCGATTATCCAATTTGTTCGGGAAGTACAGCGCGCCAACGGAATTAACTGAAGCCTTTGGAATATCGCCGGCCCCACCTGCTATCGGCCGAAGCCCTAACCTTTCAAAAGACGGCGGACCGGCGCGGCGGCGGTAACCTTGCCGCGGCCGCGATAGGCTTCGTGGTTCTGCTCAATATCGCCCAGTTTATAGAGGTAGTTGACCATCAGGCCGGCGGCGCCATCCAGACCGTTGCGTGAGGTATCACCGAGCCAGTTGATCCGCTCCAGCCGGGCGCCATTGGAAAGATGGAAATTTTGCACCGGATCCAGGGCCCGCTTGCCGCGCTTTTCCACCAGCAGATAGCGCGCCGCCAGTGGTTCCAGTACCGGACGCATGGCGGCGATCGCCACTTCGTCATGGCTCCAGTCGCTGCGCGCCAACAGGGTGCGCAGAGCCTCCCGGCCATTATCGATGCCGGCGGCATCGATCAAGGCGGCATCCCGCGCCTGATCCCACGGCGCTGTATCTGCCTCCACCAGCAACTTGCCCAGCCAGGTCCGGAAACCGGGCACCGGCGAAAGCGTCGCGAATGTTTTCAGATTTGGCAGTTCCCGGCGCAGTTCATCGACCACCCGCTTGATCAGGAAGTCGCCAAAGCTGACCTGGGCCAGCCCCGCCTGCGCGTTGGAAATGGAATAGAAGATCGCCGCATCGGCCTTGCCCGGATCACCCTCGGGCGCATGCAGATCCAACAAGACCTGGACATTGTCCGCCATGCCGCTGACCAGTGCGACCTCGACAAAAATCAAGGGCTCGTCCGGCATACGGGGGTGAAAGAAGGCGAAGCAGCGGCGGTCCGAATCCAGCCGGTTCTTCAAATCATCCCAGGAGCGGATTTCATGCACCGCCTCGTAGGCCATCAGTTTTTCCAGCAATACCGCCGGCGCATCCCAGGTGATGCGGCGCAGATCCAAGAAACCGATATCGAACCACGAAGTCAGCAATTCCCTCAGATCATCGTTCAGCGGGCGCAATTCCGGCATCTCGGGCAGCAGCGAAATAATCTCGGCCCGCATATCAACCAAAAACTTAACACCCTGTGGCAACGCATTGAATTGCATGAATAAATCAACGCGTCTATGAACCAAGGCCGCGCGCAGCTCGCGCTCCGCCCGGCCCGTGTCGGCACCGGGTTCGATGGCCTGCAGGGCGGCCATGGCGGCCTCCACCCGGGCCCGGTCGACGCCATAGTCCGTGGCCAGCAGCAGCAGGAAGCGGCGCCGGCCCTCGGGGCCCAATTGCAGATAGGTATGCCCCAGATCCGCGGCCCGGGCCCGGGCGGAAACCTCGCCGCCGCGCCGTTCCAGGCAATCCTCAATGCGTTGCTTCAGCTTCTCGACACCGGACTCGCTCAGGGCCGCGTTCGGCTCCTCGGACTCCGAGACGCCAAACAGCGCCCGCCGCAAGGGGGCGAAAGTGCGGTCGAAAAGGCTGTCTCTATGCAACATCACAAAACCAGTATTTTTCCAAGGCAGACAGTGACATGGGAAGTCTTACTATTTTGTTCAACGGCTTTCGAGGACTATCTGCGAATTAATCGTATTTATTTTACAACCCGGCCAAAACCGCCGGCAGCGCCGGGGCCAGATCCTCCGCCGTCAGGCCCGGCCCAAAGCTTTCCGCGGCAGCGCCATGCAACCAACATGCCGCCGCCGCCGCCTCGAACGCCGGCACCCCCTGTGCCAACAATCCGACACAGAAACCAGCCAAAACGTCGCCGGAACCCGCCGTTGCAAGGCTCGGCGGTGCATTTGTGTTGATCACGGCGCGGCCGTCGGGCGCGGCGATCACCGTATCCGGGCCCTTGAACAGAACCACCGCACCGCATGCGGCGGCGGCTTGGCGGGTCCGATGCAATTTATCGCCGCCACCATCGAACAGGCGGCCGAATTCGCCCTGATGCGGCGTCAGGATGCAGTTGTCATGCAGCTTGCGGAACAGGCCCTTGCGGGCCTTGGCGAAGGCGGTAATGGCATCGGCATCCAGCACAACGGCCTTTTTTGCCGCCAGCGCCGCCAGGACATTGTCACGCAGTTGCTTGCCGGAACCTGCGCCGGGGCCCAAACAAACGGCATTGCGCCGTGGATCCGACAACAGCCGGCGGAATTCGGCGCTATCCCGCCACGGATCGATCATCACGGCAGTTAGATGCGCGGCATTCTCCGCCACCGCGCCCTTGGGCGATGCCATGGTCACCAGCCCGGCACCCACGCGCAGGGCGGCACCCGCGGCCAGGCGGGCGGCCCCTGTTTTGCCCGCTGCACCGCTCAATACCACCGCATGGCCACGGCTGTACTTATGGCCCTCGGCCCGCAACGGCGGCCAGGACGGCAACCAAATATCCGGCCCGTTGAGCCAAACCGATGGACGGATTTCCTCCAGTACCGTTGGCGGAATACCAATGTCCACGACCCGCAATTCGCCGCAAAGACCACGGCCCGAATACAACAGATGACCGGTTTTCGGCCGAAAAAAGGTCACCGTCATGGCCGCCTGGGGCGCATAGCCCAGGACCTGGCCGCTATCCCCCTGCACGCCCGACGGCGTATCGACGGCAGTGATCGGCAGGCCCCGCACCTCCGCCGCCCGCAGAACCGCCCGCGCCGGGCCGCTGATGGCGCGGGCCAGGCCGGCACCGAATATGGCGTCGACCACCAGGGCGGCACCGTCGAGAACCTCCACATCCAGCGGAAAAACCTTGCCGCGCCAACGTTTGGCCATGGCGGCGGCATCGCCCTTCAGTTTGGCGCTGTCGCCCAGCAGGGCCAGACGCACCTTGCCGCCGGCCTTGCGCAAATGCCGGGCGATGACGAAACCGTCACCGCCGTTGTTGCCCGGACCACATAGAATTGCCGTCGGTTGCGCACCGAAGCGCTGCAATATCGCCTTGGCAACACCTTCGCCGGCCGCCTCCATCAGAACCTCGCCACTGATCCCGGCCGCCATCGCGGCGCGGTCGGCGGCATACATTTGCTCGACTGATAGGACTTCCGTCAGGACTTCCGCCGGGACTTTCGTCATGGGGGACCGCTACAAATTCGGCTGTCTGTCCACGGGACGGGCCGCTTCAAACGCTTTCGCGGCGCGGAGCACCAGATCTTCGCGGAAATTGTCCGCCACGATCTGCAAGCCCACGGGCAAGCCGTCTTCGGTAAAGCCGCAGGGAATGGAACAAGCCGGCTGCTGACCCAGATTGAAGGGAATGGTAAACGGCGTCCAATCAGTCCAGTAAGTGTCATCGGGCGGGCTGCCCGGGGGCTGCAACAGCTCCACATCAAAGGCCGGCACCGCCAGGCTTGGCGTCAGCAGCAGATCCACCTCGCGGAAGAATTCGCGCAACCGCAGGCATAGGGCCGCCCGCCCTTCCATGGCGCGCATGTAATCCATGATCGGCAATTCCTGACCCTCGGCGACGATCTGGGCCAGTTCCGGTTCCAGCTTGGCCTTGGTCTCGTCGGGCATATGGGCGAAAGCACCGGCGGCGCCGGCCCACCAATGAGCCCTGAAAATCCCCTTGGGATTTTCAAAGCCGGGATCGCGCTGTTCCACCGTCGCGCCCAAATCCGTGAATACGCTGACGGCGTCGGCGACGATGCGGGCGACCTCCTCATCAACGGTGGCATAACCCAGGTTGGGACTAAAGGCGACTTTCAGCCCGGCGATGCCATCATCGAGACCTTGGGTGAAATCGATGCCTTGATAGGGCAGCGCCGTGGGATCGCGGTAGTCGGGCTCGGCCAGGACGTTCAACATCAGCGCGGCATCGGCGACGCTCCGCGTCATGGGACCTATGTGAGACAGGGTGCGCATGGCGCTTTCGGGATAGACCGGCACCCGGCCGTAATTCGGTTTCAAACCGAAGATGCCGGCAAAACCGGACGGGATCCGGATCGATCCGCCACCGTCGGAACCGACGGCCAAGGGCCCCATATTGGCGGCCAGGGCAGCCGATGCACCGCCCGAGGAACCACCGGGCGTCTTGGCCAGGTTCCAGGGATTGCGCGTGATGCCGCTCAAGGCGCAGTCGGTGATGCCTTTCCAGCCCACCTCCGGCGTCGTGGTCTTACCAAGGAGAACGGCGCCATGCTCACGCAGGCGGGCAACACAGGGCGCATCCTCCACCCAGGGCCCGGCGGGATCGACGGTCAGGGACCCCTTCAGGGTCGGCCAGCCCTTGGTCAGCATCAAATCCTTGATGGTCGTCGGCACCCCATCGAGCAAACCTTTTGGCGCGCCCTTGTTCCAACGGTCTTCGGATTCTCTGGCCGCGGCCAAGGCGCCTTCATCATCGATAATCATGAAAGCGTTGATCTTGTCATTGACCGCATGGATACGTTCCAGCACGGCGGCGGTCGCATCGACGGGCGAAAAGCGGCCCTGGCGATAACCGTCGAGCAGATCGACGGCGCTCATCCGGATCAGGTCATCGCTCATATTGTTTCCTCCATTCGATTTTTTTAGCCCTTTGGATTCCAGGCGCCGGTTTGTGCTCTAATTCGGTCCATCTCGGCCAAGGACAATTTTCCGCGCAGCTTGTCGAAATGCCATGCCGCCAATTTTGGCTTTTGCGCCGCGCCCAACAGGGCCCAATAATATGCCTTGGCCGGATCCACCGCCACGCCCTCGCCCAATAGATACATCCGGGACAGCAGCAATTGGGCGTCGCTGTTTCCCGCCTCGGCGGCCTGGCCGAAATGGTAGGCCGCCTTGGCCAGATCCTTGGTCACTCCGTCACCATGGTAATGGACAAAACCCAGATTGAATTTTGCCTTGTCCAGCCCCCCCGCCGCCGCCGCGGCGAACAGCGCGGCGGCCTTGGCGCGGTCGCGGCCCCCGCCCTTGCCGAAATAGTATAGATAGCCAAGATTGCGCATGGCCTTGGCATTGCCCATATCGGCGGCCCGCTGCAACAAACGCCTGGCCGCGATGAAGTCGCGCTTCACGCCCCGGCCCGAGACATGCAACTGGGCCAGATTACGCATCGCCTTGGCATTGTTCTGCCGGGCGGCACGGTGGTAAAATTTGGCGGCAAGTTCCAGATCCTCGGCCACCACCTTGCCCATTTCAAGATAGACGCCGATGACCCGCTGCGCCTCCGCATGGCCTTGTTCAGCGGCCTTGGAAAACCACAGATAAGCGGCACGGGGATCACGTTCAACGCCATGGCCGCGATCGTACAGCAAACCCAGCCAATGCTGGGATTCCGCCAAACCCATCTCGGCGCCGCGTTTGAAGCCTTCCAGCGCCGGGCGATAGTCGCCATTTTCGTAGTGACGTTGGGCTTGCGTTTGACCGGCCTTCAGACCCACGGACTGCGCCCGTGCCGGCGCGGAAACCGGCGCCAGCGGCAAACCGCCAATACAAACAGTTAGTGCCAGGGCGACGCAGAAGCGAAAACACCGACGATATGATTGATGCGCCAACATCCGGCCACTGTACGTCGCAAGGGACACCGCCACAAGCGATCGAGATGCGGCTTCCTTCCGGCCCGGATTAGCAGCTTGCGTACCGCAAGACACTCTGCCAGCCTATATCGAAAGCAACAGGTTCGAGGAGACTGCCATGCGCGTCGTCATCGCCATGATGAAGCACGAAACCAATACCTTTTCGCCGGTGCCGACGCCGATTGAGCGCTTCGCCAAGGCCCAGCCCCTGCCCTACGAGGGACAGGAGGTCTATGACGCCTTCAAGGACACGAACAGCGGCGTTGGCGCCTTTATCGATCTGGCCGAGGAAGCCGGTGCCGAAATGGTCTTCCCCATCGCCGCCAACGCACCACCTTCGGGGCCGGTGCAGGATGATGCTTATGAATACATCACCTCACGTATACTCGCGGCCGTCAATGACGGCTGCGATGCGATATTGCTGGACCTGCACGGCGCCATGGTGACCGAAAGCTTCGACGATGGCGAAGGCACATTGTTGGCCAATATTCGCAAAATCGCTCCCGATACGCCCATGGCGGTATCGCTGGATATGCATACGAACATGTACGCCGCCATTGCCGACAACGCGACCGTAATTGGTGGCTTTCAAACCTACCCCCATATTGACAACTACGAAACGGCAGCGCGCACCGGGCGGCCCCTGTTTGATATGATCCGGGGTCAGGGAAAGCCCACCATGGCCTGGGGCAATCGACCGATGCTGCCCCATGTGATGCGCCAGGGCACGGACAATTTCCCCAATAAGGAATTGCAGGAGATGACCAAGCGCATGGAGGCCGAGGGCGCCTTGATCGCGACCCTGTTCGTTGGTTTTCCCCATGCCGATATCCATAATGCCGGCCTGTCCGCCGTGGTGGTCACGGACAACGATATGGCCCTGGCGGAAAAATATCGCGACGAACTTCTGGATTTCGCCTGGAACGAACGTGAAGCCTTCGTCTACCAGATCGAACCCCTGGAAGAGTCCCTGGCCCGGGCCAAGGCCGCCACGGAAGGCCCGGTCGTGGTTTTGGATCATTACGACAATGCCGCCTCGGGCGGGACCATGGATACCATGACCGTGCTGGGCGGCGTGCTGGATGCCGGCCTGGAAGATGTCGCCGCCTTCGCCATCCATGATCCCGGCGCGGTGCAGGAAATGATCGCGGCCGGCGTTGGCGCGCAGGTCACCATCAATCTGGGCGGCAAGATCGACATGCCCTCGATCGACCGCAAGGGTGAGCCGCGCATGGTCACGGGCACGGTGAAATTGATCTCCAACGGGCAGTTCCGCAATCTGGGCCCGGCGCAGACGGGCATCCTGCAGGACATGGGCCCCACAGTGGTGCTGGATACGGGCAAAGTGGAAATCGTCGTGATCAGCCGGCACCAGGAGCCCAACGATCTGAACTGCTTCCGCAGTCTTGGTATCGAGCCGACGGCAAAGCGTTATCTGATGCTGAAGAGCCGCATTCACTACCGCGCTGGCTATGGCAAGGTCGCCAAGGAGGTCATTGAGTGCGCCGGCGTGGGTGTCTGCACCTCGGACTATGACATGCTGGATTTCAAGAATGTGCGCCGGCCGATCTTTCCCCTGGACAAGATCAACGATCCCAATCCGTGACGCCCAGTCTGCGTTGAAGTTGCGCCGCGCCGGTTTTGGTCAGCCGGACGGCGCGGCCGCCGGGCACCCGGCGGAGCCACTTCAAGGCCAGGAACCGATCCGTCAAAGCCACACCCAGGGCGCCGCCAAGATGCGGCCGCCGTTCGCTCCAGTCCAGACATTGGCGCGCGAAATGGCGCCGCCCCCGGCGCAACTCGTCAGGCGCGATGCCCAGTTCAGTGACGAACCCTTCGCCCCCCGGCGTCAGAACGAAATCATCGCCCTGGCGTCTAATAAGATCCCGCCCCTCCAACGCCGCCGTCACCGCGACACCAAGCCGGCCGGCCAGATGCTTGTAGCAGGTCCGCGCCAGGCGCACGTCATCGAGTTTGACAGGCCGTGGTGCGGCGTCCGGTGCGATTACCCGCAGGGCCTGGATCGCGGCGGCAATCTCCGGCCCCGCGATGCGATAATAGTTATGCCGGCCCTGGCGCAACATGGCCAGGACACCGCCGGCACAAAGCTTGCCCAGATGAAAACTTGCCGTTTGCGGCGTAATGCCCGCGCCAATTGCCAGCTCCCGCGCCGTCAGGGCACGGCCATCCACCAACGCGGCAAGCATCGCGGCGCGGCTTTCCTCGCCCAGCAAGGCGGCGATCGCGGCGAGATTATTTTCTGCATTCATAGTTCGATAGTAATCGATTTATGTTTTCAAGGCAATGAAGATGCTAGGCTGTTGAGGGATCGGCATGGGAGGTTTTCAAATGACCGACGAGACAGCAGCTTCACGGGCCGACGCCGCCGGGGCGGTGTTGGCGGAAGCGGACGAATGGCAGCGGATCATGGCCCTGGAGGCCGAGAAAGTGCTGGATGTCTATCTGGACATCAAATCTCCGCATGCCTATCTGGCGGTCCGTCCCAGCCTGGAAGTCGCCCGTGACTACAGGGTGCGGGTGAACTTTCTGCCCTACACCCTGAGCTACGCCGGGATGGGGATCACAACGAGTGTCGAGCCCGACATGAAACGCCGCCCGCCCAGCGCGGCGGCTGATCGGAAAGCGCGGATGTACTATGCCGCCGCCCGGGAGTATGCCGCCCTGCAAGGCCTGCCGCTTCGGAGCCCGCATCGCCTGCTCGACTCCACTACCGCGAACAAAGCCATTCTCTTCGCCAAACCGCAGGGGCTGGAGATGCCATTCCTGATGCGGGTTTATGTGCTGGGTTGGGCCAGTGGCTGGCGGGACTACGAGGTCGAGTCGCACGAACAACTGTGCCACACCTTGGCCGAGGCCGGCGCCAGCACCGACGGCTTCGAGACATTCATGGCCCCGGACGGCGCGGGGGACGTTGAGCTTGCAGGCTGCGTGGCGAAGGCCGAGGCTGCCGGCATCACGGGCGTACCGCACTATGTTTTCGACGACGCCTCGTCTGGCCGCAACCTCGGACTGTTCGGGCGGGAGCATCTGGCGCTGATCCGGGAAAAATTCCACGCCGAGGGGCTGGCCCGCACACCGGATGTACGTCCCGAATTTTCGCACGCCTGGCACGGCGCTCCGGCCCAGCCATAACCCGAGCCCCGGCCAGTATCCCGGTTCAGTGGCCGTTGACAGTGCTGATTGGGGCGGACGATCATGGGCGGGGTGCGAGACGTCGTACCGATTGATATGAGGCACGGATGGACTGGGACGCTGAAACGGATGTGCTGGTTGTGGGTGGCGGCGGCGGCGGTTTGGTGGCCGCGCTGGCGGCGCGGGAAAGCGGTGTGGAAGTCGCGCTGGTTGAGAAATACGATCGGTTGGGCGGCAATACAGCGTTGAGCTCCGGCTCCGTTCCCGGCGCGGGCACGAGATTTCAACACGCAGCCGGTATCGATGACAGCCCCGAACTGCTGGCGCTTGATATCATGCGGCGGACCAATGGCACCGCACCCGAACATCTGGTTCGTGCGCTGGCGGGCGAAAGCGCGCCGCTGGTGGAGTGGATGGTCGATAGCCTGGGTGTGCCCCTATCACTTGTACCCGATCTGAAAAAAGTCGGTCACTCCGTACCCCGGACCCATGCGCCGGCCGGCCGCCAGGGCGCAACGGTGGTCGCCGCGTTGGAGCAAAAGGCCCACGACAACGGCATCCTTATTTCACCGGGCAACCCGGTCCGCCGGCTGGTGCGGAATGGCAACGGAACGATCGCCGGCGCGGTTATCGAGAACGGCGGATCGGAGCACCGGATCAGCGCCGGGAAAGTCATCCTCGCCTGCAATGGCTTTGGCGCCAACAAGGAGATGCTGCGCAAGCATATTCCCGAGATTGCGGATGCACCCTATTTCGGACATCAGGGCAATACCGGCGAAGGCATCGTTTGGGGCCTTGAGATCGGCGCCCGGCTACGGGACATGGGTGCCTATCAGGGACATGCCTCGGTGTCTCATCCGCAAGGCGCCCTGATGACCTGGACCGCCATTGAACGCGGTGGCTTTCTGGTCAATCTGGAGGCTCAAAGGTTCGTCGATGAAGCGCTGGGATATTCGGGCTGCACCTCCGCCGTGCGATCGCAGGCGGAACATTTGGCGTTTGTCGTTTTCGATGAACGTATCCATCAATATCTTGAACCCAAGGCCCAGGACTATCGGGACATCGTTGCCCATGGCGGCGCACGGCATGACGAGGACATCGCGGCACTCGGTGCGGCATGCGGCCTGGATGGACAATCTCTCGCGGACACCATGACGCAGTACAACGCGGCCGCGCGCGGTGGCGTTGATCCCCTTGGGCGCAGCGACTTTGGCGCCGCGCCGCTGGCTGCCCCCTTCAGAATGGTCAAGGTAACCGCCGGGCTGTTTCATACCCAGGGCGGCCTTGATGTCGACGTCAACGCACAACCGCTGCGCAACGACGGAACGGTGATAGAAAATCTCTATGCTGTCGGCGGCACGGCGGTCGGCGTCTCCGGATCCGATGGCAACAGGGGATATTGTTCGGCCAACGGTCTCCTCGCCGCACTCGGTCTGGGGCGCATTGCCGGACGCCATGCCGGGCGGAACCTCTAGCGGTGCGGAGCGAAGTGATTTTGAAGAATTAGTGCGTGGCAATAGCCAAGGGATAGATCAGATGCAAAGCGGGCAGATAGTTTTTACCAAGATGGACCGGGTCATCTTCGGCCAACCGGCGGCGGAGACCGTTGTCGCGGAGGCCGGGCGCCTGGGCGCGGAACGGGTCTTTCTGCTGGTCAGCGGCACCCTGAACCGGGAGACGGACGCGGTCGACCAGATGGCGGACGCGCTGGGAGGGCGCTATGCCGGGCGTTGGGACCATATGCCGTCGCACTCGCCGCGCGAGGCGGTGGTCGGCTGCGCCAACGCGGCCCGGGAGGCGGGCTGTGATCTCCTCGTCAGTTTCGGCGGCGGTTCGGCCACCGACGGCGGCAAGGCCGTGACCATCTGCCTACAACACGACATAACCGAGGCGGAAGGCTTGGAACCGTTTCGCACCAAGGTCGATGAAAACGGCCTACGCCATTTTCCCGACTATGCCGCGCCCGAGGTCCGGCAGATCGTCGTGTCCACGACCCTGTCGGCGGGCGAATTCAATGCCCGCGCCGGCATCACCAATACGGTGGAAAAACTGAAACAAAGCTTCATCAATCCCGGCATCATTCCGGTTTCGGTGATCCTGGATGCCGGCGCCACGGTGCACACGCCGGAATGGCTGTGGCTGTCCACGGGCATCCGAGCCGTGGATCACGCGGTGGAAACCTATTGCTCCCTGGACGCCAACGACTACACCGACGGCGCGGCGTTACAGGCCCTGCGTCTGTTGAGCCAGGGCCTGCCACGGGTCAAGGCCGACCCGGCCGATATGGAGGCACGCCTGCAATGCCTGATGGGCGCCTGGATCTCGATGACCGGCATCGTCACCGGTACCCGCCTTGGCGCCAGCCACGCCATCGGCCATATCCTGGGCGGTACCGCCAACGTGCCGCACGGCTATACCTCCTGCGTCATGCTGCCTTACGTGCTGGATTACAACGCCGCGATAAACTCCAACCGCCAGGCCGATATCGCCCAGGCCCTGGGCGCGCCGGGGAAATCGGCCGGTGAGGCCCTGGACAAAATGATCGCCGGGCTGGGCATGCCCAGAACCCTGCGCGATGTCGACATCGACGAATCGCAACTGCCGCAATTGGCGGAAAACTGCATGCTGGATGACTGGACATTTTCCAATCCGCGGGAGATTCGCTCACCCGAACAGGTCATGGAAATTCTCCAGGCCGCCTTTTAGGCCGAATCGATTCGCGGACCGGTCCAAATGGCGGAAATTTTGCCGCGTTTTTGGCCGTGATTCCGGTTCGTGGAAGCAAAATCCGGAAAGATTTTATTTTCCATAATCAGCCAAACAAGCCCATGAATCGAAACGCGAATCCGCCACCGTCAACAATGCGCTGTGGATAGCTTGTGAAGCGATTGTGTAATATTATTACAGTTATCCACAGATAAATGATGCTTTGTTACGATTTTGTCTTGTTTAACGCAGCATCATGATCCAACATTTCATCAACGGCCACGAAGAACGAAATCCCGGCCTTCAAAAAGCAGAGATTTCAGAAACCGGGGCCGCTGCGGGGTACCAAGACCCTTTGGCTTAAACCGGCCCTGGTCGGTGGGGCGTTTGGATACCGCTTTAGGTGACTGGAGCGGATGGTATTTCGGGACCAAGAATCTTCGGTATGGCCCTCGGGCCGCATCGTTCGATGAAGGGTCAAATGGCTGGAAAACCTTCGGGGATTCTAGTCGGCTGGGGAGAATGGCGCATCCTCGGATGGGCCGGCCAAACCGGCAACCGCGACAGGTTGTCTTCGGATGGCCAGGCGCGGCGGCCAAGTGGCCAGGAACGGGCTGCGGATTTATTCGCATGCAAGTTCGGGGCACGACGGCCAAGCCGGCGGAAACAGCCTTCGGGTGGTTTCGGTTGGTGGGTTGGGAACGGATCGGCTCGAAGCCTCCGGGTGACAAACGGATCCGCGCAACAGCCCGAACGGTGGTGAGGTGTTTTCGGACGCCGAGCAAGCCGGGATCGCACATCCTTCGGGAAAGCGGTCTGGACCAGGGGAGCTTCCCATGTCTTCGGATATGCGAGGTAACCAAGGTTCCGCCGGGTTTAGGGACAGCCTTCGGGCGGTTTTGACATTCGGCGACCGGGACGGAGTACCTTCGGGTGCAACGGCCTGGGGGTCGGGAAGCCTTCGGGGGGAACGACCCGGTCAGTTGGAGCGGTCCGCGGATTTGCCCCTCGGGGTCTATTTGCAGACAGGTTCGGACTGGCAGACCGATCAGGGCGTCAACCGGGTTAAACCCGCGGGTGTGTCTGGATTGGTTGGACCGGGAAGTCCTAGCGGCGCGCCTTCGGGTTCCGCGGCGACAGACGGAAAGGTCCATGCGGGAAGGCGATTGTGGAGCATTTCCCTCCGGGGTGAGGTTTCATGAAGACCCGACCGTTGGAGCAGCAGGCCTTTAAATGCTGGTCTTTCGAACTTCGGTTCAAGGATTATGGATTTGCAGGTGGTTGGACTCCATGAACCGGGAGGCTTCGCCCTCCGGAGACTTCGGTCTCTAAGGTTCCGAGGCGTCAGGCGTGTCCTTCGGGGCACATTGCTAGGACCCCGCGTCCAATGCACCTGACGCCTCTCTTTTATTGCGCCTCCCCCGATTTTAGAGCGTATCCGACAACGGCTGAACCGCCCGCTCCCCCTCCCGGCCGCCCACGGGATCATAATCAATGGGCGGCCGGGAGGGGGAGCGGGCAGGCCAGGTGAATCGACGATAGTCGGAAACGCTTTGGCCCTACAGCACTGGATTGCGGGCGTCGCTTAGGATGCGGCCGCCAATGCCGATGAATACGGCACCGGCGGCGCGTTCTATCCAGTGCCGGGCGCTTGCGAAACGGCGCATCACCGGCGCCGAAGACATGAACAGACTGACCAGGCTGTACCACAGCAGTGCCGCGGCGAAGACCAGACCGATCATCAGCGCCATCAGCCAGACCGGCGTTGCCGCCGTCACCGAGGTGGCGAAGACGGAGGTGAACAGCACGATGGCCTTGGGATTGGTCAAGGTGACGAAAAATCCAAAACGAAAGGCATGACGGCCCGCCACCTGCTGCCCGGAAATCTCCAGCGCATAGGATTTGGTGAAAAGCAGACGCAGCCCGAGGTAGATCAAATAGCTGGCGCCCAGAATACGCACCAGCCAGGCCAGCCATTGGTACTGCACCAGGATGGCGGACAGCCCCAGTAGAGACGCCGTGGCATAGAGGCCGAGGCAGAGGGAGACGCCCAGGGTGGTCCACAGACCCGCCCTCGTTCCCCTGGTCAAGGAGGAGCGCACGACGGCGACGAAATCCGGCCCCGGCAGGATCAGCGCGGGGATAAAGATGCCAAAGACGCTGAGCAGAATGATCGAGGCGTCCATCCTATGCCCCCTCCATCCAGGCCGCCTTGTCGAAAGCCACATGGTCGCCGAAATAGTGCACCGCGCCTTCCAGTTTATCCATTTCCTCGATCCGGTAGACCCGTTTGGCGCCAGCGACCCGTTCCACCCGCGCCTCCCGCTCGGCCACCCAAGCCTCGACCGGTTGCAGGGTGCTTTGCCGCTGCACCACGTCCCAGATGTAGTAATGGTGCGGCACCACGATGCGCGGCTGCAAACGGTCCATGATCGCCTGCACGTGGATATGCCCCATGACGTGTTGCGAGCCGTCCACGGGCAGCAGCGCCATATCGATCCGACCCAGAGCCTTCCAGATATCGTCCGGCGGGTTGTGACGGTTGTCGCCCCAATGGACGATCCGCATGCCGCCTGTTTCGACGACGATCAGGCAATGGTCCCAGGAGCGCGGATTGTCCGGCGGCTCCACATCCGTGCCGTGGAAATGTTTATGGATCTTCCGAAAGTCATAGAGGGCGCAGCTCGAATCAATTGCATGCTTGTCCGCCAGGCCATAGATCGTCATGTCGCCAAAGCTGTACATGCCGATCAAGCGGTCGAGCAGCACATTTGCATCCAAGCGGTGCAGGGCATCGTGGTCGAAATGGGCATGGGTCGAGACGCCGATATCGACGGCGGTAATGGGAAAATCGCGAAAGTACCAATCCCAGGCGCGCGAAGGATGATTGCGCCAGGGATCGATCATCACGCTGACCCCCTTGGGCGAGGTAATGCGAAAGGCCGAACTGCCGAAGAACGCCACCTCCACCGGCCCATCGCGGGCCGGCGAGGTGTCGGCCTGCAGCTCGATCATCCGGTTGTGGTTCGAGGTCATTTGCCAGACGTTCAGGCCGGTATCGATATCCGTCATGGCATGCCCCCTATCGCTGGCAAATGTCTTCCCGACAATACCCCGCCATTCCCGCGAAAGCGGGAAAGACAGGATTATTGGCGCAGTATCTTCGTTAAGCCTTCGCGGCCGTCGCCTCGATCTCGATCAACATATCGGGCGAGGCCAGACCGTCGACGATCAACAAGGTCGAGGCCGGCAATGTGGCATCGCCGATGACCTTCTTGCGGGCCGCGCGGTAGGCTTCGATGCTGCGCGGGTCGGTCAGGAAGACGGTGAACTTGACCAGATGCTTCTTGGCCATGCCGTTTTCCTTCAGACAATTGAGGATATTGCGAAAGCACTGTTCCGCCTGCTTGCGGATACCGGCCTGCAGCTTGCCCTTACCATCGATACCGACCTGGCCGGAGATCATCAGCCACTCCGCACCGGCCGGCACCTTGACACTGTGAGAATAGGCGCCCGCCGGTTTGGCATTGGCCTTGGGATTTACATATTCGTTCATTATTACAGCCTCCCCTGTTTGTTTTTGTATCCAGCAATCCAGGTATCTTAACCCACCATGCTGTATCCGCCACTGATGGAAATGATCTGCCCCGTGACCCAACTGGCACCCGACGAAGCGAGAAAAGCGATCGTCGGCGCGACGTCATCGGCCTTGCCGATCCGGCCGGTGGGATAGTTGCGCACGATCTTCGCCATATTGCTCTCCAGCCAGTCCTTGTCGCTATGGGAGGTTTCCACCAGGCCCAGGGCGACCGCATTGACCGTGATACCGTCCCGACCCAGTTCCTTGGCCAGGGATTTGGTCAGGGCCAGCACGCCGCCACGGGAAGCGGCGGTGATGGACAGGCCCTTCTCGCCCACCCGCGCGGAGTCGCCGGCCAACGAGATGATGCGGCCATCGCCCGATGCCGCCAGATGCGGCGTGGCGGTATGACAGCAATGAATGACACCATAAAGGCCGACGCCGATCTGGCTGTGCCAGTCATCGGGCGTGGTTTCGACGAAGCGCCCCGGCGTGACATAGCCGGCGTTGTTGACCAGCACGTCCAGGCGGCCAAGGTCGGCCACCACCTGTTCCACCATGGCCTTGGCCGCTTCATAGTCGGTGACATCGGCGCCATAGGCGCGCGCCGTGCCGCCGCTTTCGTTGATCTCTGCCACCAGGGCATGCGCCGCCTGTTCCGAACCGCGATAGTTGATCGCCACCGCCGCGCCCTCATTGGCCAGGGCCAGGACGATTTCACGCCCCACATCCCGCGCCCCGCCGGTGACCAGCGCGACTTTGCCTTTCAATCCTAAATCCATGATCTCTACTCCTGTTGCTTGCTGACCAGGCGGAACAGACGTTCCGGCGTCATTGGCAGTTCGTTGATATCGATATCCAGATGGCCCACCGCATCGGCGATGGCGTTGGCTATGGCGGCGGGCGCCCCGATGGTGCCGCCCTCGCCCAGGCCGCGAAAGCCGCCGATATTGCCGGGCAATTCGGTCTCCAGATGAAAGACCTCCATTGCCGGAATTTCCGCCGCTGTCGGCACCACGTAATCCATCAGGCTGGCCGTGAGGATCTGCCCCGTCTCATCGTAGACCACTTCCTCCAGCAAAGCGGCACCGATACCCTGGGCGACGCCGCCATGGACCTGGCCATCGGCAATCAGCGGATTGATGATGCGGCCGCAATCGTCGGCCACCACATAGCGCTGCACCGTCACCCCAAACGTCTCCGGATCGACCTCGACCAGCGCCAGATGGGTGGCCGGCGTGGCGGTGCCGAAATAGGGGTCATAGATATTGCTGGCTTGCAATTCGATGTCTTCGCGCAGTTCCCGCGGCAGGCGGTCGACCTCGGTATAAACAGCGCGGGCCAATTCCCGGAAGCTCAGGCTACGGTCCGTACCCTTGACGAAAATCTCACCATTGGCGGCATCAATGTCGCCCGCATCCGCCTCGAGGATGTGCGAGGCCGCACGCAGCACCTGTTCCCGCACCGCCCGGGCCGAGACAATCGCCGCGCCGCCGGCCAGAACGGCACTGCGCGAGGCGTAGGTGCCGGTGCCGTGCGCCACAATATCGCTGTCGCCATGCAGCACTTCGATATCCTGCAGCCGGGCGCCCAGTTCCTCGGCAATGATCTGGGCCAGGGTGGTTTCCAGGCCCTGGCCGTGCGAGGCGATGCCGAAATAGGCGGTGACGGCGCCGGTGGAATCGATCCTGACCGTTGCGGTTTCCGTCCCCGTATTGACCGGCATGCCCGGCGCCACGGCGATGCGGGAGCCCAAGCCGGTCAATTCCACATACGAGGCCAGGCCGATGCCGACCCAGCGGCCCTGCTGCCGCGCCGCCGCCTGCTGTTGACGCAGGGCGCCATAGTCCGCCCCATCGCAGGCCTGCTCCAGGCATTCGAGGAAGCCGGCCCGGTCCCAGACGATGCCGGAGGCGGATTTGTAGGGAAACTCCTCGGCCCGGACCATGTTGCGCCGGCGCATCTCCAACGGATCGATGGACAGCCTCGCCGCCGCCATGTCGATCAGCCGCTCCATAACGAAAGTCGATATGGGCCGCCCAACACCGCGATAGGCGCCCATGGGCGACTTGGAAGTGGCAACCCCCCGCACCCGGCCCCGGTAGTTCTCTACCCGATAGGGCCCGGGCAGGAACGAGACCACCTGTACCGGCTCGATGGCGGCGGACCAGGGATAGCCGGAATAGGCACCAACATCGCCAATCACCTCGGCGCGCAGGCCCAGGATATTGCCGTCTTCATCGCAGGCCAGTTCGGCCTCGACAATTTCGTCAAAAGCCTGGCTGGTACTTATAAGGTCTTCCAGGCGGTCGGACAGCCATTTCACCGGTCGGCCGAACTTCCGCGCCAGGACGCAGACCAGAACCTCCTCGCGGTACAACGCGGTCTTGCCGCCAAAGCCGCCGCCCACGTCCGGCGCCACCACCCGCAGCCGGTTGCCGGGCAGATCCAGCATCTGCACCAGAGTATCGCGGACAATGCCCGGAACCTGGGTGGTGGAATGCAGGGTCAGGGACCCACGGCCCTGATCATAGTCGGCCAGATAGCCCCTGTTCTCCATCGCCACGGGCGTCTTACGGTGCATGCGGAAGCTGCCGCCGACGCTGACCGGCGCGGCGGCCATCGCCGGGTCTACCTCGCCCCGCTCGAAAGTACGGGCGATCAGAACATTGCTGCCGATCTCTTCATGCAGCAACGGGCTATCCGGCTCCGCCGCCGCCACCGGATCGATCACGGTGGGCAAGGCTTCATAAGTCACCACGATCCGTTCCGCCGCATCCTCCGCCAGATAGCGGCTTGCCGCCAGCACGGCGACGACCGGCTCGCCCACATGGCGGACCTTATCATTGGCCAGTACTGGCAATTCGGTGCCATGAAAATGCGCCATGGTGGAAGTGGCGCGGACCGTCTTGACCAGACCTTCGATATCGGCCGCCGTAATGACCGCCGCCACGCCGGACATCCCGGCGGCCTCGGCGCTGTCAATCGCCATGATGCGGGCGTGGCCATGATCGCTGCGGCAGAATGCAATGTGCAGGGTGCCGGGCAGATTGATATCGTCAAGGAAGCGGCCATGACCCGTCAGCATGCGCGGATCTTCGAGCCGCTGCACGCGGGCGCCGATCATTTTTGGCCTGGCTTCAATTTCCATTATCCGCCTCCACCACGGCACGGATCGCCTGCACCACATGTTGGTAGCCGGTACAGCGGCACAGATTGCCCGCCAGGCCCTCGCGGATTTCCGCATCCGTCGCCAGGGGATATTTGCGCAGCAGATCAACCCCGGTCATCAACATGCCCGGCGTGCAAAAACCGCATTGCAGGGCGTGATATTCCTGGAACGACTTTTGCAGCGGGCTCATATTATCGACGGTGCCCAGCCCTTCCACGGTCTCGATCTCAGCGCCGTCGGCCTGTACGGCGAAGCACAGGCAGGACCGCACGCTGCTACCGTTCAGAATAATCGTGCAGGCGCCGCAAACACCCTGTTCGCAGCCTACATGGGTGCCGGTCAGGCCCAGTTCGTGCCGCAGGAAATCGGCCAGTGACAAGCGCGGCTCGACCTCCCTTTCATAGGCAACGCCATTGACGGTGACCCTAATCATGACGCCCCTGCCCTTTCCGCTGCCGCCTTCAGCGCGCGGCGGGTCAACACGCCGACCAGATGGCGGCGGTAATCGGCCGAGCCATGCAGATCATCATTGGGCGCGACCTCGGCCCGCGCCGCCCATGCCGCCGCCTCGATATCCGGGAACAGGGCCTCCGCCTCCCTTAGGCGCAGCGGCGTATCATGGGCGCCGATCGCGACGATCCTGGCTTCCGCCCCGACGATGGCGCCGACCGCCGTCAGGGCGAAGTCGCCGGAGCGGCGGGCGAACTCTTCAAAGCCCCAACCTGTTCCGCGGGGCAACGCCGGCAATTGCGCTTCGGTCAGAATTTCATCATCCGCCAGGGCGGTATCCAAGGCGCCCGCATAAAAATCCGCCATGGCGATCGTCCGCTGCGTCGTCTTCAGCCGGGCATCGAGCAACAGCATCAGGCCCGGCAGTTCCGCCGCCGGATCGCCATGGCACAGGCTGCCGCCAATAGTGCCCCGGTTGCGGATCGCCAGATGGGCGACGAATTGCATCGCCGCATGCAGCACGGGGAAGCGCTGACGCACCAGATCAGAGGTCTCCAGCGCATGATGCCGGGTCATCGCCCCGATGCGCAGACCGCCCGCGCCATCGTCCTCGATAAAGTCCAATCCGGGAATGCGACCGATATCCACCAGCAAACTCGGCGCCAGCAGACGGAAGTTCAACATCGGCACCAGGCTTTGCCCGCCGGCCAGGATCTTCGCATCGTCGCCCGCCAGGGCGGCGACGGCCTCGTCAAGCGTGGCGGGCGCGAGATATTCAAAGGCGGCTGGTTTCACGCTTGGGGTATCCTCCCTGCCTATCCTTCAACCGCGTATTCGCCGTTCACCAACATGCGGCGAAGGATTTTTCCGACCGGCGACTTCGGTACCTCCTGGATAAAGACATAGGCGCGCGGCCGTTTGAAGGGGGGCAGGTCAGAATCCAGGCACCAGGCATCCAACTCCTCCTGGCCGACCTTGTCCCGGCGAACGATAAAGGCCGTCACCACCTGGCCCCAGCGCGGATCCGGCAGGCCGGCCACGGCGACCTCGCTGACGCCCGGATGCAGGGACAGCACGCTCTCGATCTCCACGGGCAGGATATTCTCGCCGCCCGAAATGATCATGTCATCGACCCGGCCGGTGACGAAGACATCGCCGTCACCGTCGCGATAGCCAATGTCGCCGGTGTAGTACCAGCCGTCATGCAAAGACTTCTCATCCGCGTCGGGCCGGTTCCAATAGCCCTGGAAACTTTCATCACCGTCCAGGGCGGCAATGATCTGGCCTTCTTCCGCGCCCGGCACCAGATCATCGGGGCCCTCGGCATCCAACGAGATGATGCGGATTTCCTGGTTCAGGCCCGCCTTGCCCGCCGATCCCGGCTTGGCCGCCGCATTCGGTTCGATGGTGAAGGTATAGATTTCCGAGGAGCCGTAATGATTGACGAACAGCTCCGGCTTGAAGGCGGCGTCCAGTTCCTGCAATAGGCCATCGGTCATGGCCTGGCCGGCAAAGCCCAGCTTGCGCACCGATGATGTATCCGTGGCCGCGAAAAACGGCGAGGCCAGCAGATCATGATAAAGCGTCGGCACGAGATAGAGATTGGTAATCCCGTGTTCCATGATCAGGCTCAGGGCTTCACGCGGGTCAAAGCGGCGCTGGCAGACGAAATGGCCATTGATCAGGATGGATGCCAGAAGGGATCGCACACCCATGGTGTGATACAGCGGCATCACGCCCAAGGTCACCTCGCCCCGGGCATATTGATTCTGGGCCACATGCGCCATGGCCGCCGCCCGCTCGGCGCCCTGGGTGCGCGGCACGCCCTTGCCCCGCCCCGTTGTGCCGGAAGTGTAAAGCATCACGGACTTATGGTTCACCGTGGCGCGGGAAACCGCCTCGGCCGGCGAATGGGCAAGCAGATCATCCCAGTCCCGGTCCACATCGATGCCTTGAATATCGGTCGAGACAATGGCGGCGGTCGCGGTTTCGAACACCACGGCTTTGGCGCCGGCGTCGTTTAGGACATAGTCGAGCTCTTCCGCGCTGGCCCGCCAATTCAGCGGCGTAATCACCAGGCCGGCGATCTGTGCCGCCATGTGCAGGGTGGCCGCTTCGTAGCGGTTTTGCAGCACGGTGACGAAATGATCGCCCTGCCTCAGCCCCTTGGCGTCAAGGCCGGCGACCAGGCGCAGGATATCGTCCCGCCAGGCGCCGTAGCTGAGGATTTTCTCGCCATCGGAAATCGCCACCGCATCGGGCATGCGGATGACACTGGCCAGCAGGCTTCTTCCCAGATCGAACATCGACAATTTTCCCGAACACTTGCATAAGGCCGCCCGCACGATGCCATGATAAGGGGGCGGCGGCCAAGCCGCAAAAGCGAAGGCCCGAAGCGATGTTGCCATCGTCTCGGGCCTCCCCAAAACCGTCAGGTTCGTCTTTGCTAGATCCCGCGTCCATGCACTGACGGTCTGGTTCTAACGAAAGCTTTCCTGAGCTGTCAAACGATATTTTGTGGCTGTGGATAACTTTTCCGCAAAATCTAGTGTGAATCTTCCCGCCGCCAATTTTCCAATTGCGCCCGCAAAGCGGCCACGAAGGCCAGCGGCTGGTCCAGCATCAAATGATGTTGCGCCGCCGGAATGACCACCAGAGGCGCCTTCGGGCCCATCAGACCGTTGGTATAGCGCGCCATATCATCGGTCACCAAGGCGCTGTCGGCCCCGATAAACAGGGCTGATCGGCAGTTTGCCGCCTGCAAATGTTCATTAAACGGCTCGGCGAAGCGGCGCCCGGCCATGGCATTGCTATCAAATTTCCAGGTCCAGCCACCTTCAACTTCCTTCAGGGAATGGCGGGCGATGTATTCGACAATAAAGCGGTTCTCACAGACCTGCCGGGGGCGCAGTCGGAAGCGGGCCACGGCTTCGTCAAATTCAGGATAAAGGCGGATAGCGCCCATGGGAGAGGCCCTGCGGCCCCGGCCCTGATCCTCTCCTGGTGGGCGCAGGGGCGAATCAGCGATTACCATGCCGCCGAGGCTATCCCCGTAAAGCGAGGCATAACGCATGGACATAAACCCGCCAAAGCTGTGGCCGACCAGAAATGGCCTTGGCCCCAGGCCGCCATCGGCGATCACCGCATGAATTTCCTCGGCCCGCAGGGTGGCATTGTAGACCTCCCTGGGCCGGGTGCCGCTATCGCCCATACCGGACAGATCGATCGCCGCGACCCGGTAACCGGCCCGGAAAAACGGCGCAATATGGCTCCACCAATGGGCGTGTGCGCCGCCGCCGTGGACGAACAGAATGCCGCCCGGCTGTTCGACGCCCGCTTCGGGCTGCCACAGCAGATAATGGATGGCGCACCCCTCCACCTCGACCCGCCGCGATTGCCCCTGTTGCGCGATAGCCCAATGAAACCAATCCGGCGCGGCGGCACGGACCGCCAGTCTTTGTTCTTCTTCCGACATCATCCCCTGACCAAACTGTCCCTATCGCATTCCCTCATAGCACATTTGCAGACGGCGCTTGCGAGCGCCCGGGCTTGGGCCTAAATTGGTTGGTGGAAGGGGAACGCATTCCGGTGTTGCGCGCGGGCTTCAAACCCGTTGAGGGGCGTTAGACGTGCCTGGTGGGTTCGACTCCCACTCTCTTCCGCCAATTTCCCGGGCCCGCCGGCCTGGACAAGAAAACGGGCCCTTCATCAAAGCGATGAAGGGCCCGTCTTTCCATCAAGTCCCTATTGCGGCAGTTCGAACAGGCCCGCCGCGCCCATGCCGGTGCCGACGCACATGGTCACCACGACATACTTGGCGCCACGGCGCTTGCCCTCGATCAGCGCGTGACCGGTCAGGCGGGAGCCCGTCATGCCGAAGGGATGGCCGACGGCGATGGAGCCGCCATCAACATTCAGCTTGTCATTGGGAATGCCCAGCTTATCGCGGCAATACAAAACCTGTACGGCGAAGGCCTCGTTCAATTCCCATAGATCGATGTCATCCATGGTCAGGCCATGACGTTCCAATAGCTTGGGAATGGCGAAGACCGGCCCGATACCCATTTCATCAGGCTCGCAACCATGCACGACCATGCCACGGTAGATGCCCATGACCTCGGCGCCCCGCTTGGCCGCTTCCGCATCGCTCATCAGGACGCAGACCGAGGCGCCATCGGAGAGCTGGCTGGCATTGCCGGCCGTGATGTGGCCGTCTTCCCGGGTCACCGGCTTCAGGCCCTGGAGACCCTCCAGAGTGGTCGAGGCGCGAATGCCTTCGTCATGCTCCAGCAGCGTATCCACATAGGTGACCTCACCGCTCTCCTTATCGGTAACGATTTTTACCGTCGGCATTGGCACGATCTCGTCATCGAAGCGGCCGGCCTGTTGTGCGGCGGCCGTGCGCATCTGGCTTTGGAAGCCATATTCGTCTTGGGCATCGCGGGAGACATTGTAGCGGTCCGCGACCGTCTGAGCGGTTTTCAGCATGGGGTCATAGATCGATGGCAGGTTGCTATCCAGCCAATCGTTGACCCGGCGATAGTCATTGGCATGCTCATTCTGAACCAGGGAGACGCTTTCCAAGCCGCCGGCCACGGCGATGGGCGCGCCATCGGCGATGATGTTCCGCGCCGCAATGGCGATGGCATTCAGGCCGGAGGAGCAGGCGCGGTTGACCGTCAGGCCCGAGACACTCACCGGCATGCCGGCCCGCATGGCGGAGGCGCGGGCGACGTTGCCGCCGGTACAGCCTTCGGTACGGGCCGCGCCCATGATCACATCCTCGACCTCGGCGGGATCAATGCCGGCGCGTTCGACGGCATGTTTGATCACATGACCGCCCATATCGACGATGTGTGTATCATTAAAGGCGCCGCGAAAGGCCTTGCCGATCGGCGTGCGGGCGGTTGAAACGATGACGGCATCACGCATGATGGTTTCTTCCTTGTCTTGCTTTGTTGAAATCAGGCTGGCCCGACTATAGCGCCCTTCGCCGGGCGGCACCAGCGGGTCGCGGCAAATGGGCATTGTTTGACCACGGAGGACAACCTACACTGGCCTCGCCGCCGCCCGAAACACCGCACGGAATGGAGTTGCCAATTTGGTGCCCGACGTAGACCCGATTACCGCATCAGTTGTCCAACATCGTCTGGTCGCCATCGCCGAGGAAATGGGCGAGGCTATGTTGCGTACGTCCTATTCGCAGATTCTGAATTCCAGCCGTGATTTCTCCACCGCCATCTGCGGCGACGGCGGCCGCCTTGTGGCCCAGGCCGAGCATATTCCCGTCCATGTCGGCGCCCTGCCCTGGGCGGTCAAGGCCGTGGTCGAATTTTTCGGTGACGACGTTCACCCCGGTGACGTCTTCCTGTTGAACGATCCATATTATGGCGGCAGTCATCTTCCGGACCTGACCGCCTTTGTTCCCGTATTCGCCGACGGCGGGCTTTTGTTCTGGTCCGTCAACCGGGCCCATCACTCCGACATCGGCGGCGCCACCCACGGCGCCTACAACGCCTCGGCCACGGAAATCTGGCAGGAGGGGCTGCGGGTGCCGCCCATCCGCCTGTACGCGGCGGGAGAAATACGGGCGGATCTGATGCAGATGTTGTCGGCCAACGTGCGTCACCCTCGTGATTTTCAAGGCGATCTGGCGGCGCAGATCGGCTCGGTGCGTCTGGGTGAAAAGCGCCTGGAAACACTGATGCGGGAATTCGGCGCCGACGTGGTCGCGGCGGCGGTGGATATTATTCTGGACTCAGCGGAAAAACAGGCCCGCGATGTCATCGCCGGCTGGACCGACGGCGTCTATGAAGGCGAAGCGTTATTGGACGACGATGGCCGGGGCAATCAGGATATTGCGGTCCGGGCCAAGGTCACGAAACAGGGCAGCGATCTGGAAATCGATCTCTCCGCCACCGATGACCAGGTGACATCCTTCATCAACTCATCGCACGCCAATATGCAATCGGCCGTGGCCATGGCCCTGGCCTTTCTGTTCGACCCCGAAACGCCGAAGAACGACGGCTCCCTGCGTCCCGTGAAGGTGGTCGCGCGGGAGGGCAGCCTGGTCTGGGCCAAGCCCGGCGCGCCGGTCACCCTGTCGACCTCCCACAGCGCGCAGGAGATTATCGAGGCGATCATCCGCGCCCTGGCGCCGGCCTGTCCGGAGCGCGCCATGGCCGGCTGGGGCCGGCGTTTCCGCATTGCCATCAAGGGCGAGAATCCGCGCAACGGCAAGCAATTCATCTGGCACATGTTTCACGCCCGGCCCGGTGCCGGCGCCTCCTCGGGCGGCGATGGTTGGCATGGTTCGGGCGAATGGCATTCCACGGGCGGCCTGAAATTCGGTTCTATCGAGGTCGCCGAATCCCGCTTTCCCTTGTATTTCCGCCGCCATGAATACCGCCCGAATTCAGGCGGCGATGGCAAATTCGCCGGCGGCGCGGGGGTCGATCTGGAATTGCAGGTGGAGACGGAGACCGCCTGCCGGGGCAACACCGCCGGCGATGGCGCCCGTCACGGCGCCGCCGGTCTGCTCGGCGGTCAGGACGGCGCGCCGCACCGTTACCTGATGCGGGCGCCGGGCCGCCGCCCGAAGGTCTTGCCCACCAAGCAGGAAGGTATCGAGGTGCCGGCCGGGACGATATTCGAGGTCCATTCCGCCGGCGGCGGCGGCTGGGGACCACCGGAGGAGCGGCAGCAATCGGCGCGGGATTACGACGGGAAGAACGGCTACACATCCAAACGGACAAAGACGGGTAGCTAGCGGGATGTATAGCATTGGCATCGACGTCGGCGGCACCTTCACCGACCTGGTCGCGATCGACGACGAGGGACAGGTAACCCTTGGCAAGACGCCGTCGACGCCGGCGGATCAGTCCATCGGCGTCATGGACGGCCTGGCCCAGGTGGCCGAGACCCTGGGCTTGCAGCCCGGGGAATTGCTGGCCCGGACCGAGCGCATCGTCCACGGCACCACGGTCGCCACGAATGCGCTGCTGGAGCGCAAGGGCGCCAAGGTCGGATTGCTGACCACCGCGGGGCATCGGGACGTCCTGGAAATGCGCGAGGGGTTAAAGCCCGAACGCTACAACCTGCGCCTGCCCCGCCCCGAAGCCCTGATACCACGGCGGCTGTGTCTGGGGGTCGAGGAACGCATCAAGGCGGATGGACAAATCGCCATACCCCTGGATGAAGCATCGCTGGCCAAGGCGGTCAAGGTCCTGAAGCGGGATAAGGTGACGTCGGTCGCCGTCTGCTATCTGCACAGCTATCGTGACAACCGCCATGAGCTGGCGACACGGGACGCCCTTGCCAAGGCCCTGCCGGGGGTGCACGTCTGCCTGTCCTCGGAAGTGCTGCCGCAGATCAAGGAGTACGAGCGGGTCTCCACCACCGTGGTAAACGCCTATGTTGCACCGATCCTGGCGGGTTACCTGTCGCGCCTGGAACAGGCCCTGGCAGCGGCGGGCTATGGCGGGCCCGTACTGATCATTCTCTCCCACGGCGGGATCGCGCCCATTGCCGAGGCGATCCGCATGGCGGCGGGAACTGTTCTGTCGGGCCCGGCGGGCGGCGTTGCCGGCGCCCGTCATGCCGCCGGACTGGTCGGTATCGATGACCTGATCCCGTTCGATATGGGGGGAACGTCGACCGATATCTCGTTGATTGTCGATAGCCAGGCAACCCTGGCCTCGGACCGGCAGATCGCCGGCCAGCGCATTGCCCTGCCCAGCCTGGACATTGTCACCCTGGGCGCGGGCGGCGGCTCAATCGCGCGGATCGGCGCCGGCGGCCTGTTGGAAGTCGGCCCGCAAAGCGCCGGCGCCATACCGGGCCCGGCCTGCTATGGCAATGGCGGCACCGAGCCGACGGTAACCGATGCCTCGATGGTGCTGGGCTACCTGGATCCGGATAATTTTCTGGGTGGCCGGGCACGCCTGGACCTGGGCGCGGCGGAGGCCGCATTGGACCGTCTGGGCGCCGCGCTGGGCATTGATGGCGTACGCGCGGCGGAGGGCGTGCACCGGGTGGTGAATACGCAAATGGCCGAAGGTGTCCGCCTGGCCACGGTTCGCCGGGGCGTCGATCCGCGCCGCTTCGCGCTATTGGCATTCGGCGGCGCGGCCGGGCTGCACGGCACGGAACTGGCCCGGCAGCTCAACCTGGGCCGGGTCGTGGTGCCGCGCATCGCCTCGGTGCTGTCGGCCTGGGGCATGTTGGCGACGGAATTGCGTCTGGAGGTTACGCGCACCCATATCGGCGATACCTCGGCCCTGGATATCGCCGCCATCAACAGGCTCTATGAAGAGATGGAGGCGGAAGGCAAACAACGGCTAAGCAATTGGTTCGATGGCGCCATTCATACGGTGCGTTCCGCCGACATGCGCTATGGCGAGCAGATCTTCGAAATCGATGTGCCGCTGGATGATATTGATTTTGCCGCACCCGACCTGTTGCAGCGGATAAAGGCCGCGTTCGAACGCCGTCACGAAGCGCTCTATACCTACAGCCTGGCGGATCAGGATCCGGTATTGATCAACGCCCGCGTCGCCACCGTCGGCTCCCTGCCCGCGTTGCCGCAAGAGCCATTGACACCATCGGGCCCGGCGCGGCCGGCGATCGGCCAACGGCGCATCTATTTGGGCGAGTGGCTGGATGCCCCGGTCTATGACTTCGACCTGCTAGCGGCGGGCCAGGTGGTAACAGGGCCGGCGCTGGTGGTTTCGGAAACCACTAATGTCCTGCTTCGCCACGGCGACGAAGCCACCACGACACCACATGGCTGGCTGGATATCCGGGTCCCGATCTAATTCAAGCTGCAAAAGGCATCCGCTTAAGCGCCCGTTAACCATACCGGTTGATACTTCCGCCATACGCCGTTTGTAATTCTGTAGCCACGGCGTCTGGATGGAGAATGCAATGAACGAACTTGGTCCGATGGTCGAGACCTTTGGCGGCCTTGCGCCCTGGCACCAACCGTGTCCGAAGGGCAGCGTCGGCAACTTCCTCGGCACCATGACCGATCGGGAATTTCTGGCACAGCATCACCCGTCCAACACCAAATCGGACGACTTCGAGGGCGATACCGCCATGCGGCTGCCAAAGGTAGTGGATGGTGAGCCGTTCTTTGAATTCGCCGCGATCTACCGGGCTGTCACGGCGGCACGCGAGCGTTTCGTCATGGTCGAGCTGGGCGGCGGCTATGCGGCCCGTTCGGTCGACGCCCATCGGCTGCTGCAGAACGTGAACCCGATGCCCAGTCAATTGACCATCGTCGAGGCGGAGCCGACCCATTTCGAATGGGCCAAGCGGCACCTAATTGCCAACGGCATCGACCCTTCGGATCATTGGCTGATCAATGCCGCCGTTTGCGCCGACAGCCATCCAAGGCTGTTCATGCTGGGTTCGGGGTTATATTACAACGGCATTGTCACGCAGGCCGACGCGGAACAGACCGTACAGGAAATCATCAAAATCGACGCGAGCGAACAGGCGATGCGGAACCTGATGCTGGCTGGACGTTGCGGCATGCAGCTTCCCTATAACAGTGCGGCGGGGACGGATCTGTTCGACTATAAATTTGTCTCGTCCATGCCCCTGGCCGATATTCTGGCGCCGTTGTCCCATGTGGACTTGATCGACATGGATATCCAGGGCGCCGAGGATACCGTCCTCCCGCCCGCGATGGAGATGCTGGACCGCCGCGTCAAGCGAATCCACATCGGCACCCATCGGGCTGATATTCATGGCGGCCTGTGGGATATGTTCTTCGAGCACGAATGGATCTGCGAATTCGATTATGCACCCTTCGCGAAGCACAGCACGCCCTGGGGTGACTTCGAGACCGTCGACGGTATTTTGCATTTCCAGAATCCGCGCCTGTAGCGCCGGGCGTCTCCAGCCGCCCATGTGGCGATATTTTGACCCGCATCAAGTCCAAACGCCGGTAGCTGTCATAATGTTGTGACAGTGCTATTGTGGATTGGTGGAGGGAAAACAGATGATCAAAACCATACTTGTAGCGACGGATGGCTCGAAGCACGCGAAGAAAGCGCTCACGCTGGCCAGCGACCTTGGCGCCAAATACAAGGCACGGCTGGTTCTGGTGCATGTGCTGTTGATCAATGCGCGCTCGGAAACCCTGCGTGCCTTGGCGACGCGCCGGGGCCTGTCGAAGAAACTGCGGGACCAGATGGAGAATTACGAGGTCGATTTCCACAGAGAGGTCGCGGCCGCCGGCGCGGCGGTGGGCTTTGTCACCGTGCCGCCGCCACGGGAGCTTGTCGAAGCGATCGGTCAACAAGTCATGGAACGGGCCGAGAATATCGCCACCAAGGCCGGTGTGAAGAAAATCTCGTCGGTCATGGTCGAAGGCGACCCGGCGGAGGCAATTCTTGATCTCGCCGCCAAGAACAAGGCAGACATGATCATCATGGGCAGCCGGGGTCTCAGCGACTTCAAGGGGCTGTTGCTGGGCAGTATTTCGCACAAGGTCAGCGCCCAGGCGGAGTGCACCTGCGTCACCGTGAAGTAGTTTCCCGGGCCCTGCCGCTAATCCATGGTCAAGACGGCCGCGCCCTCGAAGCGGCCGGCCCGGAGGTCATCCAGCGCCTTGTTCGCTTCGATCAGGGGATAGAGATGAACGGCGGTCTTGACCGGCACCTTCGGGGCGATTTTCAAGAACGCGACGCCGTCGTCGCGGGTCAAATTCGCCACCGAACGGACCACCCGTTCGCCCCATAGTATGTCGTAGGGGAAGCTTGGAATATCGCTCATGTGAATGCCGGCGCAGACCACCGTGCCGCCCTTTGCCACGGCGCGCAGGGCGGCGGGCAGCAACGGCCCCGCCGGCGCGAATATGATCGCCGCATCCAACGGCCGCGGCGGCATCGATAGACTATCGCCGGCCCAACTAGCCCCCAACCCCCGGGCAAAGGCCTGCCCGCTATCGTCGCCGGCCTTGGTGAAGGCATAAACCTCCCTACCTTCGAACAGGGCAACCTGGGCGATGATATGCGCCGCCGCGCCGAAGCCGTAGAGGCCGATGCGCCCAGCATCCCGGACCATGCGGTAGGATCGGAAACCGATCAGGCCGGCGCACATCAGGGGCGCGGCATCGACATCGCCATAGGCATCGGGAATGGGAAAGACATAGGCGCCGTCCGCCACCATGTATTCAGCGAAGCCGCCATCCAGATCGTAACCGGTGAATTGCGCCTGATCGCACAGGTTCTCCCGTCCCCCGCGGCAAAAGGCGCATTGCCCGCAGGTGCAGCCCAGCCAAGGCACTCCGACCCGGTCGCCGATTGCGATACCCGCCACCGCAGGGCCGATTTCCACAACCTCGCCAATAACCTCGTGGCCTGGGATCAGGGGCAGTTTCGCTTCACGAAGATCACCATCGACAATATGCAGATCCGTGCGGCAGACGGCACAAGCGGTGACCTTGATCAGGACCTGCGCCTCTTCCGGCACCGGTCTTGCGACGTCCGTCAGACGCAACGGCTCGCCCTGGGCCTGCAACACCATCGCCCGCATCGTCAATGTTCCGCCACCGCGGCGCCCCAATAGTTGAAGCTGTGCGTACGCGGGCCCGGGATATACATGGTCTCCATGAAGGCCATGCGGAAACCGGCGGAGGCGATCAGGACGTCGATGGGCCGGTTCAGATGGCAGCCGCCCGCCAGCCGGCACCATACCGGGTCGAGGCGGTCCTGCCAGCGGCTGACGCCTTCGTCCGGCGCCTTGCCATGTTCACAGAACAGCAACTCCGCATCAGGCTTCAGAACCCGGCGGATCTGATGCAGCGCCAGGGCCGCATCGGGAATGGTGCAAAGGGTGTAGGTCAACAACACCGTATCGACGCTTTGATCAGGCAGGGGGATTTCCTCCCCCGGCAGATCCAGGAAGTCCACTTCGAAGGTGACCTGCCGCGCCACGGCCTCGGCCATGCGGCGCAGCTCCGGGCTGGGTTCAAGGCCCCAGACCTTGTCGACCTTGGCGGTATCGAAAAACGGCAGGTTCAGGCCGGAGCCGATACCAACCTCCAGCACCGTACCCTTGGCGCGCGGCACGATCTTGGCGCGCTGCCTGGCGACGGGCTTGCCGCCGCAGGCGAGATTGATGCCCCAGGGCAGGATGTACTTGCCGTAAACCGACATCGCCCGGATACCCTCCATGGCAAAACGTCCTTGCAGGCGTATATGGGCACTGAAGATGGCTTGGACAATGACTTCCGCGCGATCGAATGTGACAGTGATGGATCACCCGCCCCCATTCGACAGCACCCCGACGGCGTCCAGCGCCGCGATATAGCCCCAGGTCAGGCACGGCCCCAGCGTCGTGCCGGCGCCGACGCCCTTGGAGCCGAAGGAATTCGCCATGACATTGCCGGCGGCATAAAGGCCGCCAATCGCCGCGCCTTGGTGATCCAGCACCTGGCCCCGTTGGTTGGTCCGCGCACCACCCTTGGTGCCGAGAAAACTGGCCTTGAACGGCATCGCATGAAAAGGCGGCTGCTCGATTGTGCCCAGGGTCGGGTTCGGTTCATGCGCCGGATCGCCGCCCCGGTTACGGTCCCATATGGAAGCACCGCGGCCGAAGTCCTGATCGACGCCGGCGCGGGCAAATTCGGAAAATCGGCGCGCGGTCTCGACCAGGCCATCGGCATCCACATCGATCATCCCGGCCAGCTCCGCCAGGCTGCCGGCCTGAAAATGATTGCCCGGGATCGATTTGTTCGGCATGGCGTGGGGATAGCGCGCCGCGAACTGGCCGTCATAGATACGCCAGGCGGGCAGATGTGCCGGGGTGCCGGTTTCCAGATCCATCTCGGCGAAGGCCAGGCCGATATTCATTTGCTTTTCGTTGACGAAGCGCCGGCCATGACGGTTGACGATCATCGAGTGCGGCAGGAAATAGTCCGCCGCCGGCTGGCCCTGCACCTGGCCTTCGTAGTTGACCGGCGTTACGCCCATCACCAGGGCCTGGTCCATGCGGTCCAGCCGGGCCCCGGCTTCGGCCGCCATGCGCTGGCCATCGCCGGTATTGCCTTGCGGCGAGGCGATCCATTCGACGGGGCCGGGAAAATGCTCCGCCATCATTTCGCTGTTCCATTCGAAACCGCCGCTGGCCAGAATAACGCCCTTGGCCGCCGCTACTTCGACGGCCCGGCCTTGCCGCTCCACCGCCAGCCCGGTGACGCGGCCATCGTCGGTCAGCAGGCGCGTGGCGGACGTCTCGGGCCAGATTTTCACGCCCTGATCAAGACAGCCCTTGAGCAGGCCGATGGTCAACGCCCGGCCGCGGACATGGGCGCCGGTCAGCTTGCGCCAGGCCAGGCGCGGCAGTAGCCGGGGCATGTGCTTTTTCGGATTGGCAAAGAAGAAGTTGTCGATCACCTCCTCGTAGCTGATCCGCATATCGGCGGTCGGGACGCGGACCTTGTCGCGCCAGGGGCCGAGCCGCCCGATCCTGATCGGCGCCGGGGAAACATTGCGCCCGTAGGCCATGCCGCCCGGCGCCTCGGCATAGGGATCGGGATCCCGGTTCGGATTGAAGCGTGTCGGGCTGTGCCGCTCGATGAATTGCAACATCTCCGGCGCGTGATCCACATACGCGGCCCACAGCGGCTCCTCCGTGTTGTGCCAGCCGTCGGGCGATACGGCGCGGATATAGTCCAGGGCCGCCTGGCGCGAATCCTCCAGGCCCATGGCGGCCATATGATGATGGTTCGGCACCCAGATGCAGCCCCCGGACATGGCCGTGGTACCGCCGATCACGGCGGCCTTCTCCAGCACCAAAGTCCTGGCGCCATGCACGCCGGCGGCCAGGGCCGCGCTCAACCCCGCCGCGCCGGAGCCGACGACAACGACGTCGAATTCTTTCGTCCCGCTCATGCCAGGCCCCGTATTGTTGCTCAGTTTAGATCACACAAGTAGACCATTGCCGGACGTTTTCCTATATCCTCGCCATAGCTGACGAAGGGGAGGTATTTCGGATGAAGATCAAGCGGGTGGAGCACATCGCCATCGCGGTGCATGACATGGCGGAATCCATGTCCATGCTGGAACGGACCCTGGGCCTGGAACTGGATTACGAGGAAACCATCGGCAGTACCAATCTGGCCATGTATCCGGTCGGCGAAACCTCGCTGGAGCTGCTGCAGACGGACGACGACGCCTCGCCCGTGGCCGAATGGATGGCCGCGCGCGGACAGAGCCTGTTTCATCTGTGCTTCGAGGTCGAGGATATCGACGCCGCGCTGGATGAATTGCGGGCCAAGGGCGTGAAACTGAAGGACGAGACGCCAAAGCCGGGCCACGGCGGCAGCCGCATCGCCTTCCTTGACCCGGAATCCACCGGCGGCATCGTAATCGAACTGGCCGAACTGCCCGCCGGACACGGCTAGGGCGGAACAGGCACAAAATCGGGATAAAAATTGGCGTCCCCAAGGGGAGTCGAACCCCTGTTTCCGGCGTGAGAGGCCGGCGTCCTAGGCCACTAGACGATGGGGACGCAGTAGCGGCAGAAGTAACCGCCGCAAGACGGCGCGTCAAGTGGCGGAAACAACATAAATCCCGGCCCCCGCCCAGGGCGCATCGAAGCCGGCTACTAGCCCGCGCTAACCGGATTGCTTTGGCGGGCCCTGCTTGACCAGGGCCGAGATGGGCACCAGCATCAGGCCGCGGGCGCGCAGGCTGGGCAGCCAGCTTTCCAGGGCGCTCAAGGTTTCGGGATAGGGATGGCCGATGGCGATCGCCTGGCCGCGCTGGAGCGCCGTCTCCACCGTCAATTCCAACTGCCGGCGGATCTTGAACGGGTCGCGGTCGTTATCAAGGAAGACATCCCGCATCACGGTGGGGATGCCATATTCACGGGCCAGGCGGTAGCCCTTGGAATTGCCCGTGGTCAGGCTGTCGAGAAACAATAGCTGCCGCTCCTGCAACGCCCGCATCACCCGCCGCATCTCCCGCGCCCGGCCGGTAAACAGACTACCCATGTGGTTGTTGATGCCGACATAGCCGTCCAACCGCGCCAAATTCGAATTGATCCGGCGGTCCAACTCGGCCACGGGCAGGCCGGTCAACAGGGCGTTCGGGCCCGGGTCGGCGTCCTGCGCCTTTGGTTCCATGGGCAGATGCACGAGAATTTCATGCCCCGCCGTGCGCGCCCGCGCCACCAGCCCGGCCAGGTGATTGCCATAGGGCAGCACTGCCAGGGTGATGGGCCGGGGCAGCGCAATGGCCCGATCGGAGCGGAACTGGCTGAGCCCCATGTCGTCCAGCACGATGGCGATCCGGGCCAGGGGCGGGTTCTGATCATCCATGGCCGGCGTCAGGGCGGCAAAGCGTTGCCAGGTCGGCCGGGACGCGGCGCCGTTCTTCGTTGCCGCATCGCCCGCCGGGGTCTCGGGCACGGTCGCCATGGCGGGCGGCGGTGCCGGTGCCGGCGGCAGGACGGGCGCTTCCGACAGTTTGGCGAGCCGGACGTTTTCATGTTCGATCTGTTCCCGGCGCCGGGCCTCCATCATGTCAACCATGAGGAGTGCGGGTGGAACGGCTTCTTCCACCCGGGCCATTTCCATCGGTTCGGGTTCAGACTCGGGTTCGGCTTCAGGTTGGGCTTCGGTCTGCGGCTCTAGATCGGGTTCCGTCAGGGGCACGGTCACGCTGCCGGCCTGCTTCGACACCGGCATGTCGGGGCCCGGCGATGGCGCCAGATCCGACGATGCCGGATCCGACGATGCCAGATCCGAAGACGTGGCGGCCGGCGCCGGTGGCGGTGGCGGCGGCACCTTGGCGGCGGCGATTCGCAGGGGCTTCTCCGTTTTCTGGGGCGCCGCCGGCTTGGCGGGCGTAATCTCGGCCGCCCCGACCTCCTGGACCGCCTGGACCGCCCGGCTGTCGCGCGGCAGCGGGCTCAGGGAGATACTTTTCTCGACCACCGGTATCGCTAACGGCCCCCGCGCCAAGGGCGTATTCGCCTGCATGCCCCGACCGTCAATCGCCGGCGCGATAAAGGTCAAGGCCGTGGTCACGCCCATGCCAACGGCGAAGCCCGCCACGGCGATCAAAAAAGATTTCATTATCAACCTCGCCTGCCGCCTACGTGCCCGCCGCTGCCGTATGGGCCGCATCTGCTTCCCGTACTTCGGTATTTTTTTCAGCGCATCCTGGACCAGTAGCCAGTCCCCTCTTGATCGGAACCCCATGCCAAATCAGGCACGGATTTTACCATACTGAGGCGGGGCAAAGCGGTTGGGAAAGGCGGATCTTCGGTGGCAGCCCGCAAGGTCGTCCAAAACGGGGCATTCCGGGCGATCGCCGCCATGGCGGCGGGCCGCCGGATCGGAGGGAACGGCGGCGATGGATTGCAATTCGGTGATCTTTTCCGCGATTCGCGTAGTGGCGCCCTGGACCAGGCCCCTAACCTGAAGGCTGGCCCGGGCGGTGAAATGCGGCAAATGCACATCGTCATCGCTGAAATCACCATGGAGCATTTTCTACTGTTTGTATCCGTGTTTGTATTGGCATTGTGGAAAGCTTCGCCCACGGGAAGGCCAAGGTTTACGCCACAATTAGTTCCAAGCAAGATATTGCAGCCTTGACGGCGCCCATTAGGCGCTGTTTGTTGTGCCGCGCAGCCAAGCATGGCTGTCAGGTTTCGCTGGGTTGGAGAACCTTTGATGGCCGGGGACATGCCAGATTTCAAAGTGCTGATCGGTACCGTGGCCGACGGCAAATCTTTAAGCGTCGAGGAGGCGCGCGCCGCCTTTGATGTGATGATGTCGGGCGATGCCACGCCGTCACAGATGGGCGCCTTTCTAATGGCCCTGCGGGTACGCGGCGAGACGGTCGAGGAAATTACCGGCGGCGTGATGACCATGCGCGACAGGATGACGCCAATCGTCGCGCCGCCCGGCGCCATGGATATCGTCGGCACGGGCGGCGATGGCAAGGGTACGCTGAATATCTCCACCGCCGCCGCGATTGTCGTCGCCGGTTGCGGCGTGCCGATCGCCAAGCACGGCAACCGCGCGGCATCCTCGAAAACCGGCACCACGGATGTGCAAAGCATGCTCGGCATCAATGTGGATGCGGATTTTGCCCTGCTACAAGCCGCCCTGGACGAGGCCGGCATCTGCTTCATGGCGGCCCCCCGCCATCACGGCGCCATGCGCAATGTGGGCCCGACGCGGGTCGAGATGGGCACGCGGACGATCTTCAATATTCTCGGGCCGATGTCCAATCCGGCCAATGTGAAGCTGCAGTTGATCGGCGTTTTCGCCCGGGAATGGCTGCGGCCCATGGCCGAAACCCTGAAAACCCTTGGTTCCGAGCGGGTCTGGGTGGTCCACGGTGCCGACGGCACGGACGAAATCACGACAACCGGGCCAACCTACGTCGTCGCGCTTGAAGATGGCGAGATTTCCGAATTCGAGGTCTCGCCCGATCAGGCCGGCCTGCCCCTGGCCACACTGGAGGATCTGAAGGGCGGCGAGGCGGAGGAAAATGCCGCCGCCCTGAACGCTCTGTTGCAGGGCGCCACCAGTGCCTATCGCGACGCCGTGCTGTTTAATTCCGCCGCCGCCCTGATCATCGCCGGCAAAACCACGGAACTGCGCGAGGGCGTCGCCATGGCGGCCCACGCCATTGACGAAGGCCTGGCGCTGGAAAAACTGCACCGCCTGGTCGAGGTCACCAACCGAACAGCTCCGAGCGCGAAATGAGCGATATTCTCGACCGTATCTGCGCCGACAAGCGCGAGCATATCAAGGCTTGCATCGCCGCCCGTGCCCTGGCGGAGGTCGAGGCCGCCGCCAAGGCAGCCGCGCCGGTGCGCGGCTTCGCAGACGCCTTGCGCCGAGCGGTTGACGCAGGCGGCTTCGGTCTGATCGCCGAAGTGAAGAAGGCCTCGCCCTCAAAAGGTCTGATCCGCGCCGATTTTGATCCAGCCGCACTGGCTGGGGCCTATGCCCGTGGCGGCGCCAGTTGCCTCTCGGTCCTAACGGATGTGCCGTATTTTCAAGGCCACGATGACTTCCTGGTTCAGGCGCGAGAGGCGGTGGACCTGCCCGTGCTGCGCAAGGACTTCATGCTGGATACCTATCAGGTGACCGAGGCGAGGGC
>CAZVYX010000031.1:0-62661 GCA_964631725.1 uncultured Rhodospirillaceae bacterium | reverse complement strand
ATCTCGCCGCTGAAATCCAGGCCCATGATGCAGGGCATGGGCACCTTGATGCCCGGCATGCCCTTGCGGGTGAAGATGTCGTGGTAGTTGAGCGAGGTCGCGCCTACCTTGACGACTACATCGTCCGGTCCCGGTTGCGGATCGGGGAAATTATTGTCGATCTTGATGGAACCCGGACCGCCGTGTTCCTGTATGACTGCAGCTTTCACGTTTTCGCCTCATTTGCTTGCCAGATTTCCCGGCCCCGGGCCTCGAGTCCCTTGCGGTCGATCTTGCCCGGGCCGGCCAGAGGCAGTTCGTCCATGAATATCACCATGCGGGGATGCTGGAACGCCGGCGCGTTGGCCAAGGCGTGTTGTTTGACCTCGTCCGCGCTGACCGTGGACCCATGGCTGCGCACGACAAAGGCGATGGGTTTTTCACCCTTGATGTCATCAGGCACGGGGACGACGCAGGATTGCTCCACCCCCTCGTGGCTGACCAACACGCCTTCCACTTCGCCCGGATAGATGTTTTCGCCGCCGCAAACAAACATGTCATCGTCCCGGCCCACGAAGTAATAGTTACCATCGGCATCCCGGCGAAAGACATCGCCGGAGTCATACCAGCCGTCCGCCGTGATCACTTCGGCGCTCTTTTCCGGCAGGTTCAAATAGCCCAGGGTATTAGCCGGCGTGCGTTGCCAGCAAACGCCTTCGTCGGCCTCGTTGCCGTCCTTGTCGATCAGTTTGACGTCGACCCCGTCCATCTTGCGTCCCACCGACATGGGCGGCACCGGCTTGCCGCCCGTGGCGCCAAACACGATCGGACCGGCTTCCGTGGTGCCGTAGCCGTTCATGACGGAGGCGCCGGGGAAAATCTCCTCGACCCGCGCCCACAGCTTGGGCGAAACAGGGGCCGAGCCCATGCGCACGCTGACAACCGAGGACAGATCCAGGCTGTTGAGCAAATCCTCTTCCATGAAGGCCATGGCCAGCATGGTCGGGACCCCGGTGATCCAGGTGCATTTGAAGCGCGCGATGGCTTCGAGATAGCGGCGGGAATCGAATTCCGGCAACAGCACGATGACGGCGGAAGCGGCATGGCCGACCAAACAGGTACATAGCGCATTCATGTGATACTGCGGCGCCGCGATCAACATACGATGATGGTTCAGGGGCCAATTCGCCATGCGCCCGCGCAAGGCCCACAGATGGCCGTTCTGGGTCAAGGGCACACCCTTGGGCCGGCCGGAGGAGCCGGAGGTATAGAGCACCATGGCCACGTCGTCATCGTTGGGACGCACGGCCTCGAACGCGCCGGGATTCAGCAGAGCCTCAAAGCTCTCTTCCCCCGCGGCGTCAAAATTCGTCACCGGCAAATCGGCGCTGAAGGCGTCCCGGCGCGGGCCGTCGCAAAAGACATGCTTGACCGAGGCATCCTGCAAAACGAAATCGATCAATTCGTCTGGGAACTTGTAGCTGATGGGCACGGCCGTCATGCCGGCACGCAGGATGCCGAGATACGAGGTCAGGAATTCAGCCCTATTGGCGGACAGGATGGCCACGGAATCGCCCCGCACGAGGCCTCGGTCCAGTAGGCCCCGGGCGCAGGCGTTGCCCATATCATCCAATTCACGATGGCTGTATTCGCGGGGATTGTCCCAGTCCCGGCAGTCGATCAGGGCGAGATTATCGCCCCCCAACTGCGGATCGAAAAGGGCGCCGAGGTTATACGCTGAAATCATCTGTTATTCATTGAAACCGTTGCACGAGGGGCCGAAACTGTAGGTGTCCGAGCCGTCCGAAGTCAAGCGGCCCGGCCCGGCCAACAAGCGGGGTTCGACTTCACCGGGATCACTTGCTAAGAAAGAGCGATTGCGCGGGGCCGCCATGCGGCATGACCTTGCCTCTCGGCACGACCGCCGCGCAATGTATTTGGATCTGGAGTAACTCAATGCCAATACTGGAATCGAAGCTCGACGCACGGTCGGAGGATTTCCGGCAAAACCGCGAAGGCATGCTGAAAATGCTCGCCACCCTTGACGAACTGCATGCCGAGGTGGCGCAGGGCGGTGGCGAGGAAGCCATGGCGCGCCTGCGCAGCCGCGAGAAAATGCCGATCCGCGAGCGCATCGCGATGGTACTTGACCAGGACTCACCGTTTCTCGAGATCAGCCCGTTGGCGGCCTGGCGCTCCAACTTCAACGTCGGTTCCGGCTTCGTCGTCGGCCTGGGCGTGATCGAAGGGACGGAGTGTCTGATCTTGGGTCATGATCCTTCGGTGCGCGCCGGTGCCTTCAACCAGTTCAATGCCAAGAAGCTGATGCGCGGCCTGGAAATTGCCCGCGAGAACCGGCTGCCCTATGTGCAGTTTGTTGAATCCGCCGGCGCCGACCTGCGCGGCCAGGGCAACGACGACCCGGAAGCGGCGATCCGGCGCGAAGGCGGCCATTTCGCCGAATCCGGCCGCCTGTTCTACGAAATCACCGAACTGTCGAAAATGCGGATTCCGACCATATCCGTGGTCTTCGGCGCCTCCACGGCCGGTGGCGCCTATCAGCCCGGCATGAGCGACTACAACATTTTCATCAAGAAGCAGTCCAAGGTCTTCCTCGGCGGCGTCGCCCTGACGAAGATGGCCACGGGCGAGGACGCCGATGAAGAAAGCCTGGGCGGCGCCGACATGCATACCCGCACCTCCGGCCTGGGCGACTATCTGGCGGAGGATGAACTGGACGGCATCCGCATCTGCCGCGAGGTGGTCAGCCATCTGAATTGGCGCAAGCAGGGCCCCGGCCCGACCCTGACGATTGACGAGCCGCTTTTTGATCAGGAGGAGTTGCTGGGCATCGTCAACGAAGACCTGCGGGTGCCCTTCGATATTCGCGATGTCATCGCGCGCACCGTCGATGGTTCGCGCTTCGAGGAATTCAAGCCGCTGTATGGTCCCACGCTGGTGACCGGATGGGCTTCGATCCACGGCTACCCCGTCGGCATTCTCGGCAACAACGGGCCCTTGCTGTCGGAATCGTCCGAGAAGGCGGCGCAATTCATTCAGCTGTGCAATCAGATCGACGTGCCGCTGGTATTTTTGCACAATATCACCGGCTACATCGTTGGCACGGATTTCGAGCAGGGCGGCATTACCAAGAACGGCTCCAAGATGATCAACGCGGTGGCCAATTCCACGGTGCCGCACGTCTCGATCATCGTTGGTGCCTCCTATGGCGCCGGCAACTACGGCATGAGCGGCCGGGCCTATGGCACCCGCTTTACCTACATCTGGCCGACCGCCAAGATCGCCGTCATGGGTCCGAAGCAGATGGCCGGTGTCATGTCCATCGTGCAGCGCGCCGCGGCGGAGAGGCGCGGCATCGAATTCGATGAGGAGGCCGACGCCAAGCGCGCCGGCATCGCCGAACATTGGGCGGAGGAGCGTTCGAAAGGCCTGTATGCGACCTCGCGGGTCTCTGATGACGGCATGATCGATCCACGGGATACCCGCACGGTAATCGCCATTTCGCTGTCGATCTGTCACAACCAAGACGTCGCGGGCACCAAGGAGTTCGGCACATGGCGGATGTAAAAACGCAACCCATCACCCGCCTGCTGGTTGCCAACCGGGGCGAAATAGCACGGCGCATTATGCGCACCGCGCACGAGATGGGCATCGCCACCGTCGCCGTCTACGCCGACGGCGACGCCACCGCGCCCTTCGTGCGCGAGGCCGACAGTGCGATTTCCCTGGACGGTACAACGTCGACGGAAACCTACCTGGATATGGATAAGGTGCTGGCCGCGTGCAAACGCACCGGCGCCGATGCGGTACATCCGGGCTATGGTTTTCTGGCCGAGAATGCCTCTTTCGCCCAGGCCGTCATGGATGCCGGCATGCGCTGGGTCGGCCCTTCGCCCCAGGCGATCACCGCCATGGGTGACAAGCTGTCGGCCAAGCAATTGATGGACGAGGCCGGCGTGCCGACCCTGCCCGCGCGTGAGCTTGACGCAGACGCCGATATCGCCGCCGCGGCGCGGGAGATTGGCTATCCGGTCCTGGTAAAGGCCTCCGCCGGCGGTGGCGGACGGGGCATGCGGGTCGTGGAGGACGAGGCCGGGCTCGCCGATGCGGTCGATGGCGCACGGCGTGAGGCCGGCGCCGCCTTTGGCGACGACACATTGTTCCTGGAACGCTGGCTGACGTCATCGCGGCATGTTGAAATCCAGATTCTAGGCGATCTTCATGGCAATCTGGTGCATCTGTTCGAACGCGAATGCTCGATCCAACGGCGGCATCAGAAGATTATCGAAGAGGCACCGTCGCCCGCCGTTGACGATGAATTGCGGGCCAGGATGGGCGAGGCCGCGCTGTCGGCGGCGCGCAAGATCGGCTATGCCTCCGCCGGCACGGTCGAATTCCTGCTTGATGGCCAGGATTTCTGGTTTCTTGAGGTCAATACGCGGCTGCAGGTGGAGCACCCGGTGACCGAGGAGATTACCGGCCTGGATCTGGTGCGCGAACAGTTGCGGATCGCCGAGGGCGAGAGCCTTGGCTATGGCCAGGACGACCTGGCTATCGATGGACACGCCATCGAGGCGCGGATTTATGCCGAAGATCCCGGCAACGATTTCCTGCCGGCGCCGGGCCGGGTGATTGCATGGCAGCCTGATCAAACGGTCAACGCACGCTACGACGCCGGCATCGAGTCGGGCAGCGAAATCGGCCTGCAGTTCGATCCCATGATCGCCAAGGTCATCGTCAAGGCAGGCAGCCGGCAGGAAGCGGCCCGCCGGCTGGCCCGTGTGCTTGAAAATACCCGCCTGCAGGGGGTGACCAACAACCGTGATTTCCTGGTCGCCACCTTGCGCACGCCGGAATTCATTCAGGGCGACACGACGACGGACTTTATCGAGCGGGTGGCCCCGGAGCGGCAACGGACCCTTGGGCAAGAGGAAACACACCAGGCGGCGATCGCGGCGGCGCTGCATGCCCAGGCTCTGCGGCGCGCCAAGGCGCGGGTATTGCGTAGCATTCAAAGCGGTTGGCGCAATTCGATCATGCCGCCGGAGATGACCCAATATCGCCTGGCGGAAACGGAGATTACCGTATCCTACCGGGCGCAGCGGGATGGCAGCTTCGACGTCACGGTCGACGATATGGCCTACAAGGCGAATTACATTGGCGGCAACGGCGATGACATCGAACTGGAAATCGATGGCCGCCGCGTCAATCTGTCAGTGTCCGGATCAAAGGACCTTTGGCTGGTGCACGGCGCGGGCGGCGACATTGAACTGCGGGAATTGCCGCGCTTCCCCGTCAGCGGCGGCGCGGAGTTTAGCGGCGGCCTGATGGCGCCCATGCCCGGCAATGTCACGGCCACCCATGTGGCCGAAGGCGACCAGGTTGAGCTGGGACAGCTTCTGCTGATCCTGGAGGCCATGAAGATGGAGCATCGCATCACCGCGCCGATCGCCGGCACGGTGAAACAACTACGCGTCGCTGTCGGCGATCAGGTCGACAACGACGAACTGTTGGTCGTCCTTGAAGAGGTGGACGGCTGATTTAGGTGGGCAAAGACGGGGGATCGTGATGCAGTTTGGTTGGCTTACCTTGGCGCTGTCGCCCTCGGCCGAAGAGGATGCCGCGCGCATTGAACAACAGATCGAACTGGTCTGTTGCGCCGAACAGCTTGGTTTTTCGGATGTTTGGCTGACGGAGCATTATTTTACCGGCGAAAGCGTCTACAACGACGCGGTGCTCTTCGCCGCCGCCCTGGCCATGCGTACAGAGCGCATCCGCATTGGCTTCGCGGTGGTGCAGATGCCGTTTCACCATCCAGTGCGGCTGGCCACGCAATTGGCCTTGCTGGATAATTTGTCCAAAGGGCGCATCGATGTGGGCGTCGGCAAGGGCACGGTTTACAACGAGTATGAATTCGTCGGCCACGGCCTGCGCAGCGATGACAGCCGGGAACGCATGGAAGAGGCGATTGATATCCTGCAACAGGCCTGGGATATCGCCTGGACGGAAAAACCGCTGCGATACGAGGGCAAATTCCATCAATTTGAAATTCCCGCCCTGCGTCCCCGGCCCGTGCAGCGGCCCGGCCCGCCCTTGTGGCGCAGCGTCATTTCACCGGCTTCCTTCACCGAATGCGGTCGTCTGGGCATTCCCATCCTGACGGCGCGCCTGGGCGTGGAGAAGATCAAGGAGCGCTGGGCCACCTATGAAGCAGCCCTGAGAGAGGCCGGCCACGACGCAGCCACCCAGGCGCGGCTAATGGCGCAAATCGCCCTGTGGCGAAACGTCTATGTGGCGGAAAGCGACGCCAGGGCGGAGGACGAACTGAGCCAGTTGATCCTGGATACCCGCAAACATATGATTCATGTGCGCGAGGCCCACAATCCTAGCGACTTCGTTATCGACCCCATGATGCTGAATCCATGGACCGATCCGGCCGTCAGCGATGCCGATGCCCTGCCATATGTGCTTGAAACCGGTTGTCTGTTCGGCTCGCCCCAGCGGGTGCGGGAGCAAGTCGCTGAATTACGCGATGCGGGGGTGCAACATTTGCTTTGCCAAACCGGTTTCGGCGACATGAGCCAGGAGCAGAACCTCGCTTCCATGCGCCGCTTCGGCGAACAGGTGATGCCCGCGTTTACCAGTTAGCGCATGTCGGGTTTAATCAAACCCGAACCCATGCGCTAAAACCTTTAGAATAGAGCAACTTATCCGCATTCAATTGAATGCGGGTTGCTCTAGTTCGCCCTGAATTTCGGTTTACGCGCCAGCGCCGCCGGCTTGGCGTGCTTCAATGTTGCGCTTGATATTGGCCAGACAGATTTTCGCCTCCGCATCGATGCGCTCGATCATCTCCGGCGTCGGTGCCTTCGGCCGCGCGGGGTTGATCAGGGTGCGCGTATAACGGACCTGGTCGCCGACCTGCTCCACGTCGTAGCGGGCGATGATGGGGCCGATAAAATCCGTTGCCGTCTCGCCAATCCAAAGATGCGGCGGTTCGCATTCGGTGACCAGCCAATTGAGTTCGGCCGGGCCGCTGCGGGTATGCCATTGTTCACGGAAGGTATCGCCCTTGATCAACGGCCGGTCCGGGCTGTCGATATGATGCGAGGCGACGATCCATTCCGGCCAGGTATTCGGATTGGAAACATAATCCAATACCGCTTTTGCCGGCGCGTCGATCAGGATGTCATGGCTGCGTTTGAATTCCACGGTGTCTGCCATGATCGCGGCAATCAGGCGGCGCAATCAATGCATTTGGTGGCATAGCGCCTGACGCGCAACCGTTCGGGATTGATCTGGTTGCCGCAATTGACACATTCGCCATAGTTGCCCGCATCGATGCGCTCTATCGCCGCCTTGATCTGCTCGGCTTCCAAAATCGCCGAATTTTCCAGGGCCGAAGTGACCTCGCTGCCTTCCATCTGCGTCGCCTGTTCGGCGAAGTCCGCATCCAGGGGCTCCCTCAAATCATGCTCGAGATCATCCACGCGGTGTCCCAGTTCCTCCAACCGCCGGACGAGATCCTGCCTTAACTGCACTAGGTCGGTCATTGTCACTCTCCTACCTTGTCCTCACCAGGTACTGGAATAATTCCTGGAAATTCTGCCTCAAAGCGGCCGGCTCATCCCTGACTTGGATCAAGTCCTGCCGTCGATCACGCCGGGCCGCCTGGACCAATGCGACGCTATGTGTCATAAGCGGCCCTCAAACCAATTTGGACCGCTGCTCTGGAACGGGACTGCATCGAATGTTGCATCCCCGTGAACCCCTGTTCGGCATGATGTCCCAATCCGATGGAGGCCGGGTGATGGCTCGCAAGAAACCCAAGGGCAAAAGCGCCGCGTTCATGACGTTCAATGTCACCTATGCGGACGGCTCCGTGACCTCCAACCGGCGGGTCTCCAGCGAATTGCTCGACCAATCTTTTGGCGATTCCATCCAGGATCTGGCGCGCACCGCGATCGAGGATCAGGACAACGAAATCGCTCAACGCTCCGGCCAACGCCGCGCCAAGATCACCGATATTGCCAGGGTTTAATGGTTGGGCCAGGCCGGCATGCTAACGGAACAGGCGGAATTCGCTTGACTTATCAATACTTTTCGGGCCTTTAGCCGCCAGCGACACTACCTTATTAGGTCGAAATTCGATCGCTTGCCGGTCCGATAGGCGCTTTTCAAAAGGCAGCCTGACGGATTTAGTTCAACAAATTGAACGAGCGGCCGGCCATTTTTTTACGACACATTTGGGCGTTTCGACAGATGGGCCACTCCCATTCGGTACAGCTATTTGTACCTCTGCGGTGGGCCGCATCGCCATGCCTATTGACGAGAACAAGAAAGACAAACAACTAATGACAGATTTTGCGGGCCTTGATTTGGCCCAACCCATCCTTCGCGCCATTGCCGACGAAGGTTACACCACACCAACCCCGATCCAGGGCAAAGCCATTCCGCCGCTGCTGGCGGGCCGCGACCTATTGGGCGTGGCCCAGACCGGCACCGGCAAGACCGCTGCCTTCGCCCTGCCGATATTGCATTACCTTGGGCAAGACGCGGGTAAGCCAAGCCGAAACCGGCCACGCGCGCTGATCCTGGCGCCGACCCGCGAACTGGCGGGCCAGATCAATGATAGCTTTCGCGGCTACGGCCGACATCTGGATTTGCGCTCGACGGTGATCTTCGGCGGCGTTTCCGCCCGCCCGCAGATCCAGGCCCTCGCGCGCGGCATCCACGTACTTGTGGCCACGCCGGGCCGATTGCTTGACCTGATGAACCAAGGCCATGTGCGCCTTGATGCGGTCGAGATATTCGTTCTGGACGAGGCCGATCGCATGCTCGACATGGGCTTTGTCCGTGACGTGAAAAAGATTGTCGCCGCCCTGCCGGATAGGCGGCAGACGTTGCTGTTTTCGGCCACCATGCCGAAATCAGTTCAGACCCTGGCCGCCGGCCTGCTGGACGATCCCGTCAGGGTCGAAGTCGCGCCCGCCGCGACAACGGCTGAAAAAGTCGAACAGAGCGTATTGTTTGTGCCCAAGGATAAGAAACGCGCGCTGCTGGGTGATTTGCTGCAAGACGAGGATATCGCGCGCGTCCTGATCTTCACCCGGACCAAACATGGTGCCAATCGGGTCGCCAAGCACCTGCACCAATGCGGTATCGAGGCCGATGCCATTCATGGCAACAAAACCCAAAATGCCCGGCAACGGGCCCTCAAGGGCTTTCGCTCCGGCCAGGTTCGGGCCCTGGTGGCCACCGATATAGCGGCCCGCGGCATCGACGTGGATGGCGTGACCCATGTGATCAATTTCGACCTGCCGAACGAGCCTGAAAGCTATGTCCATCGCATCGGCCGCACGGCCCGTGCCGGGGCGGGCGGCATTGCCATTTCGTTCTGTGACCACGAAGAGCGGGCATATTTGCGGGATATCGAAAAGACCATCCGCCAGAGCGTGCCGGTGGTCGATGATCACGCCTATCACAGGCCTGAAATCGCCAACGATCCAGGCGCGGCCAAAGAAACCCCTCGGCCCAGGAAGCGTCCGAGCCGGCGCCGGCGCAATTCCAGGCGCTCCGGCCACAGCGGCCAGGCGCCACGCAGGGCGGCATAAGGTAAAGCGCTAAAGCCAGGCGCTGGTTAATGGTCTAGGTGGAGACGAGGCCCCGTTCCTTTAGCTTCGTCTTCATATAGGCATCCAGCCCGCCCGCCTGCAGGATTTCGTAGGGCGGCGTGCCCTCCTCCCAGGCTTCCGCCTGCAGCACGCCGCCCGTATCGAGGTTCTTGACCTCGCCGGTGACGATGTTGACCTCAAGGCTCTGGCCTTCCTCGACGAAATCGGCAATGCCGGGCGCGACCAATGTCGGCAGGCCGGTGTTGACCGCGTTGCGAAGATGGATGCGTGATACGGACTCGGCCAGTACAACCGCGATCTTCAGCGCCCGCAACGACTGCGAGCCGTTGCGGGAGGATCCGCAGCCGAAATTTATCCCGGCGACCAGGATGTCGCCCGGCTGCACCTCCTCCGACCAGCCAGGACGATTGGCCTCCATGCAGAACTTGGCCGCCTCCTCGACCGAAAGATCGGGGTTGGCGAGCACCCGGTGGCCCGGCATCATGAAGTCGGTGCTGATGTGGTCGCCGAACTTCCAGACGCGGCCTTTATGTATGATTTTCATGGCGTCTCTCCCTTGGCTCCCGTCATAGATAATCCCGGGGGTCAACGATCTCCCCCGCGATCGCTGATGCCGCGACCGTGGCCGGGCTGGCCAGCCAGACATCGGCCAGCGGGCTGCCCATGCGGCCCCGGAAATTGCGGTTGCTGGAGGAAATACAGGTCTCGCCATCACCGAGCACGCCAAGATGCCCACCGTAGCAGGGCCCGCAGGTCGAATGTTCCACCAGCGCGCCGGCTTCCAGCAAGGTTTCGAGGTATCCGGCCTTGAGCGCCTCGCCAAAGACTTCCTGCGATGACGGGCTGACCAGCATCCGGACGTCCGGGTGGACCTGCTTGCCGTCCAATATCCGCGCCGCGACTTCAAGATCTTCCAGGCGGGCATTGGTGCAGGAACCGAGAAAGGCTTGATCGACCTTGACCCGTTCCCCCCTGACCCCTTCGACGGGAACGCCGTTCCCGGGATCGCCGGGCCGCGCCACCATCGGCGTCAGATCGCTCAGATCGAACTCGTACTCGGCCTCGTAGGCGGCATCCGGATCCGCCGTAACGTGTTCGTAGGGGCGCTGCACACGGTCCGCCAGGAAGGCATCGGTCTTTTCGTCCGCCTCGAAAATCGCGAACTTTGCACCAACCTCCACGCCCATGTTGGAAACCGTCCAGCGTTGCGCCAGGCTCATCTGACTGGCTACGGGACCGACATATTCCACTGATTTGTAAAGACCGTAGTCCGTGCCCAGCTCACTCGCCACCTTGAGGATGACGTCCTTGCCGACACACCAGTCCGGCAGCCTGCCGTTCAGAACAACGCGCACGGACTCGGGCACCCGGAACCAGAGTTCGCCAAAGGCAAGGACATGAACCGCGTCCAGGTTGGCATTGGTGACACAGGCGTTGAACACACCGCCCGAGGTCGAGTGTGAGTCGCACTGGGCCACCAGATCGCCCGGCGCATACATGCCGTGCTCGGCGAAGACCTGATGCAGAATGCCGCCACGGCCATATTCGAAATAATTTGTGATGTCGTATTTCTTGATCAGGCGGCGCAGTTCCTTGACCTTGTTCGCCGCCGCGATGGTCGGCGGCGGCGCCTGATGGTCGTCGATCATGAAGACTTTTTCAGGGTCCCAAACCCGGTCGACCCCCAGGGCTTCCAGATCGGCCAAACGGTGCCCGCTGGTCGCGTCCACCTTGCACCACAAATATTGCCCCGGCGCGGCGCTATCAGCGCCCGCATGGGCGGCAAGAATTTTCTCGGCAATCGTCATACCCATGGCGGCCTCCCATCTGTCCGGCCTATCTCTGTAGGAGGCAAGCGTAACAGATGCCCGGCCGCTTTAGGAAGCCGAAGACCCGGTAAAAACGTGCCGGTGTCAGCCGCCGGCGGGCATGATGTGGGGCCAGGGCGAGCCCTCGTCTTCGAGATCAAGGCTCACCTCGATCAACGCCGGTGCGTCGTCCGCCAGGGCTTTTTCCAGAACCGGTTGCAGGCTGGTCGGGCTGTCGGCGCGGTAGCCGGCGACGCCATAGGTCTCCGCCAGGGTGGCGTAGCTGGGGTTCGGCAGTTCGGAAGCGATGGTCCGGCCTTCGAAACGCATTTGCTGATCGCGCTTGACGTTGCCCAGCACGCGATTGTTGAAAAGAATGACAGTCAGGCCGATCTGGTGCTGCGCCATGGTCGCCAGTTCCTGCACCGCGAAATTAAAGCCGCCATCGCCGACTACCGCCACGGCAGCCTTGTCGGGACAGGCCACCTTGGCGCCCAATGCCGTCGGGAAGGCATAGCCCAAATTACCCTGATAGCCGGACGTGATGTAGGTGCGCGGTTGGTAGACCGGGTAGGCGAAATAGGACGTGAAGCCAGCCTGGCAAATATCCTTCACGAATATGCCGTCGCGGGGCACGACCGCGCGGATCGTATCGAGATAGGCGACATGGGGCTGCACCTCTTCGATCTTGGCCCGCGCGGTAGCCTTGGCATCGGCGATACGGCTGCGGGCGTTGGCGGTTCTTGAATAAGCACCGGCGGCGGCCTCCACCAGGGCGCAGGTACCATCGGCGGCATCGGCGACGATGCCCACGTCGGGCTTTAGACGCAGCAATTCCGCCGGTTCGATTTCAATGCGGATCAGCTTGGGCCCGGCGGGGCGGTCATCGGCGCGCATCATGCCGGTCCATCGGAGATATTGCAGCTCGCAGCGGGAGCCGATGCCGATCAGCAAATCGGTATCGGCCCACAATTCCCAGGCCGCGGCCGGGGATACGCCAAGTTCATGATCCTCCGAGACCACGCCACGGCCGCTGCGCAGCGCCGCTACCGGCGCATCGAGAATTTCGGCCAGCGCCAGCACTTCGGCGCTGGCGTGCTGGGCGCCGCCGCCGCACATGATCATTGGCCGCTTGGCCCCGGCCAAAAGCTTCTTGGCCGCCGCCACGGCATCCGGGTCAATCTCCGGGCCAACCGGATCCGGCGGAACCTCGGGCATATTGACCAGGGCGCTGGCGGCCATGGTGTCCCAACACATCTCGACCGCCACCGGTCCCGGCTTGCCCGAGAGCATTTGCCGGAAGCCTTCGTCGATCAGCGCCGGGGCATCCTGCGGCCGCTCGGCCCGGCCGGCCCATTTGATGAAACTGCGCAATGTCGCCAGCTGATCGGGCAGTTCATGCAGATGACCACGGCCCTTGCCGAGAAAATCCGACGGCACATCGCCGGTCAGGCACATAACCGGCGCCGAACCGGCCGTTGCCGTGCACAATGCCGCACCGGTATTGAGGACACCCGGCCCCGGCACAACGGTAAATATTCCCGGCCGGGCCGACGCCTTGGCGTACCCATAGGCCATGTAGGCGGAGCCCTGCTCATGCCGGCTGTTGACCATGCGGACCCGGTTGCCGGACCGCTGCAGCGCGTCCACGATCGGATAGGTTTGCACACCGGGCAGGCCGAACACCGTGTCGACACCGTGCCGCAGCACCGCCTGTACCATGGCGTCGCCGCCGGTCATACGTTCACTCATCAAATGGACCTTTCTGAACCAAATCCGCCCTGACCGCTTTCAGGGTTACTGCGGCCATACCTTACATCCGGGGGACAGGATCAAGCAAAGCGCTTGGTAATGGAGAATTTTCTTTGAGTCATTTCAACCATGCGGTGGTCGCTCCTGTCCGCGCCATGGAAACTGCACTAGACTGGGTTCGAATCTAGCGAAGGAGCGCGGTATGAGCGGACAGGCGCGAGCGGCGGGTGGCTTCGGTCTATTCCAGGTGCCAGACGAGACAGTGGCGGCGGAGCTGCGCATCAATCAATCGGTGCATATCCAACGCAGTATGCCGGTGAATTTGCTCGGCAATTCAGGCGGCGTTCTTATTATCAGCTACATCGATTGGCAGGCGGTACTGACCAGCCACGCCATCTATTTCATGATCCTGCAATTGCTTCTGATCATACCAATGGTGCGGAGCTATTGGCGGCTGCGCGCCCGGCCCAGACCGAACCAGGTCAGCAAGCGGCGCATTCGCGCTGTCGAGTACTATTCCTTGCTGATGGGCTCTGTCTGGGGCGTCATCGGCTTTCTGCTGTTCCCCCATCTGGGCCCGATCGACGGCGTTGCGACGATGATGATCCTGATGTTTCTGTGCTACGGGTCCGTCGCGCTGACGCCCGGCCTGCCGCGGGCGGCGATGGCATTTTTCATTCCGGTGATTATCAGTCTGACCATCGGCGGCTTCGTCTATGAAGTCATGGAGCCCGATGTCCTGGCCATTCTGTTGGTCTTGAGCGTGCCGGCGGTAGTCAAGACCGTGTTGCAGAATTTCGGCGACATCGTCGATAACGTCAAAATAAACATCGACCGGCTGGCGGCGGAAGTCCAATTGCGCCAACAGCAGGCCCAGGAAACGGACGCCATGCGGGCGATGGTTGCAGCCATCCCCTTGCCCCTTGTCGTGACCCGTAGCGACGGCACCTTCGAATTCAGCGAGACCGCCGCCAGCCGCTTCGGCGTGACCTCCGGGGCGTCAACCGGTTTCCTGGCGGAGAATTTTTTTGTCGATCCACAAGACCAGATCCGCCTATTCGACTTGCAAAAAACGCGTAGGCGCCTCGACGAGGAAGAAGTTCAGCTCAAGGATGCCGCCGGTAATCCATTCTGGGCCCTGATTTCAAGCCGAACATTGAACTATCAGGGGGAGGAATGTTGGCTGCATGTAATCTACGTCATCGAAGTGCGCAAGCGGGCGGAACAGGCGTTGCAGGAAAGCCGCGGATTGCTGCGGGCCTTCGCTGATAACCTGCCGCTCTATATCAGCTTCATGGATCTGCAAGGCCGCTATCAATTCGTCAACCGATGCTTCCGGGACTGGACGGCGATAGGTGAGGCCGACGTCACCGGAATGGGCGTGGCCGATATCTACCCCGGCGCCCAGACCAATGAATTTGCCGAACGGGACCGCGAAGCGATTGAGAACCGTCAAGTGATGTCCCGCGAGGTCACCTTCACCTTTCCCGACGGCAACGAGCGGACAGTGCTTAGCACCCGCTTTCCGGTCCTTTCCGTCGGCGGTGACCTGCTCGGTCTCGGTACGGTCAGTCTCGATCTCACCGCACGCAAACGGATTGAGGAAGAACTGACTGAAAAAACCCGGATACATCAGCAGACCCTGGACCACATGGGTCAAGGCCTGACTATGTACGATGGGAACTGGAACCTCGTAGCCTTCAACCAACGCTATGCGGAGCATTTCGATCTGCCGGACGGAGTGCTGTGTGACAATGCCACCTTCGATGATGTCGTCGGCACCACAATGCGGCAAGACTACGGCGATGAATGGGCCGAGCGGCTTCGGATGGTGCGCGATCCGGGCCGCATGTCGAGCATTTGGCGTCGCGAATTTCGCCGGCCGTCGGGCCGGAGCCTCGATTTGCTGAGCGTGCCGGTGCCTGGCGGCGGTTTTATCGTAACCAGCACGGATGTAACCGCGCTGACGGATGTCGAGGAGAATCTACGGCAAATCCTCCAATCCAGTCCGATCGGCATTGTCGTCGCCTCGCAGGAGGATTATCGCCGGCTGTTCGTCAATCAAACCCTGATGGATATGATGGGTGTCGGCTTCGACCCCTTGGACGACGGCGAAGCCAACCAGGCGACCCTTGCGACCTGGGTCGATCCCGAACGCCTGAAGGATATCTACGGCGTCATCGAGGGTGGCGTGCCGCTGAAAAATGCCGAGGCGGAAAGGATCCGGCCCGACGGCAGCCACTGGTGGGTTCTGCTTAACAGCCAACCAACGGTTTTCGAGGGCGAGGAGGCGCAGGTAATCTGGCAGGTCGATATCACCGAGCGCAAACGCTTTGAGTCCGAAATCGCGACCGCCCGCGACCGCGCCGAAACGGCCCTAACGGAACTGGAGGCAACCCAGGAAGCGCTGATGCATCAAGAAAAGATGGCCTCTCTCGGTCAACTCACCGCCGGGATCGCGCACGAGCTGAAGAACCCATTGAATTTTATCAATAATTTCGCTCTCGGCTGCGACGAATTGATCGGCGAGTTGAACCATACGATCGACCAGCATGCGGCCCGAATTACCGCCGACGGCAGGGCGGAGATCAATGCGTTGGCGAAACTCTTGAGCGACAATTTGACGAGAATTGCCCATCATGGCGGCCGTGCCGACGCCATCATACGCAGCATGTTGGATCATTCCCGGCGCAGCCACGGCGATCTGCGGAGTGTCGAAGTCAATACCGTCGTCGATGACGCCGTCACGTTAGCCTACCACGGCGCGCGTGCGCTCGATTCCACCTTCAATGTCAACATGATCACGGACTATGGCGAGGATGTTGGAAGCGTGACCATGGATTCGCAGGAGATTTCCCGCGTGCTGCTGAACCTGATCAGCAATGCTTTTTATGCGACCAACGAACGCGCGGCGGCCGAACCCGGGTACGAACCGGAAGTAACCGTTCGTACCCGGCGCGGGGATGGATATATCAATATCCATGTTCGCGACAACGGCGTCGGGATCGACAAGGAAATCCAGGAACAACTATTCACGCCATTTTTCACCACCAAACCGCCGGGCGAAGGTACCGGCCTTGGCCTGTCGTTAAGCTACGATATTGTCTCCCGCCAGCACGGTGGTACTATTAGGGTGGAAAGCGAGAAAGGCGAATACACGGAATTCTGCATCCGATTGCCGGTAACGCGACCGAGTGCAGAGGCGTAAAAGTAGGAGAAGGCTTGCGATGCCCACCGAGATCCTTGTCGTCGATGACGAGCGCGACATGGAGGCAATGTTCGAACTCCGTTTTCGCCAGGACGTGGGAAAAGGTGAGGTGGCGTTTGAATTCGCCCATGACGGCTACGCCGCATTGGAGAAAATCAAGAACAACGACAGCATCGAGATCGTCCTGTGCGACATCAACATGCCGAGAATGGACGGTTTGAGCCTGTTGCAGGAGTTGCAGCGCCTGCAGCGGGATTTGAAGGTTGTGATGGTGTCCGCCTATGGCGACCTGGACAACATCCGCGCCGCGATGAACCTGGGCGCCTTCGATTTCGTCACCAAACCCATCGATTTCGACGATCTTAGGGCGACCATATCGAAAACCGAGGAGGCCATCGCCGAACGGCGCAAGTTGCTGGATGAACGCGATGCCGCCGTCCTGGCGCGCAGCAACCTGTCGCGCTATTTTCCGCCCAACATCGTCGATCGCCTGGCGGAAACCGACAATCCGTTCGCCGAGGCGCGGGAGCAGAATGTCGCGGTTCTGTTCGTCGATATCGTCGGCTTCACCAAGTTCTGTGCCTCTGCCGCGCCGGAGCGCGCCTTTCAGGCCCTGCGCCTGTTTCTTGATATCATGTCGCAGATCGTCTTCCAGCACGACGGCACCCTCGACAAGTTCGTCGGCGATGGTTTGATGGCAACTTTCGGCACGCCGGACAACGGGCCGCGGGATGCCGCCGACGCGGTTCGATGCGCCTTTGCCATGTGCGAAGCCAACACTGTCATGAACCTGCATGGTGGCGAGGACGCGGTCAGTTTCGAGGTTGCCATCGGGGTCCACTGGGGACCGGTTTTCCTGGGCAATGTCGGCAGCGCCAACCGCATGGAATTCGCCGTCGTCGGCACCACGGTCAATGTCGCCAGCCGCCTGGAACGTGCGGCACGGGACCTTGGCTGCAATATTGTCATCTCCGACGCGGCGCTCCGGACAGCCCTGAGTGAAGGGCTGGAAACATCCGGCGAACTGGCCGACCGTGGCGACATCGCAATCCGCGGCCACGATCAGGCGGTCCACGTCTGGTCCGCGTGAAACAAACGGGAGTGCAGTTCGTACCTTTAAGAAGGTCGGCACACCGGAGGGGAGAGTTCGAACCCGGCTCTCGCAGTTTGCTTGCGCAAACAGCTGCCGCCTAACTCAGATTTCGCGGAAGTCTCGCGCTTTCCTTTGGAAAAAGTTTTGGCGCGCCCGGGAAGATTCGAACTCCCAACCTCCTGATCCGTAGTCAGACGCTCTATCCAGTTGAGCTACGGGCGCGCAGCCGCTATATCCACCAAGGGTGTTCGCGGAGCCGCTTACCTAACCAAAAGCCTGAGCCAAGGCAAGGGCCATCGCGGTGGCTGGACGATATTTTTTGCCTTCGCGTCCATTTGGATGATGGCTTGTCCGGTCCCGGCGCATTGTTTAAACTTCATCGCGCGTATCAATAGCATTGGGCGGTCCAAGAAAAATCTAGTATTCGGGGGGAGGTCCGGAAGTCAGACGATAAACCGATAGATCGCACCGACGCTTTTTTTGCATAAACCATGCGAATTTGCCTGTATCCTGAGCGTCGAATCGACTATGACTAAATCGACTGACTAAATAACTGGCCGTGGGCTCAATACCATGACCGGATTATTTGGGACCTCAGGTTAAGAGTTTTTTTGGTTCGCCTGTCAGGGAGAGTGAATTTGCGCAGGTCGACGGGTGCTGTCCTTGGGGCGGCAATCTTGCTTTCGGGATGTTCTTTTGCGTCGGAATCTTTGTGGCCGTCCTTGACGGGTGACGAACCGGCGGGCAAGACATCTGAAAGGGTATCCATTCCGCCCTCGCGGGCAGAGATGAACAGCCAGCCAACATTTAGTGCGCCGCCGCCGGCCTTGGCGGGCGCGCCACGCGCGCCGGCGCCGATGATGTCGGCCAGCGGCCAGCCCACGGGCACCCTGGTGGGGCAAAAGGCCGGCCAATTGCGCGGGGAGCTGCAACGCCTGAAAGGCATGCTCGGCCAGCAGAACGGGCAATTGCAACAGATCCGCCAAACCACGACCAATAATGCCCAGCGCTACCACGGCACCGTGGCGGCCATTACCGCGCGCTTGCAGTTGGGCACGACGCCGGGCAATCCCATACTTGTCAATCAGTGGAATGCCGCCCAGGCGGAATTGGACCGGATCAGCGGCGATATCGCGACCATGAACAGCCTGGCCAATCAGATCGCCTCGAATTCATCCCTGGCCGCCTATGTGCTGGAATCCGCCCGCGCCGCCTATGGCCTGACCGGCGCCATTGACGAAGACCACCGGCAACTCGCGCTGCTGGAGGACGAGACCAACCGGGCGGTGGTTCTGATCGACCGGCTGTTGAGCGAAATCAACGAGGACGTCGCCCGGCAGACCAGCTACGTGGCCGGGGAACGGAGCAATCTGACAACCCTGGCATCGTCGATCAAGAACGGCGAACTGCATGGCAGCAGCCTGATGGCCCGGGCTTTTGCCGTCGGTGCCCAGGGGCCGAGCTTTTCGACCTCGAGCACGCCGCGCAGAGGTTTTGTCGCCGGCGGCCGTCAGCCCCTGGTGGTAATCCGCTTTGACCGGCCCGACGTGCCCTACCAACAGGCGCTCTACACGGCGGTGTCGAAAACCCTGCAGGTACGGCCGCAGGCGAATTTCGATCTGGTCGCCGTCACGCCGACGCGGGGCAGCGCCTCGGAACAGGCGATGGCGCAATCAACCATTAAGAAGCATACCAACAACGTCCTGAAGGCCTTGATGGACATGGGGCTGCCGGCAAGCCGGATCTCGTTATCGGCTTCCTCGTCGAACGCCTCCGTCAGCAACGAGGTGCATATCTACATCCGTTAGAAACGCCTCACGATATCGAGACGAGAAATAGCGAAGGCGGCGCGATTTGCGCCGCCTTCGATCGTTTCAGCCCCCTTGTGGCGGCTTAACTCTTCACTTCACTGATCTGGATGCTTGGCTGGATATCGGTGTAATTGGGAATATCCGCCATGATCTCTTCGGCATGGGGTCCAAAGGCACCCTGAAAAGCCTCGACCGAGTCGAAATACAAATGCCCCATGGCGACGAAGGCCGCCGGCGCGTCCGGCGCACCGCCGGCCAGGCCCTGGTCCACTTCCGCCTTGCTGCAAGCCGCACCGACTTTCCCAAGCACCATGGGAATATGGCTGTTGCAGTAATAATCCATATCGAACTTTTTGCCGTCTTCGTTGGCATACATCACGCTGACCTTGATCATATTCCTGCCTCCCCCATTGAGAAATTCATGGACACTTACTGAAACCGCAATTACGACACTGATTATCGGCATATTCCACGGCCTGTCAGATCACGTTTTGACGATCAGAATATTCACCTTATCCGGGCGCGCAGGCTCTAATCGCCGCCTCGAACGTTGCCTTGGCATCGGCGCCGCGCGCGAACGGGCTGATGATCGGCAGATCAATGCCTGACTGCCGATAGGCCTCCAACTGCTCGCGGCATTGTTCGGGCGTCCCGGCAATAGAGGTGGCGTCAATCATGGCATCGGTGACGGCCCGCTCCGCACCGGCCCGATCGCCCTTGGCCCAGGCAGCGGCGACGGCGGCGGCTTCCTCGGCAAAACCGTGCTCCGCGATCAAACGGTTGTAGCGGGGGAAGAAGCCGGCGTAGAGGGCCAGACCCGGCCGCATCCGATCCAGGGCCTCCCGCCGGCTGTCCGCAACGGCAGTGGGCAGAAGCGAGGTAACAACGACCTTGGTGGGATCGCGCCCGGTGCGCGCGGCGCCTTCCGCCAGCAGCCGGCGAACCTCCGCCCCGGTCTTCAAGGTGCTGCGGGTCAGGATGATGCCATCGGCGATCTCGCCGCAGACGGCGGTCATCTTGGGAAAGACGGCGGCGGCGTAAATGGGGATCTCCGGCCGCAGCGGCGTGAACCAGAAATCGAAGTTCTCGATCCGCACGGTTTCACCCTGATACTGGACCTCTCCCGTGCGCAGCAGTGTGCGGATGATGTCGACGCTTTCGCGCAACCGGGTGATCGGCTTGGCATATTCAACGCCGTGCTCGGGCACCACCTGGACTTTGTGGGAGGAGCCGAGGCCAAGGATGAAGCGCCCTTTGGAAATGTCATCGACCGAGGCCGCCGCCATGGCGATGGTGGGGATGGAACGTACATAGACGCTGGAGATCGCCGTGCCCAGGGAGATCGTCGAGGTCCGTGCGGCACAACCGGTCAGAACGGAAAACTGATCGCCGCCATGGCCCTCGGCCACCCAGGCGGATTCATAGCCAAGGGATTCCGCCAATGCGACAAGATCGACGATCTGCGATGGTGACGGGCCGCCGGAGACGGCAATACCAAGACGTGACATCATGTACCTACCTTTAGCGGGCTGACCAACCCGCGCAGGGTCGCCAGGACACTCAGCGGCGTCAGCAATCCCGTCGCCGGGTTTTCGGGCGAGGGGATACCTTCAATGGTCATCTCGAACCTGGTGGCATCGGAATCCACGTTGATGGTGTGGGTATTGCGGCTGACACCGGGATCGGCCCAGATTTCGATCGTCGTATTGTCGGGCCCGTTGCCGGCCAGGCTAAGCGCGGCGGCGACGTTGACGTTGGCCGGAAAGGCCCTGGCGGCATCGCGGGCCGTGCCCTCGAACACCAGCTTGGCGGCGGTGAGGTTTTCGACGCTGATATCGTTGTCCACAAGATGCGGCGCGCCGGCCAGGCCCTTGGGCGGCTTGCGCGTCACCATATGGACCGAATGGATCACCCCCTCGGATGCCGCGCGCACCGCGTCCAGGCCCAGCAAGGCGCCGGTGGGGACGATGATGCGCGCGCCGGTCTTGGCCGCCCGTGCCTCCAGGCCGGGATATTGCAGCAAGGCGCCGCAGCTTAGCGGAATGAAGATCCGACCGGCCTCGACCGCCGCTTCCGCGACCTCCGCGAAGACGGCCGCCGGGGCGCATTCCACCACCACATCAGCCAGGCCGGCCAGTTCCGCCAAGGCGACAACCGGCGGCGGCTTTGCCATGCCGGCCATGCGGGCGCGGGCGCCGTCATGATCGCGGGCCGATACCGCGGCCAGGCGTATGCCCGGTATGCCCCCATTCGGGGCGTTGGCGTCCAAGGCTCTGGCGACCTTGGCGCCGATGGCGCCGAGGCCGCCGATGCCAACGGTGAGTTCCCGCATCCTGGCGATCCTAATCCTAGCCGGCGTCCGGATTGTAGACCTTGATGGGGTGATAGGTCTTGTAGACTTCCTTTTGATCGGACCACATAACGCCGGTGGCGGCGCCGCCGTCGACGACAATGGCCTGTCCGGTGACGAAGCTGGAACGGTCCGAGGCCAGAAACAACGCCATCTGGGCGATATCATCGGGCATGCCGGTTCTGGGGATCGGCTGGCGCACTGCATAGGTATGGTGCGTTTTCTCGATCAGTTCGTCGGGCCGTCCGACGGTATTGGCCGACAACGGCGTCGCGATATAGCCGGGACAAAGGCAATTGACCCGGATGAAGTGCCCGCCCAGTTCCATGGCCGATACCTTGGAGAGCTGCACCACGGCGGCCTTAGCCGCGGAATAGACCAGCGGGCCCCGCCCGGCGGTGACACCGGCGATGCTGCCCGTATTGATGATGCTGCCAGATTGCTGCTTTTTCATCACCGGCACGGCATGTTTCATGCCGAGGAAAACACCGCGCAACAGCACATCCATGGTCAGATCGAAGTCTTCCACGGGGATGTCCTCGACCGGGCCCAAAACACCGCCGAAGCCGGCATTGTTGAACATACAGTCCAGCCGGCCCCAGGTATCGGTCGCTAGATCGACGGCGGCCTTGACCTCGTCCTCCTGGCGCACCTCGACCTGCCGGAACAGCGCCGCCTCTCCCAGTTCGTCGGCCAGCGCCGCGCCGCGCTCCTGCTGCATATCGGCGATCACCACCCTGGCGCCCTCGGCCACGAAAAGCCGGGCCGCGCTTTCGCCAATACCGCTGGCCCCGCCCGTGATGACCGCGACTTTTCCATCCAGCTCCGCCATACCGCCAATCCTCCATTTGTTTCTGACGATGATTAGAGCACGTCCAATACGCCCTGCCCAGTTTCCCATTGCCCCATTCGCTGGTATACAGCGTTAACAAAGAAAGGGAGCCGCTTCATGACCGCCAACGAGATCGCCAGGGTGCAAAGCTACCTGCGCCGCGTCTTCGGCAACGACCGTATTGCCATCAGCCCGCCGATCCGCCCCGGCGCGCCGGTTGAGGTTTCCATCGCCGGCGAGTTTATCGGCGTGTTGCACCGCGATGATGATGAGGGCGAGATATCCTTCGCCCTCAACATATCGATCCTTGAAGAAGATTTGCCGCCAGTGGCATAGGGGTGGTTTAGATATGGCAGCGCAGGAAGACCACCACGATCATGGGGGCCACCCGGAACATTCCCATCTTTCAGATACCGACTTGCGCGTCCGTGCCCTGGAATCGCTGCTGAGCGAAAAGGGCTTGGTCGATGAAGCGGCGTTGAACGCCATCGTCGATACCTATGAAAACAAGGTCGGGCCGCGCAACGGCGCCCGCGTCGTGGCGCGGGCCTGGGTCGATCCGGAATACAGGGCCTGGCTGCTGCGGGACGGGACGGCTGCGATCGATTCCCTTGGCTATGCCTCGACCCAGGGCGCGGATATCGTGGTGCTGGAGAATACGGCCGAAGTGCATAACATGACCGTCTGCACCTTGTGCTCCTGCTATCCCTGGCCGGTCTTGGGCCTGCCGCCGGCATGGTATAAATCCTTTCCCTACCGCTCCCGCGCGGTCAAGGACCCGCGTGGCGTATTGAAGGAATTCGGCCAGGATATCCCCGAGGATATCGAGGTGCGGGTCTGGGACAGCACTTCGGAAGTACGCTATCTGGTGCTGCCGGAACGCCCGGCCGGAACCGAAGCTTTGGACGAAGACGCCCTGGCGGAGCTGGTGACACGGAACTCGATGATCGGTACCGACCGGCTGAGAGGGGACAACGGCTGATGGATGGCGTGCATGACATGGGCGGCATGGACGGCTTCGGTCCAATCCCCATCGAACAGGACGAACCGGTCTTTCATGCGCCGTGGGAAGGCCGGGTATGGGCCATGAACATGGCCCTGGGGGCCTTGGGCAAATGGAACATCGACGCGGGCCGGAATATCATGGAGAGCATGGACCCCGTCCGTTATCTCAGCTCCAGCTATTATCAGCGCTGGCTGTACCGCACGGAAGATATTCTGGTCGAGCGGGGCATGGTCGGGCGGGAAGAGATCGAGACGCCGCCCGGTCAACGCAGTTTGGAAAAGCTGGCCGATCCCCTGAGCCATGAGGACATCGTCGCCCGTCAGCGGGCCGGCAAGTCGGCGCGTCTGGATGATGACGTTCCGGCCTTGTTCAAGGCCGGCGACCAGGTGCGCGCCCGCAACATCCATTCCAAGGGGCACATCCGGCTGCCACGCTATGCCCGCGGCAAGGCCGGGGTGATCGACCGGGACTATGGCGTTTTTATTTTTCCCGATACCCACGCCGTGTACGCCGGCAATAAGCCGCAGCACCTTTACAGCGTGCGCTTTGCGGCGCGCGAGCTTTGGGGCGAAGAGGCCTCCGCCAGGGACAAGGTCTATTTGGATATGTGGGACGACTATCTGGAGGCGTGCTGACATGACGTCCGATGTAAACGTACCGACGGAGGCGGATCTGCCTTCCCTGCCCCGGGACGAAGACGGCCCGGTTTTCGATGAGCCCTGGCAGGCCCAGGCCTTCGCCATGACCGTCTGGCTGCATGAACAGGGCCATTTCACCTGGCCGGAATGGGCCGAGCATCTGGGCGCGGAAATCGCCGCCGCCGTGGGTGAGGGTGATCCGGACATGGGCGATACCTATTATCTGCACTGGCTCAAGGCGCTGGAAACTCTGGTCGCGGAAAAGGGCCTGCTGACGGCCGGCGCCTTGGCCGACCGCAAGGACGCCTGGGACCGCGCCGCCCATGCCACACCCCATGGACAGCCCATCGTGCTGCCACCCGATGCCTGAAGTTCCGTTGAAGGGAATGTAAATTGTCAGTAGAGGGTCCGAGGGGTGGCAGCGGTATTGGCGCGCCGCTGCACAGGACGGAAGACCGCCGGCTTCTTACCGGCAAGGGGCAATTTTCCAGCGATTTTTCGCCAATTTCACTCTGCCATGCAGCCCTGGTGCGTTCGCCGTACGCGCACGCCAAGATCCGCGCTATCGACGCAGCCCCGGCCCAGGCCCTGCCAGGCGTCATCGCGATTCTGACCGGTGCCGATGCCGCTGCTGACGGGCTGGGCGCCATTCCGCACAATCCCGATTGGGTCGGTCCGCCGGACGCCACGCTTCGCCTGCCCGATGGGTTCGAGGTCTTCGTCACCGAAAATACACCTTTGCCCCTGGACACTGTGCGCTACGTCGGCGAGGCGGTGGCGATGGTGGTGGCTGAAACGGCGGAGACCGCCGCCGATGCCGCCGAACTGGTCGATATCGACTATGAGGAGCTGCCTGCTGTCGTGCATGCCCGTGACGCCATGGCGCCGGAGGCGCCGCGCGTCTGGCCGGGCTGCCCCGAAAATCTCGCCCTGACCTGCGAGGTCGGCGATGCGGAAGCGACCGAGCGCGCCTTCGCCACGGCGGCACATGTGGTCAAGTTCGACGCTTGGGTGCACCGGGTTACCGGCAGTCCCATGGAACCGCGCGCCGTCGTCGGCGAATTCGATCACACGGATAGCCGGTATACATTGCGCACCGCCTCGGGCGCCGGCGTGATCCGCAGCCGGGAGCGCCTGGCCGTGACACTGGGCGTGCCGGTGGAGAAGTGCCGCGCCGTGTTCGGCGACATGGGCGGCAATTTCGGCACCCGCAACGCCTTTTTCCCGGAATATGCCCTGATGCCGTGGGCCGCGAAACGCGTGGGACGGCCGGTCAAATGGACGGCGACGCGCCAGGAATGTTTTCTAAGCGACTATCAGGCCCGCGATCTGGCCTCGGACGCCGAACTGGCGCTGGATGAAAAGGGCAACTTCCTGGCCCTGCGCGGCGTCAACACCATGAACCTGGGCGCCTATACGGTGTTCTTCTGGCCCTTGCGCAAGGGGCTCTCGATGATGCAGAGCGTTTATCATATCCCCGCCGTCCACTTCAGGGGTCATGCGGTGTTGACCAATACGGCACCGACCGCCGTCTACCGCAGCGCCGGGCGGCCGGAAGCCATCTACATGATCGAGCGGCTAATCGAACTGGCGGCGGATGCACACGGTTTCGACCGGGTGGAGTTGAGGCGGCGCAACCTCATTCCCCCTGACGCCATGCCCTATACCAACGGGGTCGGCGCCACCTATGACAGCGGCGACTACAAAGCCGCCATGGATCGGGCCTTGGACGAGGCCGACTGGGCCGGATTCCCGGCGCGCCGGACGGAGAGCGCCGCGCGTGGCCTGTGCCGGGGTATCGCCGTGGCGAACTATATCGAGATCACCTCTGGCATCCCGCGGGAACGCGCCGAGTTGACCGTTTGCGGCGACGGCACAATTGAACTGGTGGTCGGCACCATGAGTAGCGGTCAGGGCCACGAAACAAGCTTTCCCCAACTGGTTTGCGAATGGCTGCAGGTGCCTTTCGACGCGGTGCGTTTCGTCGCCAACGATAGTGACCGGGTGACCGTGGGCGGCGGCTCCCACTCGGGCCGTTCCATGCGGCTCGTCTCGATCGCGCTGGGAGAAGCGGTCGAGGAGCTGCTGGCCAGGGGTAAGGCCATCGCGGCGCATGTTCTGCAAGCGGCGGAGGCAGACATCGTCTTCGAAAACGGCGCCTTCGGCGTGCGGGGGGGTGGCAGCCTGGACCTTTGGCAGGCGGCCCATGCGGCGGCGACGCTGGACAGCCTGCCGGATGAACTTCGCGGCGGCCTGGAGGGTGCCGGCGATATCACCAACCGGGCTGGCGGCTACCCCTACGGCGCCCATGTCTGTGAGGTGGAGGTCGATCCCGAGACGGGCGTCGTTGATATCGTCGCCTGGACCGGCGTCGACGACGTGGGATTGGCCGTCAATCCGCTGATATTGCACGGCCAGGCCCATGGCGCGGTGATGCAGGGCGTGGGCCAGGCCTTGTTGGAGGAAATCCAATACGATCCCGACAGCGCGCAGCTTTTGAGCGGGTCGTTCATGGATTATGCCATGCCGCGCACGGACACCCTGCCGTTCATCAAGACCGTGATCATGGAAGTGCCGGCCAGTTCCCACCCCCACGGCATCCGCCCCGGCGGCGAGGGCGGTACAACACCGGCCCTGGGCCTGTTGATCAACGCCATCGTCGATGCCCTGTCCGAATTCGGCATTAAACATGTCGACATGCCGGCAACACCCCAGCGCGTGTGGCAGGCAATCCAAGCCGCCAAGGCTTGATCGCGGCCGGGCCGATGTTCGGCGGCTATCCCTGGCCTCGCAAGGCCGCCTCCAGTGCCGCGCCAAAGCGGTCAATGTCGTCAGTGGTCATTGCCGTCGACAGGAAGGCCGAGAGTTTCGGCGACATGATGAAGCCCGCCTCGAGCAGGGCCAGATGCAGGGCCTTGCCCCGGGTCGCTTCAGTGCCAACCGGGTAGGCGCTGCGATAATCGGTGATAGGACGGCTGTGCAGGTGGATCGCGAACATGCCGCCAACCCCGGTAATCTGCCCCTCTACTCCCGCCGCCTGGAAAGCCCGGGCGGCAACCATGCGGGCGTGCGCGCCCAGGGCATCGAGTGCCGCATAGGCTTCGGGCGTCATCAGCTCCATGGTTGCCAGGCCGGCGCTCATGCTGACCGGGTTGGCGGTGAAGGTGCCGCTTGATGGGTTGAGCGGCTTGCCATGCACATGGCTGAACACCGCCATGGCGGCCTCAGTGCCGGCCACCGCGCCGACCGGGAAGCCACCGCCGATGATCTTCGCGAAAGTGGTGTAGTCGGGTTCGATGCCAAATTTGGCCTGCGCGCCGTGATAGTTGAGGCGGAACGCGATAACCTCGTCGATGATGATCGAGGCGCCGATGTCATGCGCCACCCGTTGGATCATGGCGACAAACTCAGGCGTCATGGGGATCATGCCAAAGACCCCGGGCGCCGGGTCGATGAGGATGGCGGCCAGGCTCTCGCCGGCGTTGCGCAGGATGCGCTCCGCCGCCGCGGTGTCGTTGTGGGGGAAGACCACGGTGTCGTCCAGCACGGCCGAGGGAGAGCCTGCCGCGAAACGTACGGAATTCGGGTCGTTGCCCCAGTTGTCGGGGGCTGAATCCAGGCTCACCTCGGCATAGTCGTACATGCCGTGGTAGGCGCCCTCAATCTTGGCTATCCGCGCCCGGCCGGTGCGCGCCCGAGCCGCCTTGAGGGCGAGCATCACCGCCTCGGTGCCACTGTTGCAAAAGCGGACACGGTCAACCGACTTGACGCGGGCGCAAAGCAGTTCGGCCAAGGCGATCTCGGCCTCTGTCGGCATGGCGAAGCAACTGCCAGTGCCGGCCGCTCGGGTGGCCGCGTCAATGACTTCCGCCCGCGCATGGCCATGGATCAGCGAGGCGAAATTGTTCATCATGTCCAGCCGGCGGGTGCCATCGGCATCGACGATGCTGGCGCCTTCGCCGCGCTGGGCATAGATTGGGTAAGGATCGACCAAGGTCTGAAGGCGCGAGATGCCGCCGGGTAACACCGCCTTGGCGCGTTCGTAGAGTTCGGCGGACCGCGAATTACGGTCCGGCCATGATGTACTGGAATTCATGCGGGCCTCTCGGAAATCGGAAACCGAATTGGAACAGTAGCTGATCGCCGCGTCGTTTTCGATATCCAAACGGAAGGCTGCTTTGTTACCTCCAATCTTGTCATGGGCTATGATCTTTAGGCAGCGACGCCACCAGGAGAATGAGGATGCAAGATCTCGCCAACATGCCCGCGCCCTTGGAGCCGGAAGGCCCCTGGCGTCATTGTTTTTCCTATCACCCGATGAACGTTGAAATCGCCGGATCCGACGGCATCTATCTGATCGACAAAGAGGGCCGCCGTTATATCGATGCCTCCGGCGGCCCCATGGCCATCAATTTGCCTCATAACGATCCGCGCATGAAAGCGGCCATTGCGAAACAGATGGAGGATTACGCCTACGTGCATCCGACCGTGGCCAATCCCAAACGGGCTGAACTTTGCGCCGCCCTGGCGGAAATCTCCCAGAGTGACCTGAACACCAGCTATCTGGTTTCCGGCGGCTCGGAAGCGGTCGAAAGCGCCATGAAGATTGCCCGGCAATATCATCTTGCGACCGGCAACAGGGAAAAATACAAGACCATTAGCTGCTATGAGTCCTATCACGGCATGACACTTGGCACCCAAGCCTTGTCGGGCAATCCACGCTCCATGGCGCCGTTTGAGCCGATGCTGCCGAAATGGCCCCACGTGGCGCAATACAGCGATCACCGCCGCCCGGAAGGCATGAGCCGGGACGATTGGGGCCGCGAATGCGCCTCTGAACTGGAACGGGCGATACATTTTGAAGGCGCCGCAACGGTCTCTGCGTTTATTGCGACGCCCGTGGGCTGCGGCCCGGACTATGGTCTTTTCGCGCCGAAAACCTATTGGCAGGAGGTCCGCCGGATTTGCAGCGCGTACGATGTCCTGCTTATCGCTGACGAGGTGGTGACCGGGTTCGGCCGCACCGGCACTTGGTTCGCCATGGAACATTTTGCGGTCGATGCGGATCTCGTGACCGTCGCCAAGGGAATATCCGGCTGCTACGTGCCCTTGGGCGCGGTTTTGGTCTCCGACAGGGTCAACGAACCATTTAGCAGCGGGACCAATTTCATTCACGGCTTCACCTATGGCGGTCATCCCCTGGCCTGCGCCGCCGGGTTGACGGCGATCGATATCCTTAAAGAGGACCGGCTGATTGAGAACGCCCAAACCGTTGGAACCTACCTGCATGCCCAGGCGGACCGTCTGACTGCCCATCCAAGCATTGCCGATGTGCGGGGACGGGGGTTGTTGATGGTGATGGAGTTGGTGGAAGACAAGGACACAGGGGAGTATTTTGACGTTGAAAGACAAGCGGAGAAGCTATTTCAGGCGTTGGCGTTAAAGAACGGCTTGGTATTTTACGGAACCCTCTACGGCCCGCAGCGCCAGCCGTTGTTCCGTCGCGGCCTGCCCATGTGGATTGCCCCACCGCTTTCCATCAGCCAAGAGCAGATAGATGATTTACTCAGTCGTCTGGATCAGACCTTGACCGAATGGGAGGAGGCGCTTGGCGTCGCCTGACCGAACCCACCAGGCTCAGTTCTTGCATGGTCATAAGCGGCATCGGGCCGCCCACGCTAGCCGAGCTTCTGGCGCTGGCTTTCCCGGTGTGCAAGGTAAAGGCCCGAGGCAATAATGACGGCGGCGCCGGTCCAGGTCCAGGCATCGGGAAAGGCGCCGAATATGAGATAACCAAGAACCGCCGCGATCAGAATGTCGCCGTAATAGAAAGGCGATATCGCGGCTGCCGGTCCGTATTGCAACGCCTTGACGACGAAGTACTGGCCAAGCCCGCCCAGGACACCAAGGCCGGCAAACAGCGTCATATCGAACAAGTTTGTCGGTAACTGGTGCGAAAACGGCAGCGCGCAGCTCATCGCGACCGTCGCCACCACGGCGGTGTAGATAATCGAGACCTCGGGTGCATCGTGCGCCACGACGGTCCGGGTCATGATCTGATATAGGGCGAAACAGACCGCCGAAACTCCAATCAGGGCCGCGCCCAGGCTGGCGACATCGCCGCCCGGCCGGACGACAATCAATATGCCAAGGAATCCGATCAGCACCGCGCCCCAACGCCGTGGCCCAACCCGTTCGCCCAACAGCGGCACGGACAGAGCCGCGACCATCAAGGGCGCCGTGAACATGATCGCCGACGCCGTCGCCAGGTGCAGCAAGGGCAGACCGGCAATAAAGGCGGTGTTCGAAATAAACATGATGCCCGAGCGCCCGAATTGCAGACCGTAGCGCCGGCTTTGAAAAAGGCGCCAACCGAACTTCGGCCAGAACAGCAGGATCATCGCGACGAGGTGACCGGCAAAGCGGGCCCAAACGATCTGGGTCAGGGGATACTCAGCGGCGAGGAATTTCGCCATCGCATTCATCGTCGATAGCAGCACCACCGCCAGACACATGAATAGAATGCCCTTTACGACATTGCCGCTGACCTGGGTCGGGACGCCGGTGGACCGCCGGTGGGACATCAACGGCTTGGACCCCGGCTCGGAATGTCCCTCATACTGTTTCCGTCCCCTCGGCCTATCTAGGCAGGATCGAAATAATGAATTTCGAACAGCACGCAGCCGCCGTTTGATTTGAACGGCCCGTGCGGTGCGCCGGGCGGACGGCAGGCGTAGGTGTTGGCCTGGAAGGGCTCGCCGCCATTGCCGTTGGCATCATTGCCCACTGTCAGATCGCCGGAGACCAGGTAAACCTCCTCCCAATGCTCATGCACGAAGGGTTCGGTGGTATGGACACCGGGCTGGAAATGCAGCAGCCGGGTGCGGCTGCCGCGGCCATTTTCCTCGTCCAGGGAACCGGCAAGAATTTTCTGCTGGATGCCCGCTGGGTATCCTTCCGGGGTTTCCCAGCCGTCGTTGAAATCAACGGCAAAGAATTCCTTGTGCGCCTTGTCTACGGCCATTGCCGATCTCCCTTTCCATTAAATCTCATCATCCAGGCTGTAGCTGTCCAGCATCCGGTCCACCAGTTCCTTGCCGTGCTCCCAATCATAGGTGCGGTAGCTGTGGTTCTTCGTCACGAAAGTGGCACCAGCATAGAACATCTCGTACTGGGTGTGGCGGGAGGCGAATTCGGAACCCACCGCATCCCAGGCCAGCTTGAAGAATTTCACCCGGTCTTCGGAACTGCTGGCCGGCGATTGCTGGGTGATGCCGATCAGATCGCGCAATTCCGGGTTGGTGAAATCCGCCACGGACGAGGGCAGCATGATCATGCCGCCGCCCGCCAGATCCCGCAGCGTGGCCATGACCTGGGGATAGAGCTGCTGCGTCAGAACCTGGGCCGCATACAATGTATGACGATCGGGCACATAGTATTCCCCCCAGGCCCGGCCCTTGGTTTCCATGGCATGCACCAGGGCATCGACCATGGCACCGTGCGCCGCCAACTGCCCCAGGGTTTCCCGGACCTGCGGGAAGTTTGTGGTGCCGTTGGTCTCGGTGATCTTGTGGCCCAGGCCGACGAGGAATTTCATTTTCACGCTCAGGCGCACCTGGGCTTGATAGTTCTGATAGACATGCGCCGGGGTGGCATGAAATTGCTTCTGGCACATCTCCACATCCTGATTGATGAAGACCCGCTCCCACGGCACATGGACGTTGTCGAAAAACAGCACAGCGTCGTTCTCGTCGAAACGATGCGACAGCGGATTGTCGAATTCGCTGGGCGCCTGGGCTTCGTAGGACTTGCGCGACAGGGTCTTCAGCCCCTTGGCGTTCATGGGTATGGCGAATGACAAGGCGTATTTCTTGTCGCCCGGCTGCAGCGGCTGGATACAGGTAACAAAGACCTCGTTGGCGACGACGCCAGCGGTGGCCAGCATCTTGGCGCCATGCACGGTGATGCCCGAGCCTTCTTCATCGACCACGCCGGCGGTGAGGAATTCACCTTGCTGCTCGTGCGCGGCCTTCGAGCGGTCGGCCTGGGGATTGATGATGACGTAGGTCAGATACAATTCGTTGTCGCGGGCGAAGCGGTAGTAGTCCGCCAGGGCGCCGGCGCGCTCGGCGTCGAAGTCCTCGAAAACCTCCCGCCCCATGTACATGCCGGAGATGCAGGAGGCGACATGGTCCGGCGCCCGGCCGAGAAAGCCGCCATGCAGCTCGGTCCAGGCCACCAGCGCCTTGCGCCGGGTGATCAGCTCTTCATAGGAATGGGGTAGCTGCCAGATGCGATTGGCGCGTCCTTCACCATCGGGGACCTGAAAGGTCATCAGTTCCTGGTTTTCGGGCCGGCTTTGAAAATCATAGAGCTGCCCGACGGAGGCGACCACGTTGCGAAAGGCCGGGTGGGTGGTGACATCATCGACCACGCCGCCGTCCAGGTAGACCTGGCGTCCATCCTGTAGCGACCGGGTATGTTGTTCTCCAGTCTTGATCATGGCTTTTCCCCTTTCCTCCACAAAGACGCTATAGTTCCCGGGCCGAGAGTAACATATGAGGGATGACATGGTCTTGCGGGACTGGGTAGCCGAGCATATCCGTAAATATCGGGAGAGCGATGGGGCCGAGGGCCATATCTGGCATGGCGTGAACGGCGATCTGAACGTGCCCTGCCTGCTGCTGACCACCAGGGGCAGCAAATCCGGCGAAGAACGGACCGCCGCCCTGATCTACGGCCAGGACGGCGACAACCATGTCGTTGTCGCCTCGCGGGGCGGCACGCCGGAAAGCCCCACCTGGTACGGCAATCTGGCCGCCAATCCGGAGGTCCAGGTGCAGGTGCTGGCCGACAAGTTCAGCGCCACGGCGCGCACAGCTACCGGCGACGAGCGGGCACGCTTGTGGACGATGATGGCGGAAATCTTTCCCAGCTATAACGACTATCAGGAGAAGGCCAAGGCGAGCCGGGAAATCCCCGTGATCGTGCTGGAACGGAGTTAGAAAGAGATGTTCAAGACGTTTGATTACTGCCGCTACGATGTGGGCCAACGGGTCCTGCAGACCGACGCGGCCTCGGTCCGAGATGCCTTCGCGCAACGGGCCGCAGCCAACGGCGGCAAGCTGTTCGGCTGCTGGCGCAGCCTGGTTGGCCTGGGTCTGGCGCGGGATGAAGGCTTGGCCATCACCGCCTGGCCCGACGAGTCCACCGCGCGCAATGCGCCGGCGCCTGCCGGGCCGGTCACCGGTTCCGACAGCCAGATCGTGGAAGCGACTTTGCGCCCCACTGATGATGCGCCACCCACCTACGAAGGCGTCTATGTCTTTCGCTGGTTCGAGGTGCCCGCCGAACAATGGCAACCGTTCGCCGAGCTTTCCGATACCGCCTGGCCGAACATGGAGGAAGTCTTCGACGTTAATATTTGCGGCTTCTTCCGCAGCCTTGATGTCAAAGCACCCAACAGCAAGACACTGCTGTTGACCCGCTACGGCGATCTATCGGTTTGGGAGGCGTCCCGCTGGTGGAACAATCCGGTGGCGGAATCCGCGCCCTCCATGCAGCGTTTCCAGGACCGCAACCAATACATCACCGCGACAATCGCCTATCCCGCATTGCCCATATTCTAAGCTCATGAATCTCAAAGACATCACCATCCATTTTGCCCATCCGGCCTATCAGCTTTCCACACTGTTCGAGAGGCGTGAGACCGGTATCAAGCACTTCCAGACCTGGACGCGGGAGGATCTGCGCGCTCGCATCGGCGAGGGCGATGTGATTGTCGTCTCCGGCTATTGGGACAACGCGCTGTTGCCCCATGCCGATAGACTACGTTTTGCCCAGGTCTGCGGCGCCGGCTATGACATGTTCGATCTGGACGCGGTCCGCGCCAAGGGTATGCGCCTGGCCCATGCCAGCGGCATCAACGTCAATGGGGTCAGCGACCATGCCATGGCGCTGCTTTTGGCCCTGACCCGGCAGATTCACACCGGCCGGGACAACCAGCGCCAGGGCATTTGGCGCGGCATGATCTCCGATCTGGACAAACGGGAGGATGAGCTGCCCGGCAAGACCATGGTGATCTTCGGCATGGGCAAGATCGGCACGCGCCTGGCCCGGCTGGCCAAGGCCTTCGATATGACGGTGATCGGCCTGAAGCGGGATACCTCCACACCGGTGGAGCATGTGGACGAGTTGCATCCGTCCTCGGCCCTGGTCGACCTGTTGCCCCAGGCCGATGTCACCGTGCTCACCTGCCCCCTGACGGACGAAACCCGCAACGTCATCGACGGCACGGCGCTTGCCGCCATGAAGCCATCGTCCTATCTGATCAACGTGGCGCGGGGTGGCTGTGTTGACGAAGCCGCCTTGGTCGAGGCCTTGCGTAAAGGCGGCATAGCGGGCGCCGGCATCGACGTCACCGTGCCCGAACCTCTGGCGGCGGACTCGGCGCTGTGGACTTTGGAAAACGTCATCCTGACGCCCCACACCGGCGGCGAAACGACGAAATACGAAGACAACGTCATCGACATTCTGCTGGAAAACCTGAACCGCCTGTCGAGGGGAGAGGACGAGTTGTACAATCAGGTGATTTGACGCGATACCATTGTCATGCCCGGGCTTTGACCCGGGCATCCAGGGCCCACCGCTTGGCGCGATGTTCGGGTCTTCCATGGATTACCGGGTCGGGGCCCGGTAATGACGAAATGGGTCGTAACGGCGGTCGAGCCTAAATACTAAATCCACCCACCTTGGTTTCCAGGTATTCCTGAATGCCTTCCCGGCTGCCTTCGCGGCCCAGGCCGCTGTCTTTCATGCCGCCGAACGGTGCCGCCGCGGAGGCCGGGTTGATATCGTTGATGCCGATGATGCCGAAATCCAGGCCCTCGAACAGGCGCATGGCCTGGGTCAGGTTCTGGCTATAGATATACGCCGCCAGGCCGTAGTGGGTGTCGTTGGCCATGGCCAGGAGGTCGTCATCGTCGTCAAAGGGCACCACGGCCGCCACGGGGCCAAATGTTTCCTCCCGATAGATCAGCATATCGGGGGTGACATTGGTCAGAACCGTCGGGGCGAAGAAATGACCCTGGCCTAGATCGCCCTCGGTCAGACGCGCGCCGCCGCACAGCACTTCGGCGCCCTTGGCCACCGCGTCCTTGACCTGGTTTTCAACCTTGGCCACCGCCGCCTCGTTTACCAGCGGCCCGATGGTGACGCCCTGTTCCATGCCGTTGCCCGCCTTCATGCCGCTGACCCGGCCGACGAAAGTATCGAGAAAACTTTCCAGGGCATCGCGGTGAACGAAAATACGGTTAGGGCTGATACAGGCCTGGCCGGTGTTGAGGAATTTCACCAGTTGCAGCCCCTTGGCCGCATGCACCGGGTCGGCATCCTTGAGCACCAGGAACGGTGCATGGCCGCCCAGCTCGCAGCTCACCCGCTTCATGTTGCCCGCCGCCTCGCCGGCCAGCATCTTGCCCACGGCGGTGGAGCCGGTGAAGGTCAGCTTGGCCACCTTGGGGTTGGAGGTAAACTCCTCGCCGATGGGCCTGGGATCGGCGCCGGTGACCAGATTGACCACGCCGGGGGGAAAGCCCGCATCCTCGAATATCTTGAAGGTTTCCACCGCCGTCAGGGGCGTCGCCTCGGCCGGTTTCAGAACCACGGTGCAGCCCGCCGCCAGGGCCGGGCCCAGCTTTCTGGTGATCATCGAGATCGGATAGTTCCACGGCGTAATGGCGGCGACCACGCCCACGGGCTGGTGCAGCACATGAAAGCGCTGATCGGCCCGGGCCGAGGGGATGATCTCGCCATAGACGCGCTTCCCTTCCTCGGCGAACCATTGCAGGAAATCGGAGGCGTATTTCACTTCCGTCATGGCGGCCCGCAGGGGTTTGCCCTGTTCCGCCGTCATCACCTTGGCCAGATCCTCCTGGCGCTCCAGCATCAGGGCATGGGCCCGCATCAGGAATTCGGCCCGTTGATAGGGCGTGGTGGCGCGCCATGTCTTGAAGGCCTCGGCGGCGGCATCGATCGCCGTCCGCGCCGCCTCCGCCCCGCCGTCGGGCAGGGATTTGATGACAGCGCCCGTGGCCGGGTTAAGAACTTCGAACTCCGCGTCCGCGGCCGCATTGGCCCAGTTGCCGTTGATGTACATGGCTTGTCCTTAGAGGCTATGAGTTTGGCCGATCATTAGGCCATCCGCTCTATTCGGGCAAGTCCGTGACGATCAACCGGTCATATGCTGGGTCATGGCGGATCAGGCCGCCGGAAATCATCGCGGATTTCAGGCGGACAAAGGGCTCCACCGGCAGTTCGGTGGTCCGGGCCCACAGGCCCGATGCGCGGTAGCCGTCGATCATTCGAGCCAAGGCCTCAATGGTCAGATCGGGGAAATAGTCGATCACCGCCTCCGCCACATCGACCGGGTCGTCGTCGTGCAAGACCGCCAAGGCCCGCTCGATGCCCTGGACCAGGGCTCGGCAGGTTTCCGGCTGTGCTTGGGTAAAAGCCCGCGTGGTGTAAAACGAGGTCCAACAGCTATCGCCACGCACGGCGCAGCGGTGCCAGATATGGCCGTGGCCCGACTGCACCAGAGCATCCGCGTGGGGTTCGAAGATCTGGATCACGTCCAACGCGCCCGCTTCAAGCGCAGCCGCGTTCGCCGCCATGGTTTGATCCTTGGTCCACAGAATGGCGTCAAGATCGACACCGGCGCGGCGGATGTCATCCTGCAGGGTCATCCAGGGCGTCGGCACCTCGGCGATAGCGCCCATGCGCTGGCCCGTCAGGTCTTCAAAGCGGAAGCGGTCATTGGGTTTCCGCCCCACCAGGATCGATGGGTCGCGCGCCACCACCTGGGCGAAGCAGACCAGGGGGCAGTCGCGGTCCCCATCGTGATGCAGCATCACCCGCATGGGCCCGCCCCAGGAGACATCGGCCCGGCCGTCGATCAGGCCTTGCGCGGTTTCCGGCGTGTTGGGAGAAGTTTGCACCGAGACATCGATGCCCACCGCGGCCCAGTCACCGCGCTCGATAGCCAGGTAGAACGGCACATAAACGACGGTGCGCATGTTTTCGTAGAGAATGATCGGATCGCTCATGGGGCCAACCTAGCCGACATTGGCACTGGACGGAACGCCATTGCCCCGGCAAAGTTTAGGGACCGCGCAAAAGGGACAAACAACACCATGGCCAAAATCGAAGATCCCATCGAGTTCGAATTGTTCAAGAACGCCATTTTCGCCATCGGCGATGAGATGGCGGTAACCATCTGCCGGACCACCTATTCAGGTGTGTTGCGGGATAACATGGATTTCTCCACCGCCCTGGCCGATGCCAACGGCAAGATGGTCGCGCAAGGATTGACCCTGCCCGGCCATCTCGGTTCGATCCCCGCCGCCCTGGCCGTGGTGGTGGAACGGTTCGCTGGCGATATCCATCCGGGCGATATGTTCATCATGAACGATCCATTCGATGGCGGCATGCATCTGCCGGATATCTTCATCTTCCAGCCGCTGTTCGAGGGCGACCGCCGCGTCGCCTTTGCCGCCACCATCAGCCATCATTCCGACGTGGGCGGGCGGGTACCCGGCTCCAACGCCTCCGATTCAACCGAGATCTATCAGGAAGGCCTGCGCATCCCGCCCCTGAAGCTGTTCGACAAGGGCGAGCGTAACGAGACAATGTGGGCCCTGATCGAAAAGAACGTGCGCATCCCCATCCAGGTCCTGGGCGACCTGCGGGCCCAACTGGCGGCCTGCCATATCGCCGAGGTGCAGTTTGGCGACCTCGTCAAACGCTATGGCGTCGACAAGGTGTCGCTATATATGGAGGAAGTCATCGACTATGCCGAGCGTCTGACCCGCGCGGCGATCCGTGAGTTGCCGGATGGGCAATGGAGTTTCGAGGACTGGATTGACGATGACGGCATCGACCTTGACCGTCCCATCCGCCTGTTCGTCACCATCACTAAATCCGATGACGAAATGACCGTGGACTGGACCGGCAGTTCGGAACAGGTCAAGGGCGCCATCAACAACTCCCTTTCCTTCACCGTGGCCCATTCGGTGGGCGCCATCCGCTCGGTCCTGCCCTTGAACATCCCCTCCAACGAAGGGGTGTTCCGTGTCATCAAGGTCATCGCGCCGGCGGGCACCATCGCCAATATGGTCCTGCCGGCGGCCTGTGCCGCCCGCGGCCTGACCGGCTTCCGCATGGGCGATTGCATGTTCGGCGCCCTGGCCATGATGCTGCCCGACCGGGTTTGCGCGGCGTCGGACGGCGGCAACACCGGCGTCTCAATCGGCGGCTACGACGATGACCGACAGCCATACATCTATGTGGATTTTTCCTGCGGCACCCATGGCGGGCGGCCCTGGGCGGACGGCTGGCAGGGCAATTCGAACATGTTCGCCAACATGGCGTCGCAATCGATCGAGGTGATCGAGACGGAGCAGCCCATGCAGATCCTGTCCTATGAGTTCGTCCCCGACCGGGCCGGACCCGGCAAATTCCGCGGCGGCGCGCCATTCCGGCGCGACTATCGCTTTTTGGAACGGGAGGCGGTCCTGCAAGTGCGCTCGGATCGTCGGAAGTTCCGCCCCTATGGCCTGTACGGCGGCCATCCGGGCAAGCCTTCGGCCAATACCATGAACCCTGGCACTGAAGACCGCCCACTCGAATCCAAGATTACGATGAATATCGAACGTGGCACCGTGTTTCGCCATGATCTGGCCGGCGGCGGCGGCTGGGGCGATCCGCTGGAGCGTGATCCGGAAAAGGTCCTGCGGGATGTGCGCAATGAACTGGTCAGCCCGGAAGCCGCCTTCGCCGACTATGGCGTCGCGGTCGATGCGGAAAACTGGAGCATTGATAAAGAGGCGACCGAGGCCCGGCGCGCCGCGCTGCGGGCCGCCCGGCCGGCGGAAACGCCAAAAGTCATGTGGCACGATCCTGCCCCGTTGGAAGGTTCATAGACAATGGCGAAGTTTAGAGTAGGCGCGGATATCGGCGGCACTTTCACCGATCTGGTGCTGTTGGGCCAGGACGGCACCCTGCACACGAAAAAGGTGCCCTCCACCGTGGGCGCGTATGAAGTCGCCATCGTCGATGGCCTGTCCAGTGTATTCGAGACCGCCGGTTTGGCCGCCGATCAGATTGACGAGGTGCTGCACGGCACCACTGTCGCCTCGAACGCCATTCTTGAACACAAGGGCGCCAAGACCGGATTGATCACCACCGAAGGTTTTCGCGATGTCCTGGAGATCCGCACCTTGCGTATGCCCCGGCTGTACGACCTGAACTGGGAGAAACCCCCGCCCCTGTCGGAACGCTACCTGCGCCTGGGCGTGACCGAACGGATCAACAATCGGGGCGAAGTGGAAACGCCCCTGGATATGGATGAGGTTGAACGGGTAGTGCGCCGGCTGTTGGACGAAAAGGTCGAGACCATCGCGGTCTGCCTGATTAATTCCTACACCAATGACGGCCATGAACGGGCCATCAAGGAGGTAATCGAGCGTCTGGCGCCGGACCTTCTGCATTGCATCTCGGCCGATGTCCTGCCGGAAATCTCGGAGTACCAGCGCACCTCGACCACGGTGATCAACGCCTATGTCATGCCCATCGTCAGCCAGTATCTGCGCCAGTTGAGCGCACGGCTGAAGGGCGCGGCGATTGATGCGCCGCTGTTGTTGATGCAATCCAACGGCGGCCTGATCAACGCCGAGGTGACGGAGCGCAAGCCGGCCAATATTATCGAATCCGGCCCCGCCGGCGGCGTCGTCGGGGCCCAGGCCCTGGCCCGCAAACTGGACCTGCCCGACATCATTACTTTCGATATGGGCGGCACCACGGCCAAGGCGTCGCTGGTGGAGGACGGCGACTTCACCCGCAGCCTGGATTATCAGGTGGGTGGCGGCATCATGGTCGGCTCCCGCCTGATGAGCGGCGCCGGTTATCATCTGAAAATCCCGGCCATCGATCTGGCCGAGGTTGGCGCCGGCGGCGGCTCCCTGGTCTGGATCGATGCCGGCGGCTCCATGCAGATCGGGCCGCAAAGCGCCGGCGCGGTCCCCGGCCCGGTCTGTTACGGCATGGGCGGGGAAGACCCGACGGTGACCGACGCCAATGTCATTCTCGGCTATTTGAACCCGGATTATCTGGTCGGCGGTGAACTGGAACTGCAGGCCGACAAAAGCCGCGCGGTCTTTCAGGAACAGATCGCCGATCCCGTGGGCCTGGAGCTGGCGCATGCGGCCTATGGCGCGCATCAGATCGTTATTTCCAACATGATCCGCGCGATCCGGGCGATTTCCAGCGAACGGGGCCGCGACCCGCGCGACTACGCCCTGTTCGCCTTCGGCGGCAATGGCCCGCTGTTCGCCGCCGGCATGGCCAAGGCCCTGGATATGAAGCGCATCGTGGTGCCGCCCCATCCGGGCCTGTTTTCCTCCTTCGGTCTGCTTTATGCGGATGTGGAGCATCACTATTCCCGCTCCATGATGGAAGTGCTGCGGGAGGCGACGCCGGACGCCCTGAACGATATCTGGGGCGTCCTGGAGGCGCAGGCCCGCGAGCAATTGACCGCCGATGGCTACCGCGCCGATCAAATCGATATCCGCCGGTCCGCCAACATGCACTACAAGGGCCAGATCTTCGAACTAACGGTACCGGCCCCTGAAAGTGCATTTGATGCGGCGAAGATCGCCGAGCTGGAGGAGCGGTTTGGCCAGGAGCATGAACGCACTTATGGCCACCGCGCCGGCCCGGAAGAACCGGTGATGCTGGTCAATGCGCAACTGATCGGCCGGGCCATTCCCGACCATCCCCCCGTACCCGACCGTTTGCAGGGCATGGACGAGCGCGCGGCAAGGGAAATCGGCAGCCGCCAGGCCTATTTCGGGCCCGATGTGGGCTGGCTGGAGGCGCGGGTGCTGTCCCGCACCGATTTGGCGGCGGAGCAGACCGGACCCCTGATTGTCGAGGAATATGACGCCACCTGCCTTGTACCTCCCGATGCGACAGCCAGGCAGGATGATTTCGGCAACATTATCGTCGAACTAGCCTAATATGCCGCCTCTGGATTAACAGCGGTCAGGACGCCATCGTCGTTGGCCCTCGAACCATAAGGTGTTTCAATGCGGCGCCTGGGCCCACAGCTGAAAACGATTTCCCAGCCATGGCTTTCGAACAGCCGCGATCCATTTGAATGCCTCGAACCTGCCCTCGCCGTCATTCAATGCCGGCGGAGCCGTGTCAATATGGCGCTCCCAGTCCCAACTGTCGCTCTCGCCCGCCAGCCATATGGTCCTAAATTCGGCCTCGATCATCTGGCCGAAAAAACCACAACGAAACCCTTGGGGACGGTGCCGGAAAATGGCGCGATACCATCGACAATATCCTGAAAGGCTCCAAGATCGTTCATGGTCTACCCATCCCATCATCGATTGAAGAATTTGCACCGGTGATAATCTTATTTGCCTATGCCAGGTGAATATTTCCAGGGTAATTGCACCGAATGCATCTGATAGTCACGGCGGGAATTTGACGCAATCGAAGGCTGGCGTATGATTGAACGGCTTCGAGCAGGGAGGTTTTCATGTCGACACCCGTGGATCCGCGCAACGGCAATGCCATTCCCCTGATCGACCTGGCCGGCATCACGGCGGGCAGGCCGTCGGCGGCGCGGGATATTGCCCCGGCATTGCGCCATGCGTTGGAAAAAATCGGTTTTCTGATGATCATCAATCATGGCGTGCCGCAAACGCTGATTGATAAGACCTTCGCCGAGGCCAAACGATTCCACGGCCAGAGCATGGCGGCGAAACATGCCGTCCTGATGAATGCCCACAATAATGGCTACATGGCGATGGCCCGCTACAACGTCTCCACCAGCCGGGTCAGCGAGGATGCCTTGCCGGACATGAATGAATCCTTCTTCATCAAGCGTGAGCGGCCGTCCGACGACCCCCTTGTCTTGGCCGGACGCAGATTTGCCGGACCGAATGAATGGCCGGCGGATCTGCCGGGCTTTCGCGAGGCCCTGCTGGCCTATACCGATACCGTCGACGCCCTAGGCAGGCGCCTGCTGCCGGCCGTTGCCCTGGCCTTGGATATGCCCGCCGATATATTTGATGCGGCCTTTGCGGAAAGTCAGTTTTCCTTCCGCCTGTCCCACTATCCGGCCGTGGAGCGAAAGACCGGCCAGTATGGTTTTGCGCCCCATACGGATGCCAATTTCATGACTTTTCTGGCCCAGTCCGGTGTCCCAGGGCTACAAATCAGAATGGCATCGGACGAGTGGTGGGACGTGCCCCACGTACCTGGGTCATTCGTGGTCAATACCGGTGACATGCTGCACCGATGGACAAACGGCAGGTTCAAATCGACACCGCACAGAGTGCTTCCGCCCCTTGACCAGCCGCGCTACGCCATTCCGTATTTTTTTGGGCCGCATATGGATACCTTGATTTCCTGCCTGCCCACCTGCTGCGACGAAAAAAATCCGCCGCATTATCCGCCGATTACCTATGACGACTATATCAACTGGTGGTATGACGCCAACTACAGCGCGTCCGAGCAGGATGATCTGCTGTCCAGCCAAAAAGCCGGCGACTGACAGTTAACCTGTGATTAAGGCAAATGTTGCAAAGTGACCACAATTACGGCGCGTTGGGGTCACAGTATTGGCGCGCGCCGTGGCAAAACTTGGGATTCTTGAACAGACGGCGCAGATGTCTACAGATAGCAGCACAAGTCCCGCGACCAGCAAAATTTCGTTGCTGAGTCGGCTTCATGCCTGGTGGGAAGGCGATGAAGTGGAGGCGGACGGCGACCAGACCACCGCCGACGGCGAGGCTACCGCTGGTGACGGGGGCAGTGGCGCCGAGGCCGTCGGATGGCCGGCGCCCCGCCTGGCGGCGGCGCAAAGGCTGTTTGGCGAAGGTTGCACAATTCCAGGCAGCGAACAGGCTGTCGTCCAGCTGATCGAACCGTTGGAATTGGATCAGGACAAATCCGTCGTCGATGTCACCGCCGGCATCGGGACGGCGGCTCGCATTATCGCGGAGAAATTTGGCTGCAAGGTCGATGGGCTGGAAAATGATCCGGCCCTGGTGGAACAGGGCACCAAATTCGCTGAAAAGGCGGGATTGGGTGAAAAAGTCACAATGCGGGAAGGCTCCCTCGGCCATTGCGATTTGGAGCCCGGCAGCCGCGATGCCATATTTGGCATCGGCGCCTTGCTAGACCAGAAGGACAAGACCGCTACATTTCTTGACATGTGGACGCTGTTGAAACCGGGCGGCCAGGTTCTATTGGCGGAATACGTGGCGAAGAAACCAGCCGAAGCCAAGGAAGATGCCGCCAAATGGGCGACAATCGAAAAGCGACGGCCGCATCTTTCGACCTTGGATCAGATCAAGCAGGGTTTGGCGGCGGGCCATATGGATGTTCATCTGACGACGGATATATCGGAGGAATTCTGCGGCCATATTACACACGGCCTGGCCGGGTTGGCGGACGTCCTGAAACAAGGATCGATACCAAAGGATCAAGGCCCCTGGATCATGTGGGAGGTTGAATTATGGGCCCACAAGGTCAGCATGCTTGAATCGGGCAATATCGGCTTCTATCTTTTTCACGCCAGCAAGGCGGAAGAATAGGCGGCGTTGACAGGCCGGGGGGCCGTCTGTATGTTCCGCCGACATTTTGCCCCCTAGCGGGTTCGCGCGAAGCTTTGTGAAACGGTGCTGCCATGAAAGTTCGAAATTCCTTGAAGTCGGCGAAAAATCGCCACCGCGATTGCCGGGTTATCCGCCGCAAGGGACGGGTTTATGTGATCAACAAGACCAATCGCCGCTTTAAGGCGCGCCAAGGCTAGTTTCCCATAATGATATGGCCTCTCGTGGGCCACTGACGCCGCGCCCAACGGGCGCGGTTTTTTGTATTTCCGTTCATTGTCGCCACTTCTTTTGCTATTACTGGTGCCGTCCTTTGGCTGGAGACGAAAACCATGCAAATGCCTGAACCCGATGCCGGGATCCTGGCGCGGCGCTCGGAACTGATCACCGCCCTGCGTAAGATCGTGCCGGGTGACGGCGTGATCGCCGATGACGCGGGCATGCGGGTCTACGAATCCGACGGACTGCCCGCCTACCGGCAAATCCCCATGGCCGTGGTACTGCCCGATACCGTGGCGCAAATCGCGGACATCCTGCGCCTGTGCGATGAATGGGGCGTCAAGGTCGTGCCCCGGGGCGCTGGCACCTCGCTTTCGGGCGGCGCCCTGCCGCTGGCGGACGGCATTATCCTGGGCCTGGGAAAATTCAACAAAGTGCTGGAGATCGACTACGACAACCGGGCCGTCAGGGTACAGCCCGGCGTCACCAACCTGGGCATCAGCCAGGCCGTCGACGGCGAAGGGTTCTATTACGCGCCCGATCCTTCCAGCCAGATTGCCTGTTCCATCGGCGGCAACGTGGCCGAGAACGCCGGCGGCGTGCATTGCCTGAAATATGGCGTCACCACCAACAACCTGCTGGGATTGGAGATGGTGCTGCTGTCGGGCGAGGTTATCCGTCTGGGCGGCAAGCATCTCGATAGCGGCGGCTACGACCTGATGGGCCTGGTGACCGGTTCGGAAGGGCTGTTGGGCGTGATCACGGAAGTTACCGTGAGGATTCTGAAAAAGCCGGAAACCGCCCGCGCCGTGCTGATCGGCTTTCCCTCCAGCGAGGCCGCCGGCACCTGTGTGGCCGAGGTTATCGGCGCCGGGATCATACCGGGCGGCATGGAGATGATGGATCGGGCGGCCATTCATGCGGCCGAGGAATTCTGCCGGGCCGGCTATCCGTTGGAGGCCGAGGCGCTGTTGATCGTTGAACTAGACGGCCCCGGCCGGGAGGTCGATTTTCTGATCGAAAAGGTCCGGGAAATTGCCGAGGGCTGCGGCTCCACCTCTCTCCGCGCGTCCGAGAACGAGGCTGAGCGCACGGCATTCTGGGCCGGACGCAAGGCCGCTTTCCCAGCCATAGGACGGATCAGCCCGGACTATATGTGCATGGACGGCACCATTCCCCGTAACCGCCTGCCGGAAGTCCTGGCGCGCATGGGCGAGTTGAGCGAAAAGCACGGCCTGCGCGTCGCCAACGTCTTCCATGCCGGCGACGGTAATCTGCATCCGTTGATCCTGTACGACGCCAACGCCGGTGAATTGGAAACCGCCGAGGCCTTCGGCGCCGACATCCTGCGCCTTTGTGTCGAGGTCGGCGGCGTACTGACCGGTGAACATGGCGTCGGGGTGGAAAAGCGCGACCTGATGGCCGAGGTTTTCACGGAAGAGGACCTGGCCCAGCAACAGCGGGTGAAATGCGCTTTCGACCCCAATGGCCGCCTCAATCCGGGCAAGGTCTTTCCTGTTCTGCACAGTTGCGCCGAGCTTGGCCGGATGACCGTGCACAAAGGGCAACTGCCGTTCCCCGAGCTGCCTCGTTTCTGATGGGTTTCTGATGGCCGAAACTCTGAAACCACGGGACGCCGCGCAAGTGGCCGAGGTGCTGACCTGGGCCGGAGCGGAGGAAAAGACCGTCGAACTGGTCGGCGGCGGCAGCAAGGCGGGCCTGGGCCGGCCCATGGCCACGGACTACCGCCTGGACCTTTCCGCCCTGGATGGCGTCAATCTGTACGAGCCCGAAGAGCTTGTGCTGCGCGCCGGCGCGGCTACGCCCCTGGGTCAGATACAGGCGATGTTGGCGCAACAACGGCAGCAACTGGCGTTCGAACCGCCTGATTTCGGCGATCTGTATCAAAACCTGCGGGAAGCGACCATTGGCGGTGTCCTCTCCGCCAATCTGGCCGGGCCGCGGCGTATCAAGGCGGGCGCGGCGCGGGATCATTTCTTGGGCCTCGAAGGAATTTCGGGCCGGGGCGAGGCATTCAAGTCCGGCGGCCGGGTGGTCAAGAACGTCACCGGCTACGATTTGTGCAAGCTGATGGCCGGCAGTTTCGGCACTCTGGCGGCGCTGACGGAGGTTACGGTCAAGGTATTGCCGGCGCCCGATAAGGTGCGCACCGTGCTGCTGTTCGGCCAGGTTGATCCGGCCGCCATTCTGGCCATGAGCCAGGCCGCTTCCAGCCCGCACGAGATATCCGGACTGGCGCATTTGCCGGGCCCCGTCGCGGCCCGGTCCGGCGTGTCCTATGTGGGTGGCGCCGGCGCGGCGGTAACGGCGGTGCGGATCGAGGGACCAGAGCCGTCCGTCCTGCACCGGGCGGCCGCCTTGCGGCAACAATGGGGATTGCTTGGCGCCGTGGAAGAGCTGCATGGCCACAACAGCGCCGCCCTGTGGCGGGAAATCGGCAACGTGGCGCCCCTGCTGCCCGATCCGGAGGCCGTCGTCTGGAAGCTTTCGGTCACGCCGTCCCTGGGCGCCGGGATCATGGCGGCGGCCCTGGCATCGGGCGGCGAAGGTTATTACGACTGGGCCGGCGGCCTGTTGTGGCTGTCCATTCCGGGCCAGGACGACGGCGGCGCGGCGCTGGTGCGTGGCGCCCTGAAGGGAACGGATGCCCAGGCGGATGCGGGACATGCGACCCTGATGCGAGGTCCGGACGCCCTGCGTGAACGCATAGACGTCTTTCAACCGGGCGCGCCGGCCCTGGCCGCGTTGAGTGCGCGGATCAAGGACTCCTTCGATCCCCGCCGGATCTTGAATCCCGGCCGCATGTATGGGGCCTATTAGGCATGCGCACGGATTTTCAGATCGAACAGCTGGCCGACCCGGCGGTGGCCGAGGCCGATGGCATTTTGCGCAAATGCGTCCATTGCGGCTTTTGCACCGCCACCTGTCCCACCTATGTCATGCTGGGCGATGAATTGGACAGCCCGCGGGGCCGGGTCTATCTGATCAAGAATATGCTGGAGAGCGGCGCCCCGCCTGATGAGCGCACGGTGCGCCATATCGACCGCTGCCTCTCGTGCCTGTCGTGCATGACGACCTGCCCCTCCGGCGTTGATTATATGCACCTGCTGGATGGGGCGCGGGCGCGGATCGAACAGCAATTCCGCCGTCCCCTGGCGGAGCGCTGGCTGCGCGCGCTGCTGGCGGCGGTGCTGCCCCGGCCCGGTCTGTTCCGCCTGGCCCTGCAAGGTGCGCGGCTGGCGAAACCCTTTGCCGCGCTGGCGCCGGGCCGGTTGAAGGCGATGCTGGCCATGGCGCCGGACCGACTGCCGCCTGCGTCCGATCTCGACCGCCCACAGGTGCATCCCGCGCAAGGGCCCCGCAAGATGCGCGTCGCGATGCTGACCGGCTGCGCCCAACAGGTGCTGGACCCGGATATCAATGCCGCCACCATCCGCCTGCTGACCCGCCTGGGCTGCGATGTCGTGGTGGCCGCGGAGGCGGGCTGTTGCGGCGCCCTGACCCATCATATGGGGCGGGAGGCCGAGGCCATGGCCTCCGTGCGCGCCAATGTCGCCGCCTGGGGCAAGGAATTGAACGGCGCGGGCCTGGACGCGGTGGTTATCAATGCCTCGGGTTGCGGCACCACGGTCAAGGATTATGGCCATATGCTGGCCGACGATCCTGATTGGGCCGAACCGGCCAAACGCATTGCCGCCTTGGCCCTGGATGTCACCGAGCTTTTGCAACGGCTGGAACTGCCGGCACCGAAGCTGCCCCAGCCACTGAAGGTGGCCTACCACGCGGCCTGTTCCCTGCAACACGGCCAGAAGATCACCGAAGCCCCGAAACAGTTGCTGCAACAGGCGGGCTTCGAAGTCATGGCGGTGCCGGAGGGGCATTTGTGCTGTGGTTCCGCCGGCACCTACAATTTGCTGCAGCCGGAGTTGGCGGGACGTCTGTTGCAGCGCAAGGCCGGCAATATCAACAGCCTGGGGCCGGATCTGGTCGCCGCCGGCAACTTCGGCTGCATGGTACAACTCGGCAGCGGCCTGGATATCCCGGTGGTGCACACGGTGGAACTGCTGGACTGGGCCATGGGCGGCCCCAAGCCAGCGGGAATTTAGCAAGCTGTATCGTCGCAACAAGACGAATATCGTCACGCCCGGGAAAGCGGGAGGTGTGACTCACGATTAAGGTGCAACATTTTGAGCCTGCAAAAATCGTTTTTCAGCAGCCGCTAACCCGGATACGTCATGAAGGCATGTGGATTGCCCGCCAGACTCGCTCCGGCGTGGCCGGCATGTCGAAATCGGTGACGCCAAGCGGCCGCAATGCATTCAGAAGCGCATTGATCACCGCCGGCGGCGCCGCCACGGTTCCGCCCTCGGCCGCGCCCTTGACGCCCAGGGGGTTGCTCAGGCACGGCGCGCCCTGGTTTAACGCCAGCTCGATCGGCGGCATGTGGCTGGCCCGGGGCAAGGCATAGTCGAGCAGCGAACCGCTCAACAATTGCCCGGTCTCCGGATCGTAGACGGTATGTTCCAACCAGGCCTGACCGAAACCCATGGCCAGGGCGCCATGGACCTGGCCCTCCACCAGCATCGGGTTGATCAAGCTGCCGTAATCCTCGGCCGCGGTGTAACGGATGATCGCAAGCGCGCCGGTCTCCGGATCGACTTCCACCTCACAGACATTGGCGCCGTTCGGGAAGGAAAAGTTTGGTGGCCGGAAGTTGGCCCGTTCGTCCAGACCGGTCTCGATGCTTTCGGGCAGCAGATCCTGGCGATGGGCCGCCTGGGCTACCTCGCCAAATGAAATACTGCTGTCAGTACCGGAAACGGTGAAACGGCCATGGGTGAACGCCACATCGGCGACATCGGCTTGCAACAAATGGGCCGCGATCCGGCACCCCTTTGCGATGATCTTTTCACAGGCGAGATGCAGCACCGAGCCGCCGACCATCATAGAGCGTGAGCCGCCGGTGCCGTTGCCCCGGCCGATCCGGTCGGTGTCGCCCTCGACCACGCGGATCGCGGCGGGCGTCAGGCCCAAGCGCTGGGCGGTAATCTGGGCATAGGCGGTTTCGTGCCCCTGGCCGGTGCCCTGGGTGCCAATCAGCACGGTGGCGAGGCCGGAAGCGTCAATGCGGATTTGCGCCGTTTCGTCCAACAGGCGGCCGCCGTTGCGCTGGACATAGAAAATCAGCGCGATGCCGCGCAACATGCCGCGTTCCTGCGCCGCCGCGCGGCGGGCCGGGAAGCCCGCCCAATCGGACCGCTGCAGTGCGGTTTCCAGGTTGGCGCTGAACAAGCCGCTGTCGTAGGTCATGCCAAACACGGTGGTGTAGGGAAAGGCATCGGCCGGGACTAGATTGCGCCGGCGCAATTCGACAGGGTCGATATCCAGTTCCGCCGCCGCCCGGTCGATTAAACGCTCGATCGCATAGGTCGCCTCGGGCCGGCCCGCCCCGCGCATTACATCCGTGTGCACGGTGTTGGTGAAGACGCCCTCGACCACCGCATGGCCGGCGGCAAAGACATACGGGCCGCACAGCAGGGTTAGGCCGTTGATCGGCGCCTGGGTGGTCAGGTTGGAGAGGTAGCCGCCCATGTTCGCCAGGGTCTGTACACGCACGGCCAGGAAGTGGCCATCCTTGTCCAGGGCCAGTTCGGCGCGGGTTTCATTGTCGCGCGCCGCCGGGTCGGTGGCGAAACCCTCGCCCTTCTCGGCCAGCCATTTCACCGGCCGGCGCAGCTTTTGCGCCGCCCATAGCACCAGCGCTTGTTCGGCCTGGGCACTCATCTTGCTGCCGAAACTGCCGCCGACGTCCGGGACGACAATGCGGAAATCACCTTCCAGGCGATGGAACACAGCCGCCATGCTGGAACGCACCCGGTGCGGCATCTGAGTGCCGGTATAGAGGGTGAAGCGGTCGTTGGCGCCATCGTGCAGCCCAACGGCTATCCGGGGTTCGATGAAGTTGGTGATTACCCGGTTGTTGATCAAATCCAGTGTCACCACATGCTCGGCCCGGGCGAAGGCCTGCCCGGTGGCGGCGGCATCGCCTTCACTGTGGCGGAAGCAGAAATTGTCGGGGGCCTGCTGCCACAGTACCGGAGCATCGGGCGCGCGGGCCTCCCCGGGCGTCACCACCGCCTCCAGCGGCCGGTAGCTTACCTGCACCAATTCAGCCGCGTCGCGGGCCTGGGCCAGGGTCTCGGCCACCACCATGGCCAGCCGATCACCGACGAAGCGCACCCGTTCGGTTTGCAGCAGCGGATGCGGTGGAATGAACGGGCGGCGGCCATCGCATTCGGGCGGCTCGACCAGGCAGAGGATGCCGCCCAGGCCCTCCGCGACAATATCGGCACCGATGCAGACCAACAATACACCCGGCGCCCGGCGCGCCGCCGCCACATCGATGGAGAGGATATCCGCGTGGCCGTGGGGCGAGCGTACGATCACTGCATGCGCCGCGTTGGGAAAGTCCAGATTATCGACGAAACTGCCCTGGCCGGTCAGAAAGCGCCGATCCTCGGTTCGGGGCGCCGATTGGCCAATACTGAACTCAACCAAATTAACCTCCAACCACCAGCTATTCCCGTGCCAAGACCAGCGATACTAGCTCGCGCTGAGTAGGGGCGCAAACTCCCGTGCCATATGAGCATTAGGGGCAGGGGCGGCTAGCGCCGGGTGCGGCCGGCCAGCAGGACCAAGGCCGCGCTCAACTCAAACCCCGCGGCAACCGCGAGGACCGGTTCATAGCCGCCGAACAGATCGACAAGCACGCCAAAGAAGGCCGGCCCAAAGGCCGAGCAGAACTGGATCACGGTCCCGGCAATGCCGTAGATGGCGCCGAACGCAGCGGCGCCGAACTCGCGGCGTACGACGATCGGCGATAGTGTGGTGATCTGCCCCAGGCAGAAGCCGTAAATTAGGCTCATGCCGATCAGCACGGCAACCGACGGGAAAAACGCCATTGTGCCCAGCACCACGGTCTGGACGATGAGAATCGCGGCGCTGTAAATGCGTGTGTTCACCTGATCCGCGATGCCCGCCAGCAGCAGTCGGCCGAGCAGGCCGCTGAAGCCCGTGGCTCCGACCAGCCAGCCCGCGCCCACCGGGCCCAGCGTCGGTTCGGCGAGTGCGTAATGGTGGGTCAGAAAGCCGATCTGCACCGTCAGACCGAGCGCGAAACCGAGTGGGACGCTCCACAGCAGGAAGGTGCGCAGGGCGTCACGCCGTGTCGCCGATGACGCGGTGTTCGTTTGCCCGGCCGGCGCGTCCGCCGCCGGAGGATCGCCATCCCGCCCAAGCCCGAGATCGCCAGGCCCACGAAACCGCAGCACAATAATCGCCAGCGGCATTAACACAACGGCCGTGAGCAACGCGGCCCGCAGTGTCGCCTCGGCGAATCCCAGCGCCCCAATCGATAGTACCAGCAGCGGCACGACGACCATGGCGCCGATACTCGCCCCGGTTAGCGCCAGCGTGATGCTGCGCCCCTGGTGGCGCTCGAACCAGGGCACAATGGCCGCGCTCAACCCCGTAACCGACATCGTGGCGTAGCCCAATCCCATGCAAATAAAAGCGGCGTAGAGCTGCCACAGGCTGGTCAACTGGCCGACGGCGGCAACGCCTAGGGCGAGCAGCAGCGCGCCGCCGCTAATCACCGGACGCGGACCCCAGCGATCGATCATGGCACCGACCGCCGGCAGGCAGCACGCATTGGTCAGATAGAAGACGGTGATCGCCGAAGCGACGATCGAGACCGCCCAGCCGTGCCTGTTCGTTATCTCGCTTAGATAAACGCTTGCCCCGAAAACGCCTAAACCCCAAGTAAATACCGCGGCGGTGAAACAGACACCGACGATCCGCCAGCCGTAGAACATTCGGTGGCTTTCCTTGCCCTGTTGCAGAGAGTGGCTCAACATTACCCTCATTGTCTTCGACCCCATAGGATAATGACGCGCCGTTCGTGGGCTAGGTAATCGGTAGACCAACCTTGCCCCGAACCTTGGCGGCTCTCAGCGGGGCCATGCCGTTTTCTGGACTGCCGTGCGGCTGGGCCGTGGCGGTGGCATCGTCACCCAGAGCGTCACTGCGCGGCGTCACGCGCGGCGGCGGTGGGGAAACGCATGGCGAAGCACGAGCCCCCGTCATCCGAGTTCAGCAGCATCAGGTCACCGCCCATGTGCTGCATAATCTGACGTGAAATCGCCAGGCCCAGGCCGCTGCCCTCGGGCCGCTGGGCCGGACTATTCCAACCGTGCGACAGTTTCGAGAACAGGCTGGCCTGATCCTCGGCGCTGATGCCGGGGCCATTGTCGACGACATGCAGCTCGTGGGCTCCGCCCACCGCCGGCGTGATGCGCCTGAGCCATATGCCCGGCTGCGGCGATGCGTTGAACTTGATGGCGTTCGAGAGCAGATTTATGCAGACCTGCTTCATCCGGTCGGCATCGGTATGTATGGCCATGGCTTCGCCGCCCAGCTCGTCATGCAGACTGACACCGTATTCCTGGGCCATGCCGCGCATGGTTTCGATGGCGTCACGCATGATCTCGACCGCGTCGGTGTCCCGGGGCGACCAGTCCATCTCGCCGCTTTCCAGGCGGTTGAGTTCCAGGATCTCGTCCAGCAGCCGGGTCAAGCGCTCACTCTCGTGCTGGATGATGCCCACGAACTGCCGCGCCTGATCGTTGTCGAGATCGGGCGTCGAGGCCAGGATCTCGGAAAATGACCGGATCGAGGTCATTGGCGTGCGCAATTCGTGACTGACCTGGCTGAGGAAATCGTCCTTCATCTTGTCCAGCCGGGTCAGTTGTTCGTTGGCCGCGCGAAGCTGCGCTGCCGCCTGCTCCAATTCGCGGGACTTGCTTTCCAGCTCGCGGCTGTGGCGGATCGCCTGCTGCGTCTCGTCGAGCAGGGCGATCACGGTTTCGAGGGAGATGGTTTCACCTTCGACGATGGTCGACAGTAACGAGCGGGCCGAGGCCGCGCCGACGCTGCCCGCCAGCTCCCGCTCTACATAGGCGATCAATCCGGGATCGGAAGAGGGCAGGGAATCATCGCGGCCCTGGCGCCGGGCGTAGGCGGCAAAGATGTCGTGGGTCCGCTCATGCCCAAGGACCCGGCTAGAGAGCTGGACCAGATCCGCCGTCGTGGCGGAGCGCTGCAGGGCAACGTCCACATTTGAGGCATCGCCCCGCATGGCATCAACGAAAACCGCGCTTTGCAGCCGCTCCAACGGTGATTGCCGGGTGGCAAGGGAAATCAGCACGAACAGGGCCACATTAAGGCTCATGGACCAGAACAACCCATGCACCAGCGGGTCCCATTGGCTGAAACCAAACAGGGCCGTGGGTTTCAATAGCGCAACGCCCCAGGGCCCGACCGCCACCAGTTCACTCAAACCCCAGCCGGTGCCGGCGAAGGTCGGCGCCAAAAGGGTGTAGAACCACATCGCGAAACCGGCGGCCAGACCGGCCGTCGCGCCGGGTTTCGTCGCGCCGTTCCAGAATACGCCGCCGACCAGGGCGGGCAGGAACTGCGCCACCCCGACAAAGGAGATCAGGCCGATCGAAGCCAGGGGGCTGGACGTGCCGGTCAGCCGGTAATAGAGAAATCCAAGGGTCAGGATCGCCACGATGGAGAGGCGGCGGACCAACAACAGGGTGGCCGAGACGTCGCCGCTGCCGGTGCCCGCATAGTGGGGGAAACGCAGCAGTAATGGCGTTACCAGATGGTTGGAGATCATGATCGCCAGGGCAATGGAGGCAACGATTACCATCGACGTCGCCGCCGACAAACCACCGATGAACGCCAGCAAGGCCAGACCATGCTGTCCGGAGGCCAGGGGCACTGTCAGCACGAACAGATCGGGATTGGCGGCGGCGGGAAGCTGGGTCATGCCGGTGATGGCGATGGGAATGACGAACAGGCTGACCAGGAGCAAATACAGCGGGAACAGCCATGACGCCGTGGCCAGGGCCTTTTCGTTGGTGTTTTCCACCACCGTCACCTGGAATTGCCGGGGCAGACAGATAATGGCGGTGGCGGAAAGGAAGGTCATGACGATCCAGCGTGTCTCGAATCCATCCTCGAACTGGTGCAGCTTCTGGACGCCCGTGTGCCATTGGGTCGAGGTGAAAAGATCCTCCACGCCATCATGCAGGCCGTAAACGGCAAAGGCGGCGATAGCCGCCAGACTGAGAAATTTGACCAGAGATTCAAAGGCGATGGCGGCGATGATGCCCGGATGATGTTCATCCGCGCCCAAGTTTCGGGTGCCGAAAATGATCACGAACACCGCCATGCAGACCGCAACCCAGAAACCGGTGTCGGCGAACAGGCCCCAGGTATGCTCCGCCGCCCCTCCCGCCATTGGGGCCCAGCCCTCGGCCGCACCCAGGGCGTCAAAACTGGCCGCCACCGCCTTCAATTGCAGCGCAATATAGGGCGTCACGCCGATCAGCGCGATCACCGTGACCAGGGCCGAAATGGCCGCGCTTTTGCCGTAACGGGCGGAAATGAAGTCAGCGATCGAGGTGATGCGCTGTTGCTTGGAGATCCGCACCAGCTTGCGCAACAACAGGGTCCAGCCGATCAGGACCAGGGTCGGACCGGTGTAGATGGTCAGGAATTCCAAACCGTTTCGTGCCGCCGAGCCGACCGCGCCATAGAATGTCCACGAGGTGCAATAGACCGCCAGGGACAGAGTATAGACAACGGGCGAATTTATCAGCTTGCCCAGGCCGCTCTTGGCCCGTCGGTCGGAGACGAAGGCCAGCGCGAACAGGCCCAGCAGATACAAGCTGGCGACGCTGACGACGAGGCCCCAGCTCAACATCTAGCTGTCGTCCTCCATGCCGCCGCCCTCAGCCCGCAGGATACGCCGGGACAGCCAGGCCGCCAGGCCGATGCCGATCATCCAGGCGGTGAAAATATAGGCCGGCAACAGGGGCAGGCCGGCCAAGAACACCGGTTGGTCGAAAATGGAGATATAGGGCGGCAGCAGCAGCAAAAGAATGGCAAGCGGCAGCAACACCCCAAGATCACGGATACGCCTGTCGCCTCTCATCTCGTGCCCCGCATTCTAGCCGTCCTTCCCATCGGCGCCCGCCAGCAGGTCGCCGACCTTGGCCACCAGGTCGATATTGGAGAATGGTTTGGTCATGAAATCGTTGGCGCCCAGTTCCAGCATGCGGCGGCGGTCGGCCTCCTGCCCCTTGGCGGTCAGGGCCAGAACCGGCGTCGCCTGCAAATTCGGCGTCACACGGATTTTCTGCAGAATATCGAAACCGTTGCTCGACGGCATCATGATATCCAGGATCAAAAGATCCGGCCCTATACGGTGCATGGCGGCGATTACTTCGCCCCCATCGGCCACGGCCTCCACCGTGTGACCCTCCCGCGAAAGCAGGAATGTCAGGGACTCCACGATGAACGGTTCGTCCTCCGCGACAAGGATGGTCTTATCCATATGCCGCCCTCCCTATGTACGTTTTTTTGTTGCTCATGATTTTGTGTCCTCAACCCGGTCCTTGGACGCCAGGGCGGCCCGGACCGACGGCTGCGCCCGCTGGGCGCAATGCTCCCGCGGGCAGGAGCGGCAGGTAAAGCCAACCGGCGTTTCCAGGGAGTTGCGCCCCGCCATGAAGGAATCGCCGTAAACGACCCGGTCGCCGTAGGCGGCGTCGCAGCCCAGCATTACCGCGTAGGTGGTGCGCGGCGCGCCGAACCCGACGGCCCGTTTCGACAGGCGCCGGGCGACAAAGATAAATCTTTCGCCATGGGGCATCACCGCAAGCTGCGAGATCGTGCGGTCCCGCGATGACAGTGCGATGTAGATCGCCCACAGTGGACAGGCACCGCCGAACCGCGGCATGGGCAGGCCCGGCGTACCAAATGGCTTGGTCAGATTGCCCGCCGGATCGGCGCGCAGAAAAGCAAACGGCACGCCCTCGGCGCCCGGCCGGCGCAGGGTGACAAGGCGGTGGGCGATCTGTTCGAAACTGCCATGGAATTTCAGGCTCAGGCGCTCGATGTCATAGCGCTGGTTTTCCGCCGCCTCGAGAAACTGGTGGTAGGGAAACAGCAGGGCGCCGGCGGCGTAGTTCGCGAGCGCGCGGCGGGCACGGCGGCGTGATTCATCGCTGGTCAGCCTTGGGGAAGCGGACACCTCCGCGATCAGATCAGACAATTCAATCTCTACCAGGGCGCGGGCCAGTTGAAACCGCGTGGTCGTGTCCAGGGCGGTTTCGTCCAACAGCAGGGTCATGTTGGAAAGTTCGCCGTGGTGCGAGGGATCGCCGTCGGCAACCCGGCGGATCGCGATGCCATGGCTCCGCCCCAGGGTGTCGGTGATCGCCCCTTCCAGGGTGTTGCGTTTGCGCGATAGGCGTTTGTAAAGCAGGTAGGCGGCATCTTCGAGGGCCGGATAATGGTTCCCGTGCCAGATGATGAAATCATCGACCTCCTTCTCCGGCGATGTCAAATGGGGTGTGTTGTCCGGTCCGGATAATAAATTGATCATTTCCCGCGCGCTTGAGCCCAGGCGGTCGCTTTGCGAGGCGATGATTGAGGAAAAGCGCAGGCGCTCCGCCGGTTCAAGGTCGCCGACCTGCTCCAGAATCTCGGCGAAGGAGCGGATCGAGGTAATTTGCGTCAGTACCGCGTGGCTAAGTTCCATCAAGGCCGGGTCCTGGCTTAAACGGTCCGAAAGGGCGCGCGCGGTTTCCGATGCCTCCTGATATTTATGATGCAGATGAATGACGTTGCGGGCCCATTCGGGACGCTCGGCCACCAGACGCAGCGCCTCCTGTTCCTCGACCCCCGGCAGGGCCTGGGAGCGGACCAGTTCGACCATCTGCTGTACCAACAGCGGATCGTCGGTGCCGCTCAAATGGTCCATGGGCACGTCCAAGGCCTTGGCGATCCGGCTCAACAGCGCGCCGCCGATCATGCGCCGGTCGTGTTCGATCAGGTTCAGGTAAGAGGCTGAGATTCCAGCCGATTTGGCCAGAGCAAGCTGTGTCGTGCCGCCTTCCTTGCGGGCATCTCGGATGCGTTGTCCAATGGGTAACCGCGCCATGGCGGGGGGTCCAGTTTCTTGTTTATGACCAGTCAGTAAATATATTTACAGGTATACTGCCCTGTTTACCAGCATTTTTACTAAGTTTTCACTATTTGATTCTTTCTGTTTGCGGTGCGCCCCGCGGGCCCGCTAGATGTTGTGCGGTCATGGATGGCGCCCCTTTCGGGCTTCGTCCGGTCATCAACCCGTAGGGAGGCAACGAAATGACATTTGATCCCAAGATTACCCGCCGGAGCATGCTGAAAGGCAGCTCCGCGCTCGCCGGCGCGGCTCTCGTCGCGCCAAGCTTCTTTGTCCGTGACGCCTGGGCGGCCAAGGACTTTACCAACAATCCCGGCAGTGCCAAATCCGTCAAACTCGGCTTCAACGTACCTCAAACCGGCGCCTATGCCGACGAGGGCGCCGATGAATTGCGCGCCTACAAGCTGGCCGTCAAGCATTTGAACGGCGAAGGCGACGGCGGCATGTTGAACACCATGAAGCCGCTGTCGCTGAAGGGCAACGGCGTCCTGGGCAAGAAGGTCGAGTACGTCACGGGCGATACCCAGACCAAGTCCGACGCCGCTCGCGCATCCGCCAAGCGGATGATCGAAAAGGAAGGCGTGATCATGTACTCCGGCGGTTCGTCCTCCGGCGTCGCCATCGCGCAACAGTCCCTGGCCCAGGAAATGGGCGTGGTCTTCATGTGCGGCCTGACCCATTCCAACGACACCACGGGCAAGGACAAGCGGCGCTACGGCTTCCGCCACTTCTTCAACGCCTACATGTCCGGCGCCGCGCTGGGTCCGGTGCTGGAAAAAGAAATGGGCAAGGATCGCCAAGCCTATCATCTGACCGCCGACTACACCTGGGGCTGGACCCAGGAAGAGTCCATCAAGAACACCACGGAAGGCCTCGGCTGGAAAACCACCAAGGCCGTGCGCACGCCGCTGGGCGCCGGTGACTTCTCGCAGTACATCACACCGGTTCTGAACTCGGGCGCCGATGTGCTGATCCTGAACCACTATGGCAAGGACATGATCAACTCCTTGACCCAGGCGGTGCAGTTCGGTCTGCGTGACAAGCAGGTCAACGGCAAGAACTTCGAAATCGTCGTGCCGCTGTTCTCCCGCCTGATGGCGCAGGGCGCGGGCGCCAACATCAAGGGCATCCTGGGTTCGACCAACTGGAACTGGTCCCTGACCGATGCGGGCTCTCAAGCCTTCGTCAAATCGTTCGGCCAGGAATACGGTTTCCCGCCGTCCCAGGCCGCCCATACCTGCTATGTGCAGACCCTGCTGTATGCCAACGCCTGCGAAATGGCCGGCACCTTCTATCCGCCGGAAGTCATCAAGGCCTTGGAAGGCTTTGAGTTCGACGGCATGGGCAACGGCAAGACCCTGTACCGGGCGTCCGATCACCAGTGCTTCAAGGATGTTCTGGTGGTGCGTGGCAACCAGAACCCATCCTCGCAGTTCGATCTTCTCCAGGTCGTGCAGCAGGTGCCGCGGTCACAGGTCGAATACGACCCAAAGATCTTCGGTGGTGACCTCGGCCCGTATTCCTAGGCACCAAGCGGTATCGGGCGGTGCCGGTTGCCATGGGCGGCCGGCACCGCCAACCGTTCTTCCGGCAGACACGGTTGGCAGGCAATGGACGCAATACTTCTTCAAATTCTCAATGGGCTCGACAAGGGCGGCGCCTATGCGCTGATCGCCCTGGGTCTGACCCTGGTGTTTGGCACCCTTGGCGTTGTCAACTTTGCCCATGGCGCCCTGTTCATGCTCGGCAGCTTCTGCGCCGTCACGCTGCAAAAAATTCTGACCATTTCGAAACGGGTTCAGGATCCTAACGTCAAATTCTTTAAAGCATTCAAGGAACAGCCCTATCTGGAAATCTGGTTCGGCGAGGCCGGTACCACGATTATCCAATATTCCGTGCCCCTGGCCATCCTGCTGGCGGTGCCGATCATGCTGCTGGTCGGCGTGGTCATGGAACGGGGCCTGATCCGCCATTTCTATAAGCGCCCGCACGCCGAACAGATCCTGGTCACCTTTGGCCTGGCCATCGTGATACAGGAAATCGTCAAGGCGTGGTTCGGTGCCAACCCGATCCCCCAGGCGGCACCGCCGATCGTCGCCGGCAGCGCCAATATTGGAGATTGGCTGGGCCTGGGACCGGCCGTTGTCTATCCCTGGTGGCGGCTGATTTATCTTGGATTTTCGGCCATCGTGATCGGCGGTGTCTTCGCTTTTCTACAATTTACCAACTGGGGCATGGTGGTGCGCGCCGGCATGCAGGACCGGGAAACCGTCGGCCTGCTGGGCATCAATATTCAACGCCGCTTTACCATTGTATTCGGCTTGGCGGCCGCTGTCGCGGGCGTCGCGGGCGTGATGTATACGCCGATCCTGCCGCCTGACTATCACATGGGCATGGATTTCCTCGTGCTGTCCTTCGTCGTGGTCGTGGTCGGCGGCATGGGTTCCCTGGGCGGTGCGGTCGCGGCCGGCTTCATGCTGGGGCTGCTGCAGTCCTTCTCCTCCATGAATGAAGTCAAGGAGCTGCTGCCGGGCATAGACCAGGTGGTGATCTATCTGGTCGCGGTGGTGATCCTTTTGATCCGGCCGCGCGGCTTGATGGGCCGTAAGGGGGTGATGGAGTCATGACCCGGCAAACTCTCAAACCGCGCAATGACATGGTGTTGATGGCCATCTTCACGGCTGCCGTTCTGGCCATGCCGATCTGGCTGGCGCCCATTGGCGCGGCCTATCCGGACCTGCTGCAGAAATTCGCCATCTACGGAATTTTTGCCATCGGCTTCAATATCCTGTTCGGATTGACCGGGTATCTGTCGTTCGGTCACGCCGCATTCCTGGGCGTCGGCTCCTACGCCGCCGTCTGGTCGTTCAAGCTGTTGACGATGAATGTCATACCGGCGGTCATCTTCGGCACGGTGATCGGCGGCCTGTTCGCGGTGGTGATCGGTTTCGTCAGCCTGCGCCGTTCCGGCATTTACTTTTCGATCCTGACCCTGGCGTTCGCGCAGATGTCCTACAATCTGGCCTATTCGGTCTTTACGCCGCTGACCAATGGCGAGACGGGATTGCAGCTTCGCCTGCACGATGCCCGCGCCGTGGATGCCTTGTTCGGGGTGCTGCCGGCGGAAGGCCTGCCGTCGACCAACCTGTTCGGTTTGCAAATGAGTGGCTATCCCGGGTTCTATTTCTGCGCCGCGTTGTTGATCGTGGCCTTCTTCATATCCCTGCGCATTAACCGCTCGCCCTTTGGCCTGAAGTTGCAGGCCATCAAGTCGAACCAGTTGCGCATGGGCTATACCGGCTATAACACGCGGCCCTATCTGCTGATCGCCTTTGTCATTTCCGGCATGTACGCTGGCCTGGCCGGCTCATTGCTGGCGGTCACCGACCCGCTGGCGGGCGCGGAGCGCATGCAATGGACGGCATCGGGCGAAGTCGTTTTGATGACCATTCTGGGCGGCGTGGGCACCTTGGTCGGGCCGCTGTTGGGCGCCGGTCTGATCAAGTATTTCGAGAACATATTCTCCTCCTACAATGATCAGGTACTGCACCAGATATTCTCGTTCCTGCCGGACTTTCTGGAAAATCTGATGGTTGCCGCCACGGGGCCGTTCGTGGGCGAGGGCTGGCACCTGACCCTTGGTGCGCTGTTCGTGATCATCGTGGTCTTCCTGCCCGGTGGCATCATGGAAGGGGCCCGGCGCCTGGGCAATGTCTTGACCAAGCGCCGGCACAAGACTTCGCCCATTGGCGGGAAGGTGACGACATGAGCGATATCGGTCTGAACGTCACCGACGTACATAAGAACTTCGCCGGCCTGAAAGCGTTGAGCGATATCAACCTGACGATTGAAGAAGGCAAGACCCACGCCATCATCGGCCCCAATGGCGCCGGCAAGTCGACCTTGCTGAACGTCTGCGTCGGCCGCATCGCCCCGGACCGTGGTTCCGTGATGTTCCATGGCGAGGTTCTGACCGGCAAGACGCCTCATGAAATCAATCAGGTCGGCGTCGCCCGGGTGTTTCAGACGCCGGAGATCTTTCCCGAACTGACCTTGCTGCAGAACGTCATGGTGCCCGCCTTCGCCAAACGTGACGGCGCCTTCAAGTTCAATGCATTTGGCGGCCTGGATGACGAAACGGACATCCGGGAAGAGGCCGAGCGTGCGTTGGAAGAACTGGGCCTGGCGGAGCATCTGCATCACGAGGCCGGCAGCATGTCCCGCGGTGACAAGCGCCGGTTGGAGTTGGCCATGTGCCTGGTACAACACCCGCGTCTGTTGCTGCTCGACGAACCGACGGCGGGCATGTCGCGGGCCGACACCAACCGCACCATCGAAAGCCTGAAGCGGATCAAGGAGCGGGGCATGACCAAGGTGATCATCGAGCATGACATGCATGTGGTGTTCTCCCTGGCCGATCACATCACCGTCCTGGCCCAGGGCATGATCATCGCCGATGGCACGCCGGACGAAGTACGCGGCAACCCGAAGGTTCAGGAAGCCTATCTAGGCGGTGCACACCTATGAGCAATAATATCATCGATACGCAGGCCACCGCGCCGACCGCCCGCAAACCGCTCAGCCAAGGCGCGGCGCCGGCCTATTTTTCGGCCTGGGATTTGCATGCCTATTACGGCGAAAGCTATATCGTCCAGGGCGTCAACTTCAATATCCACGAGGGTGAGATCGTCGCTCTTCTGGGCCGTAACGGTGCCGGCAAGACCTCGACCCTGCGCACCATCGCGCGCATGGACGACCCGCAACTAAAGCACGGAGAAATCTGGCTCGACCACCAGCCCCTGCACGAAATGCAGTCCTATCAGGCGGCCCGCCTGGGCGTCGGCCTGGTGCCCGAGGACCGGCGCATCATTGCCGGCCTGACGGTGGAGGAAAATCTGGTCCTCTCTCAGATCGCACCGCCGCACGGCTGGTCCATCGAGCGCATCTATGAACATTTTCCCCGCCTGGCCGAGCGCGCCCGGCAGGAGGCGGTGACCCTGTCGGGCGGCGAGCAGCAGATGCTGGCGATCGCCCGGATATTGGCCCGGGATATCAAGCTGCTGTTGCTGGACGAACCTTACGAAGGCCTGGCGCCGGTGATCGTGCACGAGATCGAGCGCATCCTGGAAGGGGTTAAGGAGCTGGGCATTACCACGGTGATCGTGGAACAGAACGCCATCGCCGCCCTGCATCTGGCGGACCGGGCGATCATCCTGGACATGGGCGAAGTGGCTTTCGAAGGCACCGCCCAGGATGTCCTCGACAACGCCGAAATCCGCCAGGAGTATCTCGCCGTATAGGCCCGCCGCTGTAAACATCCCTGCCTTGCGCTGCTCGTGGGAGACCATGGCTTCCCAGGCCGGGGCATGTTCCGCCTCGCCCCGCATGCGCTACCTTTCAAACTTGGCGAACTGTTTCGGGACGGACTGGGAAAATCTACCCTGCTTCCCGCATAAGAACCGTTGTCAAGGGACGAAACCAGTTGAACCGACTGCCCCGGC
>CAZVYX010000030.1:0-63497 GCA_964631725.1 uncultured Rhodospirillaceae bacterium | reverse complement strand
CCTCAATCTAACCCTAATCAACAGTTTTAGGGTTAGACCGAATGATAATTAATGCACATATACTTAGGCTATGTCAAATCATTGGAAAATATCTTTGTGTTAACATGAATTGAGCAATTTTATATTTATCTAATTAACTTTTATTACTGTATATTGAGTCTGACTCCTTTTTTTGATTCACAAACCCGTCGTTTTGTGATTCCCTCCACGGCTGATTCGCTGTGTTGGAGGGTCAGCTAGGTGACGGTACCTCTTCGAGACGATTTTGACGCCACTGGTGTGCGCGCGCTTGCGGCCCGGTGCGACAACGTTAACCAAGCGCGGCGGCTGCTGTCGATCGCGGCTATCTACGATGGGATGAGCCGGCGCGACGCGGCGCGGGTTGGCGGCATGGATCGGCAGACCTTGCGGGATTGGGTGCACCGTTTCAATGCCGATGGACCTGATGGTCTGCGCGACGGCAAGGCCAAGGGCGCATCGCCAAAGCTGACGCCGGCGCAGTTGGAAGAGCTGGCCGCGATGGTTCAAAGCGGCCCCAATCCTCTGTCCAATGGTACCGGCCGGTGGTGCCGCACGGACCTGAAAGCCTGGATCGAAGCGCGTTTCGGCGTGGTCTACCATGATCGGTCGGTGGCGCGTCTGCTGAAGCAACTGGGCCTCGCGCATATCAGCGAAAGGCAGCGCCGTCCGAAGCGGGAGACGGCCGCCATGATGAGGAGTGGCGGGACCCCCGCCCTGAGTTGGCGGCGTCAATAGCGTGACCGCCGTTGCATGCCGGGATGCATATGCGCCGCTGGCCCCGCGTGCCAAGGCATGCGTAAAGTGGTGTGAAGGCGATGGACATATTCAATCGGTCTTGCTGGCCGGCGGTTGTGCTTCGGCGCTTTGGACCATGGAATTGGCGTTGACGCGTAGATGATCGACAGCCCATGGCGTCAGGCCGCTTGCCGCCTTTGCTGGTCATGGCGGGGCCATGTTTCCGGCGAAATGCACGAGTGAGACGAAAACGGTCAACATCAATGACCGTGGCGCGGCCGGCAAAAGGCAAATTTGGGGTGAAAATCGGCGTCGTGGAATCGCTAATTTTTGACCCTGTATAGGCATCCGCCAAAAGTTTTTTTGGTTTTTTTTGAGCCGAAAAAGCATATCGCGCGGTCTGGGAGCGCCGGCACCGGCCGGGTTCTCCATTTCAGGTTTCCTGCCGGCGTTCCCGGTAAAAGGCATAGAGACCGCTGCCGGCGATGACGGCGGCGCCCAGGACCGTCCAGGCATCGGGCAGGTCGCCGAAGACCAGATAGCCAACGATCGTGGCCCAGATCAGCACCACATAGTGGAACGGTTGCAGGGTCGAGGCGGGGGCGGCCTGGAAGGCCTTGATCAAAATATAATGGCCCAGGCTGCCGACCACGCCGAGGGACAACAGCAGCAGCCAGCCGGTGCTATCGGGCGGGCGCCAGAAGAACGGCGCCAGCGCGGTCATGACGATGGCGCCGGTGACCGCCATGTAAAGGAGTGACGTCGCCGCGCTGTCTTCCGAGACTTTTCGCACCAGGATCTGATAGATCGCCCAAAGGCCGGCGCCCGCCAGCGGGATAAGTGCGGCTGGATTGAAAACGCCAATGCCGGGACGGACAATGATCAGCAGGCCCAGAAAGCCGATGGAAATCGCCGTCCATCTGCGCATTCCGACTTTTTCTCCCAGAAACGGCACTGCCAGGGCGGTAACCAGCAGCGGTGCGATGCCGGAGATGGCATGGGCATCGGCCAGGGGCAGGTAGCGGAACGCCACGATAAAGACGCCGACTTCAATGACAATGATCAGACTGCGGGCGATTTGCAGAATGGGATGGCGGGAGCGAAAGGCGGTCCGCAGGCTCTTGGGACGGGCGATGGCCAGGGCGAAAAGGCAGAAAATCAGGAACCGCACCGAAAGGATTTGCGGCACGGCATAGTCAGTGGCCAAGGTCTTGGTTATGCCGTCCATGCCGGCCAGCAGAAACATCGCCAAATTCATCAGAAGGATGCCCCTGAGTGGATTATTCTGCACTAAATTTCCTGACCAAACTGGCATCCGAATGTATTTGCCGCCACAATAGGCGAAATTTGGGAGGATACCGATGAGTAAATTGGACATGGCGGCGGAATTAGGCGCCTTATTGAAGGAACGCGGCGAAACCGTCGCCGTTTCGGAATCATCTGCCGGCGGCTTGGTGTCGGCCAGCCTGTTAAGCGTGCCCGGCGCCTCGAAATATTTTCTCGGCGGCGGCGTGATCTATACCCATCGTGCCAGGGGCCGGCTGCTGGGTGTGCCGCGGGAGGCCATGGAGGGCCTGCGCTCGTCATCGGAACCCTATGCCATGCTCTGTGCCCGCACGGTGCGGGAGCGGTTGAGCGCGACCTGGGGTTTGGCCGAGACCGGGGCCTCGGGCCCCACCGGTAACAGCTATGGTGATGCCGCGGGCCATACCTGCCTGGCGGTTACGGGGCCGGTGGAGCGTGTGATCACCCTGGAGACCGGCAGCGACGACCGGGAAGCCAATATGTGGGTCTTCGCCAAGGCGGCGCTGGACCTTTTGTACGCGTGCATTGAAGAGGAAGGCTGAGTACCATGGATTTCAATATTCCCAAAGACATACAAGATAAACTTGATGAATTGGATGAATTTATCGAGCGGGAAATCAAGCCCCTTGAGCGGGAGAATATGCAGTATTTCGACCACCGCCGGGAAAACGCCCGGACGGACTGGGACAACGACGGAAAGCCCGCCAAGGAATGGGAAGTGCTGCTGCGGGAGATGAAGGACCGGGCCGATGCGGCGGGTCACCTGCGCTTCGGCCTGCCCAAGGAAATCGGCGGCCAGGACGGCAGCAATCTCGCCATGGCGATGATCCGGGAGCATCTGGCTCACAAGGGCCTGGGTTTGCACAACGATCTGCAAAACGAATCTTCCATTGTCGGCAATTTCCCGCTCGTCATCATGATGTGGCGTTTCGGCACCGATGCCCAGAAGGAGGAATTTCTGCCCGCCCTGATCACCGGCGGGCGGCGGGTCGGTTTCGGCCTGACGGAACTTAATCACGGATCCGACGCCACCTATATGGAGACCTCGGCCGTCAGGGACGGTGATGAATGGGTCATCAACGGCAACAAACGCTTCAATTCCGGCATTCACGAGGCGACCCACGACCTAGTCTTCGCCCGAACATCCGGTCAACCCGGGCAGGGGATGGGCATCACCGCCTTCCTGGTACCGGTCACGACGCCCGGCTTCGAAGTGGTGAAGATGGACTGGACCTTCAACATGCCGTCGGATCACGGCATCGTTTCCATCAAGGATGTGCGCCTGCCCGCTGATACGGAATCCTATCTTGGTGACGAGGGCGACGGCTTGATCGTGGCCCAGACATTCCTGCATGAAAACCGCATCCGCCAGGCGGCGTCTTCCCTGGGCGCGGCGCAGTTCTGTATCGACGAGGCCGTCGCTTACGCCAAACAGCGCACCACCTGGGGCAAGCCGTTGTCAACCAACCAGGCAATCCAGTTCCCCCTGACCGAGCTGCATACCGAGGCCGAGATGGTCCGTAATCTGGTCTACAAGACCGCCTGGAACCTGGATCAGCAGAACCACATGGCGGTAACCGATCAGGTTTCCATGGCCAATTACCGGGCCAACCGGCTGGTCTGGCAGGCCTCCGACCAGGCCATGCAGACGTTTGGCGGCGAGGGTTATACCCGCAACCAGCCTTTCGAGCACATCTACCGCCATCACCGCCGCTACCGCATCACCGAAGGTGCCGAAGAAATCCAGATCCGCAAGATTGCCGGTCATCTGTTCGGTTTCCTGGGCAAGAACCGCTAGACCTTTTTCGATATTCATCGAATCAGATCTAGTCATTGGCGCTCACGCTAGTGCGCAAGAGCGCACCGCTCCGCGAGGGCGGCGCATTGGCGCCGGGCCGCCGTCGCGGCCTGGTACGGACAGTTCTAAATCGAAACCGGCCTAGGGACCGGCGGCAGCCTTGCGATTGGACTATTGAAGCGGGATCGCAAGAAAATGGGGACGGCAACCCACCGGTCGCCGTCCCCTCGGAAGTGGAAACCTGCGCAATATCGTCAGGCGGCCTGAACCTCGCGCAGGAAGGTTTCAACCTGGCCACGCAACAGTTCGGCTTGCGCTTTCATTTCCTTGGAGGCGCCCGCCACCTGATTGGCGGCGGTGCCGGTTTCGCCGGCGGCACTGCTGACATCGGTGATATTCACCGTGACTTCCTGGGTGCCGGCGGCGGCCTGTTCGACACTGCGGGCGATTTCGTCGGTCGCAGCACCCTGTTCCTCCACCGCGCCCGCGACTGACGTGGCGATCGAATTGATCTCCTCGATCACCGAGCTGATGCTGCTGATGGCGGCGACGGATTCCTCGGTCGCCGTTTGGATGCCGCTGATCTGAGTGGCGATTTCTTCCGTCGCCTTGCTGGTCTGCGTCGCCAGATTCTTAACCTCGCTGGCGACGACGGCAAAACCCTTGCCCGCTTCACCGGCCCGGGCCGCCTCGATCGTGGCGTTCAGGGCCAGCAGATTGGTCTGGGAGGCGATATCGTTGATCAGACTGATGACATCGCCAATGCTTACGGCCGCTTCCGCCAGGCCCTGGACCTTCTTGCTGGCACTTTCAGCCTCGTTTACGGCGTCCTGGGAGCGTTCGGACGACGTTGTCATCTGGCGGGAAATTTCGCTGATGGACGAGGTCAATTCGTTCGCCGCCGTGGCCACGGTCTGCACGTTGGCAGCGGCCTGCTCGGCTGCCGCCGCGACCGCACCGGAACGCTCGTTGGTCCGGTCCGCCGTGGCCGACATGGCGGATGACGAGGCCTGCATCTGCTCCACCGTGCTGGTGACCACCTGCATGGCCTCGCCAACGTCCTTGTCGAAGGCGGAAACCAGTTCCTCCCGCTTGGCGACACGTTCCTCACGCAGCTCCTGCGCTTTCCGCTGTTCGGCGGCCAGTTCCTCGCCCCTGATCATATTGTCCTTGAAGACCTGGACCGCATTCGCCATGGCACCGATTTCATCCTTCTTCTCCAAGGCGGGAATTTCGGTTTCCAGATCGTTATCGGCCAATTGTCCCATGGCACCGGTCATCTGATTGATCGGCACAACGATGGAGCGCGCCGTAAAGAAGGCAATGGTAATGGCGACGACAACGCCCAGAACCAAGACGATCCATTGCATGGTCAACAGACCACTGATGAGAGAGGCGTTTTTCTCGGCATCGACAGACAACAGGCGCTTCTGGTTATCGACCATGCCGCCGGTGCGCGAGCCGTCTTCGGCCTTTGGGCCAAGCAGGCTGGTCAGCAGTTTGCCGGCCCTGGGCGCGGCCTCGCTGATCAATAGATAGTTGGCCATGTTCCATTTATTCGATGCGCGGATCGAGAACATTTTCGGTGGCAACGGCAGAAATTTAGTCCGCGCGGCGTCAAATTTCTCGAAACTTTCCAGTTGCGCCGAGGTCAGAAGGTGCTTGTTGGCCTTTAGATCGCCAAAGCGCACCGCGTTCTTCTTCCACATGCCATCGAAGCTTTTCTTGAACTTGGGATCACCGGTCAGGAGAAAGGCCCGGATGGAGGCGAGACCACGTGCCGTGGTGCCCCGGGTATCGGCCATCATGCCAAGCAGGGCCTTGCGCTCCGGCGTCGCCGGCAGGTCCCGCTCCAAGGTGATGATCTTGGTGATCTCGGTTACCAGGATGGACGCAAGCGGTGCTGCGTCGCGGGTCAGGATCAGGGTTGCCGGTTGTTCCTTGGGCGTATTGGCAATGGCCTCGACCTTGTTTTGCGCGGCGCTGAACTCGTCCAACACGGCTTTCATATCGGCCCATGCTTCCTGGTTTGCGGGATTGGTCCATTGCGCTGACAAACCATCGATTTCATCGCGGACCAGAGCAATATCGGCCCAAACCGAGGCGCGTTCCTTCTTGAAGGCGCTGTTTCCCGTCAGCATCCAGCCGCGCAGCGATGCCAGCGAGGCATTGATGTCGTTGACCAGTCTGGCACTGGCCTGAGACGTTGGGGTGCGCAGGTTGACGATACGGTCGGTCACGGTTTTAACACCGCTGACTTCGAACAAGGTCGAGGCAACGGCGGCGATCAGTACGACGACGAGGACACCAAAGCCAAAGCTTAGGCGTCCTGAAATTTTTAATTCCGGTATTTGCATAACATTTCCCCTTTGCGAGATTCGCGCCGCTCCCTATTCATGATGTTTGTGATCAAAACACGGAAGAAGAAGGTTCGCGATTTCCTCTATCTATTGTTGAGATTATGGGGGGATTATATTAAAAATCCGTTGTATTATAATAAGTAGTACGTCGTTTTGTTGCCAGTATATAATATTGATTTTAGTATATGCATATGAATACTTATAGAGTACGCAAATTCGCATAAGTTAGTAAAGTGGTCGCATCGACCGCAGAAAACTCACTAGATTCTCCAATGCCACCAACAACGTCAATTATCTGCTCGTTAGCTTTCTTGGGTTGTGTGTTGCGTGGTTTGCTGGACTCAATCAACCAGATTGGATACGCATGGGACAAGGTTCTTGTCGTCGAAATCTTCTAAATTAGCCCGGTAGAGCGGTACAATTCCAATCAAGCCGGAAATCCGTTAGCCTAGCGCCAGCGATGCAATCAGGGAGGAATGCGCCCAATTTGTCGCCGACCGCAAGATTGACGTGGATCCATTGTTAAGTCCCCGCTGGGCGCGGGCGGAGGAAGCGTATCGACGGTTCGACCGGCTGACAGCGGGCGAGGGCTTCATTCTGTTTTGACATCCATCGATATCCCAGCGTTCGGACCATGCCCGCCGATCAGTTCGGGATAGCCACCTTTTAGGACTTCAGAAAAGAGGAAACCGTTCATGAGTCGTATCGCCATCGCCGGTTTTTTGCACGAAACCAATACATTTGCGCCGGTTCAGGCAAGCTGGGACGATTTCGTGCGCGCCGAAAGTTTCCCTGGTCTGACCATCGGGGAAGATATTCTATCCGTCATGCCCGGTAAGAACATCGCGATCGCCGGCTTCATGGACCAGGCCCGGTCCCTGGGCCACGAATTGGCCCCGGTTGCCTGGTGCTGCGCCATACCTTCGGCGCATGTAACCGAGCATGCCTTTGAAACCTATATCACCATGTTGCTGGAGGGGTTGGAGGCGGCGGCGCCGTTCGATGCCGTCTATCTCGATCTGCATGGCGCCATGGTTTGCGAGCACACCGAAGACGGCGAAGGCGAATTGCTGGCCCGGGTGCGGCGGCAGTTGGGCCCGGAGGTACCCCTGGTGGTCAGCCTCGATCTGCACAGCAACACGACCCGGACCATGTTTGACAATTGCGATGGCCTGATCGCCTATCGCACTTACCCCCATGTGGATATGGCCGATACCGGCGGGCGGGCGGCGCGTTATCTCGATCATTTGCTGGCCACGCCTGACGCGCCGCCGGCCAAGGCCCATCGCGCCGTACCCTTCCTGATGCCCCTGACCGGCCAATGCACCATGGCCGAACCGGCGTTGGGAACCTATGCCCGGCTGGCGGAACTGGAGGCAGGGGCGGGGGTGCGTTCGATCTCCTTCACCCCTGGTTTTCCACCCGCCGATATCTGGGATTGCGGCCCCGTTGTCGTCGCCTACGGCGATGATCAGGCGGTCGCCGATATTGCGGCGGATGCGCTTTATGATGCCATCATGGAGCGCGAAGCCGACTTTCAGGTGCCGCGCCTGTCGCCGGATGAAGCGGTCTCCCAGGCCATCGTCTCGAATGCCCATAAGCCCTATGTCCTGGCCGATGTGCAGGACAATTGCGGCGCCGGTGCCACGTCGGACACCACGGGGCTGCTCAGGTCCCTGGTCGAACAAGGGGCGGACCGCGCCGTGGTCGGCGCCCTGGTTGATCCGGAGGCGGCGGCCCAGGCCCACGCGGCGGGGCAGGGGGCCGAGATCGACATCGCCCTGGGCGGCAAGGTCTATACCGACGGCGACCCGCCGTTTCGGGGCCGCTTCAAGGTGATGGCCCTGGGCAGCGGATCGTTTACCTGCACGGGGCCGTTCTACAAGGGCGTGACGCCAAATCTTGGCCCCATGGCGCTGCTGCGCATCGGCGGCGTCTCCGTCGTGGTATCAAGCAACCGCATGCAGGCCGCCGACAAGGAAATCTTTCGCCATCTGGGCTGCGAGCCGGAGGAACAGAAAATTCTCGGCCTGAAAAGCAGCGTGCATTTCCGCGCCGACTTCACCGATATAGCGGAACAGATCCTGGTGGTCGAAGCACCAGGCGCCAGTATTGATCGGCCTGAAAGTCTGCCGTACAAGAACCTGCGGCCCGGCGTGCGCCTGTGCCCCAACGGCCCGGAATTCACCGCCCCGGACATTTAGGAGAGACAACAGTATGAAAGTATCGATTTCCATCGGCGCCTATAACCGGGTCGATATCCTGGGATTGGTGGATTACATCCAACAGGCGGAGAAACTGGGGGTGACTTATGCCTGGTCGGCCGAGGCCTGGGGCCACGATGCGGTGACCACCCTGGGCTATCTGGGCGCGCTGACGGACAAGATCATTCTGGGCACCGGCATCATGCAGATCAGTGCGCGGACACCGTCGATGACGGCGATGACCGCCCTGTCCCTGGACAATCTGACCAACGGCCGATTTATTCTTGGTTTGGGCGTCAGCGGCCCCCAGGTGGTCGAAGGCCTGCAGGGCGTCTCCTACAAGGCGCCCTTGGGGCGGTTGAAGGAAACCGTGGAGATCATCCGCATGGGCTTCCGGGGCGAAAAGCTGCGCTACGAGGGCAAGCACTTTGTCCTGCCGCTGCCGAACGGCGAGGGCAAGGCGATCCGGCTGGATCATCAGCCCAAGGATATCCCCATCTACCTCGCCACCCTTGGCCCGAAATCCCTGGAATATACCGGTGCCGCCGCTGACGGCTGGCTGGGCACCTCTTTTTCGCCCGATCATGCCGAGGCGCATATGGATCATCTGCGCAAAGGCGCCGCTGATGCGGGACGCAGCCTGGCCGACATCAACCTGCACGCCTCGTGCAATGTCTCGGTGGGCGAGAATGTTCAGGAACTGATCGATGCCTACAAACCCGGCGTCGCCTTTTCCATGGGCGCCATGGGATCGGAAAAGACCAATTTTTACAACGATGCCTTCAAGCGGGCCGGTTATACCGATGACGCCCTGGCCATCCAGCGCCTATGGCTCGACGGCAAGCGCCAGGAAGCAGCCGACCGGGTGCCCGACGCGATGGTCACCGAGTTCGGCGCCGTCGGCACCCCCGACATGGTGCGCAAACGCTTCGAAACCTACCGTGACGCCGGCATCAATGCCCTGACCCTGCGCATGGACAGCAACCTCGAAATCAGTCAACGCATCGGGAACCTGGAACAGATCATGGACCTGCTGCCGGACCGCGATTAGGCGCCGTTTATCAGTTTGTCCGCAAGCGGCAGCTTGATACAGTGTCATTAGAAAATTCTTTGGAGATCGCCATGAACAAGCCCGTCACAACAGCTAACGTACAGCCGAACGATCTGTCGCAGTTCTGGATGCCCTTCACCTCGAACCGGGAGTTCAAGGCGGCGCCCCGCCTGCTGGTTTCGGCCAAGGGCATGCACTACAAAAGCCACGACGGCCGCGACATTCTGGACGGCTCGGCCGGCCTGTGGTGCGTCAACATCGGCCATGGCCATCCCAAGGTGGTGGAGGCGGTGAAGGCCCAGACCGACACCCTGGAATTCACCCCATCCTTCCAGTTCAGCCAGCCGCTGTCGTTCGAATTGGCGCAAAAATTGTCGCTTATGACGCCCGAGGGGATGGACCGGATCTTCTATACCAACTCCGGCTCGGAAGCGGTCGACACGGCGCTGAAGATCGCGCTGGCCTACCACCGGGTGCGCGGCGAAGCATCGCGCACCCGCCTAATTGGGCGGGCGCGGGGCTATCATGGCGTCGGCTTCGGCGGCATCTCCGTGGGCGGCATTCCGGCCAACCGGAAGTTCTTCGGCCCGTTGATGAATGGCGTCGATCATCTGCCCCATACCCATAACCTGGCGGAACAGGCCTTTACCAAGGGGCAGCCGGAATGGGGCGCGCATCTGGCGGATGAGTTGGAAAACCTGGTCGCCTTGCATGATGCCTCGACCATCGCCGCCGTCATCGTCGAGCCCATGGCCGGTTCCACCGGCGTCCTGGTGCCGCCAAAGGGGTATCTGGAACGGTTGCGCGCAATTACCGAAAAGCACGGCATCTTGTTGATCTTTGACGAGGTCATTACCGGTTTTGGCCGCCTGGGCAGCTCCTTCGCTTCGGAGCATTTCGGCGTTAAGCCGGACCTGTTCACCATGGCCAAGGGCCTGACGTCGGGTTATGTGCCCATGGGCGCCGTCGCCGCCGACAACAAGATCTATGACGCCTTCATGGAGGGCAGCCCGGAAGGGATCGAGCTGTTTCACGGCTATACCTATTCCGCCCATCCCCTGGCCTGCGCCGCCGCCACGGCGACGTTGGAGGTTTATGAAGAGGAAGGGCTGTTCCAGCGCGCCGCCGATTTAAGCCCTTATTGGGAAGAAGCGGTGCACGCCATGAAGGGGTTACCCAACGTGATCGATATCCGCAACATCGGACTGGTCGCCGGGATCGAGCTGTCATCCCGTGAAGGTGCGCCGGGCAAGCGCGGCATGGAAGCCTGCATCAAGGCTTACGAGGCCGGCCTGATGATCCGGGTGACCGGCGATATCATCGCCCTGTCGCCGCCATTGGTCCTGGAAAAGAGCCATATCGATCAAATGGTGGAAATCACTTCCAACGTCATCAAGGCGCTCGAATAACGGCAAGATTGCGGAAAGGCCAGGGCCATGCTGATCGGTGTTCCGAAAGAGGTGAAGAACCACGAATACCGTGTCGGGCTGACGCCCACATCCGCAAGGGAGGCCGTGCACCACGGCCATGGCGCCGTTGTCGAGCATAACGCCGGGGCCGCGATTGGCCTGCTGGATGAGGACTATGTCGCAGCCGGCGCCGAGGTCGTCGATGACGCGGCCGAGGTCTTTGCCCGCGCCGACATGATCGTCAAGGTGAAGGAACCGCAAGCGGCCGAAATCGCCATGCTGCGTGACGGCCAGGTGCTGTTCACCTATCTGCATCTGGCCCCCGATCCCGATCAGACCAAGGGCTTGCTGGCCTCGGGCGCCACGGCTATTGCCTATGAAACCGTGACCGATGACTTCGGCGGCCTGCCTCTGCTGGCGCCGATGTCGGAGGTCGCCGGGCGCATGTCGATCCAGGCCGGCGCGCATTGTCTGGAGATGTACCAGGGTGGGCGCGGCGCCTTGCTGGGCGGCGTGGCGGGCGTGCCGGCGGCGGATGTGCTGATCCTGGGCGGCGGCGTCGTCGGCTCCAACGCCGCCCGCATCGCCATTGGCTGCGAGGCGCGGGTCACGGTGATCGATCTGAATTTGCGCCGATTGAAGGAGCTGGATGATCAATTCTCCTCGTCCCTGAACACCATTTATTCGACCGTCGATGCCATTGAAAAACACGTGATGAATTCGGATCTGGTGATCGGCGCGGTGCTGGTGCCCGGTGCCGCCGCGCCGCGTCTGGTCAGCGAGGATATGATCAAGGGCATGCGCCGGGGCGCGGTCATCGTCGATGTCGCCATAGATCAGGGCGGCTGTATTGAAACCGCCAAGGCAACGACACATGACGATCCTACCTACCGGGTCCATGACGTGGTGCATTATTGCGTCGCCAACATGCCCGGCGCGGTGGCGCGTACATCGACCTTCGCCTTGAACAACGCCACGCTGCCTTTCATGCTGGCCTTGGCCGACAAGGGTTTCGCCCAGGCCATGCGCGATGATCCGCATTTGAAGGCGGGCCTGAACGTGCACAGCGGTAAGGTGACGTACGAGGCCGTGGCGAACGATTTGAATTTGGATTACCGCCCGGCGGATGAAGTTCTGGCGGCATTGTAGGGAGTAAAATCATGGATATTGGCCTTGGTGTGCCCTCGGGCGGCGATAGTTGGAAGATTGTCGAACGGGCCGAGGAACTCGGTTTCGACTATGCCTGGTTCTATGACACCCAGCAGCTTTGCGGTGATGTTTTCATGGCCATGGCGGCGGCCGCCATGCGGACTAGGAAAATCAATCTTGCCACTGGCGTTCTTATCCCCTCCAACCGCATCGCGCCGGTAACGGCAAATGCCTTCGCGACCTTGAATGCCATGGCGCCCGGGCGGGCCCATTTTGGCGTCGGCACTGGTTTTACCGGCCGGCGCACCATGGGCTATGGCGCCATGAAGATGGATGACATGGAGGACTATATCGAAGCGGTCTACGGCATGTTGTCGGGAGAGATCGTCGAGGTACCGTTCGAGGGCAAACGCCCGAAGGCGAATTTCCTCAATCCCGAATACGGCCTGATTGACATCAAATCTCCGGTACCCTTGCATGTCTCGGCCTTCGGCCCGCGCAGCCGCGCCTTGACGGCGAAGCTGAAGGCCGCCTGGATCGACATCGTCTTTACCGAACGCACCGGCAAGCGGGATCTGGAACGGATGCAGGCCTCGTGGGCCGAAGCCGGCAATGCGCCGGAAGATCTTTACGCCACCATGTTGACCCTGGGCTGTGTTCTGGCCCCGGGCGAGGCCTATGACAGTGACCGGGCGATCGCGCATGCCGGGCCGGGGGCGGCGATTTTCATGCATGCCATCGTCGAGGCGGAAGCCAAGACCGGCGAGCAGGTCAACCTGCCGGACTGGCAGCGGGAACTGGTGGATCGGTATCACAAGCTCTATCAATCCTACCAACCCGACGATGCCAAATATCTGAGCCTGCACCGGGGTCACATGATGTTCGTCCGCGATGACGAGAGGCATCTGGTGACCGGCGATCTGATCCGGGAAAAGACCTTCACCGGTACCCGTGACGAATTGGTCGAGCGCCTGACCAATTTGAAGAACGCCGGCTACAGCCAGATTGCCGTGCAGTACAATCCCGGCCAGGAGGACATGGTCGAGGACTGGGCCCCGATCTTGAAGGCGGTGCAGGCGGCATGAGTGCCACCATGAAGGGCGCCGATTGGGTGGCGCCGGACTGCGCGGGGATGAATTTCTTCGCGGTCGACAAGGGTCTGCAAAGCGGCATCGCCGCCTATCTGCCTTATGATCTGCGGGCCGTTGTTGAACCGCAAATGGATCGGCTGGGTCAGCTCGGCGGCGGGAGGCTGGACGAGCTATCACGAATTGCCGACCGTCATAAGCCGGTTCTGCATCCGCGCGACGCCGCCGGCCGTGATCTGGAAACCATCGAACATCACCCGGCCTATCGCGAAATGGAACAGTTGGCCTATGGCGAGTTCTCAATTCACCGCATGTGCCACGTGGAAGGTGTGTTCGGCTGGCCCGAAGCCATGCCGCCCCTGGTGCGCTACATCTTTCAGTATCTGTTTGTGCAGGGCGAGTTCGGCTTGATTTGTCCGGTCTCCATGGCCGACACGGGCCTGACCCTGATGCGCAATCAGGCCAGCCCGGAACTGAAGGCGAAATATCTGCCGCGCATGCTGTCCAACGACATGGACGAGCTGTGGCGCTGCGCCCAGTTCCTGACCGAACAGGGCGCCGGCTCCGACGTCGGCAATATCGAGGTCATGGCCAGGGCCGAAGGCGACCATTGGCTGATCGACGGCGATAAATGGTTCTGCTCCAACGCCGATGCGGATGTGATCCTGCTGCTGGCCCGGACCGAGGGCGCGGTGGAAGGGAGCCGTGGCTTGAGTATGTTTCTGGTGCCTCGCGAACTGCCGGACGGCAGTCGCAATCATTATCGCATCGTGCGTCTGAAGGATAAGCTGGGCACCTGTTCCATGGCCTCGGGCGAGGTGACGCTGGACGGCGCGGTCGGCTATCTGATCGGGGAATTGAATACCGGCATCAAGCAAATCATGAAGACGGTCAGTCTCTCGCGCCTTTCGCACGGTGTGCGGGCTGCCGCCATGATGCGCCGGTGCCTAAACGAGTCCCTGCAGGTGGCGCGCAATCGCCGTCAGTTCGGCCAGAACATCATCGAATTCCCCCTGCTGCGCCGGCAGTTGATGAAACAGATGCTGCCCGCGGAACAGGCCTTGAGCATGTTCCTGTTCACCGGCCATATCATGGCTTCGGCCAACAAGGGCGATGCCACGGCGGAAAGCCTGGTGCGTATTCTGACGCCCTTGTTGAAATTCCGTGCCTGCCGCGACAATGTGCCGGTTGCCACCGGCGCCATGGAAGTGCGCGGCGGCAACGGTTATGTGGAGGATTGGGTCAACGCCCGCCTGATCCGTGATGCCCAGGTGGGCTTGTTGTGGGAGGGCACCTCGAACATCAATGCCCTCGATGTGATCACCCGCGCCATTGCCAAGGTCCGGGCCCATGAAACCCTGGCCGGTACCCTGCGGGACAAGATTGACGACGCGCCGGAGCTTCCGGGCCAGTTCCAGGGCCTGCTATCGGCCCAGGTCGAGCGCGCCTTCGCTTTTGCCGAGGAGGTCGCGGGCGACCCGGCCCAGGAGGACAAGGGCCGGCTGGCCACCAACGCGCTGTATCATGCCGCTTCCGCCGTGTTGCTGGCCTGGGAAGGCGCGACGGTGGGCGCGGCGGGCGGCGATGCCCGGCGATTGCTGCTGTCCCGCATGGTGGTCGATCACCGCCTGCTGCCGCAAGATCCCCTGGCGTCGGGGGAGAACCGTTTCGACAAGGCGGCGGCGGTCCTGCTGCTACAAGACGATCCGGTGCCGCTGGCGCGGGTGACGGACACCTTGGCCCTATGACGGAACGCCGCGACATCGTGATCGATGCCAACGGCGAAAAGCTGGCTGGTTGGCTCTATCAACAGGATGGCGATGAAGCCCGCCCGCTGATCGTCATGAGCCACGGCTTCTCCGCCCTGATGGCCATGGGATTGGACGACTATGCGGCGGTTTTTGCTGAGGCGGGGTTTGCGGTGCTGGTCTATGACCACCGCAACTACGGCGCCTCGTCCGGCTGGCCCCGGCACGAGACCGACCCCTGGCAGCAGGTGGAGGATATGCGTGCGGTGATCTCGTACGGCCGCAATCTGTCCTTTGTCGATCCGGAACGGATCGGGCTGTGGGGCACATCCTACTCCGGCGGCCATGCCCTGACGGTGACGGCACTGGATGCGCGGGTCAAATGCACCGTCAGCCAGGTGCCGCTGGTCTCCGGCCGGCGCACCTTTGATGCCTGGGTGCCGGAGAAAAGCCGCCCGCGTTTTCTTGAACGCCTTGCCGCCGACCGTGACGGCCGGGCGCGGGGCGAACCGGCGGCGGTGACGGTGGCCGCGATCCCCGGCTCGGAAACCGCCGAGTGGGCCGAGAAGGTGGACAAGGACGGCACATATGGTAACGAGATCACCGTGCGCAGCCTGGATCTGCTGCGCGGCTACGATCCGATCTCGTTCATGGAGCGGATTGCGCCGACGCCGTTGCTGATGATCGTTGCCGACCAGGACACCCAGACACCGGTGGATTGGCAGCGGGAGGCGTTCGCACTGGCCGGGGAGCCGAAACAGTTGCTCACCCTGTCCGGCCGCCACTACGATCCCTACACCTTGTTGTTGCAGGAATCCCGGCAAGCGGCTCTGGATTGGTTTCAGGAACATCTGTAACAGCTCAGTTTTCCCTGTCGCATGCAGCGGAAAAGAGCCATTCCAACAGAATTGCCGATTGGCTATGATCTCTCGGCACATTCAAGAGCGCGCCGCGCCGTAGTGGAGAGCCGCCATGACCGCAAAAAGTATCAAGGAAGCCGTGCTTCGGGATCCGACCGACTTCGGCGATGTCGACTATCCCACCGCGCTGGTCAATGTCACCAACGTCTGCAATCTGTCCTGTTCCCATTGCTTCGTCTTCCGGGACAACAATCCCAACAGCGCCCGCGACAAGATGGATGATGCCACGATGATGCGGCAGTTCGAAATCCTGCGCGACAAGCACAACATCAAATCCATGCTGTTCATGGGCGGCGAGCCGATGATCCGCAAGGACCTGGTGATGGAAGCAGCCAAGCTGTTCGACATTCCGGCCATTGTTACCAATGCCACATACGGCATACCGAAGCTGCCGGGCGGCCTGGTCACGGTCTCGCTTGATGGGCCGGAGCATATGAACGATCCGATCAGGGGCGGGGGGGTGTTCCAAAAGGTCAAGGCGGCGGTGGCGGCGCGGGACCCCGATGATCAGACCACGTTGATGCTGCAGATGGTTCTGACCAAGCAAAACCACCATGGCCTGGAGGAATTCCTTGAAGAGGTCAAGGATTGGCCCATCAACGGCGTTGCCTTCACCTTTTACGTCCCCCGCGCCGATGACGATACCGGTCTGGCCTGGGATGACCTAAAGGACCGTGATCCGGTGGTTGACCGGGTGATCGCCGCCAAGCAGAAATATCCCGGCTTGGTCAAGGCCAACATCGGCACGCTGGAGCTGATGTATTCCGACCGTTGTATCGAATACACCGGCGAGAACGGCGAAAACTGCCTGATGCTGGGCACCCTGCCGCTTTATATGGGCGATGGCGGTAATTTCGAACGGACGTTCTGCTGCTACGGCAACGATGTGGATTGCAGCCGTTGCGGCGCCTATGCGGTGTTCAATTCCGCCTACCATAAACGGATCAAGGGCGAAGACGGCTATAACCACCGTAGCCGGCATTTCGCCAAACAATGGCCATAGCTCGCCCAAGCACGGATTTGGTGATAATTTATCAGGCGGAATTCTTGGAAATGGGGTGGATTCTGCAATGTGGAAAAAGGTTCTAGCGGGCCTGCTGGCAAGTGTCTTTACGCTTGCGGCGGAGGCCGCCGAGTTGCGGGGGATCGTCAGGGATAAAAACGGTGTCGTCAAGGATGCGGTAATAGATGCCACGCCGCTGGCCGGAAAGCCGGCCCCGAGCCCGATCCGCGCCATCATCGATCAGGTTGAGATGCTCTATTCACCGTTTGTCTCGGCCTTTTCCGTTGGCACCACGGTCAGCTTCCCAAACAATGACAATATCAAGCATCACCTCTATTCCGTGTCCAAGGCCAAGCGTTTCGAACGGCCGCTCTACATCGGAAAAAAGGCGGCGCCGGTGCTGTTCGACAAGGCGGGTGAGGTGACCCTGGGCTGCAATATTCATGATTGGATGATCGCCCATATTCTGGTGCTGGATACGCCCCATGCCGCCGTCACCGATGGCGATGGGCGGGCCGTGATCACCGGCCTGCCGCCAGGCGAATATGCCGTGCGGGTCTGGCATCCGGGCATGAAGGGCAAGAAGAAGGCGCGGAAGAAGCCGCAAATGGTCACCGTGTCATCGGACCCGGTGGAGGTGGAATTCAAGATCCGTCTGCGGCCGAAAATGAAATGGTGGCGGGAAAAGCCCAGCGACTACGAAAGGGAAAAAGAACAGAACAGCGACAGAGGCAGCTAGGCCTTGTTCCGCTTCAGCAGTTTTCGCACCCGCCTTACGGTTTTCTTCGTCGGTTTGCTGCTTGTGGTCCAGGGGGCCGCTTTTGTTATTGTCGATTTCGCCAACAGCCATTTCGCCCGGCAGCAAATCAATGCGGAGCTCGAAGTCGACGCCCGCGTCTTTGCCCGCCTGCTGGCGAGCCGCACGGCGCAATCGGTTCAGGCGGCGCGCCTGTTGTCGGGGGACTTTGCGTTCAAGACCGCATATGCCAGCGGCGACCAAAGAACCCTGCTCTCGGCGCTGCAAAATCATCAGACCCGCATCAAGGCCGGCGTCATGGTCCTGCTGTCCCTGGATGAAGAAGAACTTGCCTCCACCCTGCGCCGAGCGCCGGACGCGCCCGAGATCGATTTTGCCGACATCATCGAGGCCGCTGATGACAGCGACGAAGAAGAGGCGGCCATGGTCATGCTGCTTGATGACCGGCCCTACAGAATTGTCCTGGTGCCCCTGCTGGCGCCGCTGCCGGTGGCCTGGATCGGCGTCGGTTTTGTGCTTGATGACGAATTCGTCCGGGCCTTGAAAGATCTAACCCAGGCCCATGTGTCGCTGTTGCGCCGGGTCGGCGAGGGCTGGCGGGTTGAGGCTTCATCGCTGGCGGAACCGGGTGAACTGGCGGCGGCGTTGGGGGCTGGGCGGCAGCCGGGGCAAAGCTTCGTGTTGGATCTGGCCGGCCGGGACAATGTTACCCTGATGCAGGCGCTGGATGACGAAGCGGTGTTGCAGGTTGTGCTGCAACGCCCCCTGGCCGCCGCATTGGCGCCCTATCAGCGCCTGCGCCTGGCGCTGTTGCTGCTGACCGCCCTGGCTTTCGTGGCCTCGCTGCTCGGCGCCTCCGTCATCGCCCGCGGCATCAGCCGCCCGGTGCAGAAACTGGTTGCCGCGAGCCGGCGGGTGCAGGAAGGCCTCTATGACGGCGCCGTGGCGGTCGACCGGGACGACGAGATCGGCGAACTGGCCGGCGCTTTCAACAACATGACCCAGGGCCTGGCCGAGCGCGACCGGGTGCGCGACATGCTGGGCAAGGTTGTCGACCCGGCGGTGGCCGAACAGCTTTTGAGCCGGGAGCTCGAATTGGGCGGCGAGGAGCGGGAGGTCTCGATCCTGTTCGCCGACATTCGCGACTTCACCGGGCTTGGCGAACGGCAAAGCCCGGCTGAACTGCTCGATCTGTTGAACCGCTATCTGACCCACATGACCGGCGTTATCGAGGCCCAGGGCGGCGTCGTCGACAAATATATCGGTGACGCCATCATGGCGCTTTTCGGCGCACCCCTAGCCCATGGCGATGATGCGCAGCGGGCCGTTCGCGCGGCCCTGGGCATGGTCCGGGAGATGGCCAGCCTGAACGATGAACTGGCCGGCCTGGGCCTGCCCCGGATTGCCGCCGGCATCGGTATCAACACCGGCAATGTGGTTGCGGGCAACATGGGGTCGGCCCGGCGTCTCAATTACACCGTGATCGGCGACGGCGTGAACCTGGCCGCGCGTATCGAGGGGCTGACACGGTTTTACGGCGTGCCGCTGATTGTTGGTGAAAGCACGGCGGCGGCGGCGCCCGAATTCAGCTATCGGGAGCTCGACCTGGTCCGGGTCAAGGGCAAGCAGGAGCCCGTGCGCATCTTCGAGCCGCTGGAGGCGGGCGCTTTCGTTGCCGAGGACCTTGAGCGCTATCACCAGGCCCTGACCAGCTATCGGGCGCGGGATTGGTGCCGCTCGGACAAAATATTCGCCGCTCTGGCGCAGGCCGAGCCGGCCTGCCCGGTCCACGCCCTCTATCGCCGCCGCATCGCCGATTTCATCGCCACGCCCCCGGACGGGGCGTGGGATGGGGTCGAGGTCTTCAACGAAAAATAGACGCGACGTTTCGCCTTACCCGGTAAATGCCGGATCGGTTTCGAATCAAAATTCTTCATGCTAGGCCGCGACGGCGGCCCGGCGCCAATGTGCCGCCCGTGCGGAGCGGTGCGCTTTAGCGCACAAGCGTGAGCGACAACAGCTAGGCCTTTTTCGATGAATATCGAGATAGGTCTAGGAGCCGCTGAAAAACTCAACGGCGTTGCCGTACAGCCATTTCTCCAGCACCGCCGGCTTCAGGGGCAGTTGTTGGTATTCCGCGATCAGTTCGGCGTAGCTGGAGCCCATCAAGTAGCGGGAGAAGCCGATCATCACCTTGTCCTGCAACAGGCTGTTGCCATATTGCAGGAACATCTCCCAGCCCGAGCCGTCCTTGCCCAGGTAGCGCGGACGATGGGCGGCGGTGTCGCAGTACAGGTTCGGATGGCGGCGCAACAGCCCCACCATGTCGTTGATCCAGGGCCAGCCCGCCAGGCCGGCGACGATTTTCAACTCGGGGAAATCGATACAGACGTCGTCCAGGTGGCGCGGATGGCCCAGCTCGTACGGCCGGTCGTTGGCATAGGTCATCGCGGTATAGACCCTGACAGGCACGTCAAGCTCGACGCACTTGGCGTACAGCGGGTAATAGCGCCGGTCGCTGGCCGGCAGGCAGCTATAGAGGGCGGAGACACGAAAACCATTGGCGCCGTCCTCGCGCACCAGACGCTCCAATTCGCGGACGGCGCGCATGCCGTCCATGGGGTTGAGGGCGGGAAACAGTTTGAAGCGGTTGGGATAGTCCCGGTGGATCTGCCCGATCTCGTTATTGGGCATATTGACCAGCAGGCCGAATTCGACGCCTGAAGAATCCATATCGGCCACCACGTCATCCAGGGCATCGTCGGGCAGGGGGGCCGCATCGCCGCCACCGCCGCCGCCGAAGATCAGGCCGTAGTTGTCGAAGCCATAGCCTTCGGGCCGCGGCACCGAAAAGGACGACGGCGTGCCCGGCCGGCCCCGGTTGATTTCCGCCGCCGCGCTGGTGGTCGCGGTCTTCGGCATGCCGATTTCAAGATCGATAACTTTGGCCATTTTGTTTCCTCCATTTTGCCGTCAGTATAGTTCGCGCAATTGACAGTGTCATTGGGAGGATGGGAGATGCCGCAGGAAACAATCAAGCCCAAGGTGATGCGGGCCAGGGACGTGCCCATGTTCGGGCCCGGCCATGACGAGAGCCATTATATCTCTGTCCCGATCCAGCAGTATTACAGCCTTGAAGGCGTGGGCAATGTGGGCGTCTGCCATATGCAGCCCGGTGACGAGACCTGCGTTTTCGCCATCGAGGACCAGGATGACGGCACCGTACGCCATCACTACGGCCCATGTGATGAGTTCTATTACATCCTGGAAGGCGAATTCACCGTCTGGTGGGGCACCGATGCCGAAAACCTGGACAACCACTATGTTCTGGGGCCGGGCGACTGCACCCACTACACCACCGGCTGGAAATACAAGGTTCGGAATACCGGCGATGGGCCGGCCAGGTTTTTCTATTTTCTGACATCGCCGCCCGGAATAGAACGACGCTTTGATTGAGCTACCTTGCCGTCACGATCAGAGGCCGCTGTCTGCCGCGAGGGTGATCACCGTGATCGGGGCCAGACGCCCTTGAAGGGCTGCACCAGGGCGCGCTCGACGAATTCAAGATGGTCCTGGCCATAGAACATGTCGCCATCGACGAAATATGTCGGCGAGCCAAAGACCGATCGGCGGATCGCTTCCTCCGTATTGGCCAGATAAATCGCCGCGTTGGGCGGTGACAGGGCGGCATTGAGCAGGGGGGCCGGGTCAAGGTCAACGTCATTCGCCAACCGGGCCAGGGTATCGCGGTCGGCCAGATCGGCGTCGTCGCGCCAGTGCGCTTCCAGCATTGCATGGGCAAGCCGGTCCACATTATGGCCCTGTTCCATGCCGGCGATCAGCATGCCGTTGCACAGGGCCGTGTCGTTGTGGTGATGGGTCGGCATGCCCGTCACCACCGGCGCGTCGCGCCATTCGGCCCAACGCTCGATCTCCCGGCCAAAGTAGTAGGAGCGATGACGGTCGCCGCGCTCCCGGGTCGATCCGGCGCCGGACTCCACCATGACCCGCAGCAGATCCACCGGCTTATGCACAATCGCGGCCCCCGCCGCCGCGGCGATCTGCATCAGGCGGGCGGAGCCGAGATAGGCGAAGGCGGAATGGGCGGAGTAGAAATATTCAATAGACGGCATGTCTGGAATCCTATCTTTGCTCCTACAGGGCCAGGTAGCCGCCGTCCACGGGCACCTCGATGCCGGTGATGTAGGAGGCCTCGTCGCTGGCCAGGAACAGGTTGGCGTAGGCGACTTCCTCGACACCGCCTTCACGGGCCATGGGAATGGCGGCGATCATTTCGGCGCGCAGTTCCGGATCGGCCGTTAGCTTCGAGGTGCGCATGGGCGGCATGATGCCGGGATGGACCGAGTTCACTCGGATGCCGTCCTTGGCGTATTGCACGGCGGCGGCCTTGGTGGACAGGCGGATGGCGCCCTTGGCGGCGTTGTAGCCCATATGCACATAGTCCTGGCCGATGAAGCCGGAGATCGAGGAGATATTGACGATGGCGCCACCGCCCGCGCCTTGCATCGTCGGGATCACGGCGCGCATGCCCAGGAAGACGCCCTTGGCGTTGATGTTCATCTGGGCATCCCAGGTGTCGACGTTCAGACGGTCCGGGTGGCTGCCGGATATGCCGGCGTTGTTGACCAGAATGTCGAGCTTGCCCCAGGCCGCCAGCGCCGCCGCCACGGCGCTGTCCCAATCCGCCTCCGATGTTACATCGAGGCGTTGAAAGCGTGCTTCGCCACCGGCTTCAGTAATCGCCGCCACCACGGCCGCGCCCTCGTCCGCCAGCACATCGGTCACCAGCACCCTGGCGCCCTCGGCGGCGAAGACCTTCGCGGTCGACGCCCCCATGCCCGACGCGGCGCCGGTCACAATCGCGGTTTTGTCCTGCAAGCGCATGTCCTGCCTCCCATCAATTCAACAGGCGCCACTATCAGAGCGATCACCGTGGGAGGTCAAGGGCGCTGGAACGCCAGGGGTGATACGCCGGTGAAATAGGGATGCAGGAAGACGATCACCGCCACCGCCGCCAGGGCGATGATGATCCCCAGCAATTCCACGCCGATGGCCGGCGCGTCGGGCTTCTTCCAGGCGCCGTCCCTGGCGTTGAGCAGGGGTATTTCGATCAAGGCCCACAGGCCCAGGCCGCCGAACAGCACCAGAGACCGAAGGTCGCCATTGGCAATCAGATGCGCCACGGCCCAGACGATGACCCCGGTCAACTGCGGATGGCGGATGATCCGTTTGATCCGGGTTGCTCGGTTGGCGGCGACAAACAACAGCATGGCCAGAAGCATCAGCAACAGGGTCAGGTGCGGCCCCCATTCCGGCGGCTCGTAGACGGGGGTGTATTCAGCCGCGCGCCAGCCCATGACGATCAGCGCGACGGACGCCACCACGGCGAGGGAAAACGCACCCTTGTAGCCGTTCCGCCCCAGCTTGCCGACCAGCCCGGCTTTGACCGCTCCGGCAATGCCGGGCAAGAGATGCACCGCGCACCACAGGACGACGCCAAGCACCAACCAGATCATTTTAGTATCCTCCCGACGAACCCCATTCTCTGGTCCCGATTTTCTACTATTTTAGATTTCGAACAACGAAAAATCTGGAAACGACTAAGGGGTCATTCCCGCGAAAGCGGGAATCCAGGAATCTCGCGGATCTGGTGACTATTCAAGCTCCGTCTGGATACCCGCGTTCGCGGGTATGACAGTGAGGGGTGAGTAGTCCGGTCCTTTGATAATTTGCCCTCTCACCCCGACCGTAACAGCTTCACCGCCGCATCCCGTTCAAACAGATACAGCAGTGCCCTTAGCGCCTGGCCGCGCTCCGTCTCCAAATGCGGGTCCTTATCCAGGATCAGGCGGGCATCGTCCCGGGCGACTTCCATCAGGTCTTGATGGGCTATTGCGTCGGCCAGGCGGAATTCGGGGAAGCCGCTTTGCCGCGTGCCCAGCAGTTCGCCGGTGCCGCGCAGGCGTAGATCCTCTTCGGCAATTCTAAAACCGTCGTCGGTTTCGCGCATAATGGCGATGCGCGCGCGGGCTGTTTCGCCTAAAGGCTCGGCGTAGAGCAACAGGCAATGGCCCTGTTCGCTGCCCCGGCCCACGCGGCCGCGCAGTTGGTGCAGTTGGGCGAGGCCAAAGCGTTCGGCGTGTTCCACGGCCATGATCGTGGCCTCCGGCACGTCGACGCCGACCTCGATCACCGTCGTTGCCACCAGCACCTTGGTCCGGCCGTCGACGAAGGCTTCCATGGCGGCGTCTTTCTCTTTGACCTTCATGCGGCCATGCACCAGGCCGACATGATCGGCGCCGAACACCCGGCTCAGGCTGCCATGGCGTTCCTCCGCCGCCGCCAGATCCAGTTGCTCGTTCTCCTCCACCAACGGGCAGACCCAGAAGGCCCGCGCGCCGTTGTTGATGGCGCGGCCCACGCCGGCGACGACTTCATCAAGTCGCGACAGCGGCATTGAGCGGGTATCGACGGATTTCCGCCCCGCCGGCTTGCCGTGCAGCAGCGAAATATCCATGTCGCCATAGACGGTGAGGCTCAGGGTGCGGGGGATCGGCGTTGCCGTCATCACCAGGATATCCGCCGCCGCGCCCTTGTCGCCTAGGTTCAGGCGCTGGTGCACGCCGAACCGGTGCTGTTCGTCGATCACGGTCAGGGCCAGGTCTTTGAAGATCACATCCTCGGTAAACAGCGCATGGGTGCCGATGAGAATCTGAATTTCGCCGCTGGCCAGATCCTCCAACAAAGCCTGGCGCGGCCGGCCCTTGGTCCGGCCCGTGAGGATCTGGATACGGATCCCAAGGTACTGGCAATAGGCGGTCAGGGTCTCCAGATGTTGCCGGGCCAGGATTTCCGTCGGCACCATGAAGGCGGCCTGGGCCCCAGTCTCCACGGCCCCCAGCATGGCGAGCAGCGCCACCACGGTCTTACCGCTGCCCACATCGCCCTGCAACAGGCGCAGCATGCGTTGCGGCAGGGCCATGTCGCCTTGGATGTCGTGGAGAACCTGGCGCTGCCCCTCGGTCAATTGATAGGGCAGGGCGGCGATCAGCGCTTGGCGCAAACGGCCGTCGCCGGCGACCACCCGGCCCGAACGCCGCCGCGCGGCGGCGCGGATCATTGCCAGGGCAAGTTGGTTGGCCAGCAGTTCATCGTAGGCCAGGCGGCGGCGGTTCGGCTCATCCGCCTCCAACCCGGCCTGGCTCTCCGGTGCGTGCACGGCCAGCAAAGCCTGGCGCCAGGGTTGCCAATGCTGTTTCGCCAACCAGGCCGTGTCCTGCCATTCGGGCAGGTCCGGAGCCAGATCGATGGCGCCCCGCACCGCCCGGTGCAGCGGTTTGGCGGTCAGGCCCGTGGTCAGGGGATATGTCGCCTCCACGGTCGGCAGTTCATCCACCTTGTCCGGATCGACGATATGATCGGGATGGGCCATCTGAATTTCCTGGCCGTAGTGGCCGACCCGGCCTGAAACCACCCGTTCGGCGCCCAGGGGCAGGATCTCGTGCAGATAATCCTCCCGGGCATTGAAGAACACCAGGCTGACGCTGCCGCTGTCATCGCTGCACAGCACCTTGTAGGGCAGGCGGCGGTTTGGTGATGGGTGATGTTCGTCCACGGTCACGCTCAACGTCACCACCGCGCCGTCGGGGGCATCCGCCACCTTGGGCCGGAAACGGCGGTCGATCAGGCCCGTGGGCAGGTGCCAGCACAGATCCACCAGCTTGCCGCCGGCCAGTTTCTCGATCAGTTTGCCCAGGCGCGGGCCGACGCCCTTCAGCGCGGTGACTGGTTTGAACAAGGTGAATAGGATTTCTGGCCGCATGACCTGCCCGTGCTGGCGTGAGTTCGAAGGGTAGGTTATATCCTGGGGCGGAAGCGGGGAAGAGCCATGAGCACCAAAGACGGGAAAGCGGACGAGACCACCGAGATACGGCGCAAGCGTCTGCGCTATCATAGCTGGCACCGGGGCACCAAGGAACTGGACCTGGTCCTGGGCCAATTCGCCGCCAAGCATCTCCCCGACATGACCGAGGCGGAGCTGGACCTGTACGAGGCCATCGTGAACGAGAACGAACACGATATTTACGCCTGGCTGGCCGGGCGGGAGGCGCCGCCGCCGGAGCATGACAATCACATCATGAAGATGATCTTAAACTTTAGAATAACGCCATAATATATTGAATAATATCGACAAAATAGTATCTGAAAAAACCAGGTATGAACTAACCGGCATGCCCGAGGGGCTGGATGCCCTGACCCTGGCGGAATTGGCCCAGGCACAATCACGGGCGGGCGGCGGCTGGCTGATGCATATTGCCCGCGATGAAGGCCGCATGGCCGCCCTGGCCGAGGCGATTGCCTTCTTCGCCCCCGGCACCCATGTGCTGCGCCTGCCGGCCTGGGATACCCTGCCCTATGACCGGGTCTCGCCCAACCCGGAAATCAGCGCCGGCCGCATGAATACCCTGGCCCGTTTGGTGGGGCAGGCGGCACCGAAGGCGCCGGCGATCCTGCTGACCACCATCAACGCCACCCTGCAACGGCTGCCGCCGCGCAATTCGATCGAGGGCGCGGTGTTTCAGGCCGGGCCCGGCGCCAGGGTGGAAGTGTCCGAGCTATTGGATTTCCTGGTGCGTAACGGCTACAGCCGCAGCGGCACGGTGATGGAGCCGGGCGAATTCGCCACCCGTGGCGGCATTGTCGATATCTATCCCGCCGGCGCGGAAACGCCGCTGCGGCTGGATTTCTTCGGCGATACCCTGGAAAGCATCCGCCTGTTCGACCCCCTGACCCAGATCACCATTGGCGAGGGCAAGGCGCTGGATCTGGTGCCGGTGTCGGAGGTCCAGTTGACGGAAGCGACGACCGACCGGTTCCGCCAGGGCTATCGCGAACTGTACGGTGCCGTAACCGATGATGATCCGTTGTATGTCTCGATCCGCGAGGGCCGGCGTCATTCCGGCATGGAACACTGGCTGCCCCTGTTTCACGAGAGCATGGCGACGGTGTTCGACTATGTGGATGCGGGCGCCATTACCCTGGATCATCTGGTGTTGGAGGCGCGCGACGACCGTCTGGCCCAGATCGAGGATTACTACCAGGCCAGGGTAGAGGCGCAAAAGAATCCCTACGGCGGTGCGCCGCTTTACAAACCAATCCCGCCCGAACGCCTGTTTCTCGATGCGCGAATCTGGGACGGTGCCCTGGCTGATCGGCCGGGCGGTATATTCTCCCCCTTCGCCGCACCCGAAAGCGCCAAGGTCATTGATTTCGCCGGCCGTCAGGGCCGCAGTTTCGCGGCCGAACGGGCCCAGGCGGAAGTTAACGTCTTCGACGCCCTGCGCGGCCATGTGAACGAACAGCGCCAGTTGGGCCGGCGCGTGGTCTTCGCCGCCATCAGCCGGGGCTCGGCCGAGCGCATGGCCTTGCTGCTGGACGATCACGGCATCGAAGGGGTGCAGACGGTCGAACATTGGCCGGCGGTTATCGCGCTGCCCCCTGGCGTGCCGGCGATGGTCGTGCTGGGGCTGGAGCAGGGGGTGGAAACCGCCGATCTGGCGATCATCTCGGAACAGGACGTGCTGGGCGACCGCCTGGCCCGGCGCCGGCGCAGCCGCCGCGCCGAAGATTTCATCACCGAGCAAAGCCAGCTTTCCGACGGCGATCTGGTGGTGCATGTGGAACATGGCATCGGACGCTTCGTTGGTTTGCAGACCCTTGAGGTCGGCGGCGCGCCGCATGATTGCCTGGAAATCCACTACGACGGCAACGACAAGCTGTTCCTGCCGGCGGAAAACATCGAACTGCTCTCCCGCTATGGTTCGGAGGATGCAGCCGCCGCGTTGGACCGTTTGGGCGGGGCGGCCTGGCAGGCGCGCAAGGCGAAGCTGAAGCAACATATCCGCGACATGGCCGATCAGTTGATCAAGGTGGCGGCCGAACGTGTCCTGCGTTCCGCCCCGGCGATCGAACGGCCCGATGGGCTGTACGAGGAATTCTGCGCCTCCTTCCCGTTCGAGGAGACGGAGGATCAGCTTGGCGCCATCGAGGATCTGTTCACCGATCTGCAAAAAGGCACGCCCATGGACCGCCTGATCTGCGGCGATGTGGGCTTCGGCAAGACCGAGGTCGCCCTGCGCGGCGCCTTTGCCGCCGTCATGATGGGCGGGCAGGTGGCCATCGTCGCGCCGACGACGCTGTTGTGCCGGCAGCATTTCCGCACCTTCAGTGAACGTTTCGCCGGCCTGCCGGTGAAGGTCAGGCAATTATCGCGCCTGGTCGGCAGCAGCGAGGCGGCTGAGACCCGCGAGGGCCTGACCAACGGCCAGGTCGATATCGTCATCGGCACCCATGCCCTGCTGGGCAAGAAAATCGCCTTCAGGAATTTGTCGCTGCTGGTCGTTGATGAAGAGCAGCATTTCGGCGTCGCCCACAAGGAGCGGTTGAAGCAACTGCGCAGTGACGTCCACGTCCTGACCCTGACCGCGACGCCGATACCTCGAACGCTGCAAATGGCCTTTTCCGGGGTCAAGGAATTGAGCCTGATCGCCACGCCCCCGGTGGACCGCTTGGCCGTGCGCACTTTTGTGATGCCTTTTGATCCGGTGGTCATGCGCGAGGCGATCCTGCGGGAGCACTACCGGGGCGGCCAGTGCTTCTATGTCTGCCCCCGCATTCTCGACCTGCCGGAGGCGGAGGAATTCCTGCGTACCCAGGTGCCGGAGGTGAAGTTCGTCACCGCCCATGGCCGCATGCCGCCGCGCCAGTTGGAGGACGTCATGACCGCCTTTTACGAAGGTGCCTACGATGTCCTGCTCTCGACCACCATCATTGAATCCGGCCTCGATATTCCCAATGCCAATACCCTGGTGGTGCACCGGGCCGACCGTTTCGGCCTGTCTCAGCTGTATCAGTTGCGCGGGCGCATCGGCCGGTCCAAGGTGCGGGCCTATGCCTACTTCACCCTGCCGGCCCGGGCCCGGCCCACGGAAGCGGCGGAAAAACGCCTGAAGGTGCTGCAATCCCTGGATTCCCTGGGTGCCGGGTTTTCCCTGGCCAGCCACGATCTGGATTTGCGCGGCGCCGGCAATCTGTTGGGCGAGGAGCAATCGGGTCACATCCGGGAGGTCGGCTTCGAGCTCTACAACCAGATGCTGGAGGAAGCCCTGGCGACGGCGCGCAGCGGCGCGGCGGGGGATCTGGATACCGGAACACAGGACTGGTCACCGCAGATCAACCTAGGCACCGCCGTCATGATACCCGAACACTTTGTCGCCGATCTGGATGTGCGCCTGGGCCTCTACCGCCGTCTGGCGCATTTGCAGGACGAGGCCGAGATCGACGCCTTCGCCGCCGAATTGATCGACCGTTTCGGCGCCCTGCCGGAGGAAGTTAAAAGTCTGCTTGCCGTCATCACGATCAAACGCCTGTGCCGCACCGCCAACGTGGCGAAGATCGATGCCGGGCCCGGCGGCGCCAGCGTGGTCTTCCGCAATGATCAATTCGCCAATCCCGCCGGTCTGGTTGAATTCATCAATGACAACCGGGGCAGCGCCAAACTGCGGCCCGATCACAAGCTGGTCTATCAAAGGTCCTGGGGCGAGGCGCAAGACCGCCTGAAAGGGGTGAACTATCTAACCCGGCAGTTGGCCGGTCTGGCTCAATCGGCGCCGGCGTCCTCGGTCTCTTGAAATGTGCTCGACCCACTGCCGGATTTGTCCTGCATGGCCAGATCGAACACATGCGTCAGGACGGATGGATCCTGGGCCCCGGAAATAGCGAATTTATGGTCGACGACAAAGCAGGGCACGCCGTTGATGCCCATGCGCCGGGCCACGCCTTCCTCGGCCATGACCAAATCCCGGTCCGCGTCCCGTCCGTATAGATCGCGCACCAAATCGCCGTCCATGCCGCAACTGGCGGCGATTTCCACCAGGGCCTCGCGGTCGCCCAAATCCACATCGTCGATAAAATAACGTTTGAACAACATTTCGACCACGTCGTCCTGAACCCCGGCGGATTCCGACCAGCGGACCAGACGATGGGAATCGAAGGTATTCGGCTGCCGCGGAATGCTGCCGAAATTAAACGACAGCCCAACGTCCTCGCCAGCGGTGCTGACGGCCTCGTAAACCCGGTCGGCCCGGTCAACGCCGCCGAATTTGCTGGCAAGATACTCTCTTCGCGCCATGCCGGCGGCCGGCATGTCGGGGTTCAATTGAAAAGGCCGCCAGCCGGTCTGAAATTCATAGTTCGGACGCATGGCAACCGCCTGTTCATAGCGCCGCTTGCCGATGTAGCACCACGGGCAGACCGTATCGGATATGATATCGACGTGAATCATCGCGGCATCATACGCAGCCTTGGCGCGAAGGTTAAGACCTTTGGCCCTGGATCCGGGTTGGCGGTGCTGTCGTAGCCGTGAGTTTGTGGTGTTATCCGACCGTCAAAACAGCGCCCGCGCCACCTCCCGCCTGTGCTCGATCGCGGTACCGAGGCGCATGCACCAAGCCGCCGCCCGGCGGTACCAGAGCTGTTGATCGTATTCATAAACCTGGGCATAGCCGCCGTGGATCTGATTGGCCTCGCGCAGCACCATTTGGCAGCGCTCGTTGGTAAAGGATTTCGCCGCCGCCGCGGACAGGGCCGCGTCCATGCCTTGCGCGATATGCCAGGCCGCTTCCCGCGTCAGCAGTTCCGCCCCGTCAACCCAGGTGATCATGTCGGCGCAGATGTGCTGGATCGACTGGAACGCGCCAATGGGCTGGCCGAAGGCATGGCGTTCCTTGGCGTAGTCAAAGGCGCGCTCGGCGGCCCGGCGGGAGGCGCCGGCGATCATGGCGCAATTCAGTACCATGGCCCGTTCCAGCATGGGCCGGGCCAGGTCCCAGCCCCCGTCGACCCGCCCGACCAGGGCGTCGCCATCGACATAGACGTTGTCGAACCGGACTTCCGACTGTTCGTCGCCCGCCAGGGTGCGTTGCGTGGTGGAGGAAATGCCATTGGCGCCCGGCTCCACCAGCAGCAGGGTCAGACCTTCGTCGGCGCCTGCCGCCGCATCCGTGCGTGCGGCGACGAGGCAGTAATCGGCGATTTCAAACGCTTCGACCATTCGCTTGCGGCCATTCAGACGCCAGCCGTTGCCGTCCGGCACGGCGCTCAGTTCGACCACTTTCGGTCCGATATTCGGCCCCCGTTCGTCCCAGGCCCAGGTCAGCAGACGCTCGCCCAAGCAGGCATCCGAGATCAGGGTTTCGGCCAAGGCGCCACTGGCACCACTCTCGACCGCCTCGGCCAAGGTCAGGGCGGCGACCATATGCGGATGCAGGGGCACCGGCGCCAGGGCGCGGCCGGCTTCCTCGAATAACAGGGTAAGTTGGGTGAAGGGCGCCTCGCCGCCGCCATAGGCGGCCGGCAGGGCCAGTCCCAGCCAGCCCAGCTCCGCCAGTTGGCGCCACAGCGCCGCATCGGTCCGTGCCTCGCCGTCTTCGTTTTCGCGCACGCGCTGTACATCGCACTCGGCCTCGAAAAAGCGGCGGATGCCGTCGCGGATCATTTCCTCGTCTTCGTTCAAAAGAATATCCATGACCTATCACTCCCGCGGCAGGTCCAGGCCCCGGCGGGCGATCGCCGTGCGCATGACCTGGGTACCGCCATGGGCAAAGGCCGAGACCATGGCGTTGACGTATTCGCGCGGAAACTTGCCGCCGTTGGGCGCCGTCTCCGCCTGCCAAAGCTGATGATCGGCGCCGAGGATCTGGCTTGCCGCCTCGGCCGTTCTGATCTGGAACTCCGGGCCCCAGACCTTTTCGGACGAGATTTCGTAAGGCGGGTTCTCGCCGCGCCGCACCATGGAGAGGCTGCGCATTGTGAACAGCCTGGCCACCTGGGCCTCGCAATAAAGCTCGGCCATCCTGTCCTGGACCACCGGGTCCTGGGCGATCTCGCGGCCAAGCTCGTCGGTTTGCAGATACTTCAACAATTCCTCGAACGGCAGAACATAGATGCAATAGCGCCGCGCGCCGGCCCGGCCGAGATTGAGGGCGGAGGCGGCGACATACCAACCGCCGTTCTTCTGGCCCAGCATTGTGTCCTTGTGTACCCGGACGTCGTCAAGAAACACTTCGTTGGTGCGCCCGCCCGGCAGGGTCCAGAGCGGCCGCACGGTGATGCCGGGCGTGTCCATGGGGATGAGAAAGATCGAGATACCCCGGTGCTTTGGCGCATCCGGGTCGGTGCGGGCCATGAGATAGATGTGCGAAGACGATTCCGCCCGTGTGGTGAAGACCTTTTGGCCGTTGATCACATAGTCATCGCCGTCTTCCACCGCCCGGGTTTTCAAAGACGCCAGATCGGTGCCGCCGCTGGGTTCGGTATAGCCCAGCGCAAAGGTAACCTCGCCACGGACCAGACGGGGCAGGAAGTATTTCTTCTGCGCCTCCGTGCCCGCGTTCATGATGGCGGGCGCCTGTTCGATGAAGTTGCCCAGGTTCAGCGGTACCCGGGCACGGGCCAGCTCTTCTTCGAAAATATACTGATCGATGATGTCGGCATCGCGACCGCCGTATTCCTTGGGCCAGCTCATGCCGATCCAGCCGCGCTCGCCGATCTTTAGAATAAGTTCGCGGGTCAGCGGGCCGATGCCCGCGCCGGCATAGCCGTCACGCATCTCCTGCAAAATCTCGGGCGAGACATGCGCGGTGATAAAGGCCCGAACCCCGGCGCGAAATTCTTCGTTCTCCGCGCTAAAGCCAAAATCCATGGCAATTGCCCTCCGCACAACATGATTAAATGCAATTGGATAATTAGGATAGCGCGCTTGCGGCCCCGGCCATAGGGTTTGTACCCTTGTGAAGGAAAAAAGGTTCGCGGAGGAAATCGAGATGTCCATGCTAAGCACACCCATTTGCGATCTCTTACAAATCGAGCATCCGGTTTTTCAAGCCGGCATGGGTTGGGTCGCCCGCGCCGATCTTGCCGCCGCCGTCTCCGCCGCCGGCGGCCTTGGCTGCATCGGTGCCGGTTCGACCACGGATGCGGATGAGTTACGCGCCGAAATCCGCAGCGTCCGGGCCCAGACCGACCGGCCATTCGCGGTCGATATTCTGTTTGCCACCGTCGCCTCGAAGAGCGACGAGGCAGTGCGTTACACAGATCAGGTGGCGGCCATGGTCGATGTGGTGTTCGAGGAACGGGTGCCGGTGTTGATCTCCGGCCTGGGCAGCCCCAGGGACGCCGTTGCCGGCGCCCGGGAGCGGGGGATCAAGGTGATGTCCGTCGTCGGCGCCGTGCGTCACGCTGAAAAGGCCGTTGCCGATGGCGTCGATGCAGTCATCGCGTCAGGCTCCGATGGCGGCGGCCATGTGGGTTCCATTGGCACCGCCGCGCTGATCCCGGCCGTGGTCGACGCGGTCGACGTGCCGGTGCTGGCGGGCGGCGGACTGGCCGACGGCCGCGGCCTGGTTGCCGCGCTGTCGTTTGGCGCCCAGGGTGTCTGGATGGGCACCCGCTTCATCGCGACACAGGAGGCCCGGGCGCACGACAACTACAAACAAAGGATCACCGAAACCAATACCGCCGGCACCGTCGTGACGCGGGCCCATAGCGGCAAGACCTGCCGGCTGATCCGAAACGGCTTCACCGAAAGCTGGGTCGGCCGCGAGGCCGAGATTGAACCCTATCCCTTGCAGGGCATGCATGTGGGCCATCCGGCTTCGCTGAAGGGCCGGATCGAGGGTGATGTTGAAAACGGCGTGCTGCCGGCCGGGCAAAGCAGCGGCTTGATCAACCAGGTGCCAAGCGCCGGCGACGTGGTGCGTGGCATCGTCGCTGAAGCCGATGGCGTGTTGCGCAAATTCATGGCGGCCTGAGCGGCCATGCAAGGAGGAAAGACAGTGACGGATTATCTGCTATTTGATGTTGACGACGGCATCGCCACCCTGACCATGAACCGGCCGGAAAAGCTGAACGCCTTCACGGCCGAAATGCTGTACGGGCTGGTTGCGGCGTTGGACGAGTGCGAGGCGCGCGAGGATGTGCGCGCGGTGATCCTGACCGGGGCGGGACGCGGGTTTTGCTCGGGCGGCGATATTGGCGGCATGGGCGATGAGCACGACAGCCGGCCCCATATCACGAAATCCCGCATCTGGAATGAGATCCAGGCCTTCCCAAAGCGCGCGGCGCGGTTCGAGAAACCTTTGCTCGCGGCGGTCAACGGCGCCGCCATCGGCGGCGGCATGGACCTCGCCCTGGCCTGCGATATCCGCATTGCGGGGGAAAGCGCCAAGTTCGCCGAGACCTACGCCAAGATCGGCCTGTTGCCGGGCGGCGGCGGGGCCTACTTCCTGCCGCGTTTGGTCGGTAAGGCGCGGGCGCTGGAATTGCTGTGGACGGCGGATTTCATCGACGCCGCGGCGGCGCTTGAAATCGGCGTGGTCAACCACGTCTATCCCGACGATCAGTTATTGGCGGAGACCACCAAGCTGGCACGGCGGATCGCCGCCATGCCGCCGCTATCGGTCCGCCTGATCAAACGCACGGTTAATCAAAGCCTGGAAACAGACATGGCGACGGCGTTCGATCTGGTCAGTTCGCACATCGCCATCGCCCGCGCCGGCCACGATCATGGCGAGGCGATCAAGGCGTTCCGCGAAAAGCGGGACGGTGATTACGAAGGTTATTGAGGCCGAATAGGGACTTTCGCCGCGGTCTAGAGCAACCCGCATTCAATTGAATACGGATAAGTTGCTCTATTCTAAAGGTTTTAGCGCATGGGTTCGGGTTTGATTAAACCCGACATGCGCTAGCCGCCTTTGATATCGGCCCGTGCCCTGGCGATCAGGCTTTCGGCACTGTCATCGGATTGCAGGACGGCGCAACCGTTTTGTATGTGCACTTTCACCGGCTCGTCGATGTCCTGAATGGCAAATTCGGTGAAATTGATCACGCTGGCAATCCGGTGCAACACGGGCCGGGCCGAAGCCATGTCCGTATCGGGCAGCACAATGCAGAATTTATCGCCGCCGAAGCGTGCCGGCAGATCCTCGGCCCGAACCAGGCCGCCGATGGCGCCACCGATTTGCCGCAACAGGCGGTCGCCGGAGACGTAACCGTACTCCCTGTTGATGTCGGTCATACGGGCGATGTCGAAAAAGCCGACGGCCAGATCCTTGTTGCGGGCCTGACATTCAGCGATTTGTTTTTGCAAATGGGTATGCAGATAGCCATGGCCGAACAGGCCGGTCAGGGCATCGTTGCCGGCATAATGGCGGCCCTCGCGGTAGACGTCCTGCATCGCCCGGCGATAACGTTGTTGCTTGACCAGGTGTTGCAGGCGGGGCAACAGGCGTGGTCCGGCATCGGCCAGATCCAGCACATCCGAGGCACCGGCCTCATAGGCCTGGTCGTGGGCCGTGTCATCATCACCCTGGCTGAGCACCAAGAGCGGCATGTTGAACAAGTTTGCGTGGTTGCGCAGATCGCCGCAGAAATTCAACAGACTTTCCGCGTCATCGTCCCGAAGTGCGACGACGGCATCGAACGGGGCGGCCAACAGGCGTTCGATCGCTTCATAAGGCTGCGCGACCGTTTCAACCTTGGTCGTCGTGTCGCCCGGTCCCGCGATCATGTCCGTGATCGTCCGGCCCTGGCCGGCGTCAGTGGCAATCAACAGGATTTGCGAGTCGGCAACCGTGTCCGGTTGTGCCACGGGCATGGGGGCTTCCAGACCGTAAAGCTGCGAGGTTTCCGCGCGCAGTGACAGCTCACCCTGCATGGTGACCAGACGGGCCAGGGTTTCGAGACGGGAAAACAGTTCCGCATCCCGAAACGGCGCCGGCAGGAACTCGGTCTGCAGGCCACCATCCGGCGCATCGTCGGCTGTGCCAATGACAATCGTCGGCATGCTGCCTTCCGGCCGCAGATCCCGCAGATCCTGGCGGAACCGTGCGCCTTCGCTATTCGCCGCCGCATCGACGATGGCGATATCGGGATAGCGGCCCGTGACGATACGCAAGGCATCTTGACGGGAAGTCGCCGGCAAGGGCTGAAATCCGTGCTGTTCAAGCTTGTCGGCCAGATCGCCAGCGTTGTCTGTGTCGGTGTAAAGCAGAACCCGCGCGTTCGCGTGCATTGGCAATATCTCCCCTAGGTCAGTGGAAAATAGCCGACCACGGTTAATAACGTGTTTACGAATGGCCGCTTTGCCAATTGCGTTGGCTGCGGCTTCGGGTCACATTGGCGCAGCTTCGAAATAGGATATTCAAAGAGAAATTGTCGATTTAGTAACCTAGTGAGGACGGAAAATGGCGGATGAGACCTACAAACTTGCCGGTAAGGTTGCCGTGGTGACCGGGGCATCGTCCGGATTGGGCCGCCGGGCCGCTGTGGCTCTGGCGGAGGCTGGGGCAAATGTTGCCCTGACCGCGCGGCGCGTCGACCGGCTGGAGGCTTTGGCGGCGGAAATTGTCGAGCTGGGCGGCCAGGCCGCTCCCTTCGCCCTTGATGTTCGCGATCCCGGCGCCATCGAACAGACCGTGGCCGATATCGAGGCGGCGATGGGGCCGATTGAAATTCTGGTCAACAACGCCGGTGTCTCCGTCGTCAAACGGCCCGAAGACTTCACCTTGGAGGATTACGACTACATCCACGAAACCAACGTCAAGGGGCCGTTTTTTCTGGCCCAGGCCGTCGGGCGCGGCATGATCAAGCGGGGCCAGGGTGGCAAGATTATCAATATTTCCTCCATGATGGCCCTTAGGGTGCTGGGCAAATTGACCCTGTACGCCATGTCGAAAGCGGCGATCGGGCAGATGACCAAGCAACTGGCCCTGGAATGGGCCCGCCATGACATCCAGGTCAACGCCATTTGTCCCGGTTATATCGAGACCGAAATGAACTACGATCACTGGCGCACCGAGGCCGGGTTGCGGCAGATCGCCGGCATGCCGCGCCGGCGTATCCCACAGCCCGACATCATGGATGGCCTGCTGTTGCTGCTGGCCTCGGAGAAATCCGATCACATGACCGGAACCCTGATCCCCGTCGATGATGGCCAGGTCTTGATGTGACCCGCTGTTTGGCTATCGCGCCGCGATGGATCTTTCCAGCCCCAGGGTGAAACGCTCCGCTGGGGCGGATTATGCGGTTAAATCAGCAGAGCGCACTGTAAAGGTTAGTTTACCGCGCGCGGGGTCATAATTCATACGCCAGCGGTCCAGTACGTCACGACCGAGCAATGACGGCATGCCAGCGGTATGTGAATTGGGAGAGATGAAGTCCAATGGCATGGAGTAAAGGCGCAATTTATCTGTGTTTTGTTCGAAAAACGTCAAGAGAGATGGGTCGGTAGTGGTGTCGACGGAACCGCCTATGCCGGTGGCAGTTTCGGCTCCGGACATCAGGCTCAAATCAATGCCCAATTTCTTGCTGTCGTCAGGCATGATTGTTGTCACGTCGGCGCCGGTATCGACCAGAAAGGAAATGTTTCCAGCGAGCTTTTGTCCGGGCACCATTAGCCGCCCTTCCACGAATAGACGCCCTGTTGTGTTGCCGAATCGACCGATGATCACGGTTACAAAATAAAGGTGCGGGTGTTCTTTTCTATGAGCCGAATGATAACGTTTGAACAGTCAACATCCAATTTATCAACACTCTTAAGAACGGATTCGATGCTTTTGCCGTGCGCCAAAACAGCGCCGCCGCTGATCGCAACCCATTGGTCAGGGTATTCTTCGATCATGCGAGGATGGTTGCTTGATAGAACGCGGGCAGATTCAGAAAATGCTAAAAGAGATTTCTTGATCTTTCCCGCATCTTCAGCAGCTAGTGCCAAATCTTTCTTGGCTTGTGCTGGAGCGTTCATGATGCCTCCCGTATCTAGAACGTGCCAAATTGTAGCACATGCCATGAATTAAGCGTTAAACATTTGCTCGGGGCGATATTCCGCAAACCCTTCGCCGATTAACGAAGTGGCATACAGATCCCAGAATAAGCTTAGACTGCACTGTCCATATGTTTTGTCGATGATGGCCAGGTCCTGATGTAGATTCTCACACCGCGATGGGTCTTTCCCTCGGGCCCAGAATCTGACGCCGCCGCGTTACGGCCTCGGCCAGCCCATCCATGACCGCCACGGAAGTGTCCCAATCGATGCAGCCGTCGGTGATGCTCTGGCCGTAGCGCAGGGGCTGTCCATCGACTAGATCCTGACGGCCCGCGACAAGATTGCTTTCGACCATGACGCCGATGATGCGGCCGTCACCGGCGGCGATCTGCGCGCCGACGTCCGCCATGACACCGGGTTGATTTTCCGGGTCCTTGCCGCTGTTGGCATGGCTGGCATCGATCATCATCGCCGGGCTTAGGCCGGCATTTCCGGCTTCCCCACAGGCGGCTTCAATACTGGCGGCATCATGGTTGGGAGTTCTGCCGCCGCGCAGTATGACGTGGCAGTCCTGGTTGCCCGATGTGGTGGCGATGGCGGAATGCCCGCCCTTGGTTACGGCCAGGAAATGATGCGGTTGCGAGGCCGAGGCGACGGCATCGACCGCGATTTTGACATTGCCGTTGGTGCCGTTCTTGAAACCCACGGGGCAGGACAGGCCGGAGGCGAGTTCCCGGTGCACCTGGCTTTCCGTTGTGCGGGCGCCGATGGCCCCCCAGGAGACCAGATCGGCGATGTATTGCGGGATCGTCATGTCCAGGTATTCACAACCGGCGGGCAGTCCCAGATTATTGATATCCAACAATAATTTCCGGGCCAGGCGGAGGCCGCGCTCAATCTCGAAACTGCCGTCCAGGTTAGGATCGTTGATCAGGCCTTTCCAGCCAACCGTAGTACGCGGTTTGGCGAAGTAGACGCGCATGACGATTTCAAGGCTGTCCTGATGACGCCGGCGCAGCTCTACTAGGCGTTCGGCGTAATCCATGGCGGCCTCCGCGTCGTGGATCGAACAGGGGCCGATGATCACGGCCAGGCGGTCATCCCGGCGATGAATGATATCCTGCAACGCTTGGCGCGCGCCGGTGACCGTTTCTGTCGCGGCACTGGTACGCGGGAATTCGTGAATAATTTCCGCCGGCGTATTCAGTTCCTTGATTTCGCGTATGCGGATGTCGTCTGTATTTTCCAACACGGCGTGGACTCCTTGGTTTTCAGGCCAGACCGGCGGCATAAAAAAACCGCCAGCTAACTGGCGGTTTCGAGACATCTTATTGATCAGGTTTTAGACCAAATGAACCCCTACCTCCGCCAGCGGCTTCGGATAAGCAAAATACCAAAAGAAATATGCGGCGGTTGTCTGGGTCATGGCGCAGCATATAGGCCATTCAGCGCCGCTTGTCACGCGGCATGTTGCGATCGCCGCCAGCCTATTGACATGAATAACCAGCGGCGTAGCTTGGCCTCGAATTTGTCCGAGGAGGAGCGTGCGGCAATGGCATTCATCGAGCGGGACGGCGTTAGGGTATATTTCGAGGATCATGGCACCGGCCCCGGCGTATTGCTGAGCCATGGCTTTTCCGCCTCTTCAACAATGTGGCGGGATCAGGTCGCCGCATTACGGGAGCAATACCGGGTGATGACCTGGGATATGCGCGGCCATGGGCAAAGCGACTATCCCGATGATCCGGCGGCCTATTCCGAGGCGGAAAGCGTCGCCGACATGGCGGCCATCCTGGATGCCTGCGGCCTGCAGGAGGCGGTCATTGGCGGGTTGTCCCTGGGGGGGTGTGCTTCCCTGGCGTTTCATTTGCGCCATCCCGAACGCACCGCCGCCCTGATGCTGTTCGATACCGGGCCGGGCTTCAAGAAGGACGCGGCGCGGGAGGCCTGGAATGAGACCGCCTTTGCCCAGGCCGGCCGCTTCGAAGCGGAGGGACTGGCTGCCTTGAGTGGTTCCAAGGCGGTTGATAAGGCCGGTCACCGCGATGCCACCGGGCTGGCCCATGCGGCGCGCGGTATGTTGGCGCAATTCGATGACGGGCTGATACAAAGCCTTCCCGATATCGCGGTGCCGACGCTGGTTCTGGTTGGATCCGAGGATGTGAAGTTTCACCCCGCGACCGACTACATGGCGGGCAAGATACCGGGGGCGCAAAAGGTGGTGATCGATGCCGCCGGCCATGCCGCCAATATCGATCAGCCCGCCGCCTTCAATGCCGCCATGACGGGATTTCTCGAAGGATTGAACCAGTAGGTCACCGCTATCCGGCCTGTGTCTTGAAATAGTGCAACGCGATGTTGCGCCTCAGGCTTCGATCAGTGGCGCCAGATCCCCCGGCCGGCGGGCATGGGCCTTGCCTTCAAGGCCGGCGATAAGGTCAGGCGCGGTCCAGCCCAGATGGCCATGGCGAATAATACCGTAGCGGATGATGGCTTCGTCCCACATGGGGCGCGGATCTTCCATGTCGAACCAAATCCGCATCAGCAGACGGATTTCTTCCTCGTTGCTGGCTGGCGGGTGGGGCTCGCGACCATGCAGGATGGTGTAGTTGTTGACGAACTGAATATCGCCCGGCTCAAAGGCAAAGGCGAAGCGATTGGCATTGGCCAGTTCGTCGAAGGTATCGAGCAAGGCACTGTCATCATCGGAAAATCCGCCGTTCCGGTCTGCCGCCTTGCGCATCCAATTGCGGTTGTAGCGGCATGAGACGATACCGTCGCGTTGGCTGAACACGGGCACTGGGTAAGGGCTGGTGGCGGTTTCCGTCGGGCCGTGCTCGTTCTGGCGGTCCCAGATAAAGCCCTCGTACAGGCGTTCAAGCAGGCCAGGGCCACGCTTGAGCAGCTTGTTGTGGATGGTTGTCGAACTGGCCACATGGCTTTTCGGCGAGCTTGGCGGCTGGTGAATACACAACAGCGAGACACAGTCGGCCAGATCCACATGCAGGGACACCTTGCCGGGATCGCCGACGCCGCGGGTGCCCTGGCTGGGACGCAAATGCCCCTCGGTCACGTAATGGATCAAGGTGCCGTCACCATTCTGCGTCAGGCCCAGGCCCAGATGGCAGCACAGGCCCCAATACATTTTTTCGATATCCGATCGCTCATAGCCTTCGACCGGAAAGCCGCGCAGCAGGGCAAAGCCAAAACCGTCGCGGAGTTGCTGCTTGATCTTTCCAACGACACCCTGGCAATGGGGCAAAGGAAAATTTTCCTGATTGATTTCTTGCAGGCGCAAGCCCTGTTGCCTGGTGCCGTCCAAGGCACGGCGTAGATCCGAGACCTCATCAATGGTCAGTACAAGGCGCCAGCTGTCATCGGCTTCCAGATCGGCGGGTTCCCAGGCGCTGGCTTCGGTGATCCGGCTTTGATGTATCATGGCTATATCCCCCAATTGGCCGATTTCGATATCTTAACCCAAACCCTCGACCCGGCTCAAAGTGAACGGTTCCAGAGCATCCGGCATTCGCTCCGTCGTGATCAGGTCCGCCATCAGATCGCCCAGGGCCGGGGCCAGGGTGATGCCGCTGTGGGTGGCGACGACGTACAGGCCCTGGGCGCCGGGCAGGGGGCCGGCCAGGCTGTGCCCATCCATCGGGTATGGCCTGACGCCGACAGTCATGGTGCAGTCGTTGACGCAATCGGCGCCGATAAATTCCGGCAGCCGTTCCTTGGCCCGGTCCAACAGGATGGCGGCAACCCGCCGCAGTTCCTCGGGCGGTGAGTCCGTATCGACCATGCCGTCGGTGTCATCGGCGCCAATTTTCAGGCCGCCATTGAAATCGGGCAGGATGTGCAGCTCCGGCCCGCCGGCGAAATAGACCACGCGGCGGACCATTTGATGCGGCGAAATATCAGGCGTCCGCACCAACAGGCCCGGCACCCGATGCAAGGGAAAGCGGCTGGCGAAGCCGTCATAGCCGGTCAGCGTGCCTAGTACCTCCGGTGTGCCCGGACCGGCGGCGACCAGAACGGTTTCGGATTTCAAGGTGCCTCCGTCCGTTACCAGACCGGTAATCTGGCCGTCGTCGCTGGCCTCAAGCGCGCGCGCCGCGCAGCCCTCCATAACCGTGCCGCCCATGGCCCGTACCTGATCCGCCATGAAGCCGACAAACTGTGGCGCGTTGAGGTTCATGTCGCTGACCGCGTATAGCGCTTCGGCGTCGTCCGGCAGGCGCAGATGCGGCTCCATGGTCCTGAGCGCGTTATTGTCGACCCATGCGGCCGGATAGCCGTAGGCCTGCAACTGGCGCAGCTTGTCCTGGGACGCACCATAATTGGTGGTGTCTGTCGTCCTGACCACCTGCAGTGATCCCGCCGGATTCAGGCCCAGCGATTTCTCGCCAAACTCCACCGCCAGCTTGCAATAACCCGCCAGGCCGGATGCGTTGAGGCGGTGATAGGCTTCGTCGGCGGTTTTCGAAGTGGCATTGATCCAGGCGAAGCTCTTGCTCGATGTACCGCAGGCCAGGCTGTCGCTCTCAACCACGGCAACCTTGAGCCCCTTGCGTGCGAGAAAGAATGCGGTGGTGCAGCCGACAATGCCGCCGCCGACAACTATTGCATCAAAGCTCAATGTGCTCATTACCAAACCCCAGAAATGAAAGCGTCCGACTCTTGCCGGCAATTGTAGCAGGGCATGCTACAACGGTGCCATGCCCACGTCGCTGCATGAAGACCGTCTGGAAATCGTCGTTAACGCCCTCTGCCGCCACGGCGCGCGGCGGGTGCTGGACCTTGGCTGCGGCGACGGCCCATTGCTGCTGGCGCTGGCCGAAAACACATTTTTCGAGCAAATCCTGGGGCTGGATATCTCGCGCGCGGCGTTGGAGGATTGTCGGCGCAACCTGCAAAACGCCGGCGTCGAGATCGGTCAGCGGGTGCGGGTGATGAACGACACCTTCGCGGAAAAGAATTCCGATTACGTTGGATTCGACGCCGCGGTGCTGTTGGAAACCATCGAGCACATCGCGCCCGACCGTCTGTCCAAGGTGGAGCGGGCGGTGTTCGGCGGCTTTCGTCCCCTTCTGGTGCTGATCACCACGCCGAACCAGGAATGCAACGAACTGCTGGGCGTGCCGGCGCATCGTCTGCGCCATCCCGGACATGAGTTCGAATGGGACCGGGCGAAGTTCGAGGCCTGGGCCACGGGCGTGGCGGGACGCAACGGCTATGGCGTCAGCTTTTCAGGTATCGGGATGCCCCATCCGGTGCTGGGATCGCCAAGTCAAATGGCGTTGTTCACGGCGGGCGACGCTTGACGGATTGAGCCTTCACACCGCAAGCTTGGGTAAATGATTGGGAGGCACAGGCCATGGAATTGAACGAAGCGATGCGGACGACCTTCGCGGCACGGGAATACACCGGCGAAGAGATATCGGACGCGACAATCCACGATTTGATCGAAAATGCGCGCTTCGCCCCATCGGGCGGCAACCGGCAAGGCAACCGCGTCATTGTCGTGCGCGATCCGGCCAGCCGCGAAGCCCTGGCGAAACTGGCGGAGCCGGCGGCGAAGCGCTATGTGGCGCAGTCAAAGGCGGGGGAGAGCCCCTGGAACGCGGTGACGCCGACCAAGGTTACGGCGGCGGAGATCGAGGCGACGCGGCCCGCCCGCATCCTGGTGGACTCTTTCCGCAATGCCTCCGCCGTTCTGGTTTTCGTTGTCGACCTGCGCGTCGTCGCCTCCATGGATCAGGATCTCGAGCGCATCGGCATGATCTCCGGCGCCTCGATCTATCCTTTTGTCTGGAATGTTCTGTTGGGCGCGCGCCAGGCCGGTTTCGGCGGCACCATCACGACCCTGGCGGTGGCGCGGGAGGCGGAGGTGCAGGAATTGCTAAATATTCCGCCTGAGTTCGCCGTGGCCGCCGTCGTGCCCCTGGGTAAACCGGTCAAGCAATTGACAAAACTGCGGCGCAAATCGGTCGGGGAAATCGCCACCCGCGAACGTTTCGACGGCGCGGCATTCGAGAAAAACTAACCCTGGGAAGGACGCCATAGATGGCAAGTAATGACATTCTGTTGAGTAATGCGCACGAGTTCGTGGGCCAGGAAATCGGTCTGACCGACTGGGTCGATATCGACCAGATGCAGGTCAATATTTTCGGCGAGATCACCCGCTGGGCGACCCGGGGGCACTGTGACCCTGAGTGGGCGGAACGGGAAAGCCCCTATGGCGGCACTATCATTCATGGCTTTTTTCTGATCAGCCTGATCACCTATTTTGTCCGGGTCGGTGGCATCGACCCTGCCGATGGCAGCCGTTCCCTGAACTACGGCATGAACAAGGCCCGCGTCCTGCAGCCCGTGCCGGTCGGCAACGGCATCCGCGTGCGCGACCGCATCGGCCTGATGGAGGTCGTGGACAAGGGCGAGGGCAAGCGCCTGATCACCACCACGCACAATATCGAAGTGGAAGGCCTGGATGGCCCAGCGGCCTACGTCGAATATCTGAACATGTGGTTCCCGAAGACGGATTGATCCGGACCACTGACTATTGCGTCCGGGCGCCATCGCCCGCAAACTATAGACAAAATGTCCATAACAACCTGACACGAGGAACAGCCACCATGTCAGCCTCACCCGAGCTACAGCGCCAGATGCTGCGCCAGATGCAAACCATCCGCCGCTTCGAGGAGCGTGCCTCCGATGACTACAAGGGCGGCGCCATTTATGGCGTCGTGCATTGCTATATCGGCGAGGAAGCCTCCGCCGTTGGCATCTGCGCGGCCCTGAACCCGGATGACCAGATTATCTCCAACCATCGCGGCCACGGCCACTGCATCGCCAAGGGCGCCGATCTGAACCGCATGATGGCGGAGCTGTATGGCCGCGTCGACGGCTTTTGCAAGGGCAAGGGCGGCTCCATGCATATCGCCGATTTTTCCATCGGCATGCTGGGGGCCAACGGCATCGTTGGCGGCGGCCTGTCGATCATTACCGGCGCCGGACTGGCGGCGCAGATGGAGCGCAAGGGACGGGTCGCGGTCGGGTTCTTCGGCGATGGCGCCTCGAACGCCGGTTCGTTTCACGAAAGCCTGAATATGGCGGCAAGCTGGAAATTGCCCGTGGTCTATGTCTGCGAACATAATTCCTGGGCCGCCGATACCGCCGCCACCAAGACCCATGCGGCCGAGAACATGTCTGACCGGGCGGCCGGATACGGCATCCCCGGCGTCGTGGTTGACGGCAATGACGTGCTGGCCGTCTACGAGGTGGCGCAGCAGGCCGTGGCACGGGCACGGGCCGGCGATGGGCCGACCTTGGTCGAGTGCAAGACTTACCGCCAGCGGCCCCATACCGAGCGACCCGGCGCCGCTGACCGGCGCCCGGAAGAGGAAAAGGCCTATTGGATGGCGCGGGATCCCATTCCCATACTTGTCGATCACCTGAAACAACAGCAGGGCCAGTTCAGCGACGAGGAGTTCAAGGCCATGGACGACGAGATTATGGCCGAGATCGAAGCCTCCGTCGCCTATGCCGAGGCCAGCCCGTTCCCGGCGCCCGAAGCGGCGCTGGACGATGTGTTTGCGGATTAGAGGGAGGATATTGATATGAGTATGCGGGAAATATCCTACGGCCGGGCCGGCATGGAAGCGTTGGTCGAGGAAATGCGCCGGGACCCCACGACATTTCACCTGGCCACCGACGCGCCGCCCTCCCTGGTGGAGGAATTCGGCGAGGAACGCATCCGCGCCACGCCGATCGCCGAAAATGCCTTTTCCGGCATCGCCATCGGCGCGGCGGGTTCGGGCTTTCGCCCCATCGTCAACTGGTCCATGGTCACCTTCTGTTTTGTCGCGATGGATAAGATCGTCAATCAGGCTTCGAAAATCCACTACATGTTCGGCGGCCAGCAGACCTTTCCGCTGACCTTCCGCTCCTCGGTGGGCGGCGGTACGTCCCTGGCGGCGCAGCATTCACAAAGCCCTTATTCGATGTTCATGAACCTGGCCGGCCTGAAGCTGATCCTGCCGTCCACGCCATACGATATGAAGGGCCTGTTGAAATCGGCGATCCGGGACAACAACCCGGTGCTGTCGTTCGAAAGCTCCCGCCTGATGGGATTCAAGGGCGAGGTGCCGGACGAGGATTATACCGTGCCCATTGGCGTCGCGGATGTGAAGCGCGAGGGCAAGGACGTTACCGTCATCGCCCTGGCCTGGCTGGTGCACGAGGCCCTGGCGGCGGCCGAGGAAATGGAAAAGGAAGGCGTCTCGGTCGAAGTGGTCGATCCGCGCACGCTGTTCCCCTTGGACAATGACCTGATGCGCACTTCGGTGCGGAAGACCGGACGTTTGGTGATCGCGGACGAGGCTGGGCCGACAGCGGGCGCGGCGGCGGAAATCGCCGCGTTGGTGACCGAGGACGCGGCAACCTTCAAGGCCTTGAAGGCGCCGCCGAAACGGGTCTGCGCCCTGCAGGTGCCCATTCCCTACAGCCCGGACATGGAGAACCACGTCTTCCCTGACCGCAACCGCATCATCGCCGGTATCCGCGAGGTCATGGAAGCCGGTTAACAACCTATTTGGGGAGAACAACAAAATGGATATGGTCCGCCTCGACCCGCCCAGCGAATTGACCATGGCGATCGGCGAAGCGATGTTCAGCCAGCGCGCCATCCGTCGCCTGGACCCGGACCGCCCGGTCACCGATGCCCAGTTGGAGATCGTGCTGAACGCGGCCTCCAAGGCGCCGAACGGGGGTAACACGCAACCGGCCCGCTATCTGGTGATCAGGGACCGCGCCGCGATCGCCGAATTCGGCAAGCTGTATTTCGAGGCCTGGTGGGCCAAGCGGCGGGATGCCTATGGCTGGAAGGGCAAGGAGGACATCCCCGAGGGCTCGGTCTACCGCCTGCCGGCCTTGCTGGCGGATGAAATGGTCAACGCGCCGGTGGTCATCCTGGTTTATTCGGAGCCGTCGGGGGTAGCTGCGTCTTCAACATTCCCAGGGGTGCAGAACCTGCTGCTGTCGGCCCGCGCCCTGGGCCTGGGCAGCGTCCTGACCACTTTGCATCCGGAGGTGATGGAGCGGGTCAACGCCATGTTCGGGGTGCCTGACGAGATGGTCTTTCACTGCTGCATACCGTTGGGTTATCCGCGCGGCAATTTCGGACCCACCTCGCGCCTACCCACCAGCGCGACAACATCATGGGAGCGCTGGGGCCAATCGCCGCCCTGGAAATAGAAGGAGCACAAGAGAGAACCTGGGCGTTCTCATGAAGTCCCTGGAAAATCGGAAATAATCCGGAAGAAACCAGCATGGAGGAGACGAAAAATGGACGATGTTCAAAAGTTGAAAACGGCCCTGCGCGGCGCCTTCGCCAATCGGGCCATGGCCTATTTGCATTTCTACCGGTCTATCGCCAAACGCCATGGCGAGGACGAGGCGGCGGAGATCATGAAGGAAGCGCTTTATGCCCGGGGCTGCGAGATCGGCGCCCTGTTCGGCCATGTGGCGCCCACCGACATGGACGGCATCCGCGATGCCTTTCTCGACTTCATTCCCGATCATGATCTGCTGGATCCCGAGGTCCGCCGGGCCGATGCCGATGGCGTCGACATCAAGTTCCACCGCTGTCCCCTGAAGGAAGCCTGGGTCGAGGCCGGCCTGTCGGACGCCGACATCGCCAAGCTGTGTGAAATCGCCGGCGTCGTGGACAATGGCACCTTCGAGGGCGCCGGCTTCACCTTCAGCGCCGATACCTGGAAACCGGGCGAGGAAGGCTGCTGCTTCCTGCACATCCGTCCCGGCCCCGGCTAGGCCGGAACGTCTTCAGTTCGAATTCAATTCTCGTCGCGGTGTCCAGTTGCGTTGGCGGCGGGCAAGGCGGGATTCGGTTGTTTCGCCTTCGAAATCCGTCGGCGATGTGTCGAAGCGGACGCGGTCCACGTCGTCGAACGTGTTCACATTCAGCACGGCGTATTGACCGCCGTCCATGGTGCAGGTGACCACGGGGATAACGCCGCAATTCAGGCAGAGGTGAAACTCGGCGGTCTTGGTGCCGAACCGGTATTCGGTTGCCTGCGACGGGTCGGCGATGTGCAGTTGAAAGCTCCCCGCGGGATTGGAGGTCCAAACGGCGCCGTGCTTGGTGCATAGGTTGCAACCGCAGGCCCGCACCGGAATTGTTGCCGCGTCGTCGGGCCAATTAAGCGTGGTCTTGATGTTGCCGCAATGGCAACTGCCGTGAAACTGCTGGCCTGCTGATGTTTCGTTCATCGCCTATTCTCCCAAGAATCGCCGCAGCACGTTCTCCGTCAATTTCGAGACATTGTTGTCGCCATCGTTCCACGGCAGGCAGCCGCAGTAGGTGATGGAGCCGGTGGAGAAAACCTGGCCTCCTGAAGCTGTTCGGAAATACAGCATATCGGCGCGGATCAGGTCGCGGGTGCTTTCCAGCGACCAGTTCATGATGTGGGTCAGCATTTCCTCCGGCACCATGATGGTTTCGGCGTCATGATTTTCCGAACGCGCCAGAATGACCGCATCCTCCGGCGTGCCCAGGCGGGTATCGGCCCGGTCAAGCTCGAACCCCGCCGCGCCGCCGCCCGAGAGGCCGAAGTCGCCGATAATATCGCCCTCGATACCGTCGAAGATCCAGGCCACGTTTGGGTCGTTCGAAGCTTTCAGGCGGCGGTAGTAGGTGGCGGTGAAGTCGCCCTGGGCCGTGAAGCCCAGGCCGGCGATGGACTGCGGCGGCCGGCCGTTGCGCCGCCACATACCGCCATAGTTACCGTCAAAGGCGTTGAAATACTCGCCCGGTTCGGCGGCCCAGGCCCGGATGCCGCCTTCGCCCCGGCGGATTTCCAGGGCGCCGGACTGGCTTTCATGCACGGCGATGCGCCAGTAGAAGCCGTTGCCGCCCAGATACATCAGATTGCCGCCATTGTCGCGGTAGGCCTCGATGGCATCCAGGGTCTTGGCGGTGTGATATTCGGGATGGCTGCCGGTGGTCACGACCTGATAGGGGGCAAGGGCGGCGTAGCCGTCGTTATGCAGTTCATGATCGGTGATCAGGTCGCAATCGATGCCCTGTTTGTCCAGCCAGGTCAGCAAGTGGCCGTCGGCGGGGAAATGGCGCAGGCCGGAATCCTCGCCGATGCCTGTGGTCAAGAACCCCGGCCGCAAATTAAATAGCGGGCGCTGATGCGAGGCGTGGCAGATGCCGCTGCCGTCGCTGTGGAAGTTATAGGTGGACAGGCCGTATTCCGGATGGGCGGCGGGGTTCCAGGGGTAGGCGTCCCATTCCGCGACCCGGCCATGCCAGCTTTCATGATAGGCCGGGCGGGCGTAGTTGCCGTAGATCACATAGGTGAAGGTGGAAACCAAAACGCATAGCTTGGCCCGCGGTTTGCCAAGGGGCGGGCAGATGAAAAACGGCATCGCCTCTTCATGGCCGTTGCATTTGATCCGGACCACATAGGCGCCCGAGGGCAGGTCGTCGGGAATGGTGAAGCTGAAATCGGTCTCCCAGCCGAAATCATAGATATCGTCGTCATGGAAATGTATGGCGCCGTAATGGTCGGGCCGGTAGCGGAAGCACATATCCTCGCCGTTCCAGGCCGCCCCCGTCATGGCCCTGGCCGGCAGGTTGATCAGATCGCCGTGCAGGCCGTTGGGGCCGGTGTCCTCGATCCGGGTGGTGGAGATGCCTTGTGCGAAGTCCCACGCCGCCAGCACCGCGCCGCCGCCATCGTGTATCGCCGGCGCCTCGATCTTGCCATTGAAGTGCGCCCCGATGGCATGGGGGGCATCGCCGGGCCGGAGAGCTGGCGCATTCTCCATGGCCCCGATGATCGGCCTGCCGGACAATTTCAGGCCGGGGACAATGACCGTGCCGTGGGCCTCATGACCGTTCTTCAGCGGTTCCTGGCTGACGGTCAAAGTGCCGGAGGCGCCTTCATAAGTGAGTGAGACACGGTACCAGGCGCGGGTATGCAGCGCCTCGCCGCTGGCGACCTGTCTGCCGCCGGCCCAAGCGGCCAGGGCGCCGGTCTCGTCCACCAGCAAGGTGATATCGCCGCAGGACAGGATCGCCTGGGACCCCTTCAGGGGCAGGGTCGGCCAAATCAGGGCGCTAAGGCGGAAACCGTTGTCCGCGCCGGGAATGTCGCTGTCGGCAATGGCGTATGATCCGGCATGAATTGGCTGCCGGCGCGACGGGTAGCTGTTGCCATCCATGCTGGATGGTACCGGCCGTTCGATAATCCCCGGTCCCGCCGGATTGGGATCGGCGGAGATCGAGCGGAACAATTGCGCCGTGAAAGGCTCGTGCGCAATGGAGCTGACCTTGAATTCAATGCTGTCGCCGGGACGGCCCGACAGACGGTCGGTATAGCCGATCAATGGAATCACGCGGGAAACTCCCCCAAAAAAATCAAGGACGAGCGCCAAGGTTAACGGCAAAGGCAGCGCATGGCCATCGCCGGAGGGGTGATTTAAGATACTGGTCGCTGCAAAAGGGATTACCTCATGATCGACCTGTACACCTCGCCGACGCCGAATGGCTGGAAAGTCGCCATCGCGCTGGAGGAGTTGGAACTGCCCTACGAAACCCATGTGCTGAATTTGAGCGAGAAGCGGCAGTTCGAGGGTTGGTTCAAGAAGATGAACCCGAACAGCCGTATCCCGGTCATCGTCGACCGCGAAGCCGACGATCTGACGATTTTCGAATCCGGCGCTATCCTGGTCTATCTGGCGGAAAAAACCGGCCGCCTGATGCCCAAGGATACGAAGGGCCGCATGGCGGTCATGCAATGGCTGATGTTTCAGATGTCGGCCATCGGGCCCATGCAGGGTCAGGCGGTGTCGTTCGAACGCTATTTTCCCGAAGATGTCCCGGCGGCGCGGCAGCGCTATCACAACGAGACCCGGCGCCTGTATGAAGTATTGGACGGCCATTTGGCGGACAATGAATGGCTGGCCGGGGACTACTCCATCGCCGATATTGCCAACTGGTCCTGGCTGCGCAGCCACAAGTGGGCCCGCGTGCCCACCGACGGCCTGGAGCATTTGGAACGCTGGATGGCGGCGAACGCGGCCCGGCCCGGCAGTCAGCGCGGCGTTCTGGTGCCGCCATCGCCGGGCAAGGCGGAACTGGTCGCCAAGGGCGGCTCAACCATCGTTACGGAATAGAGGACAGAACCGTGAGTGAATATGTGGATTACAAAGTGGCCGACGGTATCGCCACATTGACGATGAATGACGGCAAGGCGAATGCCTTCGGCGTCGGCATGACGACGGCCCTGTCGGAGGGGTTGGACCGGGCCGCCAACGAGGCGGAGGTGGCCGTTATCTTGGGCAAGCCGGGGCTGTTCTGCGCCGGCTTCGATCTGAAGGTCATCAACGGCCCCAAGGACGGCGTCCGCGCCATGGTGGAGGCCGGCGGCGAATTACTGATGAAGGCCTATATGCACCCCCAGCCCCTGATCATGGGCTGCACCGGCCATGCGGTGGCGGCGGGCGCGCTGTTGCTGTGCACGGCGGATTACCGCATCGGTGTCTCGGGAGATTTCAAGATCGGCCTGAACGAGACGTCCATCGGCCTGGGCCTGCCCACCTTCGGCATTGAACTGGCCCGCGACCGCCTGGATAACCGGCAACTGAACAACGCCACCATGGGCGCGCAACTGTATTCGCCGGATGCCGCGGCCGAGGTGGGCTATCTGGACGAGGCGGTCGCCCCCGATGCCTTCGAAGGTGCGATCGCGGCCAGGGCGGAATATCTCAAGACCTTGGATCGGGCGTCCTACGCCCAGGTGAAACAGCGTCTGCGCTGTGCCCGGGAAGCCCTGATCCGCAGCCGGCTGCAACCGGAACTGGACGCAAGATAAATACCAAATTGGAGGAACGGCCATGGAAGCCGGCGTATTTCTGTCTCTCAACGAAACCACCCCGCCGCCATTGATCGCCCAGGCGGCCCGCGCCATCGAGGAGCGCGGCTTTCACGCCATCTGGGTGCCCGAACATGTGGTGATGTTCGATGACTATGATTCCAAATATCCCTATTCCCCCGACGGCCGTATCGAAGGCTATGGCAAGGGCATGATGGAACCGTTTACGGCCATGAGCTATCTCGCCGCGCATACCTCCAAGGTGCGGCTGGGAACCTCGATCTGTCTGATCACCCAGCGCAATCCGGTCTACACCGCGAAGCAGGTGGCGGATGTGGATTTTCTTTCGGGCGGGCGGGTCAATCTGGGTATTGGCCTCGGCTGGCTGCAAGAGGAATTCCGGGCCCTCGGCGTGCCGTTCGAGAAACGCGGCAAGCGGGCCAACGAACATATCGAGGTGATGAAGGCCCTGTGGTGCGATGAGACCTCGGAATACCATGGCGAGCTTTTTGATCTGCCGTCCTGCGTGATGTACCCGAAGCCGGTGCAGACGCCGCATCCGCCGATCTTTGTCGGCGGGGAAGGGGATCATTCCCTGCGCCGGGTCGCGGATCTGTGCCAGGGCTGGCTGGGTGCCAGCATGGAGCCGGATGTGGTGGCCGAGCGCATCGCCACCCTGCATCGCTTGCTTGACGAGCGCGGACGGGCCAGGGACGAGGTCAAGATCTACACCATGCCCAATCTGCGTCCCGATGCCGACCGTTGCCGCCGCCTGGAAGATGCCGGCGTGGAACAGGTGATCCACATGGTGCGCCTGCGCGAGATCGGCGAGACGGAAGCAGCCCTGGATAAGTATGCGGCGATGGTGTTCGCTTAGGCGCGGTCGGCATTTCGTCTAATGGAAAAGGGGAGTAGCAGCATGCAGACCGCACCACTTGGTGACAACGGATTGGCGGCGGAGGTCACGGGCCTGGATCTGACCACGTCGGTTTCGGACAAGGAAATGGCGCAGGTACGGGCAGTGTTTCAGGAACATCCCGTCATGTGCATCCGTACCAATGGCCTGACGCCGGCGCAGTATCTCGATTTCTGCCGCCGCCTCGGCAGCATCCAGATCCAGTTGCTGGAGCAGACCCGCCATCCCGACCATCCGGAGATTTCCTTCATCGCGGCCGGACAGACCGACGAGAAGGGGACCGGCCAACGGGTTGTGGCCGGGGCGAAATGGCACACCGATGACAGCTATCTGCAAGAACCTTGCTGGGCAACGTTGCTGTACGCCAACATCATTCCAAATACCGGCGGCGATACCCAGTTTACCAATATGACGGCGGCCTGTGCCGCCCTGCCGGATGATCTGCGCCGCAAGATCGAAGGACGCCGCGCCGGCCATGCCTATCTCAGTCGGCGCAATATCAATCACGTCCCAAAACGATCGGCGGATGAAGAGGCCGCTTCCCAGCCGGCCTCGCACCCGATCATCTGCCGTCATCCCGATACGGGGCGGGAGACCCTCTATCTCAATCCCAACCGGATCGATCATATTGAGGACATGCCGGATGAAGAGGCGGATGTCGTTTTGGACGCGCTTTACGCCTTCGCCATTCGGCCCGAGTTTCTCTACCGCCACAAATGGCGGCAGCACGATATTCTGATCTGGGACAATCGCTGCACCATGCACAAGGCCTCCGACGACTATCAGGGCCAGCAGCGGGAAATGCTACGGGTGCTGATCGCCGGTAACGCACCGGAGTAGTGTTTCTTCAGGCGGCGGAAGCTTCTCCCTCACCCCCGCCACGGTGCATGCGGTAGGAGAAGCCGCGTACCCGGCGTTCATCCAATGGCGTGCCGTCGCCATAGAAGAAGAAAAACGGTATCTCCTTGCGGTAGCGCAGCAAGCCCTCGGTAATCAGGCTGTTGTCGCAGCCCCAGCAACTGGCCACGACGACGCCATCGTATAGTCCCGTGTCCCAGGCATGGACGACGGCGGCGATTTCCATGGGCGAGCCGCCAACGGTGGCCGGGTCGATCAATGCCTCGGCCTGTTCCAGGGCTTCGCGCACGTCCGGCATGGGCAGCCAGGGGTGGAGGTCCTGCAGTTCGCTATAGAGCCAGGTGCGGAGTTCACATTGTTCCTCGGTCATTGCCTCGGCTTCCGCCAATGGTTTGGCCCGGCCATATTGCAAATGCGGATGGCGGCGGCTGAGGAATTCGAAAAAGTCCGTCAGGGGCTCCAGCACCAGGCGCAAGCCTTGTTCACTCAGGCGCAGGAATAGGCCGGCGGAGGCAAAATCGTCGCCCTTGGTCATGGTCTCGCCGCCGACAAAGACCGTGCGGAAATCCCGTCGGCCCTGCCAGCGGGCATCCATCTCCACATAGGCTTGCCCTGTCTCCCGCAGGACCCGGGAGATTGCCACGGTGCGTTGTTCGACCTCCGAACGGGCGCCGTCGCTGTCGGTGATCGCCATGGGCGCTTCCAGAATGGCATGGACCCGGGCGATGCCCGCATCGTAAAGTGCCCGGGCCTCGCCGGGCAGTGTCTCCACCGGGACATGGTAGATATAAAGCTGCCGCAGAATTTCGATTGCCGAAAGCCCGGCCCATAGCTGCAATGACATGGAGCGGTCACCGCCGAAGGGCATGCCCTCCATCGAGACATTGCTGTCCAGGCCCATTTTCTCCAGCGAGATTTGATCCTTGATGCCAAAGGCGCCGGTACGGCAGAGCTGGCCCGAGAAAGCCAGCAGCACGGTATCCTTGACGGGAGGATTTTCCTCCAGATGCTGGCGGAAGGCGCCCCACATCAATTGATAGCTCATGCATTCCTTGCCGGAACAATCCGCCTTGCCGGCCTGGTAGGTGCTATCGCTATGGGGCGGTGCGGCGACCACGTCGAAGCCGTAACCGCGATAGGTCGCGGCAAAGGTCGCGCCGACATTGTCGGCCATGCTCATGGCCACGTAGTGGATATCGGGATCGAGGAACGAACTGCCGCTTTTCCGCTGCGGGCTGACGTATTCGATGCGTTTGCTGTTGTCGGGCAGGGTTTGTCCATCGCCCTCGGCGATATACTGCCGTACCGATTGCAGGAAGGCCTGGATGCGGGTGACGAAACCGGCTTCGCCGCCATGGCCGTCACTTTCCAGAATGGTGTGGGGATAGCCTTCCATCAGGGCCTGAAAAGCCTGCTCGGTGAAGGACGCCGGACCGCAGCCAAAGGACGCCAGCAGCACGGGGAAAAGATTACCTTGCGAGCGGGCATGCACCGCCGCCCGCATGGAACGGTTGGCATCGCCCCAATAGATCTTCTTCATCGGCGGGGTTTTTTCATCCACCGTGTAGCAATCCGCCGGGATCGCCATGGCGCCATTGCTGCGCAACAGATGGGGAATATTGGCATTGATGGCGGGATCGCAGATGACGTGCAGATGGCCCAACAGAAGAACCACCGGCAGGTCGTTTTCTCTGGCGTAGGCCAGCGCCTCTTCGCCGATCCGCTCCAAGCCGTCCTCGAAAGCCTCCTGCGCTTCCGCCGCCTTGGCGACCGCGCCTTCGATGGCGGCCGGATCGACGCCCAGCTCATCCGCCATACGGACCATTTCCGTTACCAGTTCTGGTGCATCCGGACCGGCGCGGAACGACAGTCTGGGCCGCACCACCTTGGTTTTCCTGCCGCGGGCGCGCAGCAACTGCACCACCAGGGACGGCATGGTCTGTTCCGCGACGCAGGTCTGGCCTCCGCGCCCCTTGGTGTCGGCAACGTTGAATATGGAGGGGAACAGCAACATCTCCGCATCGACGTCGCAGACCGCATGGGCGATCTTCACCGGGCCGCAGCTATCGAAGCTGTTGCAAAGCTGTTCGCCCGCCGCCAGGGAGTTCTTGTTGGAACGCAGCAATTGCACCGAAAAACCCAATTCGGCGGCAAAGGTGGCGAGCCAGGGAACGTGCGGGCCGACGGAACTGACGGCGGGAATGGCCAGGGAAGGGCCGTCGCCCGGTTCGGGAATGAAACTGTCGATCAGTGCTTCGCGCTGTTCGAACGGGTTTGGCGCTTCCTTGGCCAGTTTTGGCTGGCTCTTGGTCGAAACCTCGAATTTGGGACAGGCGCCGCCCGATACCGCCTGACGGCTTTGATCGCCGACCTTGATGGTGGTGCGTTCGATGGGACAAAGGGTCTGGCATTTGGCGTCGCGGCAGCGGAACTCCGTACGGGCGGTAATCTCGGCCTCCAGGATGCCGGATAGATCAAGGCCAGACGCGGCGTTGAGGGCGTCCTGGCCCAGTTCCTTGTTGGCGCACAGGCCGATACCCCAGGCCCCCATGGCGCCGGGATTGGGCGGTACCACGATCTCCCGCCCGGTGACGGCGGCCAAGGTCCAGGCCAGGGACGGGTTGGAGGCCGGCTTGCCCTGGAAAAAGACGCGGGCGCCCAGGGTGCGTTGTCCCATCACCCGGTTCAGATAGTTGTGGATAACGGAATATTGGAAGCCGGCGAAGATATCGTCGCGGCCGAAACCTTCCTTGATGGCCAGGGCGGCGGCATCGGCGACGAATACGGTGCACATCATGCCCAGGTCGGGCGGGCGCTTGGCGGAGGAGGCGAGATCGATGAAATCCTGGATGTCGTCGACATCGTAGATCGTTGCCTGTTCCTCCAGGAACGATCCGGTGCCGGCGCTACAGGCCTTGTTCATATCGCTTTCGACGATGCGGCCGCCCTGGACGCGGATATATTTCGCATCCTGGCCGCCGATTTCGATCACCGACAGATCGGCGCCGTCATCGACATCGCAGCGGGCCGCGCCCGTGGCATGGGCGACGATCTCGTTCAGGACAATGATGTTGTCATTGTCGGGATAGACCGCGCGCAGCAGGGTTGCCACCGCCTCCCGGCCCGAGCCGGTAACGCCGATGGCCCGTACATCGGGGTTCGTCCGGCCCAGAATGGTTTTGACCAGGCGGCGGGCGGCATCGACCGGATTGCCCCGGGTGCTGTCGTAGACGTCGAGCACAATGTCGCCGGTCTCGATCGACGTCAGCACCGCCTTGGCGCCGGTGGAACCAAGGTCCAGGCCCAAAATGGTCGGGGTCTCGGCGGCGCCGGCTGGAACCTCTGGCTCCGCCATCATGGTCACCTGACCGCGCCAGCCGCTGGCCGGCTCCCGGACCTGAAAGTTGCTCTCGCTTTCCGCGATCAATGCCTCAGCCTCGGCGGGCAGGGGCGTCAGGGTGGATTTTCGCGCCTGTTCGGCGGCAATGGCGGCGGCGCCCACGGCCTCGAAACATTCGGCCAGGGGCGGCACCTTCACGTCTTCGCCCAGCATTTCCTCGAAGGCCTGGCGGAAACTTTCAATCCGCGCCGGCCCGCCCATCAGGTAGACCGGGCCATCGACCCGGTTGCGGGCCAGCAGGGAATGGGTGTTGCGCGCGACCGAGCCGAAATAGCCCTTGAACAGATCGCCGGTCGCCTTGCCCTGATTGGCGAAATGGGTCATTTCCGATTTGGCGAAGACGGAACAACGAGCGGTAATGGGGATGCCTTCGTCGGCGGCTTGCGCCGCCCTGTCGGCTTCTTCAATGCCAAGGCCGAAACGGTCGGCGATCTTCTGGATGTTTTCGCCGGTGCCCGACGAGCACTTATCGTTCTCCAGGTATTGATAGTGATATTTGCTTCCCGCGCCGCCGTCCTCGGCCGGCTTGCGGCTCAGGGCGCCGTAGCCGCGGGCGCCGATGGAAACCAGGTTCAGGGCGCCTTTCAGATCAGGCGACATTTCCAGCGCGGCTTCCTGACAGGATTCTTCCGGCAGGATCAATGCCGGTTCGCGCAGTTCGTCGGCATAGACACCGGTCGCCGCCAGGGCGGCACAGGAAGCGATATCGTTGTCCCGATACCACGCCTTGAACAGACCCATAGGGTCGCCTTCGTGCAATTTGTAGCCGGAGCCTTCGATCTCCACAGTGCCGTCCTTGCCGACGGTGGCGGTGATGAAACCCACGGAAGCCTTACCCAGATCGCAGCCAGCTACTTTCACGTTCAATCTCCTATGCTTTTCTCTCCCCCAATTCCCCTTTTCACAATTCCCCTGTTGAAACTCGAACTCTAGGCCGCAGTCGACTCCGCACCCCGGTGCAGACGGTAGGTGAAGCCCCGAACCCGGCGTTCGTCCAATGGCGTGCCGTCATCGTAAAAGAAGAAGAGCGGGATGTCTTTGCGATAGCGCAATAGGCCTTCGGAAATCAGGCTGCTGTCGCAGCCCCAGCACGAGGTCATGACCACGCCGTCATATTGCCCGGTATCCCAATGCCTTAACACGGCGCCGATCTCGAACGCCGTGGGTCCATAGGTCGCGGGATCGATCAATTCCTCCGCCTTGACGGCCGAGGCTTCAACATCCGGTGCCGGGATCCAGGGATGCAGGTCTAGAACGTGTGAATAGAGCCGCTCGCGCATTTCCGCCTGCAGATTGACCATCGGCGCGACCATTTCCGGCGTTGCCTTGCGTCCAAACAGCAGATGCGGGTGGCGGCGGCCGAGATATTCGAAGAAATCCGTGACCGGCTCCACCATCAGGCGCAGTCCCTGTTCGCTCATGCGCAGGAACAGACCACCGTTGGCTACATCGCTGCCCTTGGTCAGGGCGTCGCCCGAGACATAAACCCGGCGCAGGGTCTCGGTTCCCGTCCAGGCGGCTTCCATCTCGGCGAACTTTTCCGCCGTGTCGCGCAATACAGCGCAGATTTCAGCGGTCTTGCGCTCAAGTTCGTCCGCCGCCTGCATGGGATCGGCCATGGGCACTTCGATGATATCCATGGTCCGCTGCGAGGCGGCATCGAATAGCGCCCGGGCCCGGCCGGCCTCTCCCTCCACCGGCAGGTGATAGACATAGAGCTGGCGCAGAATATCGATCGTCGCCAGACCCAGCCAGATCAGCACCGCCATGGTCGGCTCGGCGCCAAATTTCAGGCCATCGACGGTGACATTGCTGTCCAGGCCCATCTTCTCGATCGAGATCCGGTCCTTGACGTCAAATACGCCGCCCCGGCACATCCGGCCCGAAAGCTGCAACAGCTCGGTTTTCTGTTGCGGCGGGTTTTCTTCCAGGTATTCGCGGAAGGCGCCCCAGATCAGTTGATAGGACATACACTCCTTGCCCGAACAGTCAGCCTTGCCGCATTGCGCATTGCTTTCCGAGATTGCCGGTGCCGAGACCGCGTCGAAACCGTAGGCGCGGTAGGCAGCGGCGAAGGCGGGGCCCATGTAATCGGCGGCGGAGAGCACGACGTAGTGGGTGTCGGGGTCCATATAGCCGCCCTTTTGCCGTTTCACATCGACATGGGATATGGCCCGTTGGTTGTCGGGCACCTGGCTTGGATCGTCCTCGGCGATGAACTGCCGGACCGATTGCAGGAAGGCCTGGATGCGGGTGACGAAGCCCGCTTCGCCGCCATGGCCGTCGCTTTCCAGAATAGTGTGGGGATAGCCTTCCATCACGGACTGGAAGATCTGTTCGGTGAACGATGCCGGCCCGCAACCGAACGAGGCCAGGAAGACCGGGAAGACATCGCCCATCTCACGGCTCTGAACGGCGGCCCTGATGGCCCGGTTATCATCGCCCCAATAGGCCTTCCACATGGCCGGTGTCCCTTCCTCGACTTCGAAGCAGTCGACGGGAATGGCCATGGCGCCGTTGCGGCGCACCAGGTGCGGGATGTTGGCATTGATCGCCGGATCGTTGATCACATGCAAATGACCGACCAGCAGGACCGTCGGCAGATCGTTGGCCTTGGCGTAGTCCATGGCCCCGTGGCCAATCGCCATCAGGCCGTCTTCATAGCTTAGTTGTGCTTCGGCGGCGGCGGCGACGGCGGCGCCGATACTGGCCGGGTCGGCGCCGAGCTGGCCGGCGATGCGGCGCATTTCCGCGACCAGTTCCGGTGTGTCCAGGCCATCGCCAAAGGATATGCGCGGCCGCACGACCTTGGCGCCGCTGCCGCGGACTAACAGGGACTGTTCGATCATGTCCGGCATGGCCTGTTCGGTCATGCAGGTCTGGCCGCCCCGGCCGTTAACGTCGGAAATGCGGAACACTTTCGGAAACAGCAATATGCCTTCGTCCAGGTCGCAGACCGCATGGGCGATCTTGACCGGGCCGCAACTGTCGAAACTGTTGCAAAGCTGTTCGCCCGCCGCCAGGGATTTGCCCGTGGAACGCAGCAGTTCGACGGAAAAGCCCAGCTCCGACGCGAAGGTGGCGAGCCAGGGGATGTGCCCATTGAGGGCGCTGAGCTCCGGTATGATCACGGTCGGCGCACCCTCGCGGCCGATAACGAAGCTGTCGATCAGGGCCTGGCGCTGTTCGAACGGGTTGGGCGCGTCCTTGGCCAGTTTTGGCTGACTTGCCGTTGAAACCTCGAACTTCGGACAGGCGCCGCCTGATACGGCCTGGCGGCTTTGCCCGCCGACCTCGATTGTCGTGCGCTCAATGGGACAAAGGGTCTGGCATTTGGCGTCGCGGCAGCGAAATTCCGTGCGGGCGGTAATCTCCGCCTCCAGGATGCCGGACAGATCGAGGCCCGGCGCGGCGTTCAGTGCATCTTTTCCAAGTTCCTTGCTGGCGCACAGGCCGATGCCCCAGGCGCCCATGGCGCCGGGATTGGGCGGCACGACGATGTCGCGTCCGGTGACCGCCGCCAGGGTCCAGGCCAGGGATGGGTTGGAGGCCGGCTTGCCCTGAAAAAAGATCCGCGCGCCGGGCGTGCGCTGGCCCATGACCCGGTTTAGATAGTTGTGGATCACCGAATACTGGAAGCCGGCGAAAATATCGTCCCGCCCAAAACCTTCCTTGATCGCCTGGGAAGCGGCATCGGCGACATAGACCGTGCACATCATGCCCAGATCGGGCGGGCGTTTGGCGGAGGAGGCGAGATCGATGAATTCCTGGATATCGTCAACGTCATAGATCGTCGCCTGTTCCTCCAGGAACGAACCGGTGCCGGCGCTGCACGCCTTGTTCATGTCGCTTTCGACGATGCGGCCGCCCTGGACGCGGATATATTTCGCATCCTGGCCGCCGATTTCGATCACCGACAGATCAGCCCCGCCATCGACATCGCACCGGGACGCGCCCGTGGCATGGGCGACGATCTCGTTCAGCACGATGATATTGTCATTGTCGGGATAGACCGCGCGCAGCAGGGTCGCCACCGCCTCCCGGCCGGAACCGGTGACGCCGATGGCGCGGACATCGGCTTTGACATCGTCGATAATGCTGGCGACCAGACGGCGGGCGGCATCGACCGGGTTGCCGCGCGTGCTGTCGTAAACGTCATGCACGATTTCCCCGGTCTCGATCGACGTCAGCACCGCCTTGGCGCCGGTGGAGCCGAGATCCAGACCCAGAATTGTCGGGGTTTCGGCGGCGCCGGCGGGGATATCGGGCTGGGTCATCATGGTGACACGGTCCTGCCAATTACCTGCCGGTTCCTGGACCTGGAAACGGTTGGCGGTGGGTGCGATCAGCTCCGCCGGATCGGCGGGCAGGGGCGCCAGCGCGGACTTCCGCGCCTGTTCGGCGGCGATGGCGGCGGCGCCAACAGCCTCGAAACATTCGGCCAGAGGCGGCACCTTGACCTCTTCGCCCAGCATTTCCTCGAAGGCGCGGCGGAAACTTTCGATCCGCGCCGGCCCGCCCATCAGGTAGACCGGACCATCGACACGGTTGCGGGCCAGGAGGGAATGGGTGTTGCGCGCGACCGAGCCGAAATAGCCCTTGAACAGATCGCCGGTGGCTTTGCCCTGGTTGGCGAAATGGGTCATCTCCGATTTGGCGAAGACGGAACAGCGGGCCGTGATGGGGATACCTTCGTCGGCGGCCAGGGCCGCCTTGTCCGCATCCTCGACACCCAGGCCGAAACGGTCAGCGATCTTCTGTATGTTCTCGCCGGTGCCCGACGAACACTTGTCGTTTTCCAGGTATTGGTAGTGATATTTCGGAGTGCCGCCATTGCCGTCGGCCGGCTTGCGGCTTAGCGCGCCGTAGCCACGGGCGCCGATTGAGACCAGATTTAGCGCATCTTCGAGATTGGGGGAGGCTTCAAGTGCTGCTTCCTGGCAGGAATCTTCCGGCAGCATCATCACCGGGCTGCGCAGTTCGTCGGCATATATGCCGGTCGCGGCCAGGGCCGAACAGTTGGCGATATCGTTGTCTTTGTACCATTGCTGGAACAGGCCCAAGGGATCGCCTTCGTGCAGTTTGTAGCCGACGCCTTCGACCTCTACATTGCCGTCCTCGCCAACCGTGGCGGTGACAAAACCCACGGACGCCTTGCCCAAATCGCAACCGGCTATTCTCACGATCACTCTCCCGTAATTTTTCCTTCCCCCATTTTCTGTTTCATGGTTCCCCTACGATGCCGTCATCTTTGACATATCATAGCCGAAGGCGGCGGACCGGCGAGGAAAATAATTCGGTGTCCCCGATCTCTGCTCTAAGGACCCGGGCTTCCTGGGGTTTCGCAGCCGTCATTTTCGGAAGAATTTGTTGCTGCCCTGGTTCCGCCATATTCCAGATCCATGTCACATGAGGAGGGAACTTGGGTCTTGAACGGCGAGAAAAAAACGAACGATAAGAAAATTGTGAAGATGTATTTTATGGAAATAAACGAAATGTTCACCAAATTAACCATAAGATCATTATGTTAAATTCAGGTATTATAGAGATGCCGAATCAGTAGTTAATAAAGTGTTTACAAAGAACAACAGGAAGCCCGTCAGCAAATTGACTTGGAGATAATTGGTCCGTAACAGAAACCTGAGGAGAATTATATCCTATGTATACGTTCATTGAGGTCCCATGCACTGCCCGGTTCGGTTGCGAAGGGAGGCGGTCATGAACGTATTTCAGGCCTTTACAGATGAATACCACCGCCAAGCGGCGGAGGAACTCAGTTTACAGGACTATCTGCAGGGTTGCCGCGAAGACCCGATGATGTACGCCAGCGCGGCGGAGCGGATGATCGCCGCCATCGGCGAGGAAGAGGTGATCGATACCTCGTCCGATCCCCGTCTGGGCCGCATCTTCCTGAACCGGACCATCAAGCGCTATCCCGCCTTCAAGGATTTCTACGGCATGGAGCAGACGATCGAACGGATCGTCGGATATTTCCGCTATGCCGCCCAGGGACTGGAAGAGCGCAAACAGATCCTTTATCTGCTGGGCCCGGTGGGGGGTGGTAAATCCAGCCTGGCCGAGCGTCTGAAAATCCTAATGGAGACCTATCCGGTCTATGTCCTAAAGGCGGGCGACGAGACCTCTCCGATTTTTGAAAGTCCCTTGAACCTTTTCGATCCGGACCGCTTTGGCGGATTGCTGGATGAGAAATATGGCATTGCCAACCGCCGCCTGAACGGCTTGATGTCGCCATGGGCGGTGAAGCGGCTGGATGAATTCGAGGGCGATTTGTCGCGCTTCACGGTGTTGAAGATGATGCCGTCGAAACTGCGTCAGATCTGCATCGCCAAGACCGAACCGGGTGATGAGAACAACCAGGATATTTCGGCCCTGGTCGGTAAGCTGGATATCCGGCAACTGGAACATTTCAGCCAGGCTGATCCGGACGCCTATTCCTTCTCCGGCGGTTTGAACCGCACGACGCAAGGCATGCTGGAATTCGTCGAGATGTTCAAGGCGCCGATCAAGGTGCTGCATCCGCTACTGACGGCGACCCAGGAAGGCAACTACGTCGGCACCGAGAATTTCGGCGCCTTCCCCTTCCAAGGCATCATTCTGGCCCATTCCAACGAGGCGGAATGGCAGCAGTTCCGCAACAACAAGAACAACGAGGCCTTCCTGGACCGGATTTCCGTGGTCAAGGTGCCTTATTGCCTGCGCATCACCGAGGAAGCACAGATCTATGAGAAGCTGTTGAAAAGCAGTGAACTGCACGGCGCCAAATGTGCCCCGGAAACCTTGGACATGCTGTCCAAGTTCTGTGTCCTGACCCGCCTTAGGGAGCACGAAAACTCCAACCTGTATTCCAAGCTGCGGGTCTATGACGGCGAGAATATCAAGGAATCCGATCCCAAGGCGAAATCGCCCCAGGAATATCACGATGCCGCCGGCGTCGACGAGGGCATGACCGG
>CAZVYX010000029.1:0-64992 GCA_964631725.1 uncultured Rhodospirillaceae bacterium | reverse complement strand
AAAAAAAACCCCTCGCATCGCGAGAGGTTCCTGAGCCGACCGTATTGTTGCCAATAGCCGCATCCTTGAACCACCGTTGCCCGATCGGGGCTGGTTGGCGGGGCGTGTGCCCTCTCTTGATGCTGGTTTGTATATAATGGGGATTAGACTCTCTGACAACCTCTCGTTTGGTTTGAATTTAGTTCCTGCTAAAATACAGCCATGAGCAGTTTCAGCCCAAACCGGTTTATCACTCAGGCACCTGACTGGCAGACCTGCTTCGATCAGGCGTCAGATCTCAAGTCGGATGAGAAGGGCCTTCTGTTTGACAGGCTGACCCAGCTTTACCTGCAGACTGCGCCGGAATACCAAACCAAACTGAAGAGCGTCTGGTTGCTTAGGGAGGTTCCCCCTTCGATCAGGAAACGATTGCACCTGCCCGAACAGGATCGTGGCATCGACCAGATTGCCGAGACCTATGGCGGTGAGTTCTGGGCCATACAGGCTAAGTTCAGAAGCAACACCGATGGCGCCCTGACCTATAAAGAGCTTTCCACCTTCTCGACACTGGCATTTGTTAAATGTCGTGGCATCTCTCACGGTCTCGTCTCACACACTTCAACATTGCCAATCCGTAAACGAGGCCTGTTGGGCAATATCGCTGAGTTAGGCTTTAATCACTGGTTCAATATTGATGCTGAGCTTTGGCAACAGATACAGGCAAAGGCTAGAGGTAAACCAAAGCGTCTTATACCCCGCAAGATGCGGAAGCATCAGAAGAAAGCTGTCGAGGCCACTACTGCCCATTTCTCCAAAAGAAAGAACACTAGAGGCCGTATCGTCATGCCATGTGGCAGTGGCAAAAGCCTTGTTGCCTTCTGGGCAGCTGAAGCCCTCAAAGCAAAGTCTGTAGTTGTTGCCGTACCCAGCCTGTATCTCATTGGTCAGGCCCTAAAGGATTGGGCCAGAGAATATTTAGCTAAGGACGTTAAGCCTGACTGGTTAGTGATCTGCAGTGACGAGACGACAGCCGAGCTGAACAAGGATGAATTTGTTGGTGGTGCTTATGAGCTGGGCATAGAGACGACGACTGATCCCGAGAAGATCAAAGAGTTTCTTTTAAAACGAAAAAGCAAAAAGAAAGTCATCTTCGTCACCTACCAGAGTGGCCGACGTTTAATCGAAGCGGCAAGTGAGATCGGCTTCCGGTTTGATCTTACCATTATGGATGAAGCCCATAAGACAGTGGGCTATCGCACCAAACCATTTGCAGCATTGGTGTCTGACGAAGCCTACCAAAGTAAGAGACGTATCTTCATGACGGCCACGGAACGGGTGCTGAGGGGCAGAAACGATGATGTGTTGTCGATGTCCGATACGGAGGACTATGGCGATCTGATCTTCGACATGACCTTTGGGCAGGCTATCGCCGCTAAACCAGCCATCATCTCCGACTACAAGATTGTCACCATTGCAGTAACCGAAGCCCGTGTTCGAAAGCTGATGGATGATAATGCTGCATTGTTCTCTAAGGGCGGTGAGTTTGCCGAAGCTGAAGCGAAGGATGTCGGTGCTTGTCTCGCTATGCTCGACCTGTTTGAACGTCGTTCCGGCAAGCGGGCCATCTCATTCCATCGCAGCATCGCCAGAGCTACCAGATTCGAACGACTTAGTGAGGTGATTAGCAAACTAGTCAGTCCCACGAAGATCGATCACTTTCATGTATCCAGCAAGCTAACATCCGGACAAAGGACTTCTGTTGTTAAGCAGTTTGCCGCAGCACCTCAATCTCTTATCACCAATGCTCGATGCCTTACTGAAGGTGTGGATGTGCCGGCAGTAGACACGGTGATCTTTGCTGATCCAAAAACATCGGTGACAGACATCGTGCAGGCTTCAGGTAGAGCGTTACGACTGCATGACGGCAAGGAATTTGGCCGTTAATGCCCAGCTTGATCTCGCCTGCGTCAAGTTGGCTCTCGAGTTCGTCCAGCCTGGCGAGCAGCGCCATGTCGCCCTTGTAACGCACGGCGCGGGCGTCCTCGTGTTTTCCCTGCTTCTCATAAATTTGAGCCTGCCGTTCAGCCATGTCATGGCGCATGAAAGCGGCATCCAATGTGTCGATCGGCAGCCGTTTGGGCGTACTTGAAGGCCCTGGGCACCCTGTAGGTCTCCGCCTGGTGGTAATATCTGCTGGTGCCGCGACCGGATTTGCCTTCGTCTTCGCCATCAGCCTGGTCGGCTTCGTCGTTGTCTGGAGCAGGCGGACTGTGAACGGTACCTTTCCGATTTGCCGCCCATCGATGATGAGTCCTGGACCAGGGAATGAGCGGGGAAGAGCCATCTGCGAAATCCCCTGGTGGCGGCCGCAAGCGCCGCCGTCAGCGCAAACGCCGGCTGCTCGGCGGCCGGGCGCGGCGCGAAGCCGCCATGGTGCCGTCGAACTGGCGCATGCAGCATCATCCCCTAGACGGGGACTGGGACGGGGACGGCCCGGCCCTGGCCCGGGTCGAGCTCGCCGGTGAAAACGGCGGGCCAGCAAGTTATCCCATGCGCGCGGCGGATACCGTCCAGGCCCTGCTGAACAAGGGCCGTATCGACCAGAGAGCCGGGGCAGCGGCCCGAAAGTTCGAGGAAATCTTCCACCGGGCCAGTCTTGAGGGCGTGGCCAGCCGCGATATTCGGCAAACCCCTGGGGACGGCACCCCCGGCGGGCCCGAGCCCCATCGTATTTTGAGCGCCCGTGATGAAGTCTGGGAGGCGATCCGTGCCCTGGGCGGCATCGGCAGCCCCGGCGCCAACGTTGTCTGGGATGTTCTCGGCCTGGGCATGACCATCAAGGGCCATGCCGAACGCTGCCAGTTCGGCGGCGGGCGCAGCCTCAACCCCATGACCGCGACCGGCATTCTCGTGCAGGCCTGCTTCACTCTGGCGGCGCATTTCGGCACCTAAGGCACTTGGATGGGGGACCGGTGCGCCCGGCTGCTCGAAAATTGCCTAACCCGCGATGACTTTCAGCCGCTGCTTTTCCTTGATCGGCTGCTTTGGCGCCAGGTCGTTCAGAACCCGGAACCAGCTTTCATTGTGCGGGCCATAGGGCAGGGTACGGGCCAGTCCGGCGATGTTGTCATCGGATCGGGCGGGTACCACCAGCAAACGTTGGGCCCGGACCTTGGCCGCCGCGGCCGGACTGATACGCCGGAACGACTGGCCAGACCGCCGGAACGGCCGGGCCCAGCGTCCGGCCTGGTTTTGCGGTGCTATGTACATGAAGCGGTAGAAGCTTTCCCGGTCCCGGCGGATCGCCAGGGCTCGGATGCGGACCGCGCCGGCCTCGCCACGGCCCTCGGTCCAGCCGGTTGCCGCCTGTTGGCCGTCAATGACCAGACCCTCCACATCATGCACCCTGCTTCGGCCGGCCCAGACGTGGCGTAGATATTCCACCGCGCTGCGGGCGCCCTTGGCCGGGCCCATGTCAAAGACCATGGCCGCGCCGGAGGGATGGCGCGCCTGCACCCGGGCCGGGCTGTTGCGCAGATGAAAGCCGTCCGGCGCACGAAACTCAAACCGCAGCACGGGATGAGTGAATGTCTGCCCGCGCACCACGCCCTGTTTCGGATCGTCGCCGAACATCATACCGTCGATCCGGTCAAGATATTCGTTCGCGGCCCAGCGCCCCTTGCCCGTGCCACGGGTGGTGGCGGACTGGGCATGGGCTTGCGCCTGCTTTACCCGTTCCACGGTGCGCGGATGGGTCGACATGATATTGAATTCATCGACCTTGCCGGGCGGCAGACCCAGTACCTGTGCCTCGACCATGGAATGTTCCCGCAAACTGCTCAGGAACGACGCCATGGCATCGGCGTTATACCCGGCGCGGCTCATATAGCGGACACCCAGGGTGTCAGCCTCAAACTCGTGCTCGCGGGAATAGCCCTTGATGGCGGCCATGGCGACGGTCTGGCCGATGCGCATCAGATCCGAGGGCAAGCCGGCGGCGCGCAGGCCCACCGCGCCCAATAGCAGGCCCAGTTGCGCAACCTGCTGCGCGCCGTGGCGTTCGGCACCGTGGCGGGCGGTTACATGGGCCAACTCATGGCTCAGAACGCCGGCCAGTTCCGCCTCCGACGACGCCAGGGCAAGCAGACCCCGGGTGATATAGATGAAACCGCCCGGCAGCGCGAAGGCGTTGACGATCTGCGTATTGAGGATGGTGAAGCGATAGGGATATTGCTGATACTCCGTCCCCTGCGCCAACCGCAGGCCGATCTTCTGCACATAGCCGGCCAGCCGTGGGTCCTCGTAGGCGCCGCCGAAGGATTTCACGATTTTCGGATGGTTGGCCCGGCCCTCGGCGATATCGTCCTTGATGGACCGGAAGCCGGTGAAGCTGTCCCGCCCCGATGCCGCATTGGTGGCGACGCAGCCCGCCGCTCCTGTCAGGACACCGGTCCCGGCCAGGCCCGTCAGCAGTTGGCGGCGGCTAAGAAGGCTGGTTGATTGATTAAGGCACATGTCCGCCCCATAACGTGATGGATCAAAGATCGACAAGTTCCGCCGGTTCGGCGTGGGGGCCGTCGTCACCCTCCCGCCACAGCCAATAGGTTAGTTGCTCCGTGGCGTTGACCGCAACCACCCGATGCGCGCCATCGCGATCAATGGCATGCAGGGTGATACGCTGCAGCAGGCCGCCCTTCAACTGGCGCAGATCGTCGACGGCTTCATCCATGGCGGCCTCGAGGGATAGGCCCATTTTCATGTACAAGACGATTGCCCGAGAGGTGCCGGCCCGGATCGCCATTTCGCCGGTGCCTGTACAGGCCGCCGCGCCGAAGCGGGTATCGGCATAGCAACCGGCGCCGATGATCGGGCTATCGCCCAGACGGCCGGGATACTTCCAGGCCCAGCCGGAGGTGGAGACCCCGGCCATGATCTCCCGGGCGCCGTCCAAGGCAAGAAAGACCGTCGTATCCATGCCCTTTTCCGGATCGATTGCCTCCTGGCACAGCGCCGTCAGGGGGATATCGGGCCAGTTTTCCCGATCGGCGGCGGAGACCTTGTCTTCGAACCATTCACGCCAGACCCGTTCGGAGTCCGGGATCAAATTGTTGCTGGTTTCCGCGCCGATTTCCCGTGCGAAGCGCGCCGCGCCCTCTCCGACCAGCATCTCGTGCGGCAGCCGCTCCAACACCGCACGGGCAATGGAAATAGGATGCAGGAAGCCTTTCAGGGCGCCGACCGCGCCGCTGCGGAAGCTGTTGCCGTCGATCATGGCGGCGTCCAGCTCGACCTCGCCCAACAAGTTCGGCCAGCCGCCCCGGCCCACGGACCGGATGGAGGTATCCGCCTCGACCAAGCGGATGCCCGCCTCTATCGCATCCAGACCGCCAGCACCCTGAGCCAGCATTTCGGCCGTTTTGCCCACCCCCGGTGTGCCTTCCGAATTCGTCACCAAGATCCGCGCCATGCCTGTCCTCACTCCAACGTTACCAGTTCATCCGGTCGCCCAGGCTTGACCCGAACGACCGCGCGGTTCACATATAGGCGGCTGCCGGGCAGGGCACAATCTTGGATTCGCGGCGGTTTTCCTCAACACCAGGATGAATGCATTGGAGGCAAAAAAGGGGCGGATGGGATTGCTACGGCGAAATTTTTGGTTTCTTGTTCTGATCGGCGGCCTGATCTCGTTGTTGGGCTTCGGCATCCGGGCCAATTTCGGTTTGTTTCTAGCACCCATGTCGGCCGATCTGGGCTGGGGCCGCGAGGTCTTCGCCCTGGCCGTGGCCATACAAAATCTGATGTGGGGTCTTGGACAGCCGGTCGCCGGCATGATTGCCGACCGCTTCGGCACGGGCCGGGTGCTGGCGGCGGGCGGGCTGCTTTACGGTTTGGGTATCTATGGCATGGCGCATGCCACCAGCCCGACCCTGTTCCATGTTACCGGCGGTCTGCTGGTTGGTCTGGGCATGTCGGGGGCTTCCTTTCCGCTGGTTCTGGCCGCCCTGGGCCGCATGGTGCCCGAGCGGCGGCGCAACCTGGCCTTTGGCATTTGTACGGCGGCCGGTTCCATGGGGCAGTTCTTGCTGGTGCCCCTGGGACAGGCCTTTCTGTCAGCCTATGGCTGGGCCACGGCCTTGACGTTGCTGGCCCTGATGATCGCACTGGTTATTCCCTTGAGCACCGTCATGCGCGGCCGCGCCGAGGACGCGCCGGATGGGCAAAAGCAATCCATGGGCCAGGCCTTGACCGAGGCGCGGCAGCATTCGGGCTATTTGTATTTGACCGCAGGTTTCTTCGTTTGCGGTTTTCATATCGCGTTTATCGGCACGCATTTGCCGGCATATATCACCGATCAGGGGCTTTCGGCGGAACTGGGCGCTCAGTCCCTGGCCCTGGTCGGTCTGTTCAACATATTTGGAGCGATTGGCGCCGGTGTGCTGGGCAACCGTTTTCAAAAGAAGAATTTACTGAGTCTGCTATATCTCGGCCGCGCCGTGGCAATCGCCCTGTTCATGGTATTGCCGATCGGCCCATTGACGGTGCTGCTTTTTTCCGCCGCGATCGGCCTGACATGGCTGTCAACGGTGCCCTTGACCTCCGGCATCGTGGCCCAGGTGTTCGGTCCGCGCTATATGGCGACATTGTTCGGTTTCGTCTTTCTATCGCACCAAGTCGGGTCGTTTCTGGGCGTTTGGCTGGGCGGCAAGCTGTACGACGAGACTGGTTCCTACGATGTCGTCTGGTGGCTTGGGGTGGCCCTGGGCTTGTTCGCCGCATTGGTGCATTTGCCGATTGATGAACGCCCCGCCATGCGCTTGGCGACGGCGCGCTAGCATCCTGAAAAAGCCATAAAAACCGTCAAAATTATCCGTGTCTTGACAAAATATTAACATCTTCGATGGCCTAATGGTGCTTTCGTGGGACGTTCGGGAGATTCCCGGCGTCCGGACGGCTCGAATGACCTTGAGGCATTGAAATGGCGCAGTTGACCGCCGATTTGATTACCCGCCTGCGCGAGGAAGGCTCGCCCGAGGTGCGCCGTGAAACCGTGACCTTATTAACCGCGGAATTCAACAGCCCCGAGGTGCAGCCGGCGGAGCGGCGTCTGGCCGAGGCGATCTTTCGAATTATGATGCGGGACACGGATGTGGCCGTACGCCGCGCCCTGGCCGAAGGTTTGAAGGACAACCCCACCATACCTTCCGATCTGGCAATGACCCTGGCCCGCGACGTTGAGGAAGTAGCGACGCCGATGCTGCACTACTCGCTGGTCTTTACCGACCGGGAGTTGATCGAGATTGCCCGCAGCCAGCCCGAGGCCTGGCAGCAGGCGGTGGCGCGGCGCGAAACGGTCTCGGCCCCGGTCTCCGACGCATTGGTGGAGGTGGGTACCGAGAACGTCGTTGACACGCTCGTCCGTAATCACGGCGCGGATATTTCCGATGATACCTCAAACAAGGTGATCGACCGCTTCTCGGGCAGCGAGGCGGTGATGACGGGCCTGATCCGCCGCCCGAATTTCCCGCCTAGACTGGCGGAGCGCCTGATCGCGGTGGTATCGGAAACCCTTCGTCAGCGCCTTACGGCCCTGACCGACCTGTCGCCTGAAATCACCGACTATCTGATCGCGCGCGGCCAGGAAAACATGACCCTGGAAATTGCTGATCCCGAGGAACGCCAGGAGCAGTTGGAGCAATTGATCCGCCAACTGCATATTAAGGGCCGTTTGACCCAAACTTTGATTCTTCGTTCACTGTGCAATGGACATCTGGTCTTTTTCGAAACCGCCGCCGCCCGGCGGGCGGGAATCGATCAAGCCAATGCCCATGCATTGGTCGCGGGCGGCGACCCAAAGGGTGCGGCGGCATTGTGCAAGGCAGCCAAACTGCCACGTAGCGTAACGGAAGTCATCGCTACCGCTTATAGGCTTCGTGCCAGGATCGACGAGCCTGATAGTGTCGAGGGACGCGAGACATTTCAGGCCCAGCTAATTGAAAGCTGCCGTTCGCACTATCCGGATCTGGTCGCCGGCAAACCGGAATCCCTGATCGCCAAACTGACGCGGTTTCCAGGCGCCGCTTCCTGAGCGGACCGTGTTCGGGTGCTCAGGACCGGGCCCACGTTCACGACAAGATGAACTTGCATGGCAACTGGCCGCTGGCTTGTCAGGCTCCCGCTAACTATCATTGGTCCATGAACAGGATCGTTCCTTGCCTAACGTTTTTCCTGGCGCTGACACTTGGCGGAGCCATCGGTGCGCGGGCGGATCAGACGGATCCGCGGCTGGATCAACTGTTCGTTCAGTTGCAGGATGTCGACGGCCCCCATCAGGCCCGCCTGATTGAGCAACTCATATGGGGCGTCTGGCTGGAAAGCGAAAGTCCGACGCTGCAGTTGCTCATGGGTCGGGTCGTCAATGCCATGGATAAGCAAAAGCTTGGCGAGGCATTGAATCTCTTGAACACCGTGGTCGCTATTGCGCCCAACTATGCCGAGGGCTGGAACAAACGCGCCACGGTCTATTTCATGCTGGGCCGGTACAACGAATCCATTGAAGACGTGGAGCGCACCCTTGACTTGGAACCGCGCCATTTCGGCGCCTTGAGCGGCCTGGGTTTGATCTACGCCCGATTGCAGGACGAGACGGCGGCGCTGGACGCATTCGAACGGGCTCTGACCGTGAACCCCAATCTGGGGCAGGCCAAAGCAGAGGTCAAACGCCTGCGCCGCAAGGTTAAGGGCGAAAATATTTAGGTTTGCCCAAACCCAGGGAACTTATGCATAGAGCAACCTGCATTCAATTGAATGTGGATAAGTTGCTCTATTCTAAAGGTTTTAGCGCATGGGTTCGGGTTTGATTAAACCCGACACGCGCTAGGGTACCCATGCGATGCGCAGGGTGTTGGTGGCGCCCGGCGTCCCGAAGGGGACACCGGCGGTAATCACCAGACGGTCGCCGGTCACGGCAATGCCCCTATCCGCAGCGGCGCGGCAAGCCCTGTCAACCATATCGGTGAACCCGGAAGCGTCAGCGCTATGCACGCAGCTAAGGCCCCATGCAACCGCCAGGCGGCGGGCCGTGATCAGGCTTGGTGTCAATACCAGCGTTGGTACGGGCGGGCGCTCCCGCGCCGCCCGCAGGGCGGTGGAGCCGGAGGTGGTATAGGTCACAATGGCGGTGGCGGAAATCGTTTCAGCGACCTGCCGGGCCGCCGCGGTTATGGCGTCGGCCGAGGTCGCCTCCGGATCGGCATGTTCGGCGTCCATGATGTTGCGATAGCCCGGGTCGCGCTCGACCTTGGCCGCGACCCGGTCCATGACCTCTACCGCAGCCACCGGATAATCGCCCGATGCGGTTTCGCCCGACAGCATGACGGCGTCGGCGCCGTCATAGACGGCGGTCGCGACATCGGAAACTTCGGCCCGCGTGGGCACGGGCGCGCCGATCATGCTTTCCAGCATCTGGGTCGCCACCACGACCGGCTTGCCGGTGCGCCGGGCCCGGCGAACCAGGTCCTTCTGCAGGGCGGGGACCTCTTCCACCGGAAGCTCGACCCCAAGGTCGCCCCGGGCCACCATGACCGCGTCCGCCAGTTCAATAATCTCGTCAATCTGGTGTAGAGCAGCGGGCTTCTCGATCTTGGCCATTACGGCCGCGCGGCCGGCGATTAGACGCCGGGCCTCGGCAATATCATCGGGTCGTTGCACGAACGACAACGCCACCCAGTCCACCCCGGCGTCCAGGGCAAATAGCAAGTCCGCCTGATCCTTCGCTGTCATGGCGCCCATGGGCAATAGCGCCTGGGGTAGATTGACGCCCTTGCGGTCGCTCAAGTGGCCACCGGTCACGACCTCGCATTCCGCGAAATCCTCGCCAAGGCGGTTTACCGTCAGGCGCAGGCGGCCATCGTCGATCAAAAGATCCATGCCCTCCTCCAAGGCGGCAAAGACTTCCGGATGGGGCAGCGGCGCCCGCTTTCCATCGCCGGGCCGGTCGGTCAAATCAAGCCGGTATGTTGCGCCGTCGGCGAGATCAACACCGCCGCCTTCAATCGTGCCGATGCGAATTTTCGGCCCTTGCAGATCCGCCATGACACCTATGGGCACGCCGGCGGACTGCTCGACCTCGCGGATGGCCCGCAAACTGGCCATATGATCCTCATGGGTGCCATGGCTGAAGTTCAGCCGAAACAAATCCGCCCCGGCCGCATGCAAACTGGCGATGGTCTCCGGCGCGCTGCTGGCGGGTCCCAGGGTGGCGATAATCTTGGTTGAGCGATTTCGTTGCGCAATGTCTGACATGGGGTCAGTTTACACGGGATCGACCAGAATTGCGCGGAAGTCGTTGACGTTGGTCAGCGTCGGGCCGCTGATCACCAGATCATCCAGGGCGTGAAACAGTCCATGGGCATCATTGTTGGCCAGCAGGGTTCCGGGGTCCAACCCGGCCCCGGCGGCGCGGCTCAGGGTATCGGGCATGACGATGGCGCCGGCGTTATCTTCTGTGCCGTCGATGCCATCGGTATCGCAGGCAATGGCGCTGATCGCCGGGTGCCCACCAAGCACCAGCGCCAAACCGGCAAGGTATTCAAGATTCCGCCCGCCACGGCCCTTGCCGCGGACCGTAACCGTTGTCTCGCCGCCCGACAGCAAGGCCACCCGCCGCCCGGCCAGACACCGCGCCAGGGCCATCTCGCCATGTCCGGCGCCAAGTTCGCGGGCCTCCCCTTCCAAATCGTCGCCCAACAGTTCCACTTCGTAGCCCGCCGCCGCCGCGACTTCCGCCGCCGCCGCGATGGACTGTGCCGGCCGCGCGACAAGCACGGTTTCGCAGCCTTCCATGCGGGGGTCGCCCGGTTTAGGTGTTTCCATCTCGGCTGCCGCTAAATGGCGGACCACTGCTTCGGGCGGGCCGATCTGATAGTTCGCCAGTATCTCCCTGGCCTGGGCGAACGTGGAAGGGTCCGCCACCGTGGGGCCGGAGGCGATAATCGCGGGGTCGTCGCCGGGGACATCGGAAATCAGCAGGCTAACGACCCGCGCCGGCGCGGCCGCCGCTGCCAGCCGCCCCCCCTTGATAGCGGACAGGTGCTTGCGCACCACATTCATCTGGTCGATAGGCGCGCCGCTGCGCAGCAGAGCCTGATTGACCGCCTGTTTGTCGGCAAGGCTTAGGCCCGGACTGGGCAGGCTCAACAGTGAAGAGCCGCCGCCCGAAATCAACACCAGCAACAGATCGTCCGGGCCCAGATCCGTGGCCAGGGCAAGGATACGCGCCGCCGCCGCCTCTCCGGCCGCGTCCGGTACGGGATGGGCCGCCTGAACCACCTCAATCCGGCGGGTGGGAACCGCATGGCCATAGCGGGTGACCACCAGGCCTTCCAACGCCCCCTGCCAATTCTGCTCCACGGCCCGCGCCATGCTTGCAGCAGCCTTGCCGGCACCCAGTACGACCGTTCGGCCGCGGGGTGGTGGTGGCAGGTGTGGCGGCAGACAGACGGCCGGATCCGCGGCCGCGACGGCGGCGTCAAACAGTTCAACCAACAAGCCGCGCCGATTATCCTTCACGCAACGTACCTTTTGCATCGATTACCGCCATTTTCCATTCGGCAAGGCCGGTCCGGGAAACGATCGCATGACCCCGATGGCTTGCGCCAACATGCCATTATTACCCAGCGCCAATGGCATCAGTTCCAACGCCGAACTCACCATACTACGCCGATCGCAAAATCTTCCAGCGAAACACCGCTGGCTGTTGCGGGTCATAATTTGCTAAGTACTGAATTGGCTGGGACTTCGCGTCTCGCGCCATTGATTTTGTCTGCTGATGCTAGGTAATGCTTTGGATACAAGTGATTTTGGGCAACTTCGGGACGTGAATTCGACGTCCGGGAACGATGGCGGCGGCACCGCGCATGATCCATTCACCGTGGTCAATGATGGCGGCGCGGCGCCGGCCCTGATCATCTGCGATCATGCCAGTCGACATATACCGCTCGAATACGGTGACCTGGGCCTGTCCGAGGACCAGTTATCACGGCATATCGCCTGGGATATCGGTGCCGGCGAGGTTGCCCGTCGGCTTGCTTCAATTTTGGATGCACCGGCGGTTCTGTGTGGCACCTCGCGCCTTGTGGTTGACTGCAACCGCCCTTTCGGCGTTGACAGCTCGATCCCGAAGACCAGCGATGGCGTAACCGTGCCCGGAAATGTGAACATCGATCTGGCCGAGAGACAGAACCGGATGGAGCGCTTCTTTCATCCCTATCACGACGAAATTGACCGCCGCATCCGGATCCTGCAACAGCGTCACCGGGCCTTGGCGCTGATTTCGGTGCACTCGTTCACGCCCGAGATGGACGATTTCAAACGGCCCTGGCATGTGGGCGTATTGTGGGACCAGGACCAAAGCCTCGCCGCCCCGGTGATCCGCGAACTGCGCCGGAACCAGGATCTGGTGGTGGGCGAGAACAAACCCTATGGCGGCACCGATCCGCCGGGCTATGCCCTGCATATCCATGCCGCCGACAATGGCCTGCCCATAGCGGTCTTTGAGATTCGCCAGGACCAGATTGAAACGGCCGAAGGCGCCGAACGCTGGGCCCATATTCTGGCCAAAGCCCTGACCCCGGTACTCACCGCCCACGGTGCCGGCGAAAGTGGGAAATAACGGAAGATCCTGAGGCGACAACGGTGAGGATGAGATCATGTCCATTTCCAAACCCAGTTTCACCATGGGGATCGAGGAGGAGTACCTTCTCGTTGACCGCGAAACCCGCGATCTGTCGACCAATCCGCCGGGCGAGTTGCTGCGCGATTGCGAGGCCCGTCTGGGCGCCAGGGTGACGGCGGAATTCATGCGCTCGCAGATTGAGGTCGGCACTAAGGTCTGTGCCAATATCGACGAGGCGCGGGCGGATTTGCAGGAATTGCGCGGCACCGTGGCCGAAGTTGCCGGGCAGTACGGTCTTGCCCCAATCGCCGCCTCGACCCACCCGTTTGCCCATTGGAGCCAGCAAAGCCATACCGACAAGGAGCGCTATGACGATCTGGCCAATGCCCTGCAGGCCACCGCGCGGCGGCTGTTGATCTCGGGCATGCATGTGCATGTCGCGGTCGAAGACGAGGACATGCGCATCGACCTGATGAACCAGGCAACATATTTCCTGCCGCATCTTCTGGCCTTGAGCACATCGTCGCCGTTCTGGGGTGGCGAGAACACCGGCCTGATGTCCTACCGCCTGACCGTGTTCGACGCCTTGCCCCGCACCGGGGTGCCGGAGCGCTTCGATTCCTATGGTGAATACGAACGTCTCGTGAGGCGCCTGGTCAACGCCGGCGTGATTGAGGACGGCACCAAGATCTGGTGGGACATGCGGCCCTCGGCCCGCTTTCCGACCCTGGAAATGCGCATGACCGATATCTGCACATCCCTGGAAGATACCTTGACCGTCGCCGCCCTGTATCAATGCATCCTGGCCATGTTGTACCGTTTGCGCACCTCCAACCAACGCTGGCGCATATACCCGTTGATCTGTGTCGAGGAGAACCGCTGGCGGGCGCAACGCTATGGCATCACCGATACCATGATTGATTTTGGCCTCGGCGAGCAGGTGCCCTATGAAGAACTGTTGGCCGAGGTCATGGAGATGGTCGCGCCCGAAGCCGAGGCCCTGGGCTGTGAGGCCGAGGTCCAACACGCGCGCGAAATTCTCGATCGCGGCACTTCGGCGCAAAGTCAGGTTCGCGTCCATGATGACGCCATCGCCGGCGGGGCCACGAAGGAAGAGGCCTTGCGCCAAGTGGTCGATTGGCTAGTCGCGGAAACCGTCCGGGGCTTGTAGCCGGGGCCGCGGGCAATGATATATGATGGGTAATTAGGGAAATTGGGGAAAATAGCTATGTCCGAACAAACGATCGATGCGCAAACTCAGCTTGAATTGGAAGCTGCCGCTTTCCGCCGCATGCGGGATCATCTGCGGGGCCGCACGGATGTGCAAAACATCGACATGATGAACCTGGCCGGCTTTTGCCGTAACTGCCTATCCCGCTGGTACATGGAAGCGGCCAACGAGAAGGGCCTGGACCTGGACAAGGCGGGTGCGAGGGAAATCGTCTATGGCATGCCGTATGGCGAGTGGACCGAGAAATACCAGGTTGAGGCAAGCGATGGGAAAAAGGCCAAGTTCGACGCCATCATGGCAAGCGGCGAGCACGGCTAGACCACGCCAATAAACCTATCCGGTGGCGGCGCGGAGGCTGTTTCTGGCGGTGGCGGCGTGGTCGGCGATACGTTCCTCGGCCAACTGGTCGGCAACCTCGTTGGTGGGCCGGCCTTCCTGTTCGGCGCGTTGGAAAATCTCTGCCAGGGTATCGTGGATGCGGGCGCAATGGGCCATGGCGGCCTCGCGGTTATAGAGCCGGCCTTCATGGGAGATGTTGATGATGCCGCCAGCGTTGATCACATAGTCGGGTGCGTAAAGGATGCCGCGCGCGGCCAAATCGGCGCCATGGCGGTCTTCGGCCAATTGATTGTTGGCGGATCCGGCCACAGCCTTGACCTTCAGGCGCGGGATGGTTTCGTCGTTCAAGACCGCACCCATGGCATTGGGCGCGAAGACATCCGCCGCCACGTCATAGATGGCGTTCACGTCAACGACCTGGGCGCCAAGGTCGCGCCTGGCCCAGGCCAGGCGGCCTTCGTCCAGGTCGGCGACGGTCAACAGGGCGCCCCGGTCGGCCAGATGCTGGGCCAAATGGCCGCCGACATGACCCAGGCCCTGCACCGCCACGTGTACGTCATGCAAATCGCCGCGGCCCAATTTCGCCGCCACCGCCGCGCGCAGGCCATGGAAGACGCCCCACGCCGTGGCCGGTGAAGGATCACCGTCGCCGGCGCCGCCATCGGCGACACCCGCCACGTATGGCGTTACGCCATGTACGATTTCCATGTCGGCGGGGGAGGTGCCAACGTCCTCGGCCGTGATGTAGCGTCCGCCAAGACTGTTGACGAAATGGCCGAAGGCGCGGAACAACGCAGGGCTCTTCAAGCCTTCCTTGGGTGCCATGATCACTGCCTTGCCGCCGCCGAACGATAAATTCGCCAACGCGGCCTTGTAGGTCATGCCCCGCGATAGCCGCAACACATCGTCCAGGGCCGCGTCTTCGTCTTCATAAGACCAATACCGGCAGCCGCCCAGGGCCGGACCCAGGGTGGTATCGTGAATGGCTATGATGGCGGAAAGGCCGCTGGCGGCGTCCTGATGGAACAAGACCTGTTCGTGATTACGGAAACTTTTGGCGCTGAAGACAGACATCACGAAAATCCCTAAATAGGCCTAATAGTCAGCCTATATTTCATAGGAAATTCATTAAGATTCAATTAGTTAATTCTTAGTTTAGGGAATTTGCCAGATTCTGTCGCAGGGGCTGTCGGGGCCGGATCAATATTTCATGAATGTGTGATTATGTGAAATTATCCGTCGCCTCAAATTATCTCGAAATAGCGTTGCAATTGCCAATCCGTCACGGCGCGCCGCGCCTGCCGTTCCTCCCAGTCGCGGGAAGCGGCGAAATGCTCGACGAAGGCATCGCCAAACAGCGCCCGGGCCGGATTGGAGCGCTGCAAACGCTGGGCCGCTTCGCCCAGGCTTTGCGGCAACGCCAGCCGCTTCGGCTGGCGTTGTTCGTAGGCATTGCCTCTCACGGGCGCCGTCGGCTCGATGCCCTGTTCGATACCCCACAGACCGGCGCCAAGGGCGGCGGCCAGGGCCAGATAAGGATTGGCATCCGCCGCCGCGACCCTGAATTCCACCCGTTGCGATTTCGCCCCGCCACCGATGACCCGCAAGGCGCAGGTACGGTTGTCCACGCCCCAGGTCGCCTCCGTCGGGGCCCAAAAGCCGGGGATCAGCCGGGTGTAGGCATTTACCGTCGGCGCGATCAGGGCCAGAAGCTCCGGCATCAGGGCCTGCTGGCCGCCGATAAAATGCCGCATGACGGGACTGATACCAGCCTCCGCCTTGGCGTCATAAAAGGCGGATTTTCGGTTTTTGATATTGTTCAGGGAGAGGTGGATATGCCCCGATTGGCCGGGATAATCGGGCGACCATTTCGCCATGAAGGTCGCCATCAGGCCATGGCGCTGGGCCACGACCTTGGCGAATGTCTTGAACAGTGCAGCCTTGTCGGCGGCGGCCAGGGCCTGATCTTTGTCGATGCTGGCCTCCAGCACGCCCGGCCCGGTCTCTGTGTGCAGGCCTTCAAGGGGGAAATCCATATCCTGGCAGGCTTGCAGCAAGGCGCCGTGGAAATCCGACCAGGTCGAGGCGCGCAGCAGGGAATAACCGAAATTGCCCGGTGTAATCGGCTGCAGGTCGCGATAGCCCTTGGCGGCGGCGCTTTCGGGTGTCTCGTCAAACAAAAAAAACTCGTACTCGAATGCGGCACGGGCCGCCAGGCCCATGTCTTGGGCCCGCGCTACCATCCGGCGCAGCAGGCCACGGGGGCAGATCGCCTCCGCCGCGCCCATGAATTCGCCCAGGAACAACAGACCGCGGCCATCGAAATCGAACGGCTGGTCACGGCAGCTATCGGGCAGAATGCGCACCCGGGCGTCCGGATAGCCGGTATGCCAGCCGGTATACGTGGTGTTGTCATAGAGCTGATCGGCGCTGTCCCAGCCCAGCACCACGTCGCAGAAGCCAAAGCCCCCGTCTTCTCCTGATGGGTCCAGCGCGGAGAAAAATTTCTCCACCGCCATGAACTTGCCGCGCAACACGCCGTCGGCGTCAAACACCCCGACCTTCACATGATCCAGGCCCCGTTGCTTGACAATGCGGCGGGCCTGGGCCGCGGTGCGGACCGCGCGGGCGTCGGTACCTTGGTCCGATTTGGAGGTACCGGACGCCATCAAAAGCGGTAGCCAACCATGACCGAGCCAGTGAAAAACGCATCCGACTGGCTGATCGGACTTTCGGCCGCCTGTTGCATCAACATGGTGCCGCGCAACTCGGTGGAGACATAAAGGGCTTGGGTGAAGTCGTAAATCAGTTGGACGTAGGCATTGACGTCCCGGAAACTGCCCGTCGCATCATAGGCCGAACGGCCGGCGATTGCGTTGGCGGCGGCTATCGAGAAGTAGCTTTCCGCATAGGTGTCGTCCATGTAGGTCGTCCGTGCGCCAAGGATAAGCGACGCATTCTTCGACCAGCGGCTGCCCCAGGCCACCTCGCCGTTGAGCAGCAAGCCGCCATGGCCGCCGCCGACTTCCTGGCGGATATCACCAGTAAATCGCCAAGCGCCGGAAAACCCTTCCAAGAACAGGCCGAGTTCGGTGCCCAAATCAATTGTCGGCAGTCCCGTCAATTTGGGCGAGTCCGAGGCCAACCGGCCATAGTCAAAGGTAATTCTCGGCCCGGCCCGTAAAGTCCTCTTGCGCCATACGTTCCAGCCGACGCCCTGTTGGGTGGAGAGAAACAGGGCACCGGCATAGTTTACGTCCACCAAGGGCAGTGCCTTAGCGGTGATGCTGTCGGAACCGAGGTATTCCGGCGTCGCCGCCCCACCGACTGCAACATTAAGGCGAAACGGCCCCGATCCGCCACGTTTTGCCGGCAGTACCGCATTGGCGGATGAGGTCCACAACTCCCAATCGTTGTAGCGGCCCTCGGCACCGGCCGTTCCGATCGGCAGGGCGATGGGCAGGCCCAGGGCAAAGACCAATGCCAATAGACGCTTAAGCCGCACACCGCATCGCGAACCGCTGGATAATCCGCTCATTGAAACCCCGCCCATTCTCGTTCCCTCATCTGGCATTGCGCAAACTATCCTATGCTGGGTCAGGGCCGCAAGCGAGGCTCATTCATGCAACATCGCGGCGACATGTTTGGCGATTGCCAAGGACGCGGTCAAGCCCGGCGATTCGATACCGTAGAGGTTGACCAGTCCGGCCACGCCGTGGTCCTCTGGCCCCTGGATCAGAAAATCTTCAACGCCGCCGCCGGGCTGCTGCAGTTTCGGCCGCATGCCGCTATAGGCCGGTTGCAGCGAATCATCGGGCAAAGCCGGATAGTAGCGACGTACCGCCTCGTAGAAAACATCCGCCCGGCCGGGTTCCACGACGTAGTCGATGGGCTCATACAGATCCGTGATCTCTCCCTCCAACCATTGCTGGTCCGGGCCAAAGCGGGCCTGACCGCCCAGATCAACTGTCAAATGAACACCCAGCGAGGCCGAGGCGGGAACCGGATAGATCAACCGGGAAAAAGGCTGCGTGCCAGCAAGTGAGAAATAGTTGCCCTTGCAATAATACAGCGCCGGAACCGTTTTCTGATCCAACCCTTCAATGGTGCGGGCAAGTGGCTGGGCATAAAGGCCGGCCGCATTGACCAGGCGGCCACAGGCCAGCTCCATCTCGCCGTCGTCTTCATTTCTTATTCGCAGGGCGACGCCGTCGCTGAGGACCCGCCCGCCAACGGCGCGGCTGTTGAACGCAATGACGGCGCCATGATCCTCTGCCTCGCCCTGATAGGCGAGCATCAGGCCATGGCTGTCGATGATGCCGGTGGATGGGGACACCAATGCGCCGGTGCAGGAAAGGGCGGGTTCCTGCGCCATGGCGTCCGCGGCACTGATTTCATACAGATCATCGACGCCATTGGCGGCCGCCTTGGCCTTAATGCCGTCGAGAATTCCCAATTCGTCCGTCGATGTGGCGACGATCAATTTGCCGCAGTTGCGGTGGGCCACGCCGTGGGCGGTACAGAACTCATACAGCTTGGCTTTGCCGGCAACGCAGAACCGGGCTTTCAGGCTATCCTTGGCATAATAAATCCCGGCATGGATCACCTCGCTGTTGCGCGAGGAGGTGCCGCTGCCAATGATGTCAGCGGCTTCCAGGACGATGACCTCGTCCCCGGCCAGCGCCAATTGCCGGGCGATGGCCAAGCCGACGACGCCGGCCCCCACCACGATACTGTCAACGCGATCAATCATGGCGCGCAACTTGGCCCGCCAGCGTCCCCGGGTCAAGAAGCTGTGACTTGCACGCGAACGCATGGATGGCGACCATGGGGAAGATGTAATGCAGGGAATGCAACGGAGGCGTCTTCATGAGACCTTATCTGACAATCGCGGTGATCGCCGCCCTGGTCTTTTTCGTCGTGCCGGGATTTATCCAGGCTAATCCCGGCCAATGGAGCCGGGAATGGCCCAATACCGATTTCTCCAAGCATTCCATCCCGTTCGATCAGATTATGTCCGGCGGGGTGACCAAGGACCGCATACCTTCGATCGATGATCCCCGTTATTTGAAGGTCGCCAAAGCGGAGGGATATGCGGCAACCGAGCCGGTGGTGGGATTGACCATCAACGGCAAAAGCCGTGCCTATCCCCTGTCTATTCTGATCTGGCATGAAATTGTCAACGACGTCATCGACGGGGTGCCGGTGGCGGTCACTTTCTGCCCCTTGTGTAACGCGGCCGTGGTGTTCGACCGTCGGGTCGACGGACAAACTCTGGAGTTTGGTACCACAGGCAAGCTGCGCTATTCGGATCTGGTGATGTACGACCGGCAGAGCGAAAGCTGGTGGCAGCAATTCACCGGCGAGGCCATTGTCGGTGAAAGAACGGGGCAAAAACTGCGCTTCCTGCCCGCCCGCCTGGAATCCTTCGCCAAGTTCAAGGCCCGGGCACCGAAGGGCGAGGTTCTGGTGCCGACCAATCCCAATATGCGCCAATACGGTATAAATCCATATCAAGGCTATGATTCCGCCCATACCCCATTTCTCTATCGTGGCAAACTGCCGGAGGTGATCGCCCCTTTGGCCCGCGTGGTGGCGGTGGGTGATAGAGCCTGGTCGGTTGACTTCTTGCAGATCAAGGAGCGGATAGAGACCGAGGACGGCCTTATCTTGACGTTTGAATACGGTCAGAATTCCGCACTCGATGCCGCGATCATAGCGGAGGGCCGGGAGGCCGGAAATGTGTTGGTACAGCGGCGCGATGGCAAGGGCAATCTGGTCGATGTGCACTATCGGGTTGATTTCGCCTTTGCCTTTCATGCATTTAACCCAAAGGCCAAGATCATCGTCGAGTAGCGCATGAACCTCCGGTGCTGGCACTGACGCAAGCTTGGTACTGGACAAGTCGCCGCCGCATACAATGTAATATGATGATGGCGAAAAATAAGCGAGACATAGCGGCGAAGAGTGGCAATGCGCAGGTGCAGGATTTCCTGAACAGGCTGGCCGCGACCCCGACCGCGCACGCCGCCAAGGGCAGGGGCCGGCTGTTGTTCGCCATGGATGCAACGGCCAGCCGGGAGCCGAGTTGGGATACCGCCTGCCAGATTCAAGGCGATATGTTTGCCCAGACTGCCGCCCTGGGCGGGCTGGATGTGCAATTGGCCTATTATCGGGGCTACAAGGATTTTCGCGCCACGCCTTGGATCTCTTCCTCGGCCGATCTGATCCCTTACATGACAAGGGTGCGTTGCCTGGGCGGACAGACCCAGGTTGAGCGCCTGTTGCGCTATGCGGTGCGGGAAACGACGAAGCAGCGGATCAATGCCTTGGTTTTCGTTGGTGATTGTCTGGAAGAGGATGTGGATCGGGTCTGTACCGTGGCGGGCGAATTAGGCATGCTTGGCGTGCCTTGTTTTCTGTTTCACGAGGGGCTGGAGCCGACGGCCAGCCACGCCTTCAAGCAAATTGCCACTCTGACACACGGCGCCTATTGCCGTTTCGATGCCAATTCGGCGGCGCAGTTGCGTGATCTGCTCGCCGCCGTGGCCGTCTACGCCGCCGGTGGCCGCAAGGCGCTCTCGGATTTCTCCCAAGGCAAGGCGAAGGCGGTTCTGCAGATCGCCCATCAGATGGATTCTAAGCCGTCATGATCGGCTACTTCATCCTCGGCGTTTGTTTGCTGGGCGCATTGGGCCTGATGGGCAGGCTGCTGCTCAACGCGGACCCGAAAATCCTGGCCAAGACGCTACGCTATCTCGGTTTTGGCGTATGTGCCGCCGTGGCGCTGTTTTTCCTGCTGACCGGTCGTTTCGCCCTGGGCTTGCCGCTGGCCTTTGCCGCGTTCGCCATACTGCGGCGCTGGGCCCTGCCCAAGCTTGGACCGCGCATGAGCGGTGGGCCGGCGACATCAACCGGCCGCAGTTCGAACGTGGAGACGGACTATTTGCGCATGACCCTTGACCACGACAGCGGTGCCATGCGGGGCGAAGTGCTGCAAGGCACTTTCGCGGGCCGTGATCTCAGCGAACTGAACCTTGAGCAATTGCTCGATCTGCTGGATGAATGCCGGCGCCGTGACGGTGAGGCGGCGCAGCTGTTGGAAGCCTATCTGGACCGCACGCAGTCCGCCGACTGGCGGCAAGGTGCAAGCGGCCACGATGGCGATTACGCCGGCCAGGCCGCACAAGGGCAGGGCAGCATGACCGTGGAGGAAGCACGGGAAGTCCTGGGCCTGGACATAAACCCATCGCCTAGCGAGATACGCGAGGCCCACAAGCGCCTGATGTTGAAATTGCATCCCGACAAGGGCGGCTCGTCCTACCTTGCGGCAAAAATCAATCAGGCCAAGGATTTATTGCTGCGCGTGTGACGGGATGGCTTGCGCCACCGCGCCGCTCGTGGCAGAAGCTCGTCTCAAGATCCTTACAAAGCATCAAGATAGGCTGAATTTGCATGCGTATTCGCAAAGCGGTTTTCCCAGTGGGTGGAATGGGTACTCGGTTTCTGCCGGCAACGAAGGCGTTGCCCAAGGAAATGCTGCCCATCGTCGATAAGCCGTTGATCCAATATGCGGTGGAGGAGGCCGCGGCGGCGGGCGTGGAAGAGTTTATTTTCGTCACTGGCCGGGGCAAGACGGCAATCGAGGACCACTTTGATCATTCCTACGAATTGGAAGACCTGTTGTCATCCCGCGACAAGACCGATGAATTGGCGGCGTTGCGGGCCGCCATACCCGGCGCCGGACAAGTCGCCTATACGCGGCAGCAGGAACCCTTGGGGCTGGGTCATGCGGTCTGGTGTGCGAGGAACCTTGTCGGGAACGAGCCTTTTGCCGTTCTGCTGGCGGACGACCTGATCCAAAGCAATACGCCCTGTCTGAAGCAAATGGCGGATGCCGCCGCCGAGACAGGCGGCAACATGGTGGCGGTCATGGATGTGCCGAGAGAACATACCGACCGCTACGGTATCCTGGATGTGGGCCAGGACGACGGCCATCTGGCGGAAGTGCGGGGCCTGGTTGAGAAGCCGGATCCGGCCGAGGCACCGTCCACTTTGTCGGTGATTGGGCGCTATATCCTGATGCCGGAAGTGTTTGATTATCTCGGCCGCAAGGAAAAAGGTGCGGGCGGCGAGATTCAATTGACCGACGCCATGGCCAAGATGATTGGCGAACAGCCGTTTCATGGCTTGCGTTTTGAAGGCACCCGCTTTGACTGCGGCGATAAGCTGGGTTTTCTGCAGGCCACTATTGCCTTTGGTCTGGACCGGGACGATCTGCGGGACGGCCTGAGTACATATTTGTCGAAAATCACCGCGGCGGGTTAAACCCGGCAATCTTTATCTGAGTTTCATTTAGGGCAGAAAACAGTATGCACGTCACCATGATCGGCACCGGTTATGTAGGTTTGGTATCAGGCGCCTGCTTTTCCGAATTTGGCCATACCGTAACCTGCGTCGACAAGGATGCCGGCAAGATCGATGCCCTGCTGGCGGGCCGGATCCCCATATTTGAGCCGGGGCTGGATCAACTGGTGGCGAGCAACGTAGCGGCGGGGCGTCTATCCTTCACCACCGATTTGAAACAGCCGGTGGCCGAAGCGGATGCCGTGTTCATCGCGGTGGGCACGCCATCGCGCCGGGGCGATGGCCATGCGGACCTGACCTATGTCTTCGATGCGGCGGCGGAGGTGGCGGCGGCGCTGGACGGCTACACCGTTATCGTGACCAAGTCCACCGTACCAGTGGGCACCGGCGCGGAGGTCGATAGAATTATTGGCGAAAACCGGCCTGACGTGGACTACGACGTTGCCTCTAACCCGGAATTTCTGCGCGAGGGCGCCGCTATCAGCGATTTCATGCGGCCCGACCGGGTCGTGGTTGGTACCGAGAGCGAACGGGCCCGAGAAGTCATGCGGGAGTTGTACCGCTCGCTTTTCCTGAACGAGACGCCGGTGATGTTCACGGCGCGGCAAACGGCGGAATTGATCAAATATGCCGCCAATGCCTTTCTGGCCACCAAGATCACATTCATCAACGAGATCGCCAATCTGTGCGAGCGGGTGGAGGCGGATGTCCAGGATGTGGCCCGGGGCATCGGACTGGACGGCCGTATCGGCAGTAAGTTCCTGCATGCGGGCCCCGGTTATGGCGGCTCGTGCTTTCCCAAGGACACCCTGGCCCTGCTGCGTACGGCGGAAAATCTCGACCTGCCCATGAACATCGTCAAGGCGACCGTCGAGGTCAATGATCAGCGCAAGCGCGACATGGCGCAAAAGGTGATCGACGCCTGCGGCGGTTCCCTGCAGGGCAAAACCATTGCCGTCCTGGGCCTGACCTTCAAACCGAATACCGATGACATGCGCGATTCCCCAAGCCTGGACATTATTCCCGCGCTCATCGAGGCGGGCGCGGCGATCCGCGCGCATGATCCAGAAGGCATGGACGAAGCACGCGCGTTGCTGACCGGGGTTGAATATTGCGCCGACGCCTACGACACCCTGGCCGATGCGGATGCCCTGGCCATTATCACCGAATGGAATGCTTACCGCGCCCTGGACATGCCCCGGGTCAGGGTTCTCCTAAAAACGCCGGTTCTGGTCGACATGCGCAATATCTACGATCCCGATATCATGCGCGATCAGGGCTTCACATATGTTTCCATCGGACGTCCTACGGTCACACCCTGAGCGGGGAAGTGAGAATTAATGCAAAAACACAGCTTTCACGGCTCGGTCCTACGCGAATATGACGTGCGCGGCATTGTTGGCGACACCCTGTCCACGGCGGACGCATATGCCGTTGGCCGTGCCTTCGGCACCGTCGTGGCCCGAAACGGCGGCACCCGAACCACCGTCGGCTATGACGGCCGCCTGACTTCGGTGGAGTTGGCGGACCATCTGGTCCGAGGTCTGAACGATGCCGGTATCACCGCCCTGCGCATTGGCCGGGGACCGACGCCCATGCTGTATTTCTCGGTCTATCATTTGCAGGCCGACGCGGGTGTCATGGTGACCGGTTCGCACAATCCATCGGATTATAACGGTTTCAAAATGATGTTGGGTGGGAAAGCCTTTTTTGGCGATCAAATCCAGGAGTTGGGCCGTCTCGCCGAAAACGGCCGCTGGGCGGATGGCGCCGGTGGCCAGGAAGATCACGATGTGCGGGGTGCCTACCTGGATGAACTGGCCGCCGCCTATACCACGGACACGCCCTTGTCCGTGGCCTGGGACTGCGGCAATGGCGTGGCGGGGGATATTCTGCCCGACTTGATCGCCCGCCTGCCAGGCCGTCACGTGTCCTTGAACGAGGTCGTGGACGGTACCTTTCCGGCTCATCATCCGGACCCGACGGTGGCGGAAAACCTGGTGCAGCTTCAGGATGCGGTGACGGCGGACAAGCTGGACCTGGGCATCGGTTTTGATGGCGATGGCGACCGTATTGGCGTGATCGACGGCCAGGAGAGGATCCTATGGGGCGATCAGCTCTTGGCGCTGCTATCCCGCGATGTCCTGGCGGAGCGTCCCGGCAGCACCATTATCGCCGATGTGAAGGCCAGCCAGGTTTTGTTTGACGAGGTCGCCCGCCTGGGCGGCGAACCCTTGATGTACAAGACCGGACACTCCCTGATCAAGAGCAAGATGGCGGAGACCGGTTCGCCCCTGGCCGGCGAGATGAGCGGGCATATCTTCTTTGCTGACAAGTACTACGGATTTGATGATGCGCTGTATGTCGCGGTACGGTTCCTGGATGCCGTGGCCCGGTCCGGCCAGAGCGTGGCGGCGCTACGCGACAGCCTGCCGCACATGGTCAATACGCCGGAAGTCCGCTTTGATTGCGACGACGCCCGCAAATTTCTGGTCGTCGACGAAGTTGTCGCGAACCTGCGGGCCGAGGGCGCCGATTTCTCCGATGTTGACGGCGCCCGCGTCTCTACCCCGGACGGTTGGTGGCTGCTGCGTGCCTCCAACACCCAACCGGTCCTGGTGGCGCGCTGTGAAGCCGCCGACGATGATGGCCTGGAGCGCCTGAAAGCCGCTGTCACCGTCGCTTTGGCGCCCTGCGGCGTGACACCGCCGGCGAATTTCTAGTTGAAAACCTGGTCCGGCAGCCAGTTGGCCAGTAGCGGAAAGGCCATGACCAGGCCGATTACGAACAATTGCGCACCGACGACGGGAACAATACCGCGATAGACATCCGTAATCTTGACCTCGGGCGGTGCGGCACCTTTCAGAAAGAACAGCGCGAAGCCGAACGGCGGCGTCAGGAACGAGGTCTGCAGGGTCAGGGCGATCAGGGTTGCCATCCACAACGCCTTGGCGGTGCCCTCGCCGGCATGCGCGGCGAAATCCAACTCCGCCAGTACCGGCAGGAACAGCGGCAGGGTGATGACCGTGATCTCTATCCAGTCGATGAAAAACCCGAGCACGAAGATGATGCCGATGATCGTCAGCAGCATGCCCCAGTCACCAAACGCCAGCCCCTGCAACATGCCGCTGACAACCTCGTCACCGCTGAAAAAGCGAAAAGGGTAGGAGAAGACATTGGCCGCCATGACCACGAAGAAAACCATGGCGGTCATCAATGCCGTGCCTTCGATAGCTTCGCGGAACAGCGGCCAGGTCAGCCGGCCGTTCAGCAGCATCAGCAGCAATCCGCCCGCCGCGCCAACAGCACCTGACTGGGACGGCGTGGCCCAGGCGAAAATAATCGAGCCCAGGACCAAAAAAATCAATCCGGCCGGCAAGATCAGGCCGCGTATGTAAAAGCCGAACCATTGCCAAGGGGTCCAGCCCCGGCTCCAGTCCTGCTCCCCATGCCCCTTGGCGGCCGTTGGCGGCGAAATGATTGCCGCCGTTATGTAGTAGACCAGATAAAGGCCAATCAAGATGCCCGCCGGCCACATGGCGGCAAGGAATATGTGCCCGATGGGAACCCGCAGTTTTCCGGCCAGAAAAAACAGCATAATCGCCGGCGGCAGGATCAGCCCCAGGGTTCCCGCCGCCGCCACCACGCCGCTGGCCAGGGATGCGCGATAACCCTGATCCAACATGGTCGGCAGGGCGATCAGCGCCAGTGTGGCGACGGATGCACCAACGACACCGGCGGTCGGCGCGAGCAGAATACCCAGCAAGGTCACTGCGATGGCCATGCCGGCGGGGACACGGCGCAGCAAATGCTGCAAACACAGCAACAGATCCCGGGCAATGCCACTTTTTTCCAACGCCATGCCCATGAACAGCAGCATCGGTACGGTGGGATAGATCTGGCTGCCGTTAATGCTGCCATACAGGCGCAAGGGCACGTTCAGCAGGGCAATCCAGGGCATTTCACCCAGGGCGATGCCAATCAGGCTGAAGGCAATGCCCAGGCCGGCCAGCAATATGGCCACCGGCAGACCGGAGAATATCAGGATCGCAAGGGCGGCCAGCATGGCGTAGGGCAGAATATCGACGAATTCAAACATATAGACCGGGCCCTATTCCTGATCGCCGAATTTCTTCCGGCGCTGGGCCAGATTGCGCAGGGCGGCGACAACCGCGGCCAGCAGGAACAGGCCGACGCCGAACGGCATGGCGCCTTTCATTATCCAGCGCGCCGGGCTCCCAAGGGCCAGGGCGGATTTCTCCCCACTGGTGAAGCTTTCGATGACATAGGGAATGCCGAAATAGATGATAACAGCGGCAAATGGCAGCATCAGCAACAGCAGGCCGAGCAGTTCAATCCGGTCTCGCATCACCGGCCGCAGCCGGTCGCGTATAATATCGACCCGGACATGGGCGCCACGGACATAACCAAATCCCAAGGTCAAAAAGACCAGCAGCAAGAACAGTTCCCACTCCAAGTATTGCGGATATGCCGAAGGTGCGTTGAAGACCTTGCGGGCGATGATTTCGTAAATGCGAACGCAGATCATTGACGGCAGTGCGATGGCCGCCGTCCAAAACCCAATGCCCGCAACACTGCGTTCGAGAAAATTCAAGATGACCAGCAGCTTTGCCCTGGTGGTGCGCATGCGATAGGCCTGCCATTTTTCCGGCAGCAGGGCCCACCAGGCAACGAACCGCTGGCGGAGGTTATGAAAATCCAATTGGATCGCGATAAGGGCCGGAATGACCAGCAATACCAGTAACGTGGCGACCGCCAGGCCAAAGATCATGGTGATCGCCATGGGGATCAGGAACTGCGCCTGCAGGCTGGTTTCGAACAGCAAAGGCGTCAGCCCGCCAATGGTGGTCAGGGAAGTCAACAGGACGGCGCGCAGACGGTCCTGGCTGCCGGCAATGATGGCGTGCATGGTTTCCTCACCGGCGGCGATACGTTCGTCGATGGTTGAGACCAGAATGATGGAATCGTTGACCAGAATGCCCGACAAACCCAATAGACCGACCAGGGTAAGGAGGCTCAAATCAAAGCCCAACAGCAGGTGCCCGATGACGGCGCCGACAATGCCAAAGGGGATCACCGCCATTACAACGATCGGCCTGGTGTAGGAGGCGAAAACCCAGGCCAGGATGATGTAGATCGCCGCCATGCCGATCAAAGCCCCAAGCTTCATATCCGCCATGGTGCGGGCCTGTTCCTCGGCCCGTCCGGCGAAGCTGTATTGCAGCCCGAAACGCCGGGCGATCTCGGGCAGCTCGCCTTCCTCCAGCGCCTCTATCAATTTACCGGCGCGGATCTTGCTTTCGTCCAGCTCCCCGGTAATGGCAATCTCGCGTTGGCCGTCCTTGCGCCGGATGCGGGCAAAACCGGCGCTTTCGCGCATGGAGACGACCTCGCTCAACGGCACTTCCATGCCGGTTGGACCGCCAAGATAGAGGTTCAGCAGATCCTCGGTGGTAATGGCGCCACGGGCGTATTGCACTTTCACCGTGACCTCTTCGTCGCCCCGTGGGAAACGTTTCGCGATCGCGCCTTCAAAGGCCGAGCGCACCTGCCGGCCGACGCTGTCGGTGGAAAAACCAAGAGCCCGGCCGCGTGGCGTCAGCTCAAGAATAACCTCCTGCTTGCCATAGGGCAGGTCATCCTCGACGTCGCTGACGCCCGGGAAACGGCCGAGCAGTACCTTGATCTCGCGCGTCGCGTCTTTCAAATCCCGGGTGCTGCCGCCGCTCAGGCGAATATCGATTTCCTTGCCGGGCGGTCCGCCGCGCCGCTCGTTGAGATTGACCCTGTCGACGCCGGGCTGCATCTCGATCTGTTCGCGCCAGGACGTGATGAAATCAGGCATCCGCACCTGCCGGTGATCCGAGGGCACCAACTGGACATAAAGACCGCCGTACTTGTCGCCGCGCACGGATTGGAACTCGTTGGCCTGGGTCCGGCCCAGCTTACCGAACGTGGAATGGATCAGGTCTTCGCCACTCTCCGTCTGTCCGGGATGCTGTTTCGCGGCGTCGTGGGCGGCGCGTTCCAGCTCCCGCACCATCGCCTCGGTCCTCTCGCGCGGCGTGCCGGGCATCATCACCACGTTGCCGTAGACAATGTCGCCCTCGGGCGTGGGGAAGAACTGAAACCCGATCCGGCCGCCGGCGATGATGCCAAGGGCCAGGATCAGACCGGCCAGCGCGCTGGCCAGGGTCAGATAGCGCCACTGAACGCAGATCTCCAACGCCCGGCGATAGCCGCCGCCTCGAAAGCGGTCAAAGTGACGGTTGAACCATGCCCGTGGCCGGGATTCCCGCTCATCGCCATGCAGCAGCGCACCGCGCAAATGACCCGGCAGAATCAAGAAACATTCGATCAGGGAAGCGACCAGAACCGAGACGGTGACAAGCGGGATGGCGCGTAGAATTGTGCCGATTATGCCGCCAATAACGAGCAAGGGCAGAAAGGCGGCGATCGTGGTGAGCGATGACGCAACGACCGGCGCCAGCATGCGGAGAGCGCCGTCTTCGGCGGCCTGTTGCGGGTCCAAACCCCGGCTGCGCCGCGCGGCGCTGTGTTCGCCGACCACAATCGCGTCGTCGACGATGATGCCCAGGGTCATGATCAGGGCAAACAGGCTGACCATGTTGATGGACTGGCCGCTCAGCAGCATCACTCCCATGGTCGCCAAGAGCGCTACTGGAATGCCGGCGGCGACCCAAATGGCGACCCGAAGATTGAGAAAGATGAACAGAATGATCAGCACCAACACCAGGCCGCCAAGCCCGTTCTTCAGAAGAATGTTGATGCGTTCCCGTATCAATCCGGCTTGAACATCGTAATGCTCCAACGTTAGGGATGGCGGCAGGGTCAGGCGAAGTTCGGTCAAATAGTCTTCAACGGTTTGCGAGATATCCAACGCATCGGCGCCGACGGCGCGCTTCACATGCAGCTCTATGGCGCGATTGGCGGACAGACGCCCTTCCGGTGCATTGTCGTCAAAGGCTTCACGGACCCTCGCAACGTCGCCAAGGCGGATTTTCTCACCGTTTGGCAGCGAGCGGATTTCGATATCACCCAAGCCGGTGGCGGTGGTTTCAAGACCCAGACTGCGGATCTGCTTCTCGACCTGACCTTCGATGTTGCCCGAGGGCAGATCCTGGCTACGGCTGCGGATGCGCTCGGCGATGTCATCAAGGCTCAGGTCCAGCCGGCGCAGGGCCTGGGGCGTCATGTCGACCCAGATTTCCTCGTCTCTAGCGCCGAACATAAGAACCTGATCGATACCGCGGGCCAACAATCCTTCTCGGATACGCTTGGCAATGGCTTTCAGAGCACTCTCGCTGAATGGGCCGGAGAGCGCGATCCGGGAGATGGTGTCAAAACGAGCGACCCGACGAATGACCGGGGTCTCGCTGCCGGCGGGCAAGGTGGTCACCTGGGCGACAGCGGAAACCACGTCGGCGCGACCGGCCTGCATATCGCTGCCCGCATTGTATTTTACCAAGACCGTGCCGGCGCCCTCGACCGCAAATGACTCAACGTGATCCACATCGTTCAAATAACGCACTTCCGGCTCAATGGCCGTGACGATGTTGGCTTCGACGTCCTCGGCGCTGGCGCCCGGCCAGGCAACGGTGATCGAGACCATGTCGATGCCGAAATCGGGAAAAAACTGGGTGTTCAGCCGGGACAGGGATACGGCGCCCAGGACCAACATGACCACCATCAATAGATTGGCCGCGTTGCGGTGCCGGACAAACAGTCGAACCAAGTCGGCGGGGGACATCTAGCGGATTTCCACCTTTTGCCCCGGCCCGATTTCGGCAAACCGGGTCGTGATGACCTGCTCGCCATTGCGGATTTCGCCGCGCAGCAGGACGTCATTGCCGACCCGCGCTACTAATTCGACGGCGCGTTTTTCCAACCGCTCTCCCTGGACCACATAAACCGTGTTGCTGTCATACAGGGCGCTTTCGGGCAGTTGCGCCACGCCGCGAAACGTCCGGTCGGGCATGGTAACGGTGACGAACGCACCAGGGCGTAGCGGTTTCGACAGATCAATGCCTTCAAGGCGAATGAAAACCTGCACCCCGCCGCTGGCGCTGTCGATACGGGCGCCGATACGGTCCAAACGACCGGCGTAGGTGAAGCTGTGTCCGCCGACCTGCCAGGTGATCTCCACCCGCCGCCCGGCCAGCGCGCCATCGGATACCAGGCGGCCATACTGACGGTCGGACAGGGTTACCCGCGCTTCCAGCCGGCCTGCATCAATTAATCGGGCTACGCGGTCATTTGCACTCAACCGTTTGCCCACCTGAGCCTGCACATCGGCCAGGAAACCATCAAAAGGAGCGGTCAGGCGAACCCGCTGCAAATCACGCTTGGCCCGGCGCAGTCCGACGTTGAGGCGGTTGATAACCGCCTCTTGCTGTCTGATGTGTGCTGCTTCCGCCGCCAGATCGCTTTGCCGCATTTCCGCGGCCTTTTGCTGTTGGGTCAATGCCATGTGGGCAGTATCCATTTTCTTATCGGATACGGTGCCTCGGCCGGAAAGGGCTGTCATGCGTTCCACATCACGTTGGTGCAGCTTCACCATTTCCAGGTCCCGCCGCAGAGCGGCTGCGTGGGATTTCCTGCGGGCCTTGATTTCCTCCAGCCGGGCTTTGGCTTCCCGTACCTGCGCCGAAAGTTCATCGTATTTGGCGCGATAGTCGAAATCGTCGATTGCGATGATCATGTCACCCCGGTGCAGGCTGCCGCCATCGACGAACTCGTCAGCTACTGTCACGACCTCACCCGCCACCAGGGCCCGTAGCTCAACCTCACGCCCCGCGACGATCTCGCCGTAAAGTTGAAGCCGGGGCTGAATATCACTCAGGCCGACCTTGGCCGCGGTGACCAGCCAGGGTTGCTCGACCTTGTCCAATGGCGCGACGACGGGCTTGGTGCGCAGCAGATACACCGCACCGGCCAGCGCCGCTAGAACCACAATGCCGGGTACTACCGCTTTTCGTACTTGCCATGACATGGCGGGAAACTACGCAGTCCGGTCGGCATGATCAAGCGCTCCGATTAGTGGACCGCCGCGCGGTCGGCCGTTATCCTAGGGGCAACGATGTAATGGGGATCTGTCCATGTCAGCGCAAACTTACACGCCGCGTCAAATGATCGAGCGTCTGGTCGCTTTTGATACCACCAGCCGGGACTCAAACCTGGAATTGATCCATTTCGTGCGGGATTATCTGGCGGAATATGGTGTGGAATCGACCTTGATTCATGACAAGAGCGGCGCCAAGGCCAACCTGTTCGCGACGGTCGGGCCGATGATCGACGGCGGTGTGGTGCTGTCGGGCCATACGGACGTCGTACCGGTTGATGGTCAGGACTGGTCATCCGATCCGTTTCAGGTGGATGAGCGAGATGGCCGCCTGTATGGCCGCGGCACCGCGGATATGAAAAGTTTCTGCGCCGTCGCACTGGCCCTGGTGCCGGCGATGGTGGAGGGTGGCCTTGCCCTGCCCATTCATTTCGCGCTTTCCTACGACGAGGAAGTTGGCTGCCTCGGTGCGCCGGATCTGTCCCGCCATATTCAGGGATTGCCCTGCCGGCCCCAGGCGTTGATCGTCGGTGAGCCGACGGAAATGAAGGTGGTCAACGCGCATAAGGGATGTTGCGCCATTCGGACCACCGTGACGGGCCGGGAAGGCCATTCATCCGAGACGCACAAGGGCGTTAATTCAATATTCGCCGCCACCGAGCTGATCCAGTATCTGGCCAATCTGGCGGAGGAGTTCAAGACGTCCAATGTTAATGAACGCTTCGATCCGCCCTATACGACGGTCCAGGTCGGAACCATAACGGGCGGCACCGCCGGCAATATCATACCCAAGGAAACTACATTTTGGTGGGAATACCGGGCGCTGCCTGGCGTTGATGGCGCCGCGATCGTCGGCGCCTTCGAAGACTTTGCCCAGACAACCGTGTTGCCGAAAATGCGCGCGGTTCATCCTGAATCCGATATTCAGGTCGATGTGCGCGGCGAAATTATTCCGCTGGTGCCGGAGGATGGATCGCCGGCGGAAACTCTGGTTCTGGCGCTGACGGGTAGCAACCAGACCTATGCCGTGTCCTATGGCACCGAGGCCGGCATTTTTCAAAAAGGTGGCGTCGCCTCGGTCATTTGCGGGCCGGGTAGTATTTCAGTGGCCCACCGGCCGGACGAATATATCGAAATATCCCAGGTCGAGGCCTGCACCGACTTCATGGATAAACTGATTGCGCGCCTGGCCTAGTTGTTTAAGGCGAGGCTTTGAACGGCGCTAGATGGCGGTCGATATTGGCTGCCATGACGCGGTTGAAATCCTTCGCCGCCGCTTCGACAAAACGGTAAAGGGCATCATCGCGGTCGTTCATGCTGACCGCTTCGGGCATGGTGCGTTGCCGGGTAGCCGTCGCCGCCGCAAAGCCCTTGCCCAGTCCAGCAGCGGTTTCGACCTCCAGCCGGGCTTCAAGCCGGGCATGATGGCGGGCGGCCTGATCCAGGGTAAACGCGGCTTTCAGGCCCTTTTTCTTCTGCAACGGCTCCGCCTTGACCGAAGCATCCGCGATGATAAACGTCGCCCGGCCGCTGCTGCCGACGGCGCGCAAACGATCAACGGCCCAATTCCGCATCGCCTTGGCCGGAGCAAGCGGCAGTTCATGCTCCACATTGGGCGCTTGCAACGGCGAACGATATTGCTCGACGATATCGATATGCGCCACGTTCAGCTTTATCACCGGCAGATGATTAAACCGCAGTTCCGGATACTTGACCTCCGGCAGAGAGCTTTCACAGGCGGTCAGTAAATAGCAGAGACACAAGGCGGGCAGCAGGAATGGTATGCGTAGGAAAGTCATGTCTCGAAGCCTTCGCTGGGGGTGCTGAATTGTTCCAGGGGGAAAGTGTAGGAAGCATTGCAAAATTCACAAGTGACGATCAATTGATTATCCACCGCCAGTTCCGGCAATTCGGTATCGGGCAATTGCCGCAATATTCTCTCGGCCCGGGTGGCGGAACAGCGGCAGCCTGGCCGCAATGCCGCCGGCTCGAATATGCGCACACCGTCCTCGTGAAACAGCCGGTATAGAAGGTCGTCGCCGGACAGGCCGGGATCCGTCAATTCACTGTCCCGGGTACTGGCCAGCATGGTGACCACGCGGCGCCAGTCATCCTCCGATACCTCATCCCGCTCCACTTCGACCCCTCGTGCCAATAGGCTCGGATCACCCTCGGGCAGGCGTTGCAGCATGATCGCGCCGCCGCGCCAGGGCGCGCTCGTGCCGACCTTGCCGCAGGCCAGGACGATTGCCGTTTCGATTTGCTCGGATTCGCGGAAATAATTGTGGGCGCAATCAGCCAGGGTCTGACCTTCCAACGCGACAATACCTTGGTAACGTTCGGTATCGGCGCCCTGATCGACGGTGAAGGCAATATGGCCCGCGCCTTGCAAGCGCGGTATCGATGGTTTCGAGCTGCTGTCGATCCCGGCAACAGCGTCCGCATCGAACTGCGCGTAGCCGCGCAGGTCACCGGGCGATTTGAAATCGGCGACCAAGGTGGAGATGGGACCATCGCCCTTGGTTTGCAGCGTGAAAATGCCATCGAACTTCAGGGCGCCGGCAAGGGCGCATGACAGGGCCACCGCCTCGCCCAGCAGATGGGAAACCAGGTCCGGATAGTCGTGGCGTCCCAAGATCTCGTCCAGAGTCGGTCCCAGGCGAACCAGCCTGCCGCGCACACCCATGCCTTCGATTTGAAAGGGTCGGATCAGGTCGTCCGGCGGCGCGGTCAATGGTCTATCCCAGGCACCAGGTCAGAATGCCCTTTTGCGCGTGCAGCCGGTTCTCCGCCTCGTCCCATACCAGGGAACGGGGGCCGTCGATAACCTCGGCCGTTACTTCCTCGCCGCGATGGGCCGGCAGGCAATGCATGAAAACCGCATCAGACTTCGCCTGCGCCATCAACCTTTCGTTTACCTGATAGGGCGCCAGCATATTGTGTCTGTCCGATTTTTGATCGTCATGCATGGAAACCCAGGCATCGGAGACGACACAGTCGGCGCCCCTGACAGCCTCTTCCGCCGACTCGGTCACAATGATCTTGGCGCCGTTGCCGCGGGCCCAATTTACCGCGCTTTCAGATGGACTAAGCTCCTGCGGGCAGGCCAGGCGCATCTCGTAGCCAAAATGCGCGGCGCCATGGATCCACGAGGTCGCAACATTATTGCCATCGCCCGCCCAGGTGACGATCTGTCCCTCGGCGCCACCGCGATGTTCTTCAAGCGTCATGACATCGGCCATCAGCTGGCAGGGATGGCTGCTATCGGTCAGGCCGTTGATCACCGGAACCGTCGCGTTTTCGACCAGTTCTTCCAGCATGCCGTGGGATTTGGTCCGCAACATAATTGCGTCCACGTAGCGGGAGAGAACACGTGCGGTATCAGCCATGGTCTCGCCACGGTCCAACTGCAGATCGTCGGAATTCAAAACGATGGTTTCGCCACCCAGTTGCCGCATGCCGATATCGAACGATACGCGGGTCCGGGTCGAAGGCTGGATAAAAACCATCGCCAGAACCTTGCCCGCCAGCGGCAGGTCGCTGTCGGTCTTGCCTCTTGGCTGGCCGGCCCGCGCTTCCTTGCGGGCCTTGGCGCTATCCAGGATGCCGCGCAGCTCGGCGCCGTCAATCTGGTCAATGTCCAGAAAATGACGCGGTTGGCTTCCCGTCTGGTTCACTGGCCCAGATCCCGGCATACATCTTCCAAGGCCGCGATGGCCTCGTCGATATGGCTTTCCTCGATATTCAGTGGCGGCAGCATGCGCATCACATTGTCGCCGGCCGGTGGCACCAGGACGCCCTTGCCCCGCATGGCTGTCACCAGGTCCATGTTGGGGACCTTGGCTTTGATGCCCAGCAACAGGCCGCGTCCGCGCACATCCTCGATCACCGCGTCATTGCGCCGGCAGACTTCCTCCAGACGTGCGCGCAGCAGATCGCCCAGGCGTTCCACGTTCTCCATGAAGCCGTCGGCTAGGATCACATCCAGCACGGCATTGCCGGCGGCGGCGGCCAGTGGATTACCGCCGTAGGTGGAGCCATGGGTGCCCGCCACCATGCCCTTTGCGGCATCGGCCGTTGCCATGCAGGCACCAATCGGGAAGCCGCCGCCAATGCCCTTGCCCAGGGTGACGACGTCGGCGCTGATGCCGGACCATTCATGGGCCAGCAGGCGGCCGGTCCGGCCCATACCGGTCTGGACTTCATCGATGATCAACAGCAGGCCAGTGTCATCGCAAACCTGGCGCAATTTCTGCATGACGGCGTCCTCGACCACCATCACCCCGCCCTCGGCCTGAACGGGCTCGATCATGATGGCGGCGGTCTCTGGGCCGATCGCCGCCTGCAAGGCGTCGAAATTGCCGACGGCAACATGATCGAAGCCATCGACCTTGGGGCCAAAGCCATCGAGAATCTTCTCCGTGCCCGTTGCCGCAATGGTCGCAAGGGTACGGCCATGAAAGCAGTCATCAAACGTAATGACGCGGTAACGCTCGGGATTGCCGTTGGTGTGATGATAGCGGCGGACCAGCTTGATCGCGCATTCGTTGGCCTCTGCCCCTGAATTGCAGAAGAAGACGGTGTCGGCGAAGCTGTTGGCGACCAGGCGTTCCGCCAGGCGCTCTTGCCCCGGAATATTGTACAGGTTCGATGTATGCATCAACGTAGCGGCCTGCTTCTGGATTTCGGCCACCAGATGGGGGTGGCTATGACCCAGGCACAACACCGCCAGTCCGGTGGCAAAATCCAAATACTTGCCCCCCTTGGTGTCGTACATATAGGCGCCTTCGCCCCGTTCAAACGCGATGTCGATTCTGCCATAGGTCGGCATGACTGCTGCGGTCATGGCAGTGCCCTCCTGCATAATATGATGGCGGTTCTTGCCGCCTGGGAAAGGGGCCGGATTATCTATGCAATCGCCCGGGTGTCAATGCACCATTGCGGATTGATCAATTTAGTTTTGTCCTGTTTCAGGCGGATAGCCGAAATGCGCCCATCGTTCCCGGCCGCCTTCGATGTCCAGATAATTCAAAAGCGAAGACACCGGGCGGGTATCGAATGCCGTGCCGGTGCCTGACATCAGAGCCTTGGCGGCCTCGTCGAATGTCATGCCGGGCCGATAGGCCCGGGCGCTGACCATACCGACAAAGGCATTGGCAACGGCGACAACGCGGGCGGTTGGAAGTATATCCTCCCCTGCCAGGCCGGCGGGTTTGCCGCTGCCATCCCAGCGCTCCTGGATCTGCCGAATGGTTTCCGCGACGGGGCCATCAAATTCCACGCCCTGGATCAAGTCGGCGCTGGTCATGACCGACTCGCGTACCATGGCCAGTTCCTGATCGCTCAGTTTGCCGGTCTTGGTTAGCACTTCCTGGGGCACCGCAACCTTGCCCAGGTTCATCAAGGCGCCGGCGATATCACAGGTTTCGACGCCGGCCTCGTCCAGGTGCATGGCCTTGGCGATGGCCGAGGCAACCTCCGCGACGCGCGCGGAATGATGGGCCGAGAACGGATCGCGGCGATCAACCACGGCAACGCAGGTCTGCACCAGCTCCCGCAGAATTCGGGCCCGGCGTTCGCGCTCGTCAACCAAATCGGTGATATCCTCCAATATCATCAATACGCCTGAGACATCCTCGCCATCGGACTTCAGCGGTATGTGGTCGGATTTGACCACGCGCCGTCCTTCAACGTGATTTTCCACCCGCCATTCGGTCATCGGTTGACCTTTTTCCGCCACTTGTTTATTGGCGCGCTCCAGCCGCTCCGATCTGTCGGCGCCCATGGCTGCCAACAACGTTTTGCCGATCAGGTCATTTGTCGCCATGCCGGTTTCCTCGCCGGCCTTGGAATTGGCGAACATGATCTGGCCCTGGCCATCGACCGCCGCAATAGCGGTGGGTTGGCTATCTGTTACGACGCGCAGGAAGTCGCTGATGGTTTGCAGTTGCGTGTTTGACTTCTCCAGGTTTTCCGCCGCCGCCGCCACCCTTACAGACGAGCCATGACGCCAAACCGCAATGATTATTGCCGTCACCACCGCAATCACCAGCCATAAACCGATCAACAACGTCGATTGCCGGCGATCGGAGGCGGCCAGCGCCTCGGTCCGGTCAACACTGCGGATCAGGGCCCAGGGCAGACCTTCAATACCGCGGCTGGTGGCCAGGACTTCCGCGCCCTGGTAGTTGGAGAAAACGCCGAAGCCGCCGGGCCGCTCAAACAAACCGGCGGCGGCCAGCCGGCCGGTATCGAGTGCCAGCGTCCGTTTCAGCGGCGGCGTACCGTCCTGCAAGGGCGAGAGATACTCTACCGTGGCGCCGCTTTTCCGGACCAGGTAGGTCTGACCGCTCTTTAGGGTCTCGCCGGGCTGCTCCAGGCGCTGGAACAGATCACCGGCAACAACACGGATTCCTAAGATGGCACCGACCTGATCGACTGGTTGGTTTTCGCCCTGCAGGGCAAAGATTGGTTGCAGGAAAGCCATTGTCGGCTGGCCCGAGGGTCCGGCATAAAGGTCTAGGATGCCCCGCGAGCCTAGTTTCGTCCCCCGTACGAAGTCATGCAACCGGTCATCAAGGACGGGTATGCCCGGCGTGGTCACCAGGATCTCGCCATCCCTGTTTAGCAGGGCCATGCCCGCCACGCCGAGCCGTTTCACATTGGCCTGCACTTCGGCGCTCTGTAACGGTTCGCTGAAGCCGGATTGCTCCGCCGTCACGATCAGCAGGTTGGCAAGATATTCCGCCTGCGCCGATTGGTCCGTGACCGCTGACGATTGCCCGCCCGAAAGAGACAATTCCGTCAGATAGAGTTGCAGGGACAAATTATCGGCCAAACCGGAAAGGGCGGCGAATTGCCGGTCCTTCCATTCCCGCACCGCCTGGGCCCGGCTGGCGGCAACAATGCCAAGCCGGACCTGCCATTGTTGCATCTCCCGCTCGCCTTCCGCCGCGACAAAGCGATGGACGGCCACCAGCCCCAATAGGGCGCACAGCAACAGTACAGCGCCGGCAATGGCGACACGGCGGTTGATCCTGCCCACTACCTTGCCGCGGTCACTTTCAATGGTGCTCATCCGAAGCTGCTCCCCAGCCGTGTGTTGCTGCCATGGCAAACAAAATTAGCAAAAAAAATCAGTATACATCGCAAAGAATTTCCACAATTACTGTGTCTTAAGCCACATCCCCGTGGCGATCGGAAATTCCGACCTCTCGTCAGGTAAATGTCGCGATGCAAATTCCGCTGCTGGCGGTCGCCTTGGCGCTGCTTATTCACATTCTCTGGGGCGGTAATCCGGTTGCGGTAAAGATGGGATTGGTTGCCTTTCCGCCGCTATGGAGCGCCTTCTTACGTTTTGCCGTCGGCGCGCTGTGCATAGTGGTCTGGGCTCGCTTCAACCGTATTCGCATCTGGCCGGAAGCGCGGGAATGGCCTGGACTGCTTGTCCTGGGGCTGTTGTTCACGACACAGATCGCCATGATGAATCTCGGCATCAACCTGACCAGCGGCGCCTCTGCCGCAGTCATGACCGCAAGTTATCCACTCTTCGCGGGCCTGTTCGCACATTTTATGATCGTTGGAGACCGTTTGACCGCGGGTAAGGCGGCTGGTCTTTTGATTGCCTTCTTCGGTGTCGGATTGGTGCTGACGGGCGGCAAGATTCCACAGGAATTGTCCGATGCGGATCTCGGCGACCTGATAATCCTGGCGAGTACCGTGCTGTTGGGCGGGCGGATGATCTGGACGGCGCGGCTGGTCAGCAATATCGAGGCGACGCGCGTGGTTCTTTGGCAAATGCTGCTGTCATTGGGGGTGTTTGCCGCGGGCGCGGCGATGTGGGAGGAAATTAACTGGGGGGAGGTTGGCTGGCTGCCGATTGCCGCCCTGGCCTATCAGGGCGTCGTCATCGCCGGGCTCGCTTTCATGGTGAATACCTGGCTGATCAAGCGCTACAGCCCTTCGGTGATGGTCAGCTTCGGCTTCGTATCGCCATTGTCCGGCGTATTGTTGAGTGCGCTGTTGTTGGGCGATGCCCTGACTTGGGACCTGGCCGCCGGCACCGCCTTTGTTGGCGTGGGTCTGTTTATCCTGGCCCGCCGGGCCCGTGCGCGTCCGCAAGGCTGACGCAATGTGATATCATGAGGCTGAGGAGTGATTGTCCATGAACGCCAAACCGGAAATTTGTTTCAGCGCCTGTCCCCATGATTGTCCGTCGACCTGCGCGCTGGAAGTTGAGAAACTGGATGCCCGGACCATAGGCAGGGTACGTGGCGCCAAGGAGAACGCCTATACGGCCGGCGTGGTCTGCTCCAAGGTCGCGCGCTATGCCGAACGTATCCATCATCCGGATCGATTGATGCAGCCCCTGCGACGCAACGGCGGCAAGGATGCGGGCGAATTTGTCCCGGTAAGTTGGGATGATGCCCTTGATGAGGTGGCGGAAGCCCTGCTGAAGGCCGAACAGAAACATGGGCCCGAGACGGTTTGGCCCTATTATTACGCTGGCACCATGGGCATGGTGATGCGGGATGGAATTCAGCGCCTCCGACATGCCAAGAAATATTCCGGAATGTACCCGACCATCTGCGTGATTTCGGCCTGGAATGGCTTCATTGCCGGAACCGGGCGTCTGGCGGGTGCTGATCCCCGGGAGATGGTGAAGGCGGATTGCCTGGTAATTTGGGGCACCAATCCGGTTAACACCCAGGTTAACGTCATGACCCATGCCGCCAATGCCCGTCGGGGCGGGGCGAAGATTATTCATATTGATACCTACCGCAACGGAACGGCGGAACAGGCCGATCTATTCCTATGCGTGCGTCCCGGCACCGATGGAGCCTTGGCCTGCGCGGTGATGCATATTCTGTTCCGCGATGGGTTTGCCAACCGCGCCTATCTGGAAAAGTACACTGACTGCCCGGATAAGCTGGAGGCGCACCTGCGTGACAAGACGCCGGCTTGGGCCGAGGCTATTACCGGCGTTCCCGCCGCCGAAATCGAAACCTTCGCGAAAATGGTTGGCGAGACACCCAAGACATTTTTCCGCCTGGGCTATGGCTTTTCGCGGCAACGCAACGGTGTCGTCAACATGCACGCCGCATCCTGCATCGCCGCCGTCACCGGCTCCTGGCTGGAGGAAGGCGGCGGTGCCTTCCATAACAATGGCGCCATCTATCACTGGGATAAGACCTTGATCGAAGGCCTTGATGTTCAGGACCCGTCCGTTCGCATGCTGGACCAATCCCGCATTGGCCCGGTGCTGATGGGCGACCGGGATGCCTTGGGCGATGGCCCGCCAGTGACCGCATTATTCATTCAGAACACCAATCCCATGCGCGTCGCACCGGATCATAACCTGGTACGCCAAGGGTTCGCGCGCGATGACTTGTTCACCTGCGTGCATGAACAATTCATGACGGAGACGGCCCAGGCCGCGGATATTGTCTTGCCCGCGACCATGTTTCTGGAACATGACGATGTCTACCAGGGCGGCGGCCACCAATATATCACCCTGGGTCCGAAGGTGGTTGAGGCGCCGGCCGAATGCCGCTCCAACCACGATGTTATCAATGGTCTGGCTGAGCGGTTGGGGGCCGAACACCCTGGCTTTGGGATGTCGCCCTGGGAATTGATCGATGCGACCCTGCAGGCATCCGGTTGGGGCGATGCGGAGACCTTGCGGCGGGAACGCTGGATCGATTGCCAGCCTGAATTTTCCGATGCCCATTACATTGATGGCTTCGCCCATCCGGACGGAAAATTCCGCTTTGCGCCAATGTGGCGGGAAGTTCTGCCCCATGGTTTTGCGCCGGAGGAATTGCTCAGCCAGATGCCCGCGCTTCCTGATCATTGGCCGGTTATCGAGGAAGCGACGGAGGCCATGCCCTTTCGGCTGGTAACCGCGCCCGCGCGGAACTATCTGAACTCATCGTTTACCGAAACACCAACTTCAATCGCCCGGGAAGGCAAGCCGACGGTTATGATCCATCCCGATGATGCCGCCGCGCTGGGTGTCGGTGATGATGATGTGGTGAAGCTGGGCAATGACCGCGGCGAGGTGCCCATCGCCGTGGAAGTGTTCGATGGCGTGCAGCGGGGCGTGGTCGTGGTTGAAAGCATCTGGCCGAACGCTGCTTTTGCCGGCGGCAAGGGTATCAATGCGTTGACGGGGGCGGACCCGGTGGCCCCCGTCGGCGGTGCCGCCTTCCACGATAACCGGATATGGATCAGGAGGATGTCATGAGCCAGATTGAAACCCTGCCGAAAGACGACAATCCGTTCGCTGATGGCGCCGCTTTCATTGATGGCGATTACGTGCCCATCGGTGAAGCGCGGATACCCATAACCGACTACGGCTTTCTGCATTCCGATGTGACCTATGACGTCGTCGCCGTTTGGGGCGGCGGTTTTTTCCGGCTACCGGATCATCTGGACCGTTTTTTTCGCGGCATCGAAAAGCTGCATATGGCCTCGCCCTATGACCGGGAGGAAATGACCGCAATCCTGGCCGAATGTGTCAGCCGGGCCGGCTTGCGTGAAGCCTACGTGAAAATGATCCTGACCCGTGGTACGCCTCCGCCGGGCGGCCGTGATCCGCGAACCTGTGAAAACCGGTTCTATGCTTTTGCTGTTCCCTACATCTGGATCGCGCCGCCGGAGAGGCAGGAGCAAGGCCTGCATCTGACCGTCAGCAGCGTACCGCGCATTTCGCCTGATTCCGTCGATCCGACCGTGAAGAATTTTCACTGGGGTGACATGGTGCAGGGCCTGTACGAAGCCTTCGACCGTGGTGGCGAAACGGCGGTTCTGACTGACGGCAAGGGCAATATTACCGAAGGCCCGGGGTTCAATCTGTTCGCCAACATCTCCGGTCGGCTGGTGACGCCGGCCAGCGGCGTGCTTGAGGGTATTACACGAAAAACCGTGATCGAACTGGCGGAGGCCCTCAACGTCAAGGTCGATGTGGGCATCTTGACGGAGACTGAAATGCGCACGGCGGACGAGATTTTTATCTCCAGCACGGCTGGCGGCGTCATTCCGGTCAGCCGCCTGGACGGTGACCCTATTGGCGATGGCACGCCCGGCCCATTGGCTCTTCGGCTGCGCCAATTGTACTGGGACGCCCATGACGACCCGAAATACGTTACGCGGATTGACTATCGTTAGCCGCCGCCAGCGGGCCCGTTAGGGCCAGGGCCAATGGTACCGTGGTCAGCGCGAATAGGCCGACGATAGCCAGTGTGTTTAGCACCCCGTTCAGGTCGCTGAGGACGCCGAATATGGTCGGCGAAATGGCCCAGGCGCCAATGGTCAGGGTCATGAACAGACCGAAGCCACGACCATGACGCTCGGGCGCGACGAACTCAGCCACGCTGGCATAGAGGACGGACGAGGTACCGTTCAAGGCAAGCCCAACCGCTGGCAGAAGAATCAGGTTCGCCGTCAGCGGCAGGGGCAGCAACAACAAGATGCCGCCGCCCGTTGCCAGCTCGGTCAGCACCGCGGTTCGTACGATGCCCAGGCGTTCGGCGATCAAACCGCATACCAGCTTCCCCGCCGCCCCGCCCGCGAAGACCAAAACCAAGGCGAAGCCAACGGTTTCGATGCTCGCGCCCTTGCTGATCAACAGGAATGGCAGGAAGGTCATGAAAGCGGCCCGGATCGCCCCATCAATCATCGACGTGGCCGACAGCAACGCAAAGCCCTTGCGCTGGCGAATGCCCCAGTCGCCTCGCTTGCTGTGCCTATCGCTTGTAGCAGATGGCGTGGTTCTGGGCCGGCCGCCGACTTTCAGAATTCCGAAAATGATCAGAATGCCAATCGCGGCGACGATGCCGAAACTACCGTATCCAGTTGTGACATAGCGCCAGTCCATGGTTGCCAGGACCAGGGCCGCCAGCCCCGGAACTGCCATTTTCCCAAGATCGCCGGAAAAATTGTAGATGCCCAATGCCGCCCGCCGTGGGCCGTCCTCGTAGGCCCGGGCGACGATGGTGGAGTTCAACGGGTGTTGTGTGCTGGCGCCAATGCCGGCCAGGGCCAACGCCAGGGCCAAGCCAGAGGCGCCGCCGGCGGTGCCCAGCAGGCAAAATCCAAGCCCGACCAAGGCCGTGCCGGCAACCAGTATCCGCCTTTCTCCCCAGCGCTCCGAAGCCAGGCCGGCAGGCAGCTGGCCCACGGTCATGGCGCCTGAATAAGTCGAAGATATGGCGCCGACCTGACTAAGGCTAAGCGCGAATTCCGCCTGCCAAACGGGTAGCAGAAGTATTATCAGGTCGGAGAACCCATCATGAATGAAATGGGTCGTGCAGGAGGCGCCCAGGACGTGCCGTCGGCGCCGTGCCGCCGGCATGATCACCATTGCGATCCGGATGGCCGCTCTATGGTATCGAGATACGTCAAAATATGCGCATGCAGGGCCGGTCCCGCGCTGATGACCGATTTGTGCCTGGTGTCCGCCTGATTGTACCTGAAGTCCTGGCCATGGGAGTTGGTGTTGACGCCGCCTGCCTCGGCCAAAATCAACTCCGCCGCCGCAATGTCCCAATCGCACTTGCCCGATAGCGAGATACAGGCATCGTATCGCCCCTCTGCCACGAAGCACATGCGGTAGGCGATCGAGTTGACCATGTGAAGCGTTACGTTGCGCGGCTTTTCCCCTGCCCGGGCCTGTTGAAAAATATACCTGCCGGTCAGCAGGCGGGAGCCCTCAAAATCCGTCGCGGCGCTGACATGGATAGGCTTGCCATTCAGGCGGGCACCGCCGCCCAGGATCGCATCATAGAATTCCTCGGTGGCCGGGTTGTAGACCGCACCGGCGACGGGCCGTCCGCCGCGCACCAAGGCGGCGCAAACGGTGAATTCCTCCCGCTGTTCGATGAAGGCGCGGGTGCCGTCGATCGGATCGACGACCCAGACGCTGTCGCAATCCAGCCGGGTGGGGTCGTCTTCGGTTTCCTCGGATAGCCAGCCATATGTCGGCTGTGCGGCACAGAGCTTTTCCCGCAACAAATCGTCTACGGCATGATCGGCCTCGGACACCGGATCGTCGGGACCCTTCTTCCAATGCTTCACACCATCATGAAAATAGCTGAGTGCCAGGGCGCCGCCCTCACGAACCGTTTCCAACAGCAAGGCATGGTCTTGGTCCAGTTGGCTCACGTTCCCGCCACCATCAAACCGTCGATGCGCAATGTCGGCGCATTGCTGCCATAGCGAAAAGTCAAATCGTCGGCGGGGGTGATATTCAAGAAGATGTCCTTCAGATTGCCGGCAATGGTCAGCTCCGATACCGGATGGGCCAAGGCTCCATTGTCGATCCAAAAACCGGCCGCGCCACGGCTGTAATCACCGGTAACGCCGTTAACGCCAAACCCGATCAACTCAGTGACATACAGGCCGGAGGTAATGCCCGCCAATAGTTCGTCGCGGCTACAGTCGCCGGGCTGCATGTACAAATTCGTGGTGCTCGGCGATGGCGGGCCGGAGGTGCCACGGCTGGCATGGCCCGTGGTCGCCAGACCCAACTGCCGGGCCGATGCGGAATCCATGATCCAGGTCGCCAGTTCGCCGTCTTCAACAAGTTGCCACTGCCGGTTTGCCACGCCTTCGCCATCGAATGGTTTTGATGCCAATCCTCGTGGCCGGTGAGGATCATCAACAATAGTGATGCCGGGCCCAAACACCTTCTCGCCCAAGCTATCTTTCAGGAATGAGGTGCCGCGTGCGACCGAAGTGCCGCTGATGGCGCCGACGAAATGCCCAAGCATGGAGTGAGATACCCGCGGGTCGAAGACCACTGGCATTTGCTGGCTTTCAACCTTGCTGGGATTCAGGCGCCGAACCGCGCGTTCACCGGCGGCCGTGCCGATGGCCGCGGGCCCTTCTAGATCGGCGGCATGGCGGGCAGAGGAAAAATCGTAATCGCGCTCCATGCCGGTACCTTCGCCCGCTATTACGGATGCGAACAAGGAATGGGAGGAGGCAGCGTAGCCGCCGGCAAACCCGTTAGAGGTGACCAGGGCAATGCGGTTGCGGCCCCAGCTGGCGCCTGCACTTTCGGAATTGCTGACGCCTTCGACAGCCAGGGCCGCCGCTTCGGCTTCAGCCGCCATGTCATAAAGCGCTTCGGGTGTTGGTTCGGCGGCGTCGTTAAGATCCAGGTCGGGGATATCGGTGCACAAACGGTCCGCATCCGCCAGGCCGCAATAGGGATCATCGGGCATGGCCGCGGCCATGGCCAAACCTCTTTGGAGCAGCTCATCCAAACTGTCCGGCGACATATCGGTGGAGGACACGATCGCCTGCTTCTGGCCAAAAAAGATGCGCAGTCCCAGGTCCTTGCTCTCCGAGCGCTCCAAATCCTCGCGGGCGCCAAGGCGATAGCTGACTTCAAGTGAAGCGGATTCGAACAAGACCGCGTCGGCGGCATCCGCGCCGCCACGCTCCGCCTTGGCGACGAGGTCGGACAGCAAATTAAGATCGTTGGCCGTATCGGCCGAATTGTGCGCCATGCGGTATCTCCACCATTTGAAGATGACTTCTCAGCCCTGTATAGGGCTTCCGCGCCGGCATTGCGACCGTCGCACCAGAAAAATGCCAAAAATTTGCTAACGAAGATGTAATTGTGGCGAAACATGGCTTCAAACCGTGCGGTTGGATTGTATGATTGTCGCCGGGAAATATCTGAGATTTGGGAGAAAGTTATGGAATTGCGCATGGATGGGCGGGTCGCCCTGATCACCGGTGGCAGCGACGGATTGGGCCGCGCCATGGCGCACGGTTTCGCGCGCGGGGGGGCGGATGTCGCCATTGTCGCCAGACGTCAGGAACAGCTGGACGCGGCGCGCGATGAAATTGCCGCAGCCAGCGGTCAGCGCATCATGGCCTATTCCGCCGATGTCAGTGACGGCGCGCAGATTGAGGAAATGTTCAAACAGGTGCTGGGTGACTTTGGCCAGGTGGATGTTTTGGTCAACAATGCCGGGACATCACAAACCGGTACATTCGAGGAGATTACGGACGAGACTTGGCGGTTCGACATTGATCTAAAGCTGATGGCCGCCGTGCGGCTGTGCCGTTTGGCACTGCCTCCCATGAAGCAACGTAAATGGGGCCGGATTATCAACGTCCTCAACACCGCCGCCAAGGCGCCACGCGGCGGCAGTGCGCCGACTTCGGTGACCAGGGCGGCGGGCATGGCGCTGACCAAGGTCCTGGCCGGCGAGGGCGCTGCCCACAATGTACTAGTCAACGCCCTGTGCACGGGCATTATCGAAAGCGGGCAATGGGAGAGGCGCCATGCCGCCCTCGCGCCGGAAAAATCAAGGGAAGAATTTCTTGCCGACATGGCCAGGCAACGCGGCCTTCCCATGGGCCGTCTGGGCACGGCTGAGGAATTCGCCAATATGGCCTGTTTCCTGGCTTCCGATGCGGGCTCTTACATCAACGGAACGGCAATCAATGTGGATGGCGGTCTTGCGCCGGTGGTCTAAACGCTAAAAATCCGAAACGATGCCCTTGCGCTCCCAATCCCCATAGCGGGTCGGCTCGAGGCCTTTGGGACCGCCGATTTCTTTTGCGGGCTTTTGCTTCGGCTTGTCCATGGTCGGCTCGGCGTTGGTGTCGTCGGACTGCTTAGATTCAGTCGTTTCCGATGTCATCAATTGTATCTCCCGCGCGGCAAATCTGACTATGTTACATATCCGTTGGGCCTGAACCTACCAGCCACGATCAACAGGCGCTAGCTGAAGGGAAATATTTGGATGAGCGATAGCGGGCGCCGATCACGGGCCGCCGCCATGCGGTTGCTAGACCGAATTCTGAATCGGGGGCAGATGCTGGATCAAGCTCTGGCGGATGACCTGGAGCCGGGAGGACGCCTGGCGGCTCTCGCATCTCGGGATCGCGCCTTCGCCCGCTTGTTGGTGGTGACCGTGCTGCGCCGTCTGGGTCAGATTGACGATGCCATTGCGCGCTGTCTGGACAAGCCCTTGAACCGATCGGCACAGGCGGCCCGGAATGCGCTTCGCCTTGCCGCCGCTCAGACCATGTTTCTTGATACGCCGGATCATGCGGTGGTTGATGGTGCGGTGCGCCTGATGGGGCCGCGCCAACGCCATCTTAGCGGTCTGGTCAACGCGGTTTCGCGGCGTCTGACCCGCGAAGCATCATCGATTTTGGCCGAGCAGGACGAACTGCGGCTGAATTGTCCGGACTGGCTTTGGCGGACCTGGGCGGCGGCCTATGGCGAAGAGGCAACGGAGCGGATGGTTGCAAGCATGTTGCTGGAGCCGCCGCTTGACCTCAGTTTCAAATCAAATGCTAAAAATTGGGCGAAAGAATTGCAGGGGGAGATTTTGGCCACGGGCAGCTTGCGCCGTGAAGCGGGTGGGATAGTCCAGGCGTTGCCTGGCTTTCAGGAGGGGGAGTGGTGGGTCCAGGACGCGGCCGCGGCGCTGCCAGTGGCCCTGTTCGGGCAGGTGGAGGGCCTGGAAGTGTTGGACCTTTGCGCGGCACCGGGAGGCAAGACCGCTCAATTGGCGGCTATGGGCGCGCGGGTAACGGCGATCGATAACGTGCCGAATAGAATGGCGCTGCTGCAAACCAACTTGGATCGCCTAGGCTTGCAGGCGGAGACGGTCATTGCCGATGCTTTGAGCTGGCAGCCGTCAGAACGCTTTGACTTCATATTGCTGGATGCGCCATGCAGCGCAACGGGTACCATTCGCAGGCATCCTGATATATGGCACCTGCGCAGCGCCAAGGATGCGGTGGCAATGGCGGCGCTGCAGGATCAGTTGCTGGCTGCGGCGGTGGGGATGCTGGCGCAAGGCGGAACGTTGGTCTTCTGCACCTGCTCGTTGCAACCGGAAGAGGGCGACGAGCGAATCGAGGCCCTGCTGGCTTCTGGAGCCCCTGTTGCGCGGCAGCCGATTAATGCCGAGGAATTGTTCGGTCTGAATGAACTGATCACGCCCCGGGGCGAAATGCGAACATTGCCGCATTTCCGGGGTGGAATGGATGGCTTTTTTGCCTCCCGCTTGGTGCGAAGCGATTGATCCGTTGCCGGCGCTCATCGGCTTGCAGCCAACTCGGCAAACTGCTACCTAGCGGCCATGCAACAAGCAACCCGTATCGCACCTTCGATTTTGTCCGCAGATTTTGCCGCATTGGGTGAAGAAGTCAGAGCCGTAAGCGCGGCTGGCGCTGATTATATCCATATCGATGTCATGGATGGCCATTTCGTGCCCAATTTGACAATCGGACCGGCCGTGGTTGCCGCGCTTCGCCCCCATAGCGAACTGCCGTTCGACGTGCATTTGATGATCAGCCCGGTTGATCCCTACATTGCCGATTTCGCTGCCGCCGGTGCTGACATCATCACCATCCATGCCGAGGCCGGCGCCCATTTGCACCGGACCGTCCAATTGATCAAGGATCAAGGCGCACGCGCCGGTCTGGCGCTAAACCCGGGCACGCCTGTCGCGGCGGTGGAGCCATTGCTGGAAGACTTGGATCTTGTATTGGTGATGAGCGTAAATCCAGGCTTTGGTGGGCAGTCGTTCATTGCGGGACAATTGGAAAAGGTCCGCCGATTGCGCGCCCTCATCGATGCGACTGGACGTGCCATCGATTTGCAGGTCGATGGCGGCGTTAATGCGGAGAACGCGGCCACTGTGGTGGCTGCCGGCGCCGATGTGCTGGTCGCCGGTTCAGCAACATTTACCGGGGGTGTTGAGCGCTATGCGGCCAATATTGAGGGCCTTCGGGCGACTGTGGATTAGAGCTGGGATTTACGCGACGTCATGAACGATGGCTGGGTGAGGCTGAAGAACGCTGGTTATAGAACTCGCCTGTATCGTCTTACCCTGGAACGGCGTCAGATCGAGCAATTGGCGTTTCTGCCCAATGATCCCTGGCCTGGCGATCCAAAACAAGCTGATGAGTTGTTTCGAGGCCGGTATCGCTTTGCCGGTCGAGAGGCCAGCGCCCCCAATCAACCACCCTGGCGGTTGCGGCCCGATGACGGCGAATGGCTGGCCGAACTGCATGGCTTTTCCTGGCTTCGCCATTTCGAGGCATCGGGTGGCGAAACGGCGTTGGCGCACGCCCGCCGGCTGGTTCGTTCGTGGATAGATCTGTGTGATGACATTGATCCCATAACGTGGTCACCAGGCGTACTTGGGCAGCGATTGATGGCGTGGTTGGGTCATGGCCGTTTCTTGCTGCGCGGGGCGGACAGTGATTTTGCTGATGCCTATCTTGGTTCCTTCGCCGTGCAATGGCAGCACCTTCAGCGCACCTATGGCGACGCTTCGAGCGGTGCCGAGCAGTTGGCCGGGCTGCTGGGTCTTGTGTATGGCGCCATGGCGTTGCCCAATGAAGACGGCGCGGCAAAAAAGGCTTTGCTGCAGATCGAAGAAATGATTTCAAGCCAAACCATGGAGGACGGCGGCTATAGGAGCCGCGCGCCTTCGGATCTGATGGCGGTTGTACGGCAACTTATCGCGCTTCGTGAAGCGCTAAGCGAATCTGGTCGAACTGTTCCGCAATGGCTGCAAAGCAAGATTGAACACATGGCGCCATTGTTGCGCGGACTGCGCCACGGTGATGGGGGCCTCGCGCTGTTCAATGGTGCCTTCGAAGAAGACCGTGATGCCGTGGATATTACCCTTACCCGATCCGGGGTGCGGGGCAAGGCGCTGTTAAGCGCCAATCAATCCGGCTTTCAAAGGTTGACCGCGGGCAGCACGGTTCTCTTGACCGATACGGGCGCGCCGCCCGCAGGGGAATGGGGTAGACGTGCCCATGCCGGCGGTGGCGGTTTTGAATTATCCGTCGGCAAGCGGCGGCTTGTTGTCAGTTGTGGTAGTGGGCGCGGCCGGAGCCCGGAATGGCGCGAGGCGGCGCGGGCGACTGCCGCTCATTCAACCCTGCAATTGGAAAATGCGAACGCCTGGCCGATTACCGGCAACGGCGACTTCGGACCCGAACCCGAACGTATGCATTGCCGCCGCCACGAGGACGAAATGGGCAACATGTGGCTGGAAATGCATCATGACGGCTATCGCCAACGTTTTGGCCTCACGCATCGACGACGCCTGTATCTGGACGCTGCGGGGGCCGATGTCAGGGGTGAAGACCGCTTGGATGCGGACAACGGGACCGGTCCATTAATGGATATCTCCGGACAAACCGTTGCGGTTCGGTTTCACCTGCATCCGGATGTGCGAGCCTCCGCCGTTCAAGGCGGCTCGGCTGTTCTGCTTCGATTGGGGGATGGTAAGGGCTGGCGCTTTCGGGCCGGTGGCGCCGACATCACGATGGAGGAAACGGTCTATCTGGGCCGCCCTGATCGCATTCGCCGTAGTCAGCAGATCGTGCTTTCCGCGACAACTGAGGCCGCCGGCAGCGTCATCAAATGGGCCTTTCGCCAGATCTGACCGATGATCGCGGCTACTTGATCGTGGTTACCTGATCGCCTTCTCCCAGCAAGATCTGTTCCGTCATGCCACAAAACAAGCCATGTTCGACCACGCCTGGCCAGGTGGAGAGCGTCTGCGCTAGCTCCACCGGATTTTCGATTGAGGGACCAAAGGCGCAATCCAAAATCCAGTGGTCTTCGTCCGTCCGAAATGGAGCGCCATCAGTTGTCTGACGAAGGGTCACGTCGGCGCCAAGTTTCTCGAGGCGTCCCTTCAGGGGCTGCCGGGCCATGGGGATGATCTCCACGGGCAGGGGGAAAGCCCCCAATACATCGACTTTCTTGGACGCATCGGCAATGACGACAAATCGCTTGGCAGCACCGGCCACGATTTTTTCCCGCAGCAGCGCGCCGCCGCCGCCTTTGATCAAGTTCAACGCGCCGTCAAACTCGTCCGCGCCGTCCACGGCCAAATCGAGAACGGGCGTTTCATCCAGATCGGTCAAGGCGATGCCCAGTTCGCGGCATAGTTCGGCGCTTCGCTCCGATGTGGCGACGCCGACCACGGACAATCCGCCCTGAACCCGCTGGCCCAGTTGTCGGATAAAATGTTCCGCCGTTGAGCCCGTGCCGATGCCAAGGCGCATGCCGCCTTCCACCATTTCGACGGCGGCGGCGGCGGCCGACTGTTTTGCTTTATCGTTCATGCGGGCAACCTTTTTTCACCTTGGTCGTCTGTTTCATTTCAGTTCACTTCGATCCAGGCTATATGTTTCCCATGTCAAATACCGCAAATAATGTCTCCGCGCCGAATCCGATCCTCAAGCTCGCCCTGGAAATCGGACCATTGGCGTTGTTTTTTCTGACCAACGCACGGGCCGGAATTTTTTGGGCCACCGCCGTATTTATGGTGGCTATCATCGTTTCGTTGTTAGTCACTTGGTTGCGCGAAAGGCGGTTGCCGACGCTGCCACTGGTTACGGGCATTTTCGTTCTTGTCTTTGGCGGACTGACGCTGATCCTGCAGGACGAGCTATTCATCAAGTTGAAGCCGACGATCGTCAACACATTGTTCGCGGTAATCCTGTTTGGCGGATTGTTCTGGGGTAAATCCTTTCTGAAAAGCCTGATGGGAAGCATGTTCCAAATGACCGACCAGGGATGGCGGCTGTTGACCTTTCGCTGGGCCATGTTTTTTGTCCTGTTGGCAATCTTGAACGAAATTGTCTGGCGCAACACCTCCACGGACACTTGGGTCAGTTTCAAGGTCTTTGGGATCATGCCATTGACCATTCTGTTCTCTATTTCTCAACTGCCGGCCATGAATCGTCACAGATTGCCCGACGAAGAGGATAAGGCTTGATGTTTCAAGGCAGGGACATTGCCTGCGATCGGGGCGAGCGGCGGATTTTCTCGGGCCTTGATTTTCAGATAATGCCAGGTCAGGCACTGGTTCTGCGCGGTCCCAACGGCTGTGGCAAGACGACTTTGCTGCGAACGGCGGCAACCTTGTTGAAGGTGGCTGGCGGAAAGCTAACCTGGGATGGCGCCGACATTTCCGAGGACCCAGAAGGACATCGGGCCAGATTACATTTCGTCGGACATTTGGATGCCGTAAAGGGCGCGCTGAGTGTGCGCGAGAATATCGCGATTTGGACAAGGGTACGAGGCTCAACCGAGGATCGGGTCGAAGCGGCGATGGCGGCCTTCGAGATCCTTCATTTGATGGATACACCTGCTCAGTATCTGTCGGCGGGTCAGCACAGGCGGACAGCTTTGGCCCGGCTGGTCGCTTCGCCCGCCGCGTTATGGCTGCTTGATGAACCCACCGTTTCCCTGGATGCGGACGGAACGGCATGCTTGCAGCGGGCAATCGCGGCGCATCGTGCGGATGGGGGTATGGTGATGGCGGCGACCCATATCGAATTGGGCTTGGATGATGTGGAATTCTTGCAATTGAAGCCGCAATGAGATCTTTCCGGGCAATCATTGCACGCGACCTGCTGTTGGCTGTGCGCCAGGGCGGCGCGACTTTTTTGGCGCTGGTCTTTTTTCTGCTTACCGTGACCTTGTTTCCCTTGGGCATTGGCCCCGAACCCGCCGTGCTGGCCCGGGTGGCGCCTGGCGTTCTTTGGGTCGCGGCGCTGTTGTCGGCGATGCTGTCGCTCGATCGATTGTTCCAGGCGGATTTCGAGGATGGCAGCTTGGAGCAATTGACGTTGTCCGGGTTGCCCGTGGGTTTCATTGTTTTGGCCAAGATCATCACGCATTGGCTCACCACCGGATTGCCCTTGTTGCTTGCGGCACCGGTATTGGCGGTATTGCTGAATATGAACGATGAAGGATTTGCCGCGCTGCTTCTGACCATGTTGATCGGCACGCCCGCATTGAGCCTCATTGGCGCTATCGGCGCGGCCTTGACCTTAACGGTGCGACGTGGCGGCGTGCTGCTGTCACTACTGGTTTTGCCCTTGTATATTCCAGTGCTGATTTTTGGCGTTGCCGCCATTGATGCGGCGGTGCATGGGCTGAATGCCAAGCCGCATCTCCTGCTCCTGGCTGCTTTGACCATGGCGGCCATCCCGCTTTGCCCGTGGGCCGCAGCGGCAGCGGTAAAACTGTCCTTGGAATAGCGATAAAATGCCCGACGGACCGCGACAATTTGTTACCACGCAGGTGCTTGCGCCGGCCGCTGGAGGGGGCTAAACCTCGACCCATGTCGATGCACTACTTTGCAAATCCAGCGCGATTTACCCGTCTTGCCGGGCGCATTCAGCCATGGGCTGGTGGGCTGGCGGGGCTGCTGTTGCTGGTTGGGCTCTATCTGGCCTTGGTGGAGGTTCCGGCGGATTATCAACAGGGCGACACGGTTCGCATCATGTTTGTGCATGTGCCATCAGCGTGGATGGCGATGTTCTGCTATATGTTCCTGGCTGGGGCAAGCGCCGTTGGCTTGATCTGGAAACATCCGTTAGCGGATCTGGCCGCCAAGGCCTCGGCTCCCATAGGCGCGGGATTCACCTTTCTTGCACTGGTCACCGGGTCGATATGGGGCAAGCCGATGTGGGGAACCTGGTGGGTTTGGGACGCCCGTTTGACGTCGGTTTTGATACTTTTTTTCCTTTATCTCGGCTATATGGCGTTGTGGCAAGCGATTGAGGACAGTCAGAAAGCAGGCAAGGCGGCGGCTGTTTTGGCTCTTGTGGGCGCCGTCAATGTACCGATCATCAAGTTCTCCGTGGACTGGTGGAATACCTTGCATCAGCCCGCCAGTGTTCTGCGCATGGATGGGCCGGCGATCCATTCCAGTATGTTGTGGCCGCTTTTGATCATGGCCCTGGCGTTTAAGGCCTATTTCGTGGCGCTGCTGCTGACCCGTATGCGCATGGAACTGAATTTGCGGCGGATCCGCGCACTGCGCCTCGCCGAACGGACGAGTTAGGATAAGTAGCAATGGATCGTTTGGGGGAGTTTTTCGCCATGGGGGGCTATGCTGGCTATGTTTGGCCGGCATTCGGGATCGTCTTGATCGTCATGGCATTGTTGTGGATTGCCAGCGTGCGTGGCTGGCATCATTCGGAACGCACATTGACGTCCCTGCGCAATCATCGTCGGCAGCCTGAGGGTGGCGAGGAATGACCCGAAAACAGCGACGGCTCTACATCGTCGGCGGATTCATGCTGATCTTCGCGGCCGCCGCCGCATTGGTACTGATGGCCTTTGAAGAGAACATCGTGTTCTTCTATTCACCGACCGAGCTCGCACGAAAAATGGAACAGCAACCAATTCCGCCCGAGCGCCGATTGCGCATTGGCGGCTTGGTGGAAGAAGGATCAGTCCAGCGCGACAAGGACGGCGTGACAATGATGTTTCGAATAACGGATACGGTTGAAGTCGTGCAGGTGCGGTTTCGCGGCTTGCTTCCCGATCTCTTCAGGGAAGGACAGGGCGTCGTGGCGGAAGGCGGCGTGGCGGCCGATGGTGCGTTTGAAGCGACGGAAGTGCTGGCAAAACATGACGAAACCTATATGCCAAAGGAAGTGGCGGACGCCTTGAAGGAGGCAGGCCAATGGCAAGGGGATCATGAATGAGCGAAAGCGAACAGGCCGGCAAACCGTGCGTCTTGTTGATCGAACCGATCCCAAGCTGGATTGTCGATCGCGCGCGCGGTGAGTTTGATCTGATCGTGTTGCCGCATGAAAGCGAACGGCCGGCACAATTTCTGGATAATGCTGACCGGGTTCGCGGTATAGCCATGCCTGGTTTCGCCCATGTCGATGCACCCCTGATGGAGTTGATGCCGAATTTGGAAATCGTTGCCTGCTTCGGCGTCGGCTATGACGGCGCGGATGTGGACTACGCCGTGCGGAATGGTATCGCTGTTACGAACACGCCAGACGTACTGACAGACTGCGTTGCCGATCTGGGTATGGCTTTGATCCTGGCAGCTTTGAGAAAGGTCGTTGAAGGTGACCGCTATGTGCGGGCCGGCAGATGGGAGAGTGAAGGCATATTGGACTTCGCCAGTTCGCCACGCGGGCGATGCCTCGGCATTGTCGGCCTGGGCCGCATCGGCCTGGAATTGGCCCGGCGGGCGGAGGCATTTGGCATGACCATCGCCTATTACAATCGGTCCAGACGGGAAGACGTTGCCTATCCCTATTGCGAAAGCGCAACGGCTCTCGCGGAGGCCTGCGATGTGTTGGCGCTGACTTGTCCGGGGGGAGAGGCGACACGCAACTTGATTGGTACGGAGGTGCTGTCGGCGTTGGGTCCGAATGGATATCTGATTAATATCGCGCGTGGCAGCGTCGTGGACGAAGGAGCATTGATACAAGCGTTGTCGGATCAGAGGATTGCAGGTGCGGGCTTGGATGTCTTTGCGGCCGAGCCTCACGTCCCGGAGGCACTCTTCGCTTTCGAGAACGTTGTCCTTCAACCGCACCAAGCCAGCGCGACCATTGAAACACGAACGGCGATGGGAAATCTAACCATCGATAACCTGCTTGCCCATTTTCAGGGCCAAGCATTGCCAAACCAGGTGGCATAAATAGATGCCAGGCCGCTTACGAGACACCAATTTTGAGTTCGCGACGCATGGTCGGAGCTGGGACCGGCAAAGGATAAGTTGATGATAGCCGAATTGGGACATTACGCATTGGTGCTCGCGCTGTCGGTCGCGCTGGTCCAGGCAACTGTGCCGTTGATTGGCGCCTGGCGGGGTATCACGGGTTGGATCGGTTTGGCGCGGCCCGCTGCCATCGTGCAGTGCCTGCTGGTAATCGGGGCCTTCGGCGCACTAACCTATGCCTATGTAACCTCTGATTTTTCCGTACTCAATGTCGCCTCCAACTCCCATTCCGCGAAACCTTTGCTGTACAAGATATCCGGCGTATGGGGGAACCACGAAGGATCATTGCTGTTATGGCTGTTGATATTGGTGCTGTTCGGTGGCGCAGTCGCGGTTTTTGGAGGCAATCTACCGGCACCGTTCCGGGCGCGAGTGCTGGCGGTTCAGGCAATGATTGCCGTTGGCTTTACCAGCTTTGTTCTCTTCACTTCTAATCCATTTGAGAGATTACTGCCGGCACCCATGGACGGACACGGATTGAACCCATTATTGCAAGATCCTGGTCTGGCGTTTCATCCACCGTTCCTCTATCTCGGCTATGTTGGATTTTCGATGGCATTCTCGTTTGCCGTTGCCGCTCTGATAGAGGGGCGTGTTGACGCTGCCTGGGCGCGTTGGGTTCGGCCCTGGACGCTGGCGGCATGGTGTTTTCTGACCTTGGGTATCGGCCTGGGTTCGTGGTGGGCCTACTACGAGCTGGGTTGGGGCGGCTGGTGGTTTTGGGATCCGGTGGAGAACGCTTCGTTCATGCCCTGGTTGGCGGGCACGGCGTTGCTGCATTCGGCGATTGTCGTGGAAAAGCGGGATAGCCTAAAAAACTGGACGGTTCTGCTGGCGATATTGACCTTTTCCTTGAGCTTGTTGGGTACCTTCTTGGTGCGCTCGGGCGTGTTGACCTCGGTCCACGCCTTTGCCACTGACCCCGCCCGCGGCGTCTTTATCCTCGCTTTCCTTGTCGCCGTCATCGTGGGATCGCTGACGCTTTATGCCGTACGGGCTCCGGCCATGAAGGGAGGAGGCCTTTTCGCTCCGGTAAGTCGGGAAGGTGGCTTGGTATTCAATAACTTACTGCTATCCACCGCATGCGCAACGGTACTTTTGGGCACGCTCTATCCACTGTTTCTGGACGCCGTGACAGGTGAGAAGATCACGGTCGGCCCACCCTATTTCAATATGACATTCGGCCCACTGATGGTCCCGGTTTTTGTTGCCATGGCCGTGGGGCCAATGTTGCCGTGGAAGCGCGGCGATTTGCTTGGCGCGATGCAGCGTCTGAAATTTGCGGTGCTTGCGACCCTGATCGCCTTGCTTTTGACACTCGTACTTGCATTCGATGGACCTTGGCTGGCTATTCCGGGGATCGCGTTGGGCGTCTGGATGATTGCTGCTTCTCTGGAAGAAGGCGCCTATCGCGTTCGGTTGTTCCGCGCGCCATTTGGTGAAAGTTTGCGACGCCTATCGCGTTCGTCACGATCGGCCTGGGGCACCACATTTGCCCATGCCGGTGCGGGCATGGTGATCATCGGCATTGTCGCTTCTTCCGCCTGGCAGGTGGAAAAATTGCAAGTCATGCGCCAAGGGGAGAGCCAGACGGTCGGCGCCTTTCAGTTCGAATTCGAGGGGGCGTTGCCACTGGATGGTCCCAATTACGCTGCTGTGCGGGGAACTTTTCACGTGCGCCGCAACGGGAAGGAAGTCGCGGTGCTACAGCCTGAATCCCGCAGCTATGAGAACCCACCTATGCAAACCACGGAAGCCGCCATCGAAACCCGCTGGGGCGGAGATTTGTATGCGGTGATTGGCGATCCGACGGGCGATGGGGCATGGTCAACGCGGTTCTATAGCAAACCGATGATCCACTGGATCTGGATTGGCGCGCTGCTCATGGTTCTCGGTGGCCTGATGTCATTGACAGATCGTCGATTTCGGATTGGAGCGCCGGCCCGGCCCCGTGGCGCGGCGCGACAGGCTGGAATTGCTGTGTCAACGGCTAGCAAATAGGATTTGGAGACTTGAGCGAGCCTGGACCAGATCAACAACAACGCAGTACTTGGCTGCGTTTGCTACCTTTGGCGGTGGCATTGATTATCGGTGGATTCTTGTTCGTCGGTTTGGGTCTGCGGCCAAAGGAAATCCCCTCAGCCATGCTCGGCAAGGCCGTACCCGTATTTGATTTGCCAGCCTTGCCCGGGCGTCCCAAAGGATTGAAGACGGCGGACCTAAAGGGCGAAATTTCGTTGGTAAATGTCTTCGCGTCTTGGTGTGTGTCCTGCCGCGCCGAGCATCCCCTGTTCATGAAGTTGAAGGGACAAGGCATCGTTCCGGTACATGGCCTCAACTACAAGGATGAAGGACCGGCCGCGATGGATTGGCTGCGGCGATACGGCGATCCGTACGACCGCGTCGGGGCGGATTTGAAAGGTAGGGTCGGCATAGATTGGGGCGTTTATGGCGTGCCCGAGACTTTCTTGATCAATGCCGAAGGCCGCATCGTCTGCAAGCATATCGGGCCGGTCATGGAAACGGATCTCAAGGAAAAGCTGCTGCCCGCGATCGCGGCTTTGCGCAAGGGCGGTGCCGCGCAATGTTGATGAGCGCCATTAGGGGCTTGATTATTTCGCTGTGCCTCGCCGGATCGATTACACAGGTTCAGGCCGTGGCGGTGGATACGCCCCTTGAGGATCCGGTTCTGGAAGCCCGCGCCCGGGCCATTCACAAGCAACTGCGCTGCCTGGTTTGTCAAAACCAGTCGATTGAAGATTCAAACGCCGGGCTGGCGCGCGATCTGCGAATTTTAGTCCGCGATCGGATTTCAGCCGGCGACAGCGATGAAGCGGCGATCGGCTACATTGTTGAACGCTACGGAGATTGGGTGCTGCTGCAACCACCCGTAAAGGGCGGAACGATCATGCTTTGGCTGGCACCTTTGTTTTTCCTGTTGCTTGCGGCAATTTTGATTTTCGTTTGGTATCGCCGTCGCAGCGGCCCCATGGCAGCGGAGTCAACTCCCTTGAGCGCGGATGAGCAGGATCGCCTGAAAGCGCTGTTGGATGATGAGGACCGGGCATGAGTATTTGGCTGGCCATTGGCGCGCTGACGCTGCTGGCGGTTCTGCCAATGCTTTGGGCTTTGCTCCGCCCAAAAGGTGCTGGGAGCGAACGCCTTGACCATGACTTGGAAGTCTATCGCGACCAGTTGCGGGAGGTTGATGCGGAACTGGCGGCCAATGCGCTGACCGAGCGTGAAGCCGGGGAAGCCAGGCGGGAGATTGAACGACGCATACTAAGGGCGGCGGAACAGGGCGAGACTCCGAACGGATCAACTGCGCCATCGGCTGTTACGGCCGTCGCAATCGCCTTGTTATTGCCTGCGTTGTCGCTGTTGCTCTATTCCCAGTTGGGTCAACCGGGTCAGCCTGATCGACCATTGGCGCAGAGGGCGGCGCTGGATCCGGCGCCTCGAGAGCTAACGGCGGGTCAGAGCGATCAAGTCAACGAAATGATTACGCGCTTGGAGGAGCGCTTGCAGTCGCAGCCAGACGATTTGGATGGCTGGATTCTTTTGGGTCGTTCACAAGCGGCGCTCGGCGATCTCGATAGTGCGGCCAAGGCGTTGCGCCGGGCCGTCGAGCTATCCGGTGACGATGCTGAAGTATACATCGCGCTTGGCGATATCCTGACGAAAGGGGCCAAGGGCGAGGTTACGGCGGAAGCCTTGGCGGCATTTCGGAAAGCGCGGGAATTGGCGCCTCGACACCCGGCGGCACGCTATTTTCTGGCCCTTGCCGATTTGCAGGCAGGCCGGCCACGGGAAGCCTATGAAGCCTGGCTACGCCTCTATCGGGAATTGCCGGAGAATAGTGAGAACAGGCAGGCTCTGGCGGCGCAAATTCGCCAGGTAGCTCAGGAAATCGGTGTGGATCTGGAAGGCGCCTTGGCAACGGCAGGCGCGGCCGATACGCCCATGGCAACTCAAGCGCCTGATGCCAAAGCGGCTCCGGGCCCTGACCGTACCGCCATGGCGGCGGCTGGCAATATGCCGCTTGAAGAGCGCAAGAAGTTCATCCTATCCATGGTGCAGCGCCTGGCGGACCGATTGAAAGATGAACCTGACGATTTTGACGGCTGGATGCGCCTGGGTAAAGCTTACGGCGTATTGCAAAAGCTTGATGAATCGGCGAATGCGTACGGGCGGGCCGCAGCCATCCGCCCCGATAACCCGGCCCCCCTGGATGCCCAGGCCATGGCCTTAATTCAAAACGCGTCTTCCGAACAATCGCTCCCCGAAACGGCGCTCGAAGTGTTGCGTAAGTTGGAGATGTTGCAGCCGAATAACGCGCGGGCGCTCTGGTTTCTCGGTATGGCGGACGCCGGGGCCGGTCGGACCGAGGCGGCGATTGGTCGCTGGCAACGGCTATACGATCAACTTCCCGCGGAGAGTAAGGAGCGAGATGGCATGAAAGCCGCCATCGATCGCTTGCGGGCGGTGCAATAGAGCGATCGGCATGTGGTTTACCGTTCCTTAAGGGGAATTGTGATAGCTTCTGTTCTAATTGGGGGAAGTGGATACCCATTGCGGCGTATCATCGAGAGGGCGTTTCGAAAAGGCAAACCGCCGGCGACGGCGGGGCGCAAAGCCACCGATCTGGATGGACCAGATAGCGGGGCTGCCGAAAGGAGTTGGGTCTATGTCGACGGATATGTTGGTGTCGCTTCGTGCGTTGATCGTTGATGATCAACGTACCATGCGGTCGATTGTTCGCACATTGCTGGCGCAGTTGGGCGTCACGGATGTTCTCGAAGCTGCTGATGGAACCGAAGCCATTGAAATACTTGAGATGCCAGGCGAAGCGCCGCCGGATTTTGTAATTTGCGATCTGCATATGCGAGACGGTGATGGCATGGCGTTCTGCAACAAATTGCGGCGCCACAAGAATAGCGATCTTGCGCAGATTCCCGTGTTGATACTGACCGGTGACAGCGATGGTCTGTTACACGAAGTCGCAATGCAGATCGGGGCCGCGAATGTGCTGACGAAACCGATTTCCGCGCCTGATCTGGGGCGGGAAATCAGCCGTGCAGTGGGATTTGCAGCCTGATTAGGTTCAAGATCCCGGCTGTTCTTGGCCCATTGCCCAAAATCAATTCGGTGAACTCGCAGCGCTGCTCAAGCGCAAATTCCTTTGTCGTGCCATGTCCAAACTGGATCATTAGGGCACGCTCAACCATGCGGCATCCGACTTCGGTTCGAGACTGCTCGCCCCAGTCCGCCAGCCTATCCTGTTATTCGCCACGGAAGTTGGGCGGGCGCCGGTCCAGCTTGGCCCTGACCCCTTCCTTGGCGTCGGCGGATGCCGCGACCTTGGCCACATCGGCGTTCAGATCGTCGTAATCGGTCGTGTCCCGAAAAGCCATTTGCCGCACCATCATAGCCTTCATGTTTCGCAGCGACAGAGGTGCATTCGCGGCCAACCGATCGATGATTTTCTGGGCTTCGTCCTCCAGATCGTCCGGTTCCGCCACACGGGCGATGATGCCAAGCTCGTGCATCCGGGTTGCCGGCAGCGGGTCACCTAGCAGTAGAATTTCCCGCATGGCCACGGGGCCGGCGACCTCCATCAATTTCTTCGCCAGGAACCAAGTTGGCGCCAGACCGATTTGCGCCAGGGACATGCCGAAAATTGCCGTGGAACTTGCGACAACGAAGTCGCAATGCATGGCGAGTTCATTGCCACCGGCAATGGCCGGTCCGTGCACGACGGCAACCACGGGCAAGGGATAAACTTCAACTCGCCGCAACATGATCTCAATCGCGCCGGGCTTGCCCAGGCCGGCGGCCCTTTGGCTCAAATCCATGCCCGAGCAAAAAGACGGCCCATTGGCTCGCAGCACCGCCACCCGCTCTTTCTCGCCGGGCTCGTCGGGAAAGGCGGCACTGAGGCCATCCAGGGTTTCCGTATCCAGGGCATTTCGTTTTTCCGGTCTGTTCAAGGTTACAGTCCGCACGGGGCCGTCTATGTCCACCAGGACCTTGCTCATGGGGTGCTCCTGCCGCTAATTGTTGCCACTATTGTTGGACCAACTATAGCAGAGACGGCGCGTGAACAGGCCCGGATTTTGGGAATCTCCCAACAGCCACCCTGAGCTATGTAGTGATATTTTCTCTTGTCGCCGCCTCCGACATTTTGGAAAGCCATTCACGAACCGCCTACCGGAATGAAATCAGGTTAGAAATTCGGATCGACTCAGTCAGACGCTAGGCCCTCTGATGCGCGGATTGCCCTTTGCCAAATATACAAAATGCCGCTTCTCATTTGTAGGGACGGATGGCGCGCTGCCCGTGACCACCGAAGGTTTCGGTAATCCGCATGGGGTCATCCAAAAGCCATTGCCGGGCATGGTGGCCGATCCACAGATCCCGGCCCTTGTCCCACTTTTTCATCACCTTCATGGATGGCAGCGCCACCATGGCTTGCCGGCGATTGCTGGCGACCTTGGTTGACAGGCGCAGGCCCTTTCGAGCCGTGCGCTTGTCCTCGTCATTCCCTTTGCGGCAGCGGAAGTAGATGCTCCCTTCCTCCATGTAAGGCTGATTGGCACCGAAGCTAGCATTTACTTTGCCACTACAGGCAATGGTGCCATTCGGCCAGGGAAATGGAGCATAGCGCCATTCCTGGAACCGATCGTGCAGAATCAACTGAGGGTCCCACGTATCCGGGGACCAAATGATTTGGAGCTGGCCATACTTCGCAGAGGCAAAATCCTTGTGAAACGTTAGCACGGGCCGCTGCTTCGCGTTTTGTTCTTGTTCAAATGACAGGCGGAAAAACCTAATATTCGGAACCGCCTCCAGCAACAACTCGGCGTAGGCATCCAAATCCTCTCTGCTGAGGCAGAACCGGCGTCCCGGAAGCAGAGGGTCGTAAGCCTCATCATTATCACTCATCACGATCTCCGCTAGATTGTGAATTATCTTCATCATTCCCGTTATTGTCAGAATTGTCCTGGTTTTCCTCAAGCTCTTCAAGTTGCTTCTTCAGACCCTTCATGACGGCCCGGCATTTTTCCCGCACCTCACGGCGGTATGCGTCTTCGTCGTCACCCTTTTTCAGCTTACGCACAGCTTCCACAAATTCGGCTCCGGCATTCTTGATCAGTCTGGCCAAACTGAGTTTCTCCCAGGCCGAGGCGTCACCGCCTTTGGTTATGTCCTGGGTATTCATATGGGCACGGGCAACACCGCGACCCTTAATTGCTTTGCCATCCCCGTCAACCTGGCCTCATGTTAGATCGGCGCGGCTGCGGTTCTTCATACCCGTTTCAGGATTGAGCAGGGTCCATTCCTTGAGCCTTCTCCCCTCACCGCGAAAATCAGCACCGCCAATATGGTCGATCTTGCCGAGCAATTCAGGGAATTCAGTTTTGAGAACATCATGGCATTCTTTGGCGACAATCTTGTTGCCGTGTTGTGTCGTCGCGTTGCCCCGGCTTTCCAGCGGCTTGGTCCATAGATCAATCAGATCCTCGCTCAAGCCCTGATAGTATTTTCTAGACTGCTCGCCGGTCATGCCGGGCGGAATGGGCATGGGCGCTTTGCCGGGTCGATCGGACCTGGCCGTCCCGGCCAGATCCTTGACTGCTTCCACTGTCCTGGACGGTCCACCCGTAAGCTCATACACCTTGGCTGCACCGTAGATCGCAATGAGCCCGGCCACCACTTGATCAGCAGCAATCATGCCGCCCCATAAGAGGGGCAGGAAAAACGCGACCTTTTCATATTCGGGATGAACCTTCGCCGGGTCATCGGGATTGCCCTGCAATCTGATCGAGAGCCTGCGGGCAAGCCCGTGGGCCTGCGCCCTTTCGGCCTCTGACAACGCCGGGGATGCATCTGATGTCGGCTCGTTTGCATTCAATGATGCGAACTGATTGAAGCGAGTTGGTTCGTCGTTGGAATCGCTGCCGCCGTCCTCGGGTGCAATCGCGAGCAGGTCCATGATCTCTGCGGCTACCGCCTGCTCTGCCTGCGATAAATTGATGCCATCGCCGGCTGAGAGCGCACTGTCCAGGGACCGTTCCGCGTCGTATTGCGCCGCCATGCCCGCGAACATGTCATCAAGGCTCGGGTTGTTCGTTGTATTGGCATGGCCGGTTGCCGGTTGCTCTGAGACGGTATCGACGGACCCGGCTTCGAAGATTCCATTCCAATTCCGGGCACCATCTTCCGTGGCTTCTTCAGGCACGGGAGCGCCCTCGATTTTATTCATCCCCTCTGGCGCCGGCTCCTGCACTTTCCAGGTGTTCGGCGCGGCGGCGAACCCGTAATCTTCCGGCGTCAGTTCATAAGACGGCCAGGGCGCGATTTGCGCGTCCAAATCGTCGATGATGGCCTGGCGGGCCTCCGGCGTGCCTTCGAAAAAATCGAAGTCCTCCTGGAACCGCAGCCGCTCGCCTTCGTCATAGACATGGTTCTGGGGCGGGCCATAAGGATATCGCTTGAGATGATCATAATAGTTGTGCGTGACATCGAACTTCTGCGCCTTGGCCACCGCGTCTATCTGCGCCTTGCGCTGTTCGTGAGAGGCCGTGGCTTCCCAGGCCGGGGCATGTTCCGCCTCGCCCCGCATGCGCTACCTTCCAAACTTGGCGAACTGCTTCGGGACGGACTGGGAAAATCTACCCTGCCTCCCGCATAAGAACCGTTGTCAAGGGACGAAACCAGTTGAACCGACTGCCCCGGC
>CAZVYX010000028.1:0-72246 GCA_964631725.1 uncultured Rhodospirillaceae bacterium | reverse complement strand
AGTGGTCCCTTTTTACACCGGTACAATGGCCCCATTTTGCTCCGGCGTTGACAATTGAAGCCGGCGCCACGGGCCACGAATTGCTTTCGATAGCCTGATTGCGGCAACCGCCGCCGGGCGCGTTAAGAGGATTGAGGGTGCGGTTATCCAGCCGCCGCCGTTGCCAGGCGGCTTACGGGCGGTGCCGTTTTCTGCTCCGCCACTTCACCCCTGTCATAGACCCCACGGTGTCCGGCAATAGGTTTGAAGTCATCGGAGATGCCCAGGACCGTCTCGGCGGCACCCATGAACAGACAGCCGTCCGTGTTTAGAATTCCCGACATGGCGTTAAGCACCTGGGTCTTGGTCGGCTGATCGAAATAGATCAGGACATTGCGGCAAAAGATGATGTCGAAATTGCCCAGTGGTTTCAGGTCTTTCAGCAGGTTGAATTCCTTGTACGTCACCATGGCGCGGATCGAGGCATCGATCTGCCAAAGCTCGTTGATCTGCGCGAAATACTTCATCAGCAACTGAATTGGCAGACCGCGCTGCACCTCGAACTGGGAATAGATCCCCACCTTGGCCTTTTCCAGAACTTCGGTGGAGATATCCGTTCCAACGATTTCAATCCGCCAGCCGGCCAATTGCGGCGCCATTTCACGCAGGATCATGGAAAGGCTATAGGCTTCCTGGCCGGTGGAGCAGGCCGCGCTCCATATGCGCAGGCTTTTCCGGGCGGCACGCTTCTCCAACAAACCCGGGAGGATCGCCTTTTCGAACGTTTCGAATGGTGTGGTATCGCGGAAGAAAAAGGATTCATTGGTTGTCATCGCTTCCGTGACTTCGCAAAGCAATGATTCCGACTTGCTTCGGCGGATCTCAGCCACCAACGCCTCAAGGTCATCGAGATTATTCTTGCGGGCGACCGGCGTCAGTCGACTTTCCAGCAAATAGGTCTTGTCGGGGCCAATTGACAGCCCGGAACGATCCTTGAGTATGCCAGCAAGTAATTCAAAATCCGTTGGCGTCATAGCCCCCCCCCATTCGACAAACGAATGATCGCCTGGCCCATTTCATCAATGGGCAGAACCGCGCTGCACAGACCCCCGGTGGCAACGGCGCCAGGCATCCCCCAAACAACGCTGCTGCCTTCGTCCTGGGCGATCAAGGTTCCGCCCTGATCGACCACGGTCTGGCCGCCTTTCAAGCCGTCATGCCCCATGCCGGTCAGAATGACCGTCAAAATCTTTTCCCTGTACGCCTCAACGACACTGCGCAGCATCGGATCGACCGAGGGCCGGCAAAAATTCTCCTGCGGCTCCTGATTCAGGCGCAGGACATTTCCGGCCGGATTACCCTCGACCACCATGTGATAATCGCCGGGCGCAAGATAAACATGGCCAGGCTCGATCTTCATCTTATCGGTCGCCTCGGCACACTCGACACCATCGATGCGGCTCAAATGCTGGGCCAGAATGGCGGTGAAGGTCGCCGGCATGTGTTGGGTGATCAGGATCGGCTGCTTGATCTTGCCGCCAATGCTCTCGAATAGCTTCATCAGGGCCTGTGGGCCGCCGGTTGAACTGCCGATACAGACAATACCTGGAACCAGTCGGCCCGGCTTGCGCAAGACAATGGGCGCGCTGCCGTAATGGCCGCCGGTCGAGCGGGTATTGACGACACCGCCGTCATTGGATTTCGCCACCACCCGGGCCGCGATGCGTCCGCGCATGCGCGCCGAATTGCCCAGCGCCCGCACCTTGTCCACCAACTCCCGGCGAAAACCATCGGCCGCATGCAAATCGCCCGATGCCGTCGGTTTGGCGATATAGTCCGCCGCGCCCAGGGATAGCGCCTTCAGTGCGATATCGGCATTACGGGTGGTCAAGGTTGATGACATCACCACTTTCGTCCGCGGCGACAGTCTCAACAGCTCCGGCAGGGCCGTGATGCCGTCCTTCTTCGGCATCTCGATATCAAGGACCAAGACATCCGGCTTATGATCCGTGATCTGTTGTTCCGCAGCCTCGCCATCGGCGGCCCAGGCCACGACCTCGATTTCGGGATCTTCCTGCAGCCAGCGCTTGACCAGGCCGCGGATCACCGCTGAATCGTCAACCACCATTGCCCGGATCGAAGGTGCACTCATATTACTGGCCTCCGCTTGCGCGGGTTCCCGCGCATTCCCCATCAGAGCAACCCCACCTGCGTGAATTTGGCCTCGATTATTTCCTTATCAAAAGGCTTCATGATGTATTCGTTGGCGCCGGCCTTCATGGCCTCGACAATATGGCTCATGTCGTTTTCGGTGGTGCAAAACACCACCACCGGCGCATCGCCGCCGTCTACCACCCGCAAGGACCGCAGAAAATCAATGCCATTCATGACCGGCATGTTCCAATCCAGCAGAATGGCATCAGGCATGTCTTCCAGGCAGGCATCCAGGGCTTCCTGGCCATCCGTGGCCTCGACAATGTCGAAATCCAGGGTTTCCAGAATGCGCCGCGCCACCATGCGGATTACCTTTGAATCATCCACGACCAAACATGATTTCATTTTCGTTTCCCCTGATCACAATCAGAAAAGCATTGCCGGCGTGTCGGTCCGCTGAGTGCGGCACGCCGCCGCTTTACGCAGCGGCGGCAACCTTGATGATGTCGAGCAGCCGCTGCACCTGCAAGATCACGAGCAAACGGCCATCAAGACGGAAAATGCCCTGCGAGACGTCGCGCCAGCGCGGATCCAGGGTCGCTGGATTGCGCTCGTAATTCTGCATCGGCACACTCAGCACTTCACCGACTTCGTCGATCAGCAGGCTATACAGCTCGCCATGATGATCGACCACGATACTCATGGATTTCTCGCGATCCGCCGGCTCCATGCCAAGACGTTTGCGCAAATCGATAGCGGTGACGATACGGCCGCGAAGATTCAGCGATCCGGCGACCTCTGGCGGCGCCAAAGGGATATTCGCCAGGGCTTGCGGGCCCAGGACATCCTGCACCGACAACACCGGTATCCCAAATAACTGGCCATCGATGAGAGCGGTTACATACTCTTCCGAGTCCGTCTTGCCGGTTGCACCATTGGCCAGGTCGAACGCCTGGTCGCCCGGATTGGTCATATTTTGATCACTCATGCCACTTCTACCTTTTCTGCCAGGGTTTGCGACAGGGTTGTCAGTAGGGCATCCCGGTCAAACTTGCCGACATAATCACTGAAGCCCACATCCCGGCCGCGCTCGAGGTCTTTTGGATTAACGTGCGAGGACAGGGCCACGATGGGCGTCTCCTGCCAGCGGCCATCGCTCTTGACCTGCTCGGCCAGCTCGAAGCCACTCATGCCGGGCATTTCGATGTCACTAACTATGCAATCGAATTCCACGCCATCTTCGCGCAGGGCCAGGGCCTCGTCGCCATTGGAGGCAACCGTGACCTGATAGCCCGCGACCTCCAGCAAGGGTGTCAGCATGTTGCGGAAGAACGGTGAATCGTCGACCAGCAACAGCCGCCGCGCATCCGCCTCGCCAAATGCCCCCTCGTCCGGGGAAGTGAACCAATCGGCGAAGGCATCGCTCAGGAAGTGACCCACGTCGATGACATTGGTCGCGCTGCCCTCGATAACGGCACTGCCCAGGTAACCCTGGTTGGTTGCCGTCAACTCGATGTCCAGGTGGGATTCTACGATATCGACGATATCATCGACGACCAGACCCATGGAATGATCACCGTCGGAGAAGACCAGGATCGGCTGACGACCGGCCTCGCGGAGATCGTAACCATCGTCCATTTTCACCAACGGCATCAGCTTGCCGCGATATTGCACCACGGTCTGGCCATTGGCGTATTCGACGGTCCCCACATCGATCTCTTCCAGGCGCGCGACCAGCGACAAGGGCACGGCCTTGGGCTCTTCGGTACCGGCCCGGAATACCAGCATTGTCGTGGTATCCTCGCCAGCAATAGCCTGGGACAATTCCTCGTCGGCATCGGACCGTTCGCCAACCTTCGTATCGGAGGTTGATGCGGCAATGCCGTTGGGATCGAGGATCATGATCACGCTGCCGTCGCCAAGAATGGTGTTGCCCGAGAACATGGAAATGTCCCGCAGCAATGGCGTTACCGGCTTGACCACGATTTCCTCGGTATCGAAGACGCGGTCGACCACGATGCCAAATGTGTAGGAACCAACCTGGGAGACGACGACGAAAACCTCGGCCCCTTCGGTCAGTTTATGTTCGGAAGCATTGGCCAGCTTCAGGCTATCGCCCAGATAGACCAACGGCAGCAGGCGGTTGCGCAAGCGCAGTACCGGCGTCTCGTTGATCATCTCGATCCGATGCTCGGATTCCTTCGAGGCGCGAACCAATTCCACCACGCTCAGCTGCGGAATAGCGAAGCGGTCCTCGCAGCTTTCCACGATAAGGGCGGAAACGATTGCCAGGGTCAGCGGTATCTTGATCGTAAAGGTGCTGCCCTTGCCCCATTCGGAATGCAGCTCGACCGTACCGCCGATCTTTTCGATGTTGGTGCGGACCACGTCCATGCCAACGCCGCGGCCGGATACGGCCGTGACAACTTCGGCGGTGGAGAAGCCAGCGGCAAAAATCTGCATCTGGATTTGCTGATCGCTCATCTCGTCGACATCGGCTTCCGCCATGCCGTTCGCGACCATCTTGGCGCGCAGCTTTTCGACATTGATGCCGCGGCCGTCATCCTTGATTTGAATGATGATGTGACCGCCTTCATGGTAGGCGTTCAGGACGACCTTGCCGGTTTCCGGCTTGCCCGCCTCGACCCGTTCTTCCGGCGTCTCCAACCCATGGTCGGCGGAGTTGCGCACCATGTGGGTCAGCGGATCCTTGATCAATTCCAGCACCTGGCGGTCCAACTCGGTGTCCGCGCCCAGCATCTGAAGGTCGATCTTCTTGCTCAATTCATGGCTCAGGTCACGCACGATTCTCGGCAATTTAGCCCATGCGTTTCCGATCGGCTGCATGCGTGTCTTCATCACGCCTTCCTGCAGCTCCGTCGTTACATGGCTAAGACGCTGTAGCGGTACCTTGAATTCACTGTCGGCATGTCCGCGCACCATCTGCATAAGCTGATTGCGGGTCAGAACCAGTTCCGAAACCATGGTCATAAGATCTTCAAGCACTTCAACGCTGACGCGGATGCTCTGGCTGGCAACGGATCCTTCGCTCGACTTCTCCGCCCTTGGCTCCTGCTTGGCGGCGGCGGCGGGCGCCGGGCTGGCAGCCGGCTCGGGCTTCTTTACAACCTCGGTCGGCTCGGTTTCGGTTTCCCGGAAGGCCCGTTCCAATTCATCCTCGGTCGCTTCACCCTCTTTGAGGGCGCGCTCGGCCGTGCTCTCTTCGACTTCAACCGGTACCTCGACCTCGCCTTGAACTTCCTCGCCTTTCGCCATGGCGTCCAACTGTTCGATCAGGTCGGCGTCATTGCCTTCGGGCTCGGTTTCGGTTTCCTCAAGCGCGGCCAACAGATCCTTGATCCGGTCGAGAGAACCCAAAATTAGGGAAACGGCCGGCGGCGTCACCACAAGCTCATGATCGCGGACCTTGCCCAAGACATTCTCGGCGGAATGGGCAACGGCTTCCAATCTTGGCAGGCCTAGGAAACCGCAGGTCCCCTTGATGGTATGGACAAGCCGAAAAATATTGTCGATCAGATCAGGGGCATTGGGATCTTGCTCCAACTTGACCAATTCGACGTCAAGCGTTGCAAGACTTTCAGATGTCTCTGTTAGAAATTCGCTGAGTAGCTCGTCCATTGCGGCCACCTTATCGGTTGTTGCATCAGGACCGGCAACGGGACACTCCTCCCCCGGCGGTCAGGCCAAAAGATGGGCGAAATAAGTTAAAAAGCCGTGAAGCAAAAAGGCGCCGCGCTATGTTTCCTTATTCGGCGGGATGCAGTTCCACTGAAAACTCGACCGCGTCCACATGGGGCATGACTGAAATGTTGGAACCAGCCGTTTCCGCCAGGCTGGCAGCCAGGCGGGCTGGCGCCGACTTCGGATTAAGAACACTGCTATCGCTCGCCGTGTCAAAGGCCACTTCCACGCCCTCGCCCAGACGGGCGCCGGTCCCATGGGAGCGCACTTCGGCATTGATCACGGCCCGGCCGTCCCTTTCGCCGCGGGCGAGGGCGACGCGTACCTGACCGCCGCGCGGAATCGTGTCGTTGGCGATCAGTATTAGATTGAGCAGGATTTTCACGCCGGTCTTATCGGGTCCCAGGTCAGCTTCGTCCGGCCTGCTCGGCCAATCCAGTTCGCCCCGGCCATCGGCAAGAAAATCCGCCGCGGTCTGGCGCGCCTCGGAAATACTGATCGCCACCCCATCACCACCCGCCGCGCCGAACGCAAGGCGCATGAATTTCAGACGATTGGCCGCCAATTCGGCACTATGTGCCAGCAATTCGATGGCCTGCTGACGCATTTGAGGATCCAATTCATCCTCAAGAATTTCGACACCATTGCCAACCGCGCTGACCGGCCCAACCAGGTCATGACATAGTTTCGAGCAAAGTAGCGAAAGAAGCATTAGATCTGGCATGTCTCGTACAAAGTCCATGTTTTGGCGCCCTGCGGTCGCAATCTTCTTCGTGGCGATCAGATCAGAGACGCCAGGGCCCGGTTAGGATATGATTGGCACGGACGAAACTAACCAAAACCATCTCCCGGGTCCATGATGACTTGGGCCGGAAATCAATAGGGGCCGCATTGTCCGGTAAAAAAAGAGGGCGATATGTCTTCAGAAGCGAGTAGCGGCGGGTCAATCAACCGGTTGGGGCGGCCGCCAGGCGCTGGCGTGGGCCGGGGCAGGCTCACCTTTCCCGGCCGGAACAGCAGTTCTAGAGACCTTGCCGACGTCCGCCGGATCATTGGCGCGACCGCCACGGAACCTACCCTGCTGGTTGAGTACCTGCATCTGATCCAGGATGCCGAGAGCCGGGTTCGCCATGGCCATCTCGCCGCCCTGGCCGAATGTCTGAATTTGTCTCTTGGCGAAGTTTATGAGGTCGCCACGTTCTATCATCGTTTTGAAGTGGTCGGCGACGACGCCCCCGCCGCCGTTCCCACGGTGCACATTTGCGATGGTCTGCCCTGTCAAATGGCGGGCGCGGATGCCTTGGCGGCGGAGGCGGAGGGAAAATGCCGTGTCATCCGCAGCGCCTGCATGGGACGCTGCGACTGCGCGCCGGTGGCCGCGATGGGCTCGCGCTATCTGGGCCAGGCCGACAATCCAACGATCGAGGCATTGCTGGCGGCACCGGAAGATGCCCAAAAGGTCGAGCCAGGGATCGATTTCGAAAATTATCAATCGGATGGCGGTTATACCCTGCTGCGTCAATGCCTGGCCGGAGATCGGCGGCAACCGGAAATCATTGCAATTTTGGAGCAAAGCGGCCTGCGTGGCCTTGGCGGCGCCGGTTTTCCCACCGGCCGCAAATGGGCCCTGGTGGCGGCTGAACCCGGCCCCCGCTTCCTGGCGGTCAACGGCGATGAAAGCGAGCCGGGCACATTCAAGGACCGCCATTATCTGGAATCCGATCCTCATCGCTTTATCGAGGGCATGTTGCTGGCCGCCTGGGCGGTGGATGCGGCGGAAACTTATATCTATCTGCGCGATGAATACGCCCATTTGCGCCACCTATTACAGCGGCAGTTGGCCAAGGTCACGGCGGCCGGGCTGTGCCATGGCACCGTCCATCTGCGCCGGGGCGCCGGGGCCTACATCTGTGGCGAGGAATCGGCGATGCTGGAAAGCATTGAGGGCAAGCGCGGGCTGCCCCGCCAGCGCCCCCCCTTCCCCTCACAAGCAGGGCTATTCGGCCGCCCGACACTGATCAACAACGTCGAGACCCTGTACTGGGTCCGCGATGCCGTTGGTCAGGGCACGGCATGGGTAAATATGCGCAGTTTTTCCGTCTCCGGCCGGGTTCGCGAGCCTGGTGTGAAGCGGGTGCCGGCGGGCATCTCGGCCCGCGCCCTGATCGAGGAATATTGCGGCGGCATGGCGGAGGGACACGAACTGGCGGCATTCCTGCCCGGCGGTGCCTCTGGCGGCATACTGCCCGCCAGCCTGGCGGATCAACCGATGGATTTCGGCACGTTGGAGCCGCACGGCGGGCTGATCGGCTCGGCCGCCCTGATCGTCCTCTCGCAACAGGACGATATCGCCGGGGTGGTTGGAAATTTGATGCGTTTCTTCGCCCATGAAAGCTGCGGCCAATGCACCCCCTGCCGGGTTGGCACGGAAAAGGCCGTTGCCATGCTGGATGCGGGCAAGGGTGGTTATGGCGAGGCCGCATTCGCTGATTTGGCCCAGGTCATGGCGGATGCCTCGATTTGCGGCCTGGGGCATGCGGCGGCAAATCCGTTGCGCTGCGCCCTGCGCCACTTCTCCGGTGCAATCGCATGAGCGGCGATATCACCTTCGAATTGGACGGTGAAACGGTCGAGGCGGCGCCGGGCGAGAGCATCTGGCAGGCGGCATCGCGGCTTGGCATCACCCTGCCGCATTTGTGCCATAGCACGGAATCCGGCTACCGCTCCGACGGCAATTGCCGCGCCTGCATGGTTGAGATTGATGGCGAGCGCACTCTGGCCCCGTCGTGCCGGCGCCTGCCGGAGGCCGGCATGGTGGTCAAAACCGCGTCCGAGCGCGCCGTCAAATCGCGGGCCATGGTGATGGAACTGCTACTGGCGGACCAGCCGCCGCAAACGGAGGCGCATGATCCGAAGGCGCAATTTTGGCATTGGGCCGGGGCGCAGGGTTTGCATGACAGCCGTTATCCGCGCCGTGGCGCCGCGCCGCCGCCTGATACCAGCCACCCCGCCATGCAGGTCAATCTGGATGCCTGTATTCAATGCAGCCTTTGTGTTCAGGCCTGCCGCGAAGTTCAGGTCAATGACGTCATCGCCATGGCCGGACGCGGCGCGGACAGCCATATCGCCTTTGATTTCGACGATCCCATGGGCAGCAGCCATTGTGTCGGCTGCGGTGAATGCGTCCGCGTCTGTCCAACCGGCGCTTTGCTGCCGGCCGACGGCGCCATCGTATCCGACCGCACGGTGGACTCCGTCTGCCCCTATTGCGGCGTAGGCTGTCAGTTGACCTTTCATATTCGCGACGAGCGCATTGTCGGGGCCGAGGGCCGGGACGGCCCGGCCAATCTTGGCCGTCTGTGCGTCAAGGGGCGCTTCGGTTTCGACTATGTTCATAGCCCGGAGCGGCTGACCAAACCCCTCATTCGCCGCGACGGCGTGGCCAAGGGCGACGTGGCCATCGATCCGGCCGATCCGTTGAGCCATTTTCGCGAAGCCAGTTGGGAGGAAGCCCTGGCCCGCGCGGCGGAAGGCTTGAAATCCATACGCGACAGCCATGGCGGGCGGGCATTGGCCGGCTTCGGCTCCGCCAAGGGTTCGAACGAAGAGGCCTATCTGTTTCAGAAACTGGTGCGTACGGGTTTTGGCAGCAACAATGTGGATCATTGCACCAGGCTGTGCCATGCCTCCTCCGTCGCGGCCCTGATGCAGACCATCGGCTCGGGCGCGGTGACGGCGCCGTTCACCGATGCCCTGGCGGCGGAGGTGATCATCGTCATTGGCTGCAATCCGCCGGTCAACCACCCCGTAGCGGCGACCTACTTCAAGCAGGCCGTCAAGAACGGCGCCAAATTGATCGTCATCGATCCCGACGGCCTGGCATTGCGGCAATATGCAACCTGGATGCTGAATTTGCGCCCGGCGACGGACGTGGCGCTGTTGAACGCCATGCTGCATGTGATCATCGAGGAAGACCTGGTCGACCATGATTTCATCGCCCGCCGGACCGAGGGCTTCGCGGACCTGGCGGCGCATGTGAAAGCCTTTCCGCCCGAGGCCATGGCCGAGGTCACCGGCGTGCCGGCCGATGCCGTCCGCGAGGCGGCGCGGGCCTTTGCCACCGCCAAAACGGCGATGGTTTTCTGGGGCATGGGTATTTCCCAGCATATTCACGGCACCGACAATGCCCGCTGTCTGATTTCCCTCTGTCTGGCGACGGGACAAATTGGCCGCGAAGGCAGCGGTTTGCATCCCCTGCGCGGGCAGAACAATGTTCAGGGCGCCTCCGACGCCGGCTTGATCCCCATGGTCTACCCCGACTATCAACCAGTCGGCGATCCCGCCGCCCAAGCTAAATTTGAAACCTTCTGGCAGACCAAGCTGGACCCGCAGCCGGGCCTGACGGTGGTCGAGATTACCGAGGCCATCCATGGGGGGGATATTCGCGGCCTATATATCATGGGTGAAAACCCAGCCATGTCGGACCCCAATCTCAATCATGCCCGCGCCGCCCTGGCCAAGCTGGAGCATCTGGTGGTGCAGGATATCTTCCTGACCGAGACGGCGTGCTATGCCGACGTCATCCTGCCCGCCTCGGCCTGGCCGGAAAAGGACGGCACGGTGACGAATTCCAACCGGCAGGTCCAGATCGGGCGCCAGGCCGTGGCGCCGCCGGGCTCGGCCCGGCAGGATCTATGGATTGTCGGGCAAATGGCACAAGGATTGGGCCTGGATTGGCATTACGGCGGTGCCGAGGATGTCTTCGCGGAAATGCGCCAATGCATGAATTCGATCCACGGCATGACCTGGCAACGGCTACAGGATGAAGACGCCATCACCTATCCCTGTCTGCAGGAAGGCGATCCGGGCCAGGCGGTTATGTTCGGCGATCGTTTCCCAACCGGCGACGGCAGGGGTAAATTCGTCCCTTGCGACATCGTCGCCCCAGATGAATTGCCGGACGAAACCTATCCCATGGTGCTGCTAACGGGGCGCCTGTTGGAACATTGGCATACCGGCGCCATCACCCGCCGCGCCACGGTCCTGGATCAATTGGAACCCGAGGCCGTCGCCCATCTGGCGCCCGCCGATCTGGAGCGGTTAGGCATAGCGCCGGGCAACCGGATACATGTGGAAAGCCGCCGCGGCGCCATCGAATTGACGGCCCGGCAGGATATCGGTGTGCAACCGGGAACGGTCTTCATTCCCTTCTGCTTTGCCGAGGCGGCGGTCAACCTGTTGACCAACGCGGCCCTGGACCCCGACGGCAAGATCGCGGAAGTGAAATACTGCGCCGTCAGCATTGCCGCCCGATAGCCGGAACTCGATAGCCCGAGCAAGGAGAAAGCCATGTCAACGACCACAGCGCTGAACCTTTTGCGCAGGCGTATCGAGATCCTCCTGATCATTGGCGTCTCGGTGTTTTTCGTCCTCGGCAGTCTCATGGAGGTGTCTTACTACATCCTTGAACACAAACGCCTTCTGGGTGCGCTACGGCAATTCAGTCTGTCCGAAGAAGCGAATATTCCGACCTGGTATTCGGCCCTGCTGCTGTTGTCATGTTCCGTCACCCTGGCGCTCATCACCAACACCCAAAATGCCAGGGAACAGGGTTATCGCCGGCACTGGCTGATCCTGTCCTTGATATTCCTTTACATCTCGATGGATGAAATCTCGGTGATCCACGAGATGACCATCAAGCCGTTGCGCTATACCTTCGATTTGACCGGTATTTTTCATTATTCCTGGGTCATACCGGCGGCCGTGCTGATGGCGATATTCCTAGTCAGCTATATTGGCTTTCTGCGCCATTTGCCCGCCAGCAGCCGCAACCGCTTTATTATCTCCGGGCTGGTCTATGTGGGCGGAGCGTTCGGCACGGAACTGATTATCGGCTATCACTGGACCACCGTCGGGGAAGGTATTTCCTCCGGAATGCTGAACGTTCTCCAGGAGAGTATGGAAATGTGCGGCTCGTCGCTGTTTCTGTCCTCCCTGTTGCGGCATTTGGAGGCTGTCAGCCCGAAATTCCTGCTCAGTCTGGACCCTTGAGCCGGACGCATCCGGAACTGCAGTAAGCCTGGAAAGGTAGCCCGAGCGCGCCGCCTTCAGGCATTTGCGCACGGACATGACGGCAGGAGGCCGATGGGACGGCTCCTTTTCCTCAAGGCTTCAGTTTCTCCCGCAGTAGCTGATTGACCATCTGCGGGTTGGCCTTGCCCCTGGTGGCCTGCATGACCTGGCCGACGAACCAGCCGATCATCTTTTCCTTGCCGCCTTGGAATTCCGCCACCTTATCCGGATTGGCGGCGATGATGGTATCGATTTCGCCCTCGATGGCGCCGCTGTCGGAAACCTGTTTCAGGCCCTTTTCCTCGACAATGGCGGCGGCGTCCTGGCCGCTTTCGAACATCATCTCCAAGACATCCTTGGCGATCTTGCCCGAAATCGTGTTATCCGCGATCAGATCGATCAGGCCGCCGAGCTGCGCCGCGCTGACCGGACTGTCGGCGATCTCGCATTCCAGCCTGGCCAAATGCGCGAAGAGATCGCCCTGGACCCAGTTGGCGGCCACCTTGGCGTCGCGCCCGTCCATCACCTGTTCGTAGAAATCCGCGATATCCCGTTCCGCGACCAGAACCTGGGCATCGTGTGCGGACAGCCCCAGTTCATCCATATAACGCTGCTTCTTGGCATCGGGCAGTTCCGGCAGGGTGGCGCGGATGCGATCGACGAATTCATGACTGAATTCCAGGGGCAGCAGATCCGGATCGGGGAAATAGCGGTAGTCATGCGCCTCTTCCTTGGAGCGCATGGGCCGGGTCGTGCCGGTCTGGGCATCGAACAGGCGGGTTTCCTGATCGATACTGCCGCCGTCCTCCAAAATATCGATCTGCCGCGTGGTTTCGTAACTGATCGCCTGCTGCATGAAGCGGATCGAGTTGACGTTCTTGATCTCGGCCCGGGTACCCAGTTCCTCGCCCGGCCGGCGTACCGAGACATTGACGTCGGCGCGCATGGAGCCTTCCTCCATGTTGCCGTCGCAGGTGCCGAGATAACGCAGAATGGCGCGCACCTTGCGCACATAGGCGCCGGCCTCCTCGGCCGAGCGCATGTCCGGCTTGGAGACGATTTCCATCAGGGCAACGCCGGAGCGGTTCAGGTCCACGAAAGTCTTCGTCGGATGGCGGTCATGAATGGATTTGCCCGCATCCTGTTCCAGATGCAGCCGCTCGATACCGATATCCCGGCTGCCGCCGTCAGCGAGATCGACACTGACCACCCCTTCCCCGACGATGGGCTGGAGAAATTGCGAGATCTGATAGCCCTGGGGCAAATCGGCATAGAAATAGTTCTTCCGGTCGAACACGGAATAATTGTTGATCTTGGCGTTCAGGCCGAGGCCGCTGCGTACCGCCTGTTCCACCGCCATTTCGTTGATCACCGGCAACATGCCGGGCATGCCGGCATCGACCAGGCTGACCTGACAATTGGCCTCGGCGCCAAAGGCCGTGGCGGCACCGGAGAACAATTTCGCCTGGCTGATCACTTGGGCGTGCACTTCCAGCCCGATAACCACTTCCCAGGGCCCCGTCGCGCCCTCGACATAGCTGCTCATGGGACGCTCCTCCACCATTGCTCGGGTGCGGCATCAAAGGCCGCCGCCTCTTCCAACACGCCGGCGACGCGGAACATGGTTTCTTCATCAAAGGCCGGCGCCAGAACCTGCAAACCCAGGGGCAATGCTTCGTCCGACAGGCCGGCAGGAACGGAGATGCCCGGCAGCCCGGCCAGGTTGGCGGGCACGGTAAAGACATCGTTGAGATACATGGCGATGGGATCGTCCGCCTTGTCGCCCTGTGCGAATGCGGCCGATGGCGCCGATGGCGTCAGAATGGCATCCACCGATTGGTAGACGTCGCGAAAATCCTGGGCAATCAGGCGGCGTACTTTCTGGGCCTTGAGATAATAGGCATCGTAATAGCCCGCCGACAGCACATAGGTACCGATCAGGACGCGGCGGCGCACCTCGGCGCCAAAGCCGGCGGCGCGGGTGTTCTCGTACATTTCGACCAAATCGCCGCCGTCTTCGCGCAGGCCAAAACGGACACCGTCATAGCGGGCCAGATTGGACGAGGCCTCGGCCGGTGCCACGATGTAGTAGGCCGGCAGGGCGTATTTTGTATGCGGCAGGGAAATATCGACAATCTCGGCGCCGGCATCACGCAGCCAGCCAATGCCCTGCTGCCAGAGGATTTCGATCTCGCCGGGCATGCCGTCGAGCACATATTCCTTGGGCACGCCGATTTTCAGGCCCCGGATATCGCCGCTCAGAGCCGCCTCGAAATCCGGCACATCCCGTTTCGCGGAAGTGGAATCCTTGGGGTCGAAACCGGACATGGCGCCCAGCATGATGGCATTGTCGCGCACGCTGCGGGTGATCGGCCCGGCCTGATCCAGGGACGAGGCAAAGGCCACTACGCCCCAGCGGGAGCAACGGCCATAGGTCGGCTTGCAGCCGACGGTGCCGGTGAAGGCCGCCGGCTGCCGGATCGAGCCGCCGGTATCGGTCGCCGTCGCGCCCATGGCGAAACGTCCCGCCACCGCCGCCGCCGAGCCGCCGGAAGAGCCGCCCGGCACCAACGGCCGGTTGTCGCCCTTGCGGCGCCAGGGGTTTTGCACCGGGCCGTGATAGGAGGTTTCGTTGGACGAGCCCATGGCGAATTCGTCCATGTTGGTCTTGCCCAGCATCACCGCGCCGGCGCGCCACAGATTGGCCGTCACCGTGCTTTCGTAGGGCGGGGTAAAACCGTCGAGAATATGGCTGCCGGCGGTGGTCAGGATATTTTCGGTGCAGAACAGATCCTTGATCGCCAGCGGAATACCTTCCAGCGCAGCCACTTCATTGCCGCGCCGGCGGGCATCGGAAGCTTCCGCCATGGCCAGGGCAATCTCCGGCGTCTCGGTCACCATGGCGTTCAAGGCACCGGCCTCCGCCACGGCCGCGATATGGCCCTGGGTCAGTTCCTTCGAGGACAACTCGCCCCTGGCCAGCAGGTCCCGCGCCTCGGCGATGCCCAGTTCGGTCAATTCAGTCATTACTCAACCACTTTCGGCACGGTGAAAAAGCCATCCCGGCCATCGGGCGCATTGGCTACGATGTCCGCCTGTTTGTCGCCGTCATTGATGACATCCGTGCGCCAGCGCAAGGTTTCGTCATGCACCGAGGCCATGGGCGGCACGTCATTGGTGTCGACCTCGTTCAGTTGTTCGATCCAGTTCAGGATTCCCGACAGTTCCGCCGCCAAGGGCTCCAACTCGTCCTCGGCGACGCCGATGCGGGCGAGATGGGCAATGCGTGCGACCGTGGCTTTATCGACCGACATGTGCGACCTTTCCGGTCCATTGAAATTCTAGGAGTTGCGCCTCTTTTTGGAGCGCGCGGAAGCTAACACCGGATATGCCCACGATCAAGCCCGAGGCGTTGCGCGCCGCCGTAGCCATACCGAAACGCCTGCTCGGCCTGGACCTGGGCAGCAAGACCATCGGCCTGGCCCTGTCGGATACCACATGGCGCATCGCCACGCCGCTGGAAACCATCCGCCGGCGTAAGTTCGGCGTCGATGCGGAGCGGCTGTTCGCCCTGGTCGATGAGCACGAGGTCGGGGCCCTGGTCCTGGGCCTACCCTTCAATATGGATGGCAGCGAAGGCCCCCGCTGCCAATCGACCCGGGCCTTCGCCCAGAATGTCCTGGCGCTGCGTGATTTGCCCATTGTCTTTCAGGACGAACGGCTGTCCACCGCCGCCGTCCAGCGAATGTTGGTGGACGAAATGGACAGCACCCGAAAACGCCGGGCCGAAGTAGTAGACAAGCTGGCGGCGGCCTATATCTTGCAGGGTTTGATGGATCGCCTGAATTTGCAATAGAGCTGCCTGGTATGCCCGAAACCTTAAGATTGGCCATTGTCACCGACATTCATCACGGCCCGGATAAACTGACCAAGGTCGGCACCGCGGCTTTGCCTTCGTTGCGGGATTTCAAGGCCTTTGCCAAAAGCTACCAGCCGCATTTCATCGCCGAACTGGGCGATCGCATATCCGATATCGACATCCCGACCGACCGCGAATTGCTGGAAGAAATCGCCGATGCGTTTACGGACATGCCCAGCCCGCACCGGCATTTGATGGGCAATCACGATCAGATCCACCTGTCCAACGACGACAACGCCAGGATCCTGGGCCAGGACATGGGCCATTACAGCGTCGATGTCGCCGGTCGGCATCTGGTTTTCTGGCAGATGGATTGCGAAATCCATCGTCCCGAGGGATTTCTGCCCAATCCCGGCGATCTGAAATGGCTGGCCGCTGATTTGGCGGCGACCAATCTGCCCGCGATCATCTTTACCCACGTACCGCTTGATGGCGGCTCCATGAACAGTAATTTCTATTTTGACAACAATGAACGCTTTGGCGGCCTGCCGCACGCGCGGGAAATTCAGGCCCTGATACGCGAGGCCGGAAACGTCGTCCTGTGCGTCGCCGGCCATGTGCATTGGAATGACGTCAACCTGATTGATGGCATTCCCTACATCACCGTGCAGTCCCTGAGCGAGAGTTTCACCACCGAGGGGGCGGCGGCCGGGGCCTGGGCCACGATCGAGGTCGACCACGAGATCCGCTGGCGCACCCATGGCCGGGACGAAATCTCCCTGGCGGTGCCGGTGCGTGGCCTGAACGCCCATTGGCGCCAGCCCCTGCCGAGCTTCGAAACATTGTTACGGCAGCAAAGCATCCCGCAAGATCTGGACAATATCGCCGGCTTGATCCTGGACATGGACGGCGTGCTTTATCATGGCGGCGTCGCCGTTCCCGGCGCGGTGGAGGCCGTGACCGCCCTGCAGGGGGCGGGCATCGAAATCGCCGCCCTGACCAACAATGCCCGCGCCTCGGCCCAGGATTACAGCAGCAAGCTTGCCGGCCTGGGGATTGAACTGGCCGCCGAACGCATTGTCACCGCCGGCCAGGCGACGGCGTTATATCTGGCAAAACAGGGCGAGGCGCCCGGCGTCTTCATCGCCGGCAGTGCGGCCCTGGCGCGGGAATTGCGTGCCGCCGGCGCCGTCGAGAGCGAACAGCCGGACTTCGTAGTTGCCGGCTTCGATATGGATATGCCGCTCTCCCGGCTGTCCGCGGCGGTCGGCCATTTGCACCGGGGCGCCAAACTGATCGCCACCAATCCGGACAGGATGTTGCCGGGCGAGACCGGGGTGGAGCCGGAAGCGGGCGCCGTGGTGGCCTTCCTTGAAGCCGCCAGCGGCCAGACCGCCTATGTCGCGGGCAAGCCGAACAGTGCAATCTTTGCGTTGGCGCTGGAGCGTCTGGGGCTGGCGGCGGATACGGTCGCGGTGGTCGGCGACACGGCGGAAACCGATATCGCCGGGGCGACAGCCGCCGGGCTGCGTTCCGTCCAGGTCAAAAGCGGCAACCCGGTCGATCCCGGCAGTGCGCATCAACCAACCGCCTATATGGCGGACTTGGCGGCCCTAGCCAGGGAACTGCTGGGCTGAGGCTGGGAAACGGCAATGCTAACGACCCTTAGCGTTATCCTGCCGATCTTCATGTTGTTGGGGCTGGGCTGGCTGCTGCGCCTGCGGCGTTTTCCCGGTGATGAATTCTGGCGCCTGCTGGATCCGCTGGTTTTCTATATCCTGCTGCCCGCCCTGCTGGTGCGCAATTTCGCAAATGTTGATGTTTCGCAATTGGATGTCCTGCCGGCGGCGGCGGCGGCGGTGCTGATCGTGCTGACGGCAACGGCGGTGCTGCTATTGCTGCGCCGCCATTTGGCAATGGACGGTCCCGCCTTCACCTCGCTGGTGCAAAGCACGATACGCTTCAATTCCTATATCGGTTTCGCCATCGCGGCGGGACTTTATCAGGAAGCCGGGTTGACCATTTTTTCCGTCATCGTGGCTTTTGTTACCCCCCTCGCCAATCTGATATCGGTCAGCGTGCTGGGCCGCTACGGTAGGCTCAGGGGCAAAACCAGCAAGTGGCAATTGGTACTGACCGTTCTGAGCAATCCAATGATCCTGGCGGTTTTGCTGGGCGTGGCTCTCAGCCTTAGCGGTATCGGCCTGCCATGGGTTCTCGACCCTTTCTTCGATATCCTAAGCCGGGCCGCCCTGCCCCTGGGATTGTTGGCGGCCGGTGCCGGCCTTGATTTTCGCGCCTTGCGGCGCAGCGGACAGGCTGTCGCCATGGCCTGTTTGGCCCGCCTCGTCCTGATGCCGTTGTTGGCGCTGGCCGCGATTTGGCTGTTTCAGGTGGATGGACTAAATCGCATGGCGGTCTTAATCTACGCCATCATGCCGGTACCGCCCGGCAGCTATATTCTGGCCCGGCAACTCGGCGGCGATGCCACGTTGTCAGCCACCGTCATCATCGCCAGCACCTTGCTGGCGGCCGCGACCGTGCCGTTATGGATATTTCTTTTGGGTTAATCGAATGGAAGGTATTTTGCATTTTCTTGCCATAATGGCACTGCGTGAGACAGTTGCCGTCGATTACCTCGGGGGCTGGGTATAGGATTTTTGGTTGGAGACGTGACAGACACGCTGGAAAACGATTGCCTGCTGGAGGCCCTGAACGGCATTGATTTGGGCCTGGCAGTAATTAGCGGCAATCGGCGCATTTTATTGCTCAACGAACTGCTGAGAGATTACCTCCGGGTACCGGCGGGTTTCCTGGAGACAGGAAAAGATTTCGCCGAAGCGCTGCGCTATTGCCATATACGGGGTGATTTCGGCGCTTGCGAAGGTTGCGGCTCGGCGGACGACCTGATCGCCCAAGCAACGATGCGGCAGGAGTGGCGTCTCGACCCCGTGTGGGCGGAGGGCCGCTGCCTGGAACTGCACGGACGCCCCGTTGCCGACGACAGATTTCTGATCACCTGCCGGGATATATCCGCACAGCATGCCTCGGCCGCGGCGGTCTTGGACAGTGATCGCCGACTGCTCGATTTCGCCGAGGCGGGATCGGGCTGGTTTTGGGAAATGGACGAGAACAATAACTACACTTGGTTCTCCAATAATTTCAGCCGTAGCGCAGACGCCGAACCGGACACCCGTTACGGCAGGAACAGGTTCGACCTGATCAGTAAATTTGCCGACGAGGATGGCGAGCAAATCCATCGCCGTACCCTGTCGGAACGCAAACCGTTCAAGGATCTCATCACCCAGCCCAAATTTGACGACGGCAGGGTTCTTTGGTTTCGCACTTCGGGAGCCCCCTTTTACGACAAGGATGGTGTTTATCGCGGTTATCGCGGCGTCGCCACCGACGTTACGGGCGAGATCGCATTTCGCGAGCAAGCCAAATCCGATGGCGAACGCATTGCCACCGCGATGGATCATCTGGACGAAACCATGGCGCTGTTCGACAGCCAGGACCGCCTGGTGTTTTGCAACGAAGCCTTCCGGGATTTGAACCGAAAGATCATTGATCTGATCCAGCCGGGCATCTCGTTCGAGGAAGTTATCAGGGCCAACCTGCAGACGGGCTATTTCGATGGCGCGCACAGCGCCGCGCCGGAAGAGTTCATTCAACAGCGGCTGCGGCAGTTTCACGAACCGGATGGTCCGGTAGACATGGTGCTGGGCGATGGCTCCTGGGTCCGTATCAACGTGCAATTGCTGGCCAATGGCGAACGGGTCCTGGCGGTTAGCGACATCACCGGCCTAAAGCGCGCCGAGGCCGACCTGCATGCCGCCAAGGAACAGGCGGAGCAGGCCAGCCGGGCAAAATCCATGTTCTTGGCGAACATGAGCCACGAACTGCGCACACCCCTGAATGCGATTTCGGGTTTCTCCGAGATTATTCAACAGGAACTGTTCGGCCCCCTGGGCGATGCCCATTACGGCGAATATGCCAGCGACATCCATGCCAGCGGCCAGCATTTGCTGGCCATTATCAATGATATCCTCGACCTGTCCCGGATTGAGGAGGGCCAGGACGAACTGGAAGAATCTGAAAATGTCATCGCCGATGTCATCCAGGCCTGCCTGCCCCTGGTGCGGGAGCGGGCCGTCGCCGCCAAGGTTCGGATCGAACTGGAGATCGCGAATGATCTGCCGGCCGTCATGATTGACCTGCGCCGGATGAAGCAAATCCTGATCAACCTGCTGTCCAACGCGATCAAATTTACCGAGGCCGGGGGTTATGTTCGGGTCGGCGCCGGCGTTGATCCATCCGGATATATGATAGTGACCGTCAGTGATAGCGGCATCGGCATGCGTCCCGAAGATATTCCCAGGGCATTGGAACCCTTTGGACAGATCGACTCCTCGCTGTCACGCAGTTACGAAGGCACCGGGCTTGGCCTGTCCCTGGCTCGGCAGTTGACCGAGGCGCATGGCGGAGAACTGCTGATCAGCAGCGAACTGAACACCGGCACCACGGTTCAGATAGTGCTGCCATCCGAACGCGTCATAACGCGTAACCAACCCCCGGGTTAGGGCCGTTCAGGTGACCACGGCGCGGCGATTGGCGCGGCGCTGTATGTCAGAAGGGTTTATCACCCTTCAAGGTGATCCGATGCAAAAGCCGCGTATGGCCATGATAGTCATTGACCGGATAGTGCTGGGCACACCGATTATCCCAAAACGCCAGAGAGCCCGGCCGCCAGACAAAGCGGTAGCTAAATTCCGGTTTGATTTGGTGACGATAGAGAAAATCCAGGATCGGCGCGCTTTCCTCTTCCGTCATACCGGCGAAGCGGACCGTGTGGCCGATATTTACGAACAGCGCCTTGCGCCCGGTCTCGGGGTGGGTGCGAACGACGGGATGCTCGGCCTCCATCACCTCCGCCGCCAGGCCGGTGCCCGCGTCCGCGACACGGTCGGCACGGGTTTTGCTGGCGGTCCCCTTGGCGGCGCTGTTGATCGCCGTCAGGCCATCGAGAAAATTGCGCAACGGCTCCGAAAGCGTTTCATAGGCCCGATACTGATTGGCGAATAGGGTATCGCCACCTGATGGCGGCAATTCCTTGGCATACAGCACGGTGCCCATGGGCGGTTCCGACTGATAGACCGTATCGGAATGCCAAATTCCGCCAAAGTTGACGGTTTCCTCCGGCAATTTCAAGATTGGCGTGATTTCGGGATAGTCATCCAGACCCTTGACAAAAGGGTAGATATCCGGTTCGCCGAAGCGCCGGACAAATGCCAATTGCTGCGCCGGCGCAATCTCCTGATCGCGAAAGAAAATGACCAAGTGATCCAATAGCGCCTGGCGTACCTCGGACACGGTTTCCTCGGACAGTTCGTCGGCTAAATCGACGCCGTTGATTTCGGCGCCGATACCGCCGCTGACCGGACGCACTTTAACGGTAGAGGAATTCCTGCGTATCATCCGTCCGCCACCGCCTCGTTCACCGATCGCTCGAAATGCGCCAAGGCCGGTTCGTTGCGGCCAAACACCATTTCATCCTGCGCCTGCGCGGCGAAGCCCGATTGAATGCCCTCGCCGACCGGGAAATCCTCCTGATCGACAGTGCGGATGGTCAAATCCATGTTGCGGTCCCAATGCCGTTTCGCACTTTCCGTTTCCGCCGGCTCGGGAACAAAGAAATCCAGATACATGACGCACTCGCCCGCTTTGTCGGCTTTTGGAAAGACCCGCCAGGTCTCCACATGATCGCCCTGCATCACCAACACCGTGTTGGGAAACAGGACATAGACCAATGCGGTATGGGTGATCAGATCCCATTCGCCCTCCGGCAGGGTGCGCAAGGTTTCAATGCTTCGCCGCGGCAGGGTTTCCCGCAGATGCGGCCCGAAGCCTTCAAACAGGCAGAGATTGGGGAAAAATATGGGGCCGACCGTATTGGCGTGCAAAAACGCGAAATGGTAGGGCTCCAGAAAGGTGTCGATGACGATCTTCCAGTTCAATTTACGATGCAGAATGCGGGTTTCATAATGGTGATACCCGGCCAGTCCATAGTTCGCCAATTCCTCTCCCAGGCCGGCCAGATAATCATCGATATCAACAGATGTATCCGCCGCCGGCGTGGGGATGGCCCATATCAGCCCGTCACGCTCGACCGCGGGCAGTTCCACCAGGCCCCGACTATCCTTGTCCATACCACCGAAATTCCTGGCATGGGGCACCCCCATCAACTTGCCGCTCAGATCAAAGCTCCAGCCATGATAGGGACAGGTAAAGCTGCGACCGGTATTGCCGCAGCCCTCGGCGACCCGCGCACCGCGATGTTGGCAGACATTCAGGAACGCCCGCACGACACCGTCGCCATCGCGGACGACGACGATGGGCACACCGGAAAAATCTTCCGTCAGAAAATCACCTGGCGCCGACAATTGTCTGCTCAGCCCCATCAACAATGGGTATTTCCGAAACAGGATCCGTTTCTCCTGTTGCAGGCGCTGCGGTGAATCATAGGCCGAGATCGCGTGATACATGATGTCGGTCGCCAGGTCAGTGGTCCGGGCATCCAAATGGCTGAATATCTCCTTCGTCAACCGTACCTGCGTTGCCTGATCCATATCACCCATTCCCCTGCCATGCGCTGCCGATTGACAGCGTACGTACAGCGAGGGGTAACCAATATTAGACGCGTTGTCACATGAAAATATCGGATGCACGTTGCGATATACAACTCGGTATATTAGCATTTGTCGGGGTTTCAATAGGTGTTTGTGACTAGTCCTCTACGTAGTATATTTGTGGCAAGTCCGGCATACAGGGATTCGGGACAGTAATCATGAAAATGAGTACTAGAGGTGTTTTTTCCAATTTCGCCTCTCTGTTGGGCGGCGTTCTTTTGGCAATGCCCTTGCTTCACATACCAGGACCTGACGGCGCCCTTGCAGCGGAGAATGTCGGCATCGCGGCCGCCGTCCTGCCCCAGGCCCGGGGCGCCAAGCCGGACCAGGAAGCCCGTGTCTTGCGGATCGGTGTTGATATTGTCGCCAATGAACGGGTCGCCACCGATGCCGAAGGCAAGCTTCAACTATTATTTCTCGATGGCTCCGCCCTCACCGTCGGGCCGAATTCGGACGTGGTGATCGACAACTTCATCTACGATCCGAAAGCGAAATCGGGGGCACTGGCCTTTTCCGCCACCAAGGGCGTATTCCGTCTGGTCGGCGGCAAGATCTCGAAAAAAACGCCGGTAACCCTGCGTACGCCGCAGGCGCTGATAGGCATTCGCGGCGGTATCGCGACAGCCCGGACCACGGACAGCGGCGTGACGGCGACATTTCTATTCGGCAAGGAAATGAGCGTGGAAAGCGGCGGCGCGCGGATTTCAGTCGACCGTCCCGGTTTTCAAATCAGCGCAGAACGCGGGCGCCCGCCAGGCGCACCGAGCCGGGCCAGCGCGAAGCAGCTTTCCTCGGAACTCAATTCACTTGAAAGCAGTGACGATCAAAGCGGCGTCGCCGAGGTGAAGATCGGCAATGAAGATGTCGCCGACAGCCAATTGGCGGCACTAGGCTCTAATACCGCGCCCGCCAGTCCCGATACCGGCGGCGGTTTTCAACCTGCCGGCACCCAGGAAAGCGCAACCACGGCGGAGAACGAGACAGTCCTTTCCACAGCCTCGCAACAAACCGTGACTGACAACGTCAGTGGCGGCAGCGGTCTGAGTCTGAGTGGTTTTCTGGGCCATGGCAAGCGGGGCACCAGCACCGCGACCGGCACATCGGACGAAGACAGCACGCAGAATACCGCATTGAGCGACGTTACCATCAGCAATGGCCGTTTCACCGCGACATCCAGTCAGGGCAGCTACAGCCTGCAGGGGCCCTCCGACACTGGCGAATTCACCTTGTCCGGCACCAACAGCACACCGTACGGCGATGTCACGGGCACCGGTTTTCTCTCCGATGACAGCGAATTTCTGCTGTATGAGCTGGTGGGCAGCCGGCAGTTGGTTTTTGCCGGCGTGCCGACGGCGCTAACCGATATTCCTTCATCCGGGGTCACGACCTACAACGCGCGCGATGACTTCACCCTGGGCGGCAGCAAGATCCCGCTGATACCAGCCGTCAATGGCGGCAGTTTGACGCCCCTGACCGCGGCCCAGGCAATGATCTATTGGGGCACCACGGATTCGGCGGCGAATCCGGCCTTCTTCAGCGGCACCCTGGCAATTTCCGGCACCGGCAGTTCGCAGCAGCACGCCGCCAGCCTGCTGCTCGGCCAGATTCTCTATGACAGCGATGGCCGGCCTTTCCTGGCGGGTGATTCCGTTGGTTCTTCGCTGACATCGGCGACCGAGGATTTCCATTTCTATAATGGTGAAATCGCGACGCTGGATGCCAGCGATGGCAGCGATTTCTTTGGCAGAACCGGTCCCGATCATGCGGTCATCGTCTCGCAACAGGTAACCACCGAGGACGCCGTAACCAGCCGCGGCATTGAGGAAGATCAAAGAAGCGGCCAATCTTTCATATTCCCAAATATTCCGATCATCGCGACGACATCTTCGGCCAGCCTGGGCTCAAGCCGCTCGACCCGGGTGATGGCGGCATATGTCGCCGGTGTGGCACGGGACTTCAACAGCGACGGTACGTTCTTGGGCGCACATAAATTTTATTCCAACAATACCACCTCCACGACTACGCTGGACGGCGTCACGGTACCCGTCAACCGCATTCAAACCAGTGCCAGCGTGAACCTTGTGGAGGGCGCCTTCAGCGTAACCAGCCCCGCCAGCGACGGCATCCCGGACAGCACCCTGGATTTTGGCGGCCTTGACACCAGCCAAATCGGCAGCAGTGCCTTCATCGACGACGGCCATTTCGGCGCCATTGGATTTGAAAGCGGTAACAGTTCCGATCCTGATATCGGCATCTTCCGCAACACGGACATCTCGCTGTCGTCGATTACGCCCAACGGCGTCACCTTCTGCACCTGTTCCTATGTTACCTGGGGTTTTTGGGGCGCGCGTGACCCCACGACATTTCAGCACGAAATCGGTCTGGCGGCATGGGTCGCCGGGGAACGGGTCGCCAATTCCAACCTGAACGAATCCGCGTCGGGTTCATTCAGCGGTACCGTGATCGGCTCCGTCGCCAACGGAACGCATGATGCCAATGGCACGGTGGCGATTTATACCGCCGTGGGATCTTATTCCTTCAATTTGTCCATTGGCGCTTCCTCCGTCTCCGTCACCTCCGGCACCATGAGCGTCGACAGCGCCTCCCTGAGCTTCACCGGCTCCGGCACTATCTCCGGCACCACGCCAACGGAATTCTCCGGCTCCCTTAGCGGCAGCCGCGGTTCCACAAGCCTGTCCGGCAGTATTCGCGGCGCGTTCTTCGGCGACCCGGCCAATTCCTCTTCCGTACCGCGCAACGCCGCCGGCTTTTTTGCCGCCAGTGACACCGATCTTACCTATCAAATCGGCGGCGTCCATTTGTCGGAAAATTAGCCGCCGCAAACCTCCCTTTACGAAACATGCGTCGGCGCGATATAGAGCCCACAACAGTGTAACAACCAGTTTGTGGAGGCAGCCATGCTTGGCTTGATGCAGGATCGGCCCCTATTGATTTCCTCGTTGATCGAATTCGCCGCGCAGTACCATGGCGAAGTGGAGATCGTTTCCCGCAGCGTCGAAGGACCGATCCACCGCTATAACTATGGCGACGCCAATCGGCGCTCCAAGCAATTGGCACAAGCCCTCGGCGCCCTGGATATCGGACTTGGCGACCGAGTTGCGACATTGGCCTGGAACGGCTATCGCCACCTGGAATGCTACTACGGCGTCTCGGGCATCGGTGCTGTCCTGCACACAATCAATCCCCGCTTGTTCCCCGAACAGATCGTCTATATCGCCAATCATGCCGAAGACCGGGTGCTGTTCACGGAATTGACCTTCGTGCCGCTGCTGGAAGGCATCGCCGATCAATTGGAAAGCGTCGAGGCGATTGTCATCATGACGGACCGGGCGCATATGCCCGAAACCTCCCTGCCGAACGCACTGTGCTATGAAGAGTTGCTGGCGGCCCAGGACGGCGCCCTGGAATGGCCCGTCTTTGACGAAAACACCGCCTCCTCCCTCTGCTATACCTCCGGCACGACGGGCAATCCGAAGGGCGTTTTGTATTCGCACCGCTCCACCGTGCTGCATTCCCTGGCCTCGTGCAGCCAGGATGTCCTTGGCCTGTCGTCCCAGGACAGTGTACTGCCCGTGGTGCCGATGTTTCACGCCAATTCCTGGGGTATCGCCTATTCCGCGCCCATGTGCGGCGCCAAGCTGGTGCTGCCGGGCATGGGCATGGATGGCGCCTCGATCTACGAATTGCTGGAAACGGAAAAAGTCACCCTGTCGGCGGGCGTGCCCACGGTCTGGCTGATGCTGCTGCAATACCTGCAGCAGACCGGCAAACAACTGCCGCATATGACGCGCACGGTGATCGGCGGTTCCGCCGCGCCGGCCTCGATGATCGAGACGTTCGAGCATGACTATGATGTCATCGTGATCCACGCCTGGGGCATGACGGAAATGAGCCCGCTGGGCACCACCGGTAATCTGAAGGCCAACATGGCGGACTGGGACTATAGCGACAAACTGGCGGTCAAGTCGAAGCAGGGCCGCGCGGTCTATGGCGTGGACATGAAGATCACCGACGATGACGGCAACGAGTTGCCCCGCGACGGCGTCGCCTTCGGCCATTTGATGGTACGGGGGCCCTGGATCACCAACGGCTATTTCAAGGGCGAAGGCGGCGAGGTGCTGGACGACGGCGACTGGTTCGACACCGGCGATGTCGCGACCCTGGATCCGCAGGGCTTCATGCAGATCACCGACCGTTCCAAGGACGTGATCAAGTCGGGCGGCGAATGGATCAGTTCGATCGAGCTGGAGAATATCGCCGTCGGCCATCCGGACGTGGCGGAGGCCGCCGTAATCGGCGTCGTGCATCCGAAATGGGACGAGCGGCCATTGCTTATCATCGTCCGTAACGAGGGCAGCAAGGTTGAGGGTCCGGAAATTCTCGACTTCATGAAGGGCAAGATCGCGACCTGGTGGATGCCCGATGACGTCACCTTCGTGGATGAAATTCCCCACACCGCAACGGGCAAAATTCAAAAACTGGTGCTGCGCGATCAATTCGCCGGCTACAAACTGCCCACGGCATAACCCGCACCGGCGAACACCGGGACCACGAGGCCGGCCAGAATTGTTGCAACGGGCCTACTTGGTACTGACGGCGTTCCGCTAGATTGCGCTCAGTTTTCCGGCGTCAACAGCGAGACCCCCAGTTGGGCCCGCCGGCGCAGCCAGGATGTCGGGCGGTAGCGCGGATCGCCGGTCAGGGTGTGAATCGCCTGCAGGATAGCCAAAATCCTGGACGGCCCATAGAAATCGCCAAAACCAAGCGGTCCGTGCGGATAGTTCAGGCCCAATTGAACCGCCTTGTCGATATCCTCGGGCGTGGCGGCGCCGGTCTGGGCGATGGAACAGCCGATATTGACGATCATCGCGATGATGCGCTGGGCCACGAAGCCGCAACTATCCCTGATTACTGTCGCCGCCGTTCCGTCACTGGCCAGCAGGCCATGGGCCGAGGCGGCGAATTCCGGTTCGGTAATCGGCGTCGTCATCAAGGTGCGCCGGGCATTTAGCCCACACAAGGTGTCAACCGCGACGGTACGCCTGGCATCAAGCGCGCTTTCAAGCGCCGCCGTCGTCGCGTCCTGACCCAGCGGCGTCACCAGAATAAGCGCCTCGGCACTGGGTGCCGCCGCCACTTCCAGCTTGCCGCCCAACGCCTCGATCAGGGCGGTCAGGGCCGCCGCGCCGTCGGGCTCCGCCGGACAGACCCAAACCGGGCGGCCGTCATATGCGGGCGCCGGCGCCTCGTCTGGCACCTGCTGCTGGCCCCCATCGTAGCTGTAGTAGCCCTGGCTGCTCTTGCGGCCCAGCAGGCCGGCATCCAAGCGCGTTTGCATCATTGATGACGGCCGATAACGGGGCTCGTCATAATGCTGGCCATAGATTTGCACCGTTGCCGTGTGGGTGACATCCAGCGCCGTCAGATCAAGCAGTTCAAACGGCCCCATCCGAAAGCCCGCGGCATCCCGCATGATGCGGTCGATATCGACCGGTACGGTAATGTTTTCACCCAGCATATGGGCCGCTTCGATGTTGTAGCCGCGGCCCACTTGGTTGACCAGAAAACCCGGCACATCAGCAACCTGGACCGGCACCCGGCCCATGCGCGCGCCGAGGCCGGTCAGGAAATCGCTGACCCAGGGCGCCGTCCGAACACCGGCAATGACCTCGACCAATTTCATCACCGGCACGGGATTGAAGAAATGGAAACCGGCCAGGCGTTCGGGGTTGGCGCATTGCGCCGCCACGGCGGTAACGGACAGGGAAGAGGTATTGGTCGCCAATACGGCCCCCGCATCGACGATCGCCTCCAATGCCGCGAAGACCTGCCGCTTGATTTCAAGATCCTCGATCACCGCCTCCACCACCACCTGGCAGGGTGCGAAACCTTCCATGGCGGCGATGATCTCGATACGGCCCAGCGCCGCCTCCGCCTCCTCCGCGCTCATGCGGCCCTTGTCGGCGGCGCGGTGGAGCAACCCGGCGATTTGCTCCAGCGCCTGTTTCGAGGCCGCTTCATTGGCGTCATAAAGCTTGACGGTGCAGCCCCCCATGGCCGCGACCTGGGCAATTCCCCGCCCCATGGCACCGGCCCCGACGACGCCGACCACAAGGCCGTCCTGGCTAAAGTCCAAGCCCATCTCGTTTCCTCCTCAAGATCCTCGGCCCCCGCGAGGCCGGCGGGATTTCAAAGCTTTTGTTCTTGCTGTTCTGTCGTTGCCTCGACAGCAAGCGTATCACGCCGCCGCCTGTTCCATCTTCCATTTGTGGATGAAGCGCTCGACGACCGGGTTGCCGGTATTGGAGATTTCCTCGGGCGGCCCGTTCCAGGCCACCTTGCCTTCGTGCAGCAGGACGATTTCGTCGGCAACCTTGATCGCGGTGTTGATGTCGGAGGTGATGGACAGCGCCGTGGCGCCCAGTTCGCGCACATTGCGCACGATCAGGCCGGCGATGACGTTTGACATGATCGGGTCCAGGCCGGCAGTGGGCTCGTCCAGCAGGATGATCTCCGGCGAGGAGGCGATGGCGCGGGCGATGCCGACACGTTTCTGCATGCCGCCCGATAACTCGGCCGGCAGCAGATCCGCCACCGCCGGGCCCAGACCGACCGAGCCCAGGCGTTTGACCGCCATCTCGTGCGCCGCCTCCGCGCTCAATTCCTTGCTCTGCAATTCGCGAAACGCCACGTTGCGCCAAACCGGCAGGCTGTCGAACAGGGCCGATTGCTGGAACAGCATGCCGCAACGGCCCAACAGCGCATCGCGCTCCCGGCCGCGCAGGCCGACGGTGTCCTGGCCGTCGATGCGGATCGAACCGCTGTCGGGCTGCACCAGCCCCATGATGCATTTCAGGGTCAGGGTCTTACCGGAGCCTGATTCTCCCAACAGGACCACCGAGCCGCCCTCGGCTATGGCAAAATCGATGCCGTCCAGAACCATCTCGCCATCGAAGGACTTACACAGGCCCTCAACCTCAATCTTGGCGGATGCTGGTTCGTTCACGCCCCGTCTCCGGTCCTAGGCCATCCGATAAACCGAATCCGCGCCCGGCTGGCCATCGCAGGCGGCGCGATTGGTTTCCACCATATGCACAAGGTGGGAGAGGACGGAACGGGCGGCGGCGGAATGCAGATGCTCGGGCACGTCCGTGTACATGGCCTTGACCATGTCGGGAATGGCGCCGATATCCTGGTGCAGGCATTGGGCGATCTGTTCCTCGCGCTCCTGGCGGTGCTTGATCAACTCACCCACATAGGCCTTCGGCTGATCGATCCTGGGGCCATGGGTCGGCCAGTAATACGTATCGGAGCGCAACAGCAGCCGCCCCAGACTTTGCATGTAGCGGTACATATCACCATCCGGGGGCGAGACGATGGTGGTCGACCAGCCCATGACATGATCGCCGGAAAACAGCACATTTTCCTCGCGCAGATGATAGCAGGTATGGTTCGAGGTATGGCCCGGCGTATAGACCGCCTGCAGGGACCAGCCCTCGGTATCCAGGACATCGGCATCGTTGGCCAGGGTATCGGGCATGTAGTCGGTATCGGCGCCTTCGTCCGAAATGGCGCCGTCCGTCGCCTTGCCGATGCGGCCATGGCCGTGCGGGCCGCAGCCCCAGATATGGGCATCGGTCTCCGCCTTCAGCAACGCCGCGCCCGGGGAATGGTCGCGATGGGTATGGGTGATGACGATATGGCTGACGGTTTCGCCCTGCACCGCGTCCAGGATTGCCTGAATATGCTCGGGATCGTCGGGACCGGGATCGATCACCGCGACCCGCCCGGTACCGACGATGTAGGTGCCGGTGCCATGCAGGGTAAAGGCCGAGGGATTGCGCGCGATGACGCGGCGGATCATGGGCGAGACCTGATCGACCACGCCATATTCGAATTTCACGTCTTTGTTGAACGGGATGTTGGCCATCCATGGCCCTCCAGATTATCTGTTGCCGGTGGCGAATCAGCCAACGGTGTCTCACAACATTACGAATAGCGGCCGGAGGATCAAGGATAATGCTCGGCCCGGACGGGGTTTTTTAACGCAAATCCCGCCGCGCGGCTGTGACCGCCGACACCCACCGCCTTGCCAGCACGGACGCCATTGGCTATGGAGCTTGGCCATGAACAACGGCGGCGACGCGAAACAAGAACCAGCAGATGGCCCAATGCCTGAACCATTTGCCGATCCGGGCGCCCGGCGGGCGGAATGGTTCCGTTACTATTCCGACAAGCGGATCGGCCAGCAATGGTTCCAACTGCACCTGCTCGACGGCCTGGCGGTGCGGTCGGTGTTGGAGGTGGGGCCGAACCTGGGCCTGGTCTCCGCCTTGCTGGCCAACGCCGGTTTTGCCGTTACCACCCTTGATATGCTGCCCAGCCAGGACCCGCGCCCCGACATCCCCCATATCCAGGGCGAGCTGACGGCCATTGATAGCGCCGAACTGGCCGGCCATGACGCCATTCTGTGCTGCGAGACCCTGGAGCATCTGCCCTGGGATCAGGTCCAGGGCGTGCTGGAGACATTCCGCGCCGCCGGGCCGAAATATCTGGTGATTTCGGTGCCCTACATGGGTTTTCAGATCGATTGGCGCCTGTATCTGAACGCGGTCACCGCGCGCAGCAAGTTTTCCTTCAAGAAACTGAATTTCCTGCGCCGTTTCCAGCCCGACCCGACCGACCCCTGGGGCCATAAATGGGAAGCCGGCTATCGCGGCCATTCCCTGGCCGCGTTGGGGGCCAAGATCAAGGCCGCCGGCTGGCGCATGGAGCGCCGCGACTTCACCTCGCCCACGCGCTCGGTATTTTATCTGCTGAGCCCGGAATAGGCCCAAAATCTGGCCGAGGTTAACTATATCCCGGCAATGTTTGTGCCATATCCGGCAAGATTTTCTCGCCCGTCAGCCCCAACCCGGGACGGCATCCCGGCTAAGCCCTTGATTTTCCTGTAACGGCGATATTGGCACGATGCTTGCATTCTTTTGGGCAGGCAGCGGCCCCCCAGGGCCGAACGACCACGCCTAGAGGTTACTCTCACCCTCTGGGTGGCCGATACAGCGGCGGCTCCATGGAGCCGCCGTTGTGCTTTCCGTCGTGCGATATGACGTCACCGACCACTGCCCACCGACCACTTCCGTCATTCCCGCGAACGCGGGAATCCAGACCGCTCGCCGGAAACTTCCGCAATTTCAATGTGATAACGCGCTAAGTTCAACCGATGTATGGATTCCCGCGTTCGCGGGAATGACATCAGAACCGCCTTATTTGATCCGGAAACGGTTCCGTATGGCCAGGGAGAGCAGGAAGAACAGCACGATTCCTAGGGACGCCTGCACGATCATCAACAGTTCAATGCCAAACGGTATGTCGATGCCCCTGCCATTGTCGAACAGCCGCGTGTACAAAGCCCGCCGGGCCGGGTTCAGGCCGCCGACGGCGGGCAGCACGTTGCCCAAGGTAAAGCTGGCGACATCCTCGCGAAACTGCGCCCGGTCCGACCGGTTCGGCTGGTCCAGAATGCCATGGTAGGCAAGACCAAACACCACGGTCAGCATGGCCAGCCAGACCACCGGCAACCCCATACTGCGGCCATAGTCCGACAGCCCTTCATAGAGCGCATAAAGCCAATTCACCGGCCACCGCGCCATGCGCCCCCGCACGCTCATTTCATAAGCAAAAAACCGCAATTCCTGATCATGGGCGTGCAGTCCGTTCATGATCACCTTCAGGCGCTGCCAGGCCCGCGCGGCATTGTCGTTCACGACAGCCCGCGCAACGTCAAAATCGGCTTCGTGAAAGCTGGTGTCCTGGTGGGGTTTGGCTTGGTGAAACAGTGGCGGCCACGCGAAGGCGACTCGGTCAAATGTCGTTGCGGCTTTGAAATTCCCGTCGGAGAAATTGGCAGGGCCCTCGAAATACGCCGCGCCGAAATTGGCAGAGCCCTCGAAATGCGCCGCGCTGAAGTCGGTAGAGCGCTCGAAATGCGCCGCGCTGAAGTAGGTATAGCCCTCGAAATGCGCCGCGCTGAAGTCGGCATAGGCCTCGAAATGCGCCGTGTAGAAGCCTGCATCGTCCGCGAAATGCACCGTTTTGAAGGTGGCATAGACCTCGAAATGCGCCGCGCTGAAGTCGGCAGTGCGCTTGAAATGCGCCGCGCCGAAGCTGGCATAGTCCTCGAAATGCGCCGCTTCGAAGCTGGCATAGCCGGGAAATACAAAACCATCGACGATCAAGACTGCCGAGAACCGTGTTTCCGACATATCGATATGCGCATACGGGTCCGGCAATTCCTCGATGCCGAGCGTCGCGGTCATGTCCTGCCTTTCCTGTTCAGTGAGAGGAGAGAGATCCGTCAGCCCCAAGGCTTCGATGCGTTCGCCGTTCAAGGCCGGCAGGGCCCAGCGGTTCCATAGGTCGCGGTTCCTTGCATGCAGCGCCTGACCTTCATCTGAGAATCGGTCTTCAACCACGCCATGGAAAGTCATCAGGCGGTACCAGATATTCTCTTCGGCTGGTTTCAGGTCGTCGGGGGTTTCGTCCGGCATATGCCAGATGTCTCCATTTTCGAAGGATTGCGTCGTGGCAAAAGTATTGGGCCGAGTGTCCGCCAATCAATTTAATTGAGCGCTGGCCAGTTCACAACACCTCTGGATGCATTCGCCGCCAGTGCACATTTTCATTTGGCGCATTGATACCCCGTCGCGCTATACCCGTGGGGTAGCGTGCAAGGTCAGTGAGGAAGTACAGGCATGAGCGGGTATTCGTCGGAACAGTTGGAAAGCATGCAGGGGCGTATGTTGGGCCAGGGCTTCGGCCAGGTTCTCGGCGCCGAGATCGAGGCCATGGAAGAAGGCTATTGCCGCATGGTCCTGCCCTGGCGCGATGATCTGTCACGCGGCGATGCCCGGGTCCATGGCGGCGTCATCGCGGCCCTGATCGACAAGGCTGGCACGGCGGCGGCCTGGTCGTATCTGGACTTGCCCGAGGGCACCCTGGGCGCCACCGTGGCCATGAACGTCAACTTTCTGGAAGCGGCCGTGACCGACATGATCGCCGAGGCGCGCACGGTGCGGCGCGGCGGCTCCATCGTGGTGATCGATATCGAAGTGAAAAGCCCCGAAGGCGCGCTGTTCGCCAAGGGCCTGGTGACCTACAAGATCAGCAAGCCGAAAACCGGATAATATTTCACTTTAATTTTAACGCCTAATCATCTGATATTTAAATCAAACCTGCTAACGGAGACGATGGGTCCGCGTATTGTTTCTTAGGCATGCGGCCGGCCAGGTAGGCATCCCGGCCGGCGATGACGGCGTGCTTCATGGCCCGGGCCATGCGGATCGGATCCTTGGCCTCGGCAATCGCCGTGTTCATCAAGACACCGGCGCAGCCCAGTTCCATCGCCTCGGTGGCGTCCGAGGCGGTGCCGACGCCGGCATCGACGATCACGGGCACATTGGCGTTCTCGATAATCACCCGGATGTTGACTGGGTTCTGCACGCCCAGGCCGGAGCCGATGGGCGCGCCCAGGGGCATGATGGCGCAGCAGCCGATATCCTCCAGCACCTTGGCCTGGATCGGATCGTCGGAGCAATAGACCATCACCTCGAAACCTTCCTTGATCAGCAATTCCGCCGCGCGCAGGGTTTCGGGCATGTTGGGGTACAGGGTCTTTTGATCGCCCAGCACCTCGAGCTTGACCAGATCCCAGCCGCCGGCCTCCCGCGCCAGGCGCAGGGTGCGGACCGCGTCCTCGCCGGTGAAGCAGCCGGCGGTGTTGGGGAGGTAGAGGTATTTCTTCGGATCGATATGATCCACCAGCATTTCCTTGTCCGGATCCGTGACATTGACCCGGCGCACCGCGACGGTGACGATTTCGGCGCCCGCGGCCTCCACCGCGCGGCGGTTTTCGTCGTAGGATTTGTACTTGCCGGTACCGACGATCAGGCGCGATTTCAACTTCCGCCCAGCCACCGTCCAGCCGTCATTTTCCGAATCGCCGGCCGTATCCTCCGCACCGTCGGCGCTGGCATCGCCGCCACCAATAAAATGCACGATTTCCAGGCGGTCGCCATCCGATACCATGGTCTCTCCGTAGGCGGAGCGGGGCACGATTTCCAGATTATGCTCCAACGCGATTTTGCGCGCGTCCAGGCCCAGATCCTGCAACAGCGCCGCGACGGTCAGGGAGGCGGGAATTTCGCGGTTTTCACCGTTTATAACGACGCGCATTGAGCGCTCCTTGCTTGGCAAATATTGTTCGTATTGGCAAATTCGATGGCTAATTTGGATTATGGGGAGGCAGGCCAAACGTTTCAACCGGGGGGGACGAAAAAGCCGCATCAAATGCCGACGCGTGCCGGGCGTCACTGGCTTCCCTATCCCGCATCGTGGCAGTATATAGGTGGTGGTCCCGTTGTCATTGGTGAAATCCCGTGCCCGCAAAAAATCCCGCGAAAATATTGGTCCTGAACGGCCCCAACCTGAACATGTTGGGCACCCGCGAGCCCTCGGTCTACGGCCACGAAACCCTTGCCGACGTGGAGGCCGCCATTCAGGCCCGCGCGGCGGAGCTTGGCGTCAGCGCCGACTGCCGGCAAAGCAACTCCGAAGGCGAGCTGGTGACCTGGATCCAGCAGGCCCGAAACGATGCGGCGGCGATCATCATTAACGCCGGCGCCTATTCGCACACCTCGATCGCTATCCTCGACGCGCTGCGCGCGGCGGAACTGCCGGTCTACGAGGTGCATCTGTCGAATATCTACCAGCGGGAAAGTTTCCGCCATCATTCCCATATCTCCGCCGCCGCGGTTGCCGTGATCTGCGGCCTGGGACCGGACGGTTATCTGTATGCGCTGACGGCGGCGGCGAAGGCCGCCGGCTAGCGCGGAAAAGAGGCAAAAAGCATGACGAAGACAGAGGTCGACAAGGATCTGATCCGCGAACTGGCCGCCTTGATGGAGGAGGCCGGGCTGAGCGAGATCGAGATTGAAAGCGACGACGACCGCATGCGCCTGGTCCGCGCCGGTGTCGCGCCCGCCTCGGCTCCCGCCGCCCAACCCGTGGTCGTGGCGGCATCTGCTGCTATGGCGGCACCGGCAGCGGCGGCCGCGCCGGAGGGTGATTTGGCCGACCATCCCGGCGCCGTCATCTCGCCCATCGTCGGCACCGCCTATCACGCCCCCTCGCCCGATGCGGACCCCTTTGTTCAGGTTGGCGACAAGGTTGCGGCCGGTCAGACGATCCTGGTCATCGAAGCGATGAAAACCTTCAACGAAATTCCCTCGCCCCACGGCGGGGTGGTGCGCCAGATCCTGTTCGAGAACGCCACGCCCATCGAATACGGCGATGTCCTGATGATTATCGACTGACGGCATCATGTTCGAAAAGGTTCTCATCGCCAATCGGGGGGAGATCGCCCTTCGCCTGCACCGGGCCTGCCGGGAAATGGGCATCCGCACCGTGGCGGTGCATTCCACCGCCGACAGCGACGCCATGCATGTGCGCCTGGCCGACGAAAGCGTCTGCATCGGGCCGCCGCCCGCCATGGAGAGTTATCTGAACATGCCGGCAATTCTGGCGGCGGCCGAGATCACGGGCAGCGAGGGCATCCATCCCGGTTACGGCTTCTTGTCCGAGAACGCCGATTTCGCCCATATCGTCGAAGAGCACGGCTATACCTTCATCGGTCCGTCCGAGCAGCATATCCGCACCATGGGCGACAAGATCCAGGCCAAGCAGATGGTCCGCGAACTGGGCATACCGGTGGTGCCGGGCAGCGACGGCGAGGTTACGGACGCGGCGGAGGCCAAGGCCCTGGCCGACGAAATCGGCTATCCGGTGTTGATCAAGGCGGCATCGGGCGGCGGCGGCCGGGGCATGAAACTGGTCCGGGAGGCAGGTGAATTCGAAACCGCCCTGGCGGCGGCGAAAACGGAAAGCAAGGCCGCCTTCAATGACGATGCGGTCTATATCGAGAAATACCTGGAACGGCCGCGCCATATCGAGGTGCAGGTGATCGGCGACGGCACCGGCAAGGTGGTGCATCTGGGTGAACGAGACTGTTCTTTGCAGCGCAACAACCAGAAAGTCCTGGAAGAAGCCCCCTCGCCGGCCCTCAATGAAGCGGTGCGCAGGGATATCGGCCAAACCGTGGTCGATGCCCTGGCCAAGATCAAATACACCTCGCTCGGTACCGTGGAATTCCTTTACGAGGACGGCGAATTTTATTTCATCGAGATGAATACGCGCCTGCAGGTGGAGCATCCAATTACCGAAGCCATTACCGGCATCGATATCGTGCGCGAACAGATCCATATCGCCGCCGGCACGCCGCTGTCGTTCTCCCAGGAAAATATCAGCTTTGCCGGCCATGCCATCGAATGCCGGATCAACGCCGAACACCCGACCACATTCGTGCCCTCGCCGGGCCGGGTCGGTGATTTTCACGCGCCGGGCGGTCTGGGCGTGCGGGTCGATTCCGCCCTCTATGCCGGCTACCGCATCCCGCCCAACTACGACAGCCTGATCGCCAAACTGGTGGTCCATGGCTACAACCGCAACGACTGCCTGATGCGCCTGAACCGGGCCCTGGGCGAATTCGTGGTCGGCGGTATCGAGGTCAATATTCCCCTGCACACCGATATGATCCGGCAACAGAGCTTCATCGACGGCGACTATCATATCCACTGGCTGGAGGAATTTCTGGCCGAGCAGGCGGAGCCATAATCCGGGCAACGCCGCGCGCCGCATGACCGAGGAAATCGCATCATGAGTGACACCTACACCGACGCGACCTTTACCATCGACGGCAATGGCGTCGCCCTGTTCACAATGAACCGGCCCGACGTCCTGAATGCCCTTACCGACGAGTTGAAGGCCGACTATATGCGTATGCTGGACGCGGTCCAGGGCAACGACGCGGTCAAGGTGCTGATCATCACGGGTAATGGACGGGCCTTCAGCGCCGGCGGCAACGTCAAGGCCATGGGCGACCCAGAGCGCGCCAAGCCGGTCAACGGCCGCACCAGGCTGTTGAAGCTGCACGATTGGTTCGAACGCCTGCATAATCTCGATTGCCCGGTCATCGCGGCGGTGGACGGCATGGCCTATGGCGGCGGTTTCGCGCTGGCCCTGCAGGCGGACTTCGTCCTGGCCAGCGAACGGAGCAAATTCTGCGCCGTATTTGGCCGCATCGGATTGGTGCCTGACATGGCGGTATTTTATTCCCTGCCCCGCGCCGTGGGCATGCAGAACGCCAAGGACCTGATGTTCACGGCCCGCTCCATCGATGTGCGGGAGGCCGACGCGATGGGCTTGATCTATGCCATTCACAGCCAGGAAGAGCTGCTGCCGGCCGCCCAGGCCCTGGCCGCACGCCTGGCCCAAGGCTCGAAACAGGCCATCGGCGTGACGAAAAGGGTCGTCAACCGCAGCTTCCAGTCCGACTACGCCACCATGGCCGAGATGGAGGCGGATTCCCAGGCCATCATGGCGACCACGGATTTCCACAAGGAGGCCGTGCGCCGCTTTCAAGGTAAGGAAAGCCCCTTGTACAACTGGGACGCCATGGACAAGGATCTGGCGGGGGATTAGGCCCCAGCGAAACGGCGGCGGCATAATCGGGGCAGCAGATGAAGATCACCCCCGATATCGTATTGAAAGCCTATGCGACCGGGATTTTCCCCATGTCCGAGGGACGGGACGAGCCGGAGATGTTTTGGGTCGATCCGGAAAAGCGCGGTGTCCTGCCGCTTGATGGCTTTCACCTGCCCCGCCGCCTGCGCCGGACGGTGCGCCAGGACGCTTTCACGATTCGCATCGACAGCGCCTTTGAAGGCGTCATGAGCGCCTGCGCCGAACCGGCGTCGGGACGCTGGACGACCTGGATAAACCGGGAAATTCAGGAGCTTTTCACCGAACTGCATCAGCGCGGTTTCGCCCATAGCATCGAAGCCTGGGAGGGCGATGAACTGGTCGGCGGGCTGTACGGCATTGCCCTGGGCGCGGCATTTTTCGGCGAAAGCATGTTCTCCCGGCGAACCGATGCCTCGAAAGTCGCCCTGGTGCATCTGATCGCACGGTTACGCCTGGCCTCGTTCCGGCTGCTCGATACACAGTTCATCACCGAGCATTTGCGCCAGTTCGGCGCCGTCGAAATCAGCCGGGCCGATTATCACTCCCGCTTGACGCGCGCCTTGTCGGAATATTCGGATTTCAGCCTTTCGGGCAAATCGCTGTCGTCATCGACGGTCCTGCAATCGATTGCCCAGACGTCATAGACCGGGTGCTCCAAGGCGGAGAGTGCGGGCGAGGACGCGAACATCCAGCCCGAAAACAGGGTCAGCCGCCCGTCTTCGCCGGGCCGCTCTTCCTCGATTTCAAGGAATACGGCGACTTCCGGCGTTTCCTCCGGCGGCCGCTTGCGGCAGGTGTGCGCCAGGATGCGCAAGGTGCCGAATTTGACCTCTTCGCCCAGGGGTGCGGTGAAGGTGGTGATGCGGGCGGTGATCTTGTCCAGGCCGCGCAACAGCGCGCCGGTGACCTCCGTCCCTTCATCGCTGGATTGGGCGCTGGCGGATATGGCGTGCGACGCCAGAATTCCGACCGCCAGCACCAGCGCCAACAGCGCCATTGGGACCGGTATCTTCATCGCTGCATCGCTCGCGGTGCTATTCCGCCTTCTTATCGCCGCCACCGGTGCTGTAAATCGCCTTGCCGATCAACTCGGTCAGATCCACCGCCCCTTGGGTATAGCGGATCTCGTCGCCGGCCTCCAAATAGTCTTCCGAGCCGCCGGGATCGATGGAAAGGTATTTGCCGCCCAACAGCCCGTCGGAAGCGATCTTGATTGCCGAATCATCAGGCAGTTGAATATTCGAGGCCAGGGACAGCTCAAGCACGGCGAGATATTCCTTGGTATCCAGGCTCTCGTCGGTGACCGTACCGACCTTTATCCCCGCCAGCATGACGTCACTGCCGACCTTGACGCCATCGACCTTGTCGAACTTGGCAATCAGCGAATAGCCCTCGACCGCGCCGACATCGGCCTTGTCATAGGAAAAATAGAGGAAAAAGCCGGCGACCAGCAAAACCACCGCGCCGATCAGGGTTTCCACAACATTGCCGCTCATTGCCTTCGCCTCCCCGCCTTACCTGCCGTTGATTTGCCGTGCCGTGCGCCGCCGTATACCGAATCGTCGCGACCCCGGCGCGCCACGCCTATTCGGGCGTCCAGGCCTGATAGTCGGCGCCACTTTTCTGCCGCTGTTGATCCGAAAGCACGCTGCCGCCAGGACGATAGGCCGCCGCCGAACCGGTCAAATTCTCCACATGGGGCTTTTCCCAAGGGATTTCCGGGCGCGCGCCCAGGGGCGGCTCGTCGCTGGTATGATGCAGCCAGGCGTGCCATTCGGCGGGTACCTTGCTGGCCTCGGGCGCGCCTTCGTAGATCACCCAGCGCCGATTCCCGCCGGACTTCTCCTTGTAGTAACGATTGCCGAGGCTGTCGGTGCCGACTTCCTCGCCCTTCCACCAGGTCATCAATCGCGTGCCAACGGTCGCGCCCATAATTCTCACCCAAATCTGGTACCAATCTGCGCCGGACTATTGCATTGACGGGGGCCCGGGTCCAGCACCATTCACCGGATCAGTTATCCACAGCCCCTATATATTGCGGTCAAGCGGTCCCAGGGCACAAAAAGCGGTTGCCGCGAACGGCCAAGTCTGGCTAATATTTCCAAGCGAGTCGGATTCGATCCGGTTGCGCTAATGGGTTGGATTTGCTTGGAAATGACGATTTATCCACAACCCGACAAAAATTATCCACATCGAGATTAAGCGCTTGACCAAGATGGTGACACTAGATATTGTCACTGTCCCGTCAGCAGGCACAATATGTTGTATGTATCGTTAATTTTCGGTCGGGACCCTAAAAAACCAGAATAGAGAGGGGCAAGAGGGGCACATGCGAATTTCACGGCGCTTTACGGAACAAGACCAATCCCCATACGCAGATATCGAATTCCGCATGGCGAGTAGTGAAATTAGAAACCCCGACGGCTCGGTGGTGTTCAAGCTCGACGGTATCGAGGTGCCGGCGGACTGGTCCCAGGTTGCCTGCGATATTCTGGCTCAAAAGTATTTCCGCAAGGCCGGGATTCCGGCCGCGCGCAAACGGGTTCCCGAAGACGATGTGCCGATCTGGCTGTGGCGCGAAGAGGCCGATAAAGAGGCCATGGCGGCCCTTCCGGAGGACCAGCGTGACGAAAAAGAGACCTCCGGCCGGCAGGTGTTCGACCGTCTGGCCCGCACCTGGACCTATTGGGGCTGGAAGGGCGGCTATTTCGATACCGAAGCTGACGCCATCGCCTTTTGCGATGAATTGAGCTTCATGCTGGCGCGGCAGATGGCGGCGCCGAACTCGCCGCAGTGGTTCAACACCGGCATGCATTGGGCCTATGGCATCGACGGCCCCAGCCAGGGGCACTATTTCGTCGATCATGAGAACGGTGAGTTGCAGGCCGCGAAGTCGGCCTACGAGCGGCCGCAGCCGCATGCCTGTTTCATCCAGTCCGTGGCCGATGATCTGGTCAACGAAGGCGGCATCATGGATTTGTGGGTGCGCGAGGCGCGCCTGTTCAAATATGGCTCCGGCACCGGTTCCAACTTCTCGTTTATCCGGGGTGAAAACGAAGGTCTTTCGGGCGGCGGCAAGTCTTCCGGCCTGATGAGCTTCCTAAAAATCGGCGACCGGGCCGCGGGCGCCATCAAATCGGGCGGCACCACCCGGCGGGCGGCCAAGATGGTCGTCGTCGATGCCGATCACCCGGACATTCTCGACTACGTCAATTGGAAGGTCCTGGAAGAGCAAAAGGTCGCCGCGCTGGTCGCCGGCTCCCGCGTCACGGCCCAGAACCTCTCCGCCGTCATTGCAGCCTGCCAGGAAGGTGCGGGCGAGAACGAGCCCGGCGTCGATGCCGATGGCAATGAGCACGACGGCCGTTTCGACCCGGCCCGCAATCCGGCCCTGAAAAAGGCCCTGGCGGGCGCGCGCCGGGCGATGATTCCGGAAAATTACGTTCGCCGCACCATTGATTTCGCGCGCCAGGGCTATACGCAGATCGAATTCCCCACCTTTGATACGGATTGGGATTCCGATGCCTATCTGACCGTCTCCGGCCAGAACTCCAACAATTCCGTCCGGGTCACCAATGATTTTCTGCGCGCCGTCGAAGACGATAGCGACTGGACCCTCTACCGCCGCACGGATGGCGAGGCACATAAGACGATTCCGGCGCGGGAGCTGTGGGAAAGCATCGGCCACGCCGCCTGGGCCAGCGCCGATCCGGGCCTGCAGTATCATTCCACCATCAACGAATGGCACACCTGCCCCGAGGGCGGCGAGATCAGGGCCTCCAACCCCTGCTCGGAGTACATGTTCCTCGACGATACCGCCTGCAATCTGGCCTCCATCAACCTGATGAACTTCCTAAACGAGGATGGCAGCTTTGATGTTGAAGGCTTCCGCCACGCGTCGCGGCTGTGGACCATCGTCCTGGAAATCTCGGTCCTGATGGCGCAGTTCCCGTCACGGGAAATCGCCCAATTGTCCTACGATTATCGCACCCTGGGCCTGGGCTTCGCCAACATCGGCGGCATGTTGATGGCCAAGGGCCTGTCCTACGACAGCGAAGCCGGTCGCTCACTCTGCGCCGCGATCACCGCCCTGATGACCGGAACGGCCTATGCCACCTCGGCCGAAATGGCCAAGGAAATGGGCGCCTTCAGCCGGTATCAGGAAAACGCGGAACATATGCTGCGGGTCATCGCCAACCACCGCCAGGCCGCCAAAGGTGCGCGCAAGGGCTATGACGGGCTGGAGATCATGCCGGTCCCCCTGATCGCCGAGGATTGCCCTGATGCACCCCTGGCCCAGGCCGCGGCGGAAGCCTGGGATATGGCCCTTGAAATGGGCGAGAAGCACGGCTTTCGCAATGCCCAAGCCACGGTCATCGCGCCGACCGGCACCATCGGGCTGGTGATGGATTGCGACACCACCGGGATCGAGCCGGATTTCGCCCTGGTAAAGTTCAAGAAACTGGCGGGCGGCGGCTATTTCAAGATCATCAACCGCATGGTGCCGACGGCGCTGCGGACCCTGGGCTATGACGAGGACCAGGTGACCGCGATCATCAACTACGCGGTGGGTCATGCCACGCTGCAGGGTGCGGCGGACATCAACCATGAAAGCCTCGCCGCCAAGGGCTTCGGCGCGGCGGAGATCGATAAGATCGAAGCGGCCCTGGAGAGCGCTTTCGATATCCGTTTCGTCTTCAACAGATATACCCTGGACGAGGACTTCTGCCGCGATACCCTGGGCTTCAGCGACGATCAATTGAACGATCTGTCCTTCTCCATGCTGGCGGCACTGGGTTTTTCGGAAGCGCAGATCGAAGCCGCAAACATTTACTGCTGCGGCGCCATGACTCTCGAGGGCGCGCCGGAATTGCGCGACGCGCACCTGCCCGTCTTCGATTGCGCCAATCCATGCGGCCGCATTGGCAAGCGCTATTTGTCCGTCGACAGCCACATCCGCATGATGGCGGCGGCGCAGCCGTTTATCTCGGGCGCCATTTCGAAAACCATCAACATGCCCAATTCAGCCAGCGTCGAGGACTGCAAGAACGCCTACCGCGAATCCTGGCGCCTGGGCCTGAAGGCCAATGCCCTGTACCGGGACGGCTCGAAATTGTCGCAGCCGCTGTCGTCGGCCCTGTTCGACGATATCGATGATGACGACGAGGCCGGGGATAGCCTGGCGGCAACAGTGGCGGAGCAGCAACGCAATGCGCGGATCGAGCCCCGCGTGGTGGCCGAACGGGTGGTTGAACGCATCATCGCCGAACGGCGCAAGCTGCCGCAACGGCGCAAGGGCTACACGCAAAAGGCCGTCGTCGGCGGCCACAAGGTCTACCTGCGTACCGGCGAGTACGAAGACGGCTCGTTGGGCGAGATCTTCATCGACATGCACAAGGAAGGCTCCGCCTTCCGCTCCCTGATGGACAGCTTCGCCATTGCCATCTCACTGGGTCTGCAACATGGCGTTCCCCTGGACAACTATGTCGACGCCTTCACATTTACCCGGTTCGAGCCCAATGGCATGGTCGAGGGCAATGACGTCATCAAGATGTCCACGTCCGTGCTGGACTATTTGTTCCGCGAACTGGCCATATCCTATCTGGGCCGCAACGAGTTGGCGCATGTGGACCCCGAGGATCTGCGCCCCGACACCCTTGGCGCCAGTCTGACCCAGGAAGAAGCCGAAGCCGACACGGAAGAGGACAACCGGGTGGCGGCCCATAGCGTCGCATCCCGCGGCTATGTCCGGGGCCGCAATCTGCTGGTTCTGACGGGCGGCAACGGCGGCGCGGCGAATGACCCATCGGGCAACGGCAAGCGCGGTGAGAGCAGCGGCGGCGGTATTGCCATGGCCGCCGCGGGCAACGGCGCCGCCGTGGCGGTCGCCGTCAGCCCGGACATTCAGGCTGATGTCGATCAACGTCTGGACCGCATCCGCGAGGCGCGCATGAAGGGCTATGAAGGCGATGCCTGCGGCGAATGCGGAAACTTCACCTTGCTGCGCAACGGTACCTGCCTGAAGTGCGATACCTGCGGCGGCACGTCCGGTTGCAGCTAGACCGTATTAGTAGCGGCCCCCGCGGCCGCGAACATGGTTGTAGTGTTGTAGCGTAGCGTATAGTCCTCCCTGTTTAGACTCGGGCGCGGTCATTCGCCGCGCCCATTTTTTCCCATGATGCCAGTGGGTTAGCCAATTAACATCTCCTTTAGGGCAATCAGCTATGGTGGCGCCATGGCGAATTTGGCAATCAGGCCCAGCACTAAATCGGGCGACAAACCACGCGATCAAGGGGCGTCGGACGAACGCTTGTTGGTGCATGAGGCAACCGACGCCAAACAGCGCCAGCAGGTCCTGACTTTTCGCAATCAGGTCATTATCGACGAGATCGGTATTGTCCCTACATCAGGGCTTGCGCAGCAGCGCCGTGACGAGGCGGATCGGGACAAGGCGGCCCGGCACCTGTTCTTGACCGCCAACAGTGAAGTCGCCGGCTGCCTGCGCCTGTACAGCGCCGACAGACTAGCGCCGAGCAAGGAAATGGTCGAAATTTATGCCTTGCGGGCGTTTAGCGCCTTCGGGCCGGAATATCTTTCCTTCACCGATCACATGGTCATCGGCAAGCGCTGGCGGGGCAGCCAGGCACCGGCCCTGATGACGGCGGCGGCGTTCAAGCTGGCGCGCAGCGCCGGGGCCCATTTCGATTTCACCTATTGTCCGCCGGCCCTGGTCGGTTTGTACGAAAAAATCGGCTACCGCGCCTACAGCGATGGCTATTTGCAGGCCGACGAAGGCCTGCAGGTGCCAATGATCCTGGTGATGGACGACGTGCAGCATTTGCAGTCGATCAACTCGCCCTTCGCCAAGCTGGCATTGCTGAAAAAGCCTGACCCGTCCATCGTCCAATGGTTTGGTAGTCAATTCCCCGAGGCGTCGGGCCGTCCGGTCAAGGCACTGCGTGATGAACAATATCTTTGGCAGTACCTGACCCGGCAACTGCACCAAAACCCCCTGCACGGCATACCGCTGCTGGATGGCCTCGGCTACGACGAGGCCCGCCGGTTTCTCAACAACGCCAGCGTTTTAGTGCTGCGCAGCGGCGACCGCCTGGCGAGGGCCGGCGACATGGGCAATGAAGCCTTCGTGCTGCTATCGGGCAATGTGGAAATACGCGACCGCCACGGCTCCCTGGTCGCAGGCTTCGACAAGGGCGCGGTGATCGGTGAAATCGCCTATCTGGCGGCGACGCCGCGCACGGCGGAGATGTTCGTGACCCAGGACGCCGAAGTCCTCGTCCTGACTCAGGAAACCTTGAAGAAATTCATGTCGAAAGACCCGGTGATCGCCAACAAGGTGCTGTTCAACCTGACCCTGATTTTGGCCGAACGCCTGAAGACGACAACCGATCAATTCACCAGCCTGAGCGCGGGCCTGTAACCGCCCGCGCTATTCCGTCGCGGGTTTCTCCCCGCCTTCCGCCGCCGCCGGTTTAGGTGCTTCGGGCACCACGGTGCGGATATGCAATTCCCGCAGATGCTTGGCGTCAGCCGGTGCCGGCGCGCCCATCATCAGATCCTGCGCCTGTTGGTTCATCGGGAACATGATCACTTCACGGATATTCGGCTCGTTGGCCAACAGCATGACCATGCGGTCGATCCCCGGCGCGATGCCGCCATGCGGCGGCGCCCCGAATTTAAGGGCACTGAGCATGCCGCCGAAACGGTTTTCGACCTCATCGGCGCCATAGCCGGCGATTTCGAAGGCCCGGTACATGATATCCGGCAGATGGTTCCGGATCGCGCCCGAGGCCAATTCATCGCCATTGCAGACGATGTCATATTGATAGCCCAGGACATCCAAGGGTTCGGCGCTGTTCAAGGCCTCCAACCCACCTTGGGGCATGGAAAAGGGGTTGTGGGAGAAGTCCAATTTCTGCTCGGTCTCGCTCCATTCATACATCGGGTAATCGACAATCCAGCAAAAGCGGAAGGCGTTGGGCTCGACCAACTCCAGATCATGGCCGACCTTCAGGCGGGCCTGCCCGGCCAGGGCGGCAGCTTCGCCCTCGTTGCCGGCGGCAAAGAACAGACCGTCGCCGTCGTCCGTGCCGGTCAAGGCCTTCAGCTTGGCCATGCGGTCATCATCCAGACGGTTGGCGATGGGGCCCTTGCCGCCGCCGTCCGCGAAACTGATCCAGCCCATGCCGGCGGCACCTTCATCACGGGCCCAGTCGTTCATCTTGTCAAAGAAACTGCGCGCCTTGGCGGCCGCACCCGGCGCGGGTATGGCGCGGACCACGCCGCCGCCCGCCACCAGTTTGGCGAACAGTTGAAATTCGGAGCCGTCAAAAACCTCCGAGACATCGGCGATTTCCATGGGAATGCGCAAATCCGGCTTATCATTGCCGTACTTCAGCATCGACTCGGCGTAGGGAATGCGTGGGAACGGCATGGGCGTAACCTCGCCGCCGTTGGCGAACTCCTCGAACACCCCATGCATGACCGGCTCCACCGCCTGGAAAACGTCCTCCTGCTCGACAAAGCTCATTTCCAGATCGAGTTGATAGAACTCGCCCGGGCTACGGTCGGCGCGGGCGTCTTCGTCGCGGAAACAAGGCGCGATCTGATAATAGCGGTCAAAGCCGGCGATCATGGCCAACTGCTTGAACTGCTGCGGCGCCTGAGGAAGCGCATAGAACTGGCCCGGATGCAGGCGGGAAGGCACCAGAAAGTCTCGGGCGCCTTCCGGCGAGGAGGCGGTCAGGATCGGGGTCTGGAAATCGATAAAGCCTTGTTCTTCCATGCGCCTGCGGATCGAGGCGATAATCTTGCTGCGCAGCAGGATATTGTCGTGCATGGCGGGGCGGCGGAGATCCAGGAAGCGGTAGCGCAGCCGGGTTTCCTCGGGATAAACCTGATCGCCGAAGACCTGCAGGGGCAGCTCCTCCGCCGACGATAGCAGCTCGAAGCCGGCAATCCTGATCTCGACCTCACCCGTGGGCAGCTCCCGGTTTATGGTCTCTTCTTCACGGGCGATAACATTGCCCTCGATGCGCAGCACGCTTTCCGGCCGCGCCGCCTCGGCGGCGGCGAAATGTTCGCTATCCGGCTCGATCACGCATTGGGTGATGCCGTAGTTATCCCGCAGATCAATGAACAACAGCCCCCCATGGTCCCGCTTGCGGTGCACCCAACCCGAGATTCGGGCGGTTTCCCCCACGTCCGCCGGGCGTAGGGCGCCACAGGTATGGCTACGATAAATATGCATGTCCACGATCCTTGGATTGGTCTTTTGCGGAGCCCCCGGCTGCGCTGCGGGCGGCGGCGTTAAACCGCACGGAACGTGCCGTTCTGTCAAGGGCAAGCGGGGTATTTAGGGTGCAAAAAAACAGCGGGGGCGACGACGGAGGATAAATTGTGTATAGCTCTCCTCATGTCACCCCAGCGTATTGCCGAATTAATCGATGATAGCGAGACATTGGCCGCCTTCTGCGCCCAATTGTCCGCCTCGCCCTATATTACCATCGACACGGAGTTCATCCGTGACCGGACCTATTGGCCACGGCTGTGCCTGGTGCAACTGGCAAATCATGACATCGCGAGGGCTGTAGACCCGCTGGCCGAGGACATGGATCTCTCACCATTGGCGGATTTGCTGGCCAATCAGAACGTGATCAAGGTTTTTCATGCCGCCCGTCAGGACGTGGAAATCTTCGTGCAGCAGAATAATGTCGTGCCCTCGCCCATGTTCGACACGCAAATCGCGGCCATGGTCTGTGGCTTTGGCGATTCCGTCGGCTACGACCGCCTGGTTGAAAAACTGGCCGGTGCCCGTATCGACAAAGGCTCCCGCTTCACCGATTGGAGCCGTCGGCCCCTGAGCGACAAACAGATCGGCTACGCCCTGGACGACGTGACGCATTTGCTGGCGGTTTATGAAGCCCTGTGCCGGCAGCTGGAAGAATCGGAGCGGGCCAATTGGCTGCAGGAAGAGATGGCGGTACTGACCAATACCGAGACCTACATCCAATCGCCTGACGAAGTCTGGCGGCGCCTCAAGATCCGCAGCCGCAATCCGCAGTATTTGGGTGTGGCGAAGGAGATCGCCGCCTGGCGCGAGCGCGAAGCGCAACGCCGCGACATGCCCCGCGGCCATGTCCTCAAGGACGAGGCTATTCAGGAAATCGCGGCGGAAATGCCGGAGACGGTGAATAATCTGGGCCGCCTGCGGGCCGTCTCCAAGGGCCTGGCGGAAGGCCCGGCGGGAGAGGAATTGCTGGCCGCGGTGGAGCGTGGGCGCAACCTGCCAAAGGATCAGGTGCCCAAGCCGACGGCGCAGGTCATTCTGCCGCGTGGCCTGGGCCCGCTGGTCGATTTGCTGAAGGTTCTGCTGAAAACCAAGTGCGAGGCCAACGACGTGGCGCAAAAACTGGTCGCCACGGTCTCGGACCTGGAGCGTATTGCCGCCGACGACGAAGCGGATGTGGCCGCCCTGCGCGGCTGGCGGCGGGAAATCTTCGGCAATGATGCCCTGGACCTGAAACATGGCCGTCTGGCCATGACGGCCAAGGGCAAGCGCGTGGAGTTGATCCACACCGGCTGAATTGTTACCGTCAAAGAGATAGTGAAGAGTTCCAGCGGCAACACGTGAATGGGGGAAAATCACCATGGTTGCGAAGACCTTGGAACAGCAAACTGCACCAAAGATCTTGGGTATGCATCACAGCGCCTATCTGTGCCGCGACGCCCGGGAAACCCGTGATTTCTACTGCGATGTCCTGGGCATGCGCATGCGCGCCGCCCTGGCCATCGAGAAACGGCCGGGCACGGATGTGGATCTGCGTTATCTGCATCTGTTCTTTGAGATGGCGGACGGCAACTACATCGCCTTCTTCGACCTGCCCGACAGCGTCAGGGAGAGCTTTTTCTACAAGAAGGACAGCATGCAGGAGTATCATTTCGCCTTCGAGGTGGAAAGCCGGGCGGAACTGGAACGCTTCAAGGAAAGATTGGAAGCCCATGGCCTGCCGGTACGGGGGCCCATTGAACATGGCTTCGTCACTTCGATCTATTTTCATGATCCCAACGGCCTGCAGCTTGAATTCACCCAGCGCACCGAACGCCACGAGGCGATCCTGGCCGATGAAGAGGCCAAATCAGCCGAGGTCCTGGCCCGTTGGTCGGCCGAGACCGCGGCGGTAAAGGCGGAACGCCTACGTCCCGACGCGGCGGAATAACAACAACGCACCTGGCGCCATCAATCTGTCGCGACGCCGCCTTTTCGATCGAAACTGCGTGCCATGGCGGAGAGGCGCTTGCGCGCCGCCTCGCCGATCAGGTGCGCGGTTCCGGGCTGGCAATGGAGAGTGATGCTGTCCTCATCCATGCTCAGTCGATACTGCGCCAACAGCGTCACCATGCCGCCGCATAGGGTATGGGCCAGCCGCAGGGCCTGCCCGACCTGGCGCGACCAAATCCGGTCTTCGTCCTCGATCAGATGCCCGTAGCGTTCAACCCAGCGGCTGTCGCGCTTGTGGGTGTAACGAAAGCGGATGGCGAGCGCCAATTTGATCCGCTGTGTATGATCCAATCCGATCAAGGGCGCGCGCAGAACATCGGCCATGGCGTGATCGGGACGTTCGTCGGGGTGGATCCGCCAGCCGATATCAGAGAGCAGGCTGGCGGCCAATCGCAGCCGCCCCTCGGCCGCGGTCTCTTTGGGGAACAGTGGCGAAAGCCAATCGCTTAATTTGCCACCATCGCCATGGCCATGGCCCAGGCCGTCCTCGGCGTCCCACGACGATGCCAATGCCGTCAGCCGGCAGGACGCCAACAATGGGTCGACCGATAACTGTTCCGGCGACAGATGGTCCTGCAACATCCCCTCGCGCAAACCATAGGCCGAGAAAATAACCCGTTTGGCGCCACTGGCATGCAACAGCCGGCCCAGGACCCGGGCCGCCAACGGCAGGTCATCCAGGCGGTCCCTTGGCGCCGCCTCTATCCGCCGCAGACTTTCCAGGCTAAGGCCGGCAAATAGCTGGCACATCGAGACAACCCGGTCGGCCGGCAGGGTATAGCCGTGCAACACCCGCAAGGGATAGCGGTTTCGCGCCATTTCCAGGCGGCCAAGGCTGCGCCATGCGCCGCCGACGATATAGAGATCACCGCCCCTGTTCTCCTCCAGCCATTTCACGCCGGCCAGGCCGTCATCGATGTAACGGTCAATACTGCCGCCGTCGCCGCCCGCAAGCGATGCCAGGCGCAAGGTGCCCAACGGCAGGCTGATACCATCACCAAGGCCATCTTGCCGGTCGGGCCGCAAATGCATCAATTCCAGGCTGCCGCCGCCCAGATCACCAACCAGGCCATGCGCCCCCGGGCTGGCGGCCAGCACGCCCATCGCGGACAGCCGCGCCTCTTCCACGCCGGACAGGATGCGCACGGAAATGCCGGTCTCCGCCCGCACACGGTTGAGAAATTCGTCCCCGTTCGATGCCTCGCGCACCGCCGCCGTCGTCGCCGCATCAATGACGCCGACGTCCATGGCGTTCGCGACATGGGCGAACCTGGCGATGGTATCGATGGCCTGCTGCATGGCGCCGGCCGCCAATGCGCCGCCCGGTGCCTGCTCCCGGCCCAGGCCGCACATGGCCTTTTCATTGAACAATGGCGGCGCGGCCAGCGCGGTGGTGGGATAAACCACCATCCGCACGGAATTCGAGCCGACATCAATGACCGCCAGTCGGTCTTTCCTCAAGGTTCCAGCCTGCAAGGTTTTCTTCCGCGCTACTCTCGTTCCAGGGCCAAGTGCAGATCGACCTTGCTATCCTGCAAGGCGCTGCCCCGGCCGGATAGGGAAGGATTGGTCATGAAATAGCGGTGGGCCGAGAAATCGTCGCCCTCCACGATCACGCGCTCGTAACGGTCGTTGGAATTCAACACCCAGCTTTGCCGGCGGTCGTTATAGTTCGCCACCATGATCTGGTTCATGATTTGCTCATGCACCGTTGGGTTCTCAATCGGCACCATGGCCTCGACCCGGCGGTCGAAGTTACGCGGCATCCAATCCGCCGACGAGATGAAGATCTTTGCCTCGGCCGAGGGCAGGCCATGGCCGTTGCCGAAGCAGGCGATGCGGCCATGTTCGAGAAAACGGCCAACGATACTCTTGACGGTGATGTTTTCCGACATCCCGGGCACGCCGGGCCGCAGACAACAGATGCCGCGCACCACCAGATCGATCTCAACTCCGGCGTTGGAAGCGGCGTAAAGCGCGTCGATAACCTGGCTATCGACCAGGGAGTTCAACTTGGCCCAAATGGCGCCGGGCCGGCCGGCTCTGACATGCGCGATCTCCTGTTCGATCAGGGCCAGAATGGAATCCCGCATGCCGACGGGAGATATCACCAGACGGTCGAAATATTCGGGCTGGGCATAGCCGGTCAGGTAATTGAACAGCCGCGCCGCATCGGCGCCCAGGTCCGGATCGGCGGTAAAAAACGACAAATCCGTATACGATTTCGCGGTCACCGGATGATAGTTACCGGTGCCGAAATGCACGTAGGTCAGCAGCTCGTCGCCCTCGCGCCGGGCCACATACGAAACCTTGGCATGGGTCTTTAAATCCATGAAGCCGTAAACCACATGCACGCCGGCGCGTTCCAGATCCCGGGCCCATTTGATATTGGCTTCTTCGTCAAAGCGCGCCTTCAGCTCGACCAGCGCGGTAACCGATTTGCCGCTCTCGGCGGCGGCGATCAGGGCTTTGACGATGGGTGAATCGTCGGATGTTCGGTACAGGGTCTGCTTGATCGCGATGACATCCGGGTCCCGCGCCGCCTGGGTCAAGAACTGCGCCACCACATCAAAGCTCTCGTAGGGATGGTGGACAAGAATATCCTTGGCCCGGATGGCGGCGAAGCAATCGCCACCCAGTTCACGGATGCGTTCGGGGAAACGCGCATTATAGGGTTCGAACTTCAGATCGGGCCGGTCATCGACAATCAACTGGTCCACGTCCGAAAGGCCCAGGGCGCCATCAATGGCCATGACTTCACGGCTTCCCACGGCCATGTTGCGGGCCACGAAGCGGCGCAGGTCGTCAGGCATCGCCGCGTCGACCCAAAGACTGATGACACTGCCCCGGCGGCGGCGCTTCAGCGCGGTCTGGAAGAACCGGACCAGATCCTCCGCCTCTTCCTCGACCTCGATATCGCTGTCGCGAATGACCCGGAACAGGCCCCGCCCCTCGGTCGTATAACCGGGAAAAAGCTGATCCAGGAACAGCCCGACCAAATTCTCCAGACTGATAAATCTGATCTCCCGGCCCGGCAGGCGGATAAAGCGGTCAACCATCTGCGGCAGGGGCACCAGGGCATTCATGAAGGTATCGTCGGCATCCCGGCGCAACTGCAACACCATGGCAAAACCGAGATTTTGGATAAAGGGGAATGGATGCGCCGGATCGATGGCCAGGGGTGTGAGCACGGGAAAGATCCGTTGCAGAAAATGCACGGCGAGAAAATCCCGTTCCTCCTCCGAAAGGTCATCCGGCGCGACCAGGGTGATCCCGGCCTCGCGCAACTCGCCGATCAAATCAATCCAATAGCGCCCCTGCTCGGCCATGATCTGGCCCGCCAGTTCGTTGATCGCGGTAAGTTGCTGCGACGGCGTCCGGCCGTCATCGCTGACCTGATCGATACCGGCCCGCATCTGACCATGCAGACCGGCCACGCGGACCATATAGAACTCATCCAGGTTGGTGGCGGATATGGACAGAAAGCGCAGCCGCTCAAGCAGCGGGTGGCTCGGGTTCCGCGCCTCCTCCATCACCCGTTGATTGAAGGCCAGCCACGAGAGTTCGCGGTTGATATAGCGCTTCCCCGGATCCGTCGGTTCGGCCGGTACCGCTATTCCGTCTTCGTCCCGTTGTTCCGCCTGCGACACTGTTCATGCCTCCAAAACCAATTGGCAATTGCCCAACCTAATTGACCCGGGTCCAGATCTGGGTCTTGCCAAACAACGGCAGGCCCACATAGCCGCGTACCTTCAATGTGCGTCCGTCCACCAGAGTGATGGTGCAGGAATAAATCTCGCCATCCTCCGGATTGTATATAGTGCCGTCGTTCCAGACATTGGTTTCGTCACCGGCCATGAAATTTGCCAGCAGCGGCAGACCGATGATCGGGCGGGTCTGCAAATCGGCGTCGGGATTGTTGGCGTCATGCTTGGGATTGCCCTCTTCGTTCATGGGCTCCTTCAACCAGACAATACTGCCGCAAAGTTTCTCCCCGCAGCTCACGATTTCCACGTGCGATTTGCCCCCTTCGGTCGCCCAGGTGCCCAAGGCCCCCACGGCCCCTTCGTTTTCGCTGGCCCCGGCCGGGGCCAGGGGCAGCAGCGCCATCAGCGAAACCGCAACGATCAATCGCCAGATACCCATGTTCCCGTTCTCCCCTTGCCTACATGGTGCCCGGAAAGGCACCGCCATCCATCATGATCTGCTGGCCGGTCATGAAACCGGTATGGACACTGCACATAAAGGCGCAGGTGGCGCCAAATTCATCAACCGTGCCAAAGCGGCCGGCCGGGTTGTTGGCCGCCGCGATCTGGCGCATTTCGTCGACCTCCCTGCCGGCGGCCTTGGCCCGGTGCTCGATATTGCCACGCAACCGGTCGGTGTCGAAAGGACCCGGCAACAGATTGTTGATGGTCACGTTGGCACCGATGGTCTTGCGCGACAAGCCGGCGACAAAGCCGGTAAGGCCACAACGGGCGCCGTTGGATAGGCAAAGTTCGTCAATCGGTGAGCGCACCGCGGCCGAGGTTATATTGACAATACGGCCAAAACCACGCTCCAACATGCCATCGACGGTCGCCTTGATCAGCTCGATCGGGCTCAACATGTTGGCGTTCACCGCCTTTTGCCAATCCTCCATGGAAAAATCGCGAAAATCACCAGCCGGCGGTCCACCCGCGTTGTTGATCAGAATATCGGGTTCGGGACAGGCCGACAGCAATTCCGCCCGGCCCAGGGAGGTCGTGACATCGCAGACCACGGCCCTGACCGTAACGCCGGTTTCCGCGCGGATTTCCTCCGCCGTGGCGGCCAATGCTTCTTCGCCCCGGGCACTGATGGTGATGGCGACGCCTTCCCGCGCCAGGGCCAGGGCGCAACCCTTGCCCAGGCCCTTCGATGCGGCACAGACAATGGCTGATTTGCCGGCAATTCCCAGGTCCATGATAGCTCTCTCCCCAATTTCGAAACTCAGCCCGATGTCGCTTGAACAACGGTAACGGCCTGGCGCGCCAAGGGTACGGTGATCGGACGCTGCCCCGATAGCGAAGCCTGATCCAGGCGGGCCACGGCTGCCTCGGCGGCGGCAAAGGAACGTTCGATGCGGGCCGCCAGATATAATAGCACATCATGGCCGACACGCACCTGACGGTCGGCGAACATTTTCGCCATTACCGCCACGAGCAGTTGATCATCGGGTGGATGGATACCGACGGCGGGCGCCGCCAATAGGCGGGAACGTAAATCCGCCAGGGGCAGCCGCCATTTCCCGGGCGGGGTACGGGCGGCCAGCAGCAGATAGCCGCCATGTTCGGCCAGCATATTGTAGAGATGCAGCAAGGGCTCGCCGGCCGCGATATCGCCCGAGATATCAAGTGCTATTGCGCCATGGGCGGCCAGGGCCGGCACCGCCGCCGTGTCCAGTTGATCCAGCGTGATCCGCCGGCCCTTCGTGCGCTCACACCAAAGGTGCGCTAAATGGCTCTTGCCGCTGCCCGCCGGGCCATAAAGGCAAAGCGCGGGCGCTGGCCAATCCGGCCACCGGTCCAGCCAGGCGACCGCATCCGAATTACTTTCCGTCACCAGAAAATCCGCACCTTCCCGCGCCGTCCGCACGGGCAGGTCTAGTGTCATTTGATCTATGCTGCTCACGATGCGGCCCCGTCACCGGGCGGATCATCGGACGGTGGCCCGTCGGCGCCAAGATAGAGCAGGCTGCCCAGATAGTGGCCATGGGCGAAACGCACCATGACGCCAATCGCGGCGGCGGCGGGCACGGAAATCAAAACGCCGACAAAACCGAACAGCGCGCCGCCCGCCAGCAGGGCAAACATCACCCAAACCGGATGCAGCCCGATACGGTCGCCCAACAGCCGCGGCGTCAGGACATAGCCCTCCATCACCTGCCCGACGACGAAGATGGCGGCGATAATGGCAATGCGCAGGAAATCGCCCTCGGGCAGAAACTGGGTCAACGCCGTCAACATGGACAGAACCAGACCCAACAGGGCGCCGACAAAGGGCACGAAGGAAACCAGGCCGCTGAACAAACCAATGATCAGGCCAAACTCCAGACCGGCGAAGGTCAGCGACAGGCCATAAAAACAGGCCAGGATCAGGCAAACCGTGCCCTGGCCGCGAATGAACCCGGCCATGACATCGTCGATATCCAAGAGTACCCGGCGCACCGCATCGGCATGCTGGCGCGGCAGCCAGTCATTCAATGCGCCGATCATGTGATCGAAGTCGCGCAGCAGGTAAAACGCCACCACGGGCGTGATTACCAGCAGGGAGAGGATGTTGAACACCGCCAGACCGCCGCTCCAGGCCTGCCGCAACAGCCGGAAGCCAAAACCGACCGCATCGGCCGCGATCTCCTTCACCGCATCGCCGGCGGACGCCCCGACATCAATCCCGACGCGCGCACCCAGATCGATCAATACCGGCAACGCGGTTTCCCGCAGGCCGGCGATATAACCCGGCAGGCGGTCGGCGAAACCGGTAATTTGCGACTGCAGGATCGGCACCAACAGCAACGCGGCCATCACGACCAACACGAAGAAGGCCACGACCACGATGGAGGTGGCCAGGCTGCGCGACAGACCCTTCGCCTCCAGCTTGTCCGTGGGCGGGTCCAGAAAATAGGCCACCGCCATGCCGGCGACGAACGGCAGCAGAATTGAACTCAACAGCCAGATCAGGGCAAGCAGAATGGCCAGGGCCAATAGCCAATACCGGGCCTGTTGCTGGGCGGTCATGCCTACCTCTGCTCCAATTTGTTCATCCGCCGCCACCAATCGGCCAGGTATTGCGTCCCCGAGGCCACGGTTGTCGCCGCCGTCAGCACCATTAACGCCTGGAGATAGACCGCCGCGCCATCAAGCGTGAAGGCCTGGTTCGCAATAACCAGGGCCGCCAGTACGATCTGCGTCGCCGTATTGACCTTGGACATCATGAACGGTTTCGGCGCGTAGGGTTGATCGAATACGAACAGCAGGAACAGGCCGCCAACGATCAGAATATCCCGCGAAACGACCAGGATCACCAGCCACAGGGGCAGATGCTGTTGCGCCCCAAGCACGATGAAGATGGTCACCAGAAGCGCCTTGTCGGCAATCGGATCAAGGTATTGGCCGAGGCGGGATTGCATATTGAACCGCTTGGCCAGAAAGCCATCGACGGCATCCGATAGCCCGGCCAGGCAAAAAACCACCAGGGCCAGGCGCCATTGATCGATCAGGATCAGCCAGACATTGAAGGGAACCGACAACAGCCGGGTCATTGATATGATGTTGGGCAGGGTCATTGCGCCCCCGTCCCGGCCTTGACGGCGCCGTTCTTGGCCGATCCGTCCCGCCCCGCCAGACGCAGCACCCAGAAGCCGTCGACCCTTGCTAAATTCAGGTCGCGCTGGGCCAGGGACACCACGAGACTGTCGGGGTCGCCAAGATAGTCGATCACCACCTGCGCATCCTGGCGCGAAATCCCCAGCAGCTTGAAGGACCGCACCATGGCCGCGGCGCCGAGACGTTTACGCACGATAAGCCAATCGCCCAGCCCGGAAAGGGGTACTTGCGCGCTGAGAGAGGTGTCGGAGCCAAATGACAACTGGGTCCGGCGCTTCCATTGTTCCTGCTGGTCCACGACAACCCGAAGTGCCAGGCGGTTCAGCGCCCCCTCCAGGTCATTGCCCACATTGACGGAGTAATCCAGTACTTCGGTACTTCTACCGCCTGGTCCGAAGCGCAATAGATTGACCTGAACCCGCGGCACGCCGCCAGAAGCCAGATCGATGCCCAGGACGGCATGCGCCGTCAACACATTCTCCACGCCATAGCGCCGCGCGAGGTTTTGCAATTGCTGCTGCTTGCCGGCCAGGGCGGCGTCGGCGGTCAGGGTGGTGATATCCTTCAAATCGCCGATCGGCAGGCGCAGGGGCAAAAGCGAATCTTCGCGCAGGTCCAGCCGCCCCCAGGCGTTGCGCCAGACATTGCTGTCCTCGAACAGGGACAGGGCGGCGCCCTTTTCAAAAACAGGCAACACCAGAATCGGTTTGGCGCGGGTTTCCGAGAATCTGATGCCGACGCTGCGCAACAGGCCGCGCACGGCATTGCGCTTAAAACGCACCGTCAGTTCGGCCAGATAGCGGACCGTGGAGGTTTTTTCCTTTGCCACTTCCACCGTGGCCACGAACTGGGCAATGACGTCGTCGTCCGGGTCCGGCAGGGACAGGTGATCGGTGCGCAGGGTAAGCCGGCGCAAGACCTGTCCCAAGGCGCGGCGCTGGCCCTCGCGCAGGGCCTCGCGTCGCGCTTCCAGGGCCGATTCGGCGGTGATATCCACCGCCAATCCCCGTACCGCGAAGACGTCATCGCCCTCGTCGGCAATTTCCTTTTGCCCAGCCGCGACCGCACTGCTCCCGGCCGCACCGCCCTCGCCCTTGCCGCTCTGCGCCAAGGCCGGAGCCACGCTCCACAGGAAGACCAGATACAATATGCAAAAAGCACGATGCCACATTACAAGCTCAACCAGATGCAGTATCTTCGCCGCTTACACCACGGCAGTGAATTTGACTATTAGTTATAGACTAGCGAGGGCGTCATCAACAGTTACACCTACAAAGGCGCGGGCGTGGACATTGATGCGGGCGACCGTCTGGTCGATGCCATCAAGCCCCTGGCTGCCTCCACGCGGCGCCCCGGCGCCAATGCCGCCCTGGGTGGATTCTCCGGTTTGTTCGATTTACGCGCGGCGGGCTACACCGACCCCCTGCTGCTGGCCGCCACCGACGGCGTCGGCACCAAGTTGAAGGTCGCCATCGCCGCCGACAATCATACCCATGTGGGTATCGATCTGGTTGCCATGTGCGTCAATGATCTGGTGGTTCAAGGGGCAGAGCCTCTGTTGTTCCTGGATTATTACGCCACCGGACAGCTTTCCGTCGAAGCCGGCACCGCCATCATCAGCGGCATCGCGGAAGGTTGCCGGCAAGCCGGTTGCGCGCTGATTGGCGGCGAGACGGCGGAAATGCCGGGCATGTACAGCGATGGCGATTATGATCTGGCCGGTTTCTCGGTTGGCGCGGTGGAACGGGACGGCTTGCTGGAGCCGACCGCCATCGTACCCGGCGATATATTGCTGGGTCTGGCCTCCAGCGGGCTGCATGCCAATGGTTTCTCCCTGGTGCGCCGCCTGATCGACGATATGGGCCACGATTATGCCGCGCCGGCGCCGTTTTCACCCGATGAAAGCCTGGCGGATGTGCTGCTGCGGCCGACACGGATCTATGTTGCAGCGTGCCTGCCGGCCATTCGCGCCGGACTGGTCAAGGGCTTGAGCCATATCACCGGCGGCGGCCTGATCGAAAATCCGCCGCGTATTCTGCCCGATGACACCATTGCCCGCATTGACGGCGGCGCCTGGCCCATGCCGCCGCTGTTCAAGTGGCTGGCCCGGACCGGCGGCATCGAGGCGGCGGAGATGGCCAGGACATTCAATTGCGGTATCGGCATGATCGCTGTCGTGGCGCCTGAGGATGCCGCCGATGCCACGGCCCGGTTCGAGGCCGCCGGCGAAACCGTCTGGCCCATTGGCGTGATCGAGGCCGGCAGCGGCCCGGCGCGGGTGGCGTTGAGCGGAATGGAGCTGTGAGATGGCCCGCCTGAAGGTCGGCATACTGATATCGGGACGGGGCAGCAACATGGCCGCTTTGATTGATGCCATGGCGGCCGACGATTTTCCGGCAGAAGTCGTTTTGGTCCTCTCCAACCGGGCCGATGCCGCCGGGCTGGAGATCGCGCGGGCGGCGAATATTCCCACCCAGGTTATCAAGCATGGCGACTTTGACGACCGCGAGGCGTTCGATGCCGCGATGACGGAGGCCCTGGCCGCGGCCGGGGTGCGGCTGATCTGCCTGGCCGGCTTCATGCGGCTGCTCAGCACCGAATTTTGCCAGCGCTGGCGCGACCGCATCATCAATATTCATCCCTCCCTCCTCCCCGCATTCAAGGGCCTGCACGTGCAGGAGAGGATGCTGGAGGCGGGCGTGCGGATTGCCGGCTGCACGGTGCATTTTGTGCGCCCGGCGATGGATGAAGGACCGATCCTGGTGCAGGCTGCCGTACCCATTGCCGCCGACGATACCGCCGACAGCCTTGCCGCCCGCATCCTGGAGCAGGAGCATCGGATCTATCCCCTCGCCGTGCGCTTGATCGCCGAGGGCAAGGCACGGGCCGCCGGTGCCTCGGTGGCGCTGGACAATTTTGACCTGCCCGATGACAGACTGATAAACCCGCCACCCCGGTAATAGGCCGCAATGCCCGGGTCTGTGTGGCGTTATCATGATCTTGTGACTTTTCGATGCCGAAATTTCACGGCAAGATCATCATATGACACTTCGAAATCTCCGCCGCCGCCACGGCCTGGCAATCATGCTGCCAGGCCTGTTGCTTCTGCCCTTGCTGGCATCCTTCGCCTTCCGTTGGGCCGATCCGGCCATGGCGGCTGACTGGCGGACGGCGCGCCAGGACAGCAGCCGGCAGGCGCCCGACCCGGCGGCGACACGCGAAGCGGTACTGCAGGTCTACAGCGCCCGTGCCTACGGCTGGCGCGGCGCCCTGGGCGTCCATACCTGGTTCGCCGTCAAACCACGCGGCGCGCCCTATTATCTGCGCTTGGAAGTGATTGGCTGGGGCGTGAACTACGGCGCATCGGCGGTGCGGATTAGTCGCTATACCCCCGATGCCTATTGGTTCGGCAACCGCCCAAAACTTCTGCTCGACCTGCGCGGCGCGGCGGCCAGTGCGCTGATGGACCCGGTCATGCAGGCCGCCAAGGCCTACCCCTATCCCGACAGCTACCGGGTCTGGCCTGGGCCCAACAGCAATACCTTTACCGCCCATGTCGCCCGCCAAGTACCCGAACTGGGCCTGGAGTTGCCCGCCACCGCAATCGGCAAGGATTTTCTGAGCAACGGAAATTTCCTCGCGCCGGCGCCCAGCGGCACCGGCAAACAGTTTTCCCTGTATGGCCTGGCCGGCCTAACCGTGGCGTCGGAAGAGGGCCTGGAAGTGAATATCCTGGGCCTGACCCTGGGGCTGGATCTATCACCACCGGCCCTGAAACTGCCCGGCATCGGCCGCCTTGGCATGGGAATGTGATGGCGGAATGTGATGGCGGAATGTGATAGGCTGCCGCATGAGCAAACGGCACATTTTACATATCACCGACTACAAGAGTCCTTATGCCTACCTGGCCAAGGATCCGGCCTATGCCTTGGAGGATGAATTCGATGTTACCGTCGAATGGCGCCATTTCACGTTGGATATCCCTTCCTTCCTGGGCGATGTGGAAACCCGAAGCGAAACCGAATGGCGCAAGGTGCGATACGCCTATATGGACATGCGCCGCTGGGCCAACAAGCGCGGCTTGACCGTTCGCGGGCCGCGCCGGATCTATGACTCCTCGCCCGCCGGCATCGGCATGCAATACGCCCAGGATCAAGGCGTATTCCGGCCCTACAATGACCGGGTTTTCTATGGCTTCTGGAACCACGAACTGGAAGTCGATGACGTCGATGCTCTGACCGCTGTACTGGCAGAGGCCGGTGCCGATGCCGATGGTTTCGCGGCCTATCTGGATGGCGAGGGCCGCCGCATTCATGATCAGATGCGCCTTGAGACCGAAAAGTTGGGCGTTTTCGGTGTTCCCAGTTTTATTCTGGATGGCGAAATCTTTTGGGGCTATGACCGCATGGAACTGCTGCGGGAACGTTTGCGCGAAGTATAATGAGTTGAAGGATTGAGTTCATGAAATTGGCATCGTTAAAGGCCGGCCGGGACGGCCAGTTGCTTGTCGTCAGCAATGATCTGGACCGGGCCGTCGCGGCCTACGGCATCGCGCAAACCATGCAGGGCGCCTTGGACGACTGGTCCAATATCGTCCCCCGCTTGGCCGAGGTGGCAGACAATTTGGCTGCCGGCAAGGCGCCCGGCGCGTTTGATATGGATCCGGCCGATCTGGCCTCGCCGCTGCCCCGCGCCTTTCAGTGGGCCGACGGCAGCGCCTATGTCAATCATGTGGAACTGGTCCGCCGGGCCCGGGGCGCCGAGATGCCCGAAAGTTTCTGGAGCGACCCGCTGATGTATCAGGGCGGCTCCGATAGCTTCATCGGTCCCTACGACGATATCGCCGTTGCTTCGGAAGACTGGGGCGTCGACTTCGAGGCGGAAGTGGCGGTGATCGTCAATGACGTGCCCATGGGGGTTTCCCCTGGGGATGCCGGTGGGCACATTCAACTGGTGATGCTGGTCAATGATGTTTCCCTGCGCAACTTGATCCCAGGCGAACTTGGTAAGGGCTTCGGCTTTTTTCATGGCAAGCCATCGACCGCATTTTCGCCGGTGGCGGTAACGCCGGACGAGTTGGGCGCGGCCTGGGACGGCGGCCGGCTGCATTTGCCGATCTATTGCGACCTAAACGGCGAGCCGTTCGGCCGCGCCAACGCGGGCGTCGATATGACCTTCGATTTTCCCACCCTGATTGCCCATGCCGCGAGATCGCGGCCGCTGTGCGCCGGGACGATCATCGGTTCGGGCACCGTCTCCAACAAACAGGACGCGGAGCACGGCTCGGCCCTGGCCGATGGCGGCGTCGGCTATTCCTGTATCGCCGAATTGCGGATGCTGGAAACCATCAACGACGGCGCCACCAAGACACCCTTCATGGCCTTTGGCGACCATATTCACATCGAAATGCCGGACGAAGACGGCAATACCATCTTCGGCGCCATCGATCAGGAAGTGGTGCGCTACGAAGGGCCATAACCGCCGGGGGGATATCGCGTACATGGCTGATGGCGATGCTCATATCGATCAAGGGGCGATTGACGAGACCGTCAGCTGGCTGATCACATCCCGCAGCTTCAAGGGGCCGCGCCAGGTATTGGAAGAAACCTGCGAGCGGCTTTTCGCCGCTGGCATCGATATCTACCGCTCTGCCGTCTTTATCCGCACCCTGCATCCATCAATCATGGGGCGACGCTTCACCTGGACCGAGGGCGAGGGCGTCAACATGACGGAAGCGCCCTACGCGGTGCTGGACAGCGACACATTTCGCTTGAGCACGATCGGTTACGTCTACCGCAATGCCAAGCCGGTCCGCCTTCGCCTTGACGCGCCCGGATTTCAGAGTGATTACAACATCGTCGATGATCTGCGCAGCGAAGGCGCCTCCGATTACCTGATGCTGCCGATGTTCTTCTCCAACGGCGAAGTCCACGCCATCAGTTGGTCGTCCCGCCGTCCGGGTGGTTTTCTCCCTGATGAACTGGCCGCGTTCGAAGCGGTCACGCCAGCCTTTGCCCGCGCCACGGAAATCTATGCCCTGCGCCGCACGGCGGTGACCTTCCTCGATACCTATGTGGGCCATGGCGCCGGTGCGCGGATCCTATCTGGTGTTATCCAGCGCGGCGAAGTGCAGGAAATCGACGCGGTTATCCTGGCCGCTGATTTGCGGGGCTTCTCCCGCTACACCGCCAGCCACGATGGCGCCCAGGTGGTGGATCGCCTGAACGCGTTTTTCGAGCTTCTGGTTCCACCCATCACGGAACAGGCGGGCGAAGTCCTGAAATTCACCGGCGACGGCTTGCTGGCGATGTTTCCATACGAGGCGGAGGCCGATTTGGCCCGGCGCTGCCGCGATGCCCTGACCGGCGCCCAGGCGGCCCAGACGGCGATTGCCGGGCTCGGGGATGACACGAAAATTGACGAAGTGATCCGCTGCGGCATCGCCCTGCATCCGGGCCGGGTCCTGTTCGGCAATGTGGGCACCGAGAGCCGCCTGGATTTCACCGCCATCGGCGAGGCCGTCAACATGGCGGCGCGTTTGGAAGCGGTGGCCGGCGAACTGGGCCGCGACATCGTCGTATCGGCCGACTTCATGAACGCGGAGGGTGGTTCATATGGCTCCCTCGGCCATTTCGACCTGAAAGGATTCGAGGGCGAACGGGAAGTTTTTGCGCCCTCGCCGACATCATGATTCAACCAGCGGATAACATCCGGAGGACCGATGGCCGTAAAACGCATCGTGGCCAACATCGCGGCTGAGGACATCAACCGGGCGAAAGCTTTCTATGGCGATTTTCTGGGATTGGAAGCGGTCATGGACTTGGGCTGGATCATGACTTTCGCCGCCAAAGGCAGCGCGCCGGTTCAGATCAGTTTCGCCAGCCAGGGCGGCTCTGGCACGGCGGTGCCGGACCTCTCCATTGAAGTGGACGACCTGGACGCGGTCCATCGGCGCGCCGTGGAAAAGGATCTACCCATCGAATATGGCCCCGTGGATGAGCCATGGGGCGTGCGCCGCTTCTATGTCCGCGATCCTTTTGGCCGCCTAATCAATATCCTGGCGCACAATCCGACCGGGGACTGAAGTCCCACCGCTGAATTCAGGCTCTCGGCCAAACCCTGGGAAACATTTCGCAGTCCATGGTATCGCCCGGTTGCAGGCCGTGGCCTTCGAGGGGCGGTGATATCTGGCCGCTGCGGGCGGCGTAGCGGGCATCCTCGCCCAGCCAGCGGGTGGCATAAGCACGGCGGCGGCCCTGGGGCGATGGATTGCCCGAGGCGCCATGCACCACCAAGCCGTGGAAGAAAATGCAATCGCCGGGCTCAAGGGCCCAGGTCAGCAGGTCATATTGACCTCGCTGGGCTTCGAAATCCGGAATGGCCTCGAAGCGGGGGTCCTGAACCTGAAGTTCCGGATTGCCGGATTTGAAGAATTGCGGTGCGAACCAGCGGTTCCATTTGTGCGATCCGGGAATGAAGTCCACGCAAATGTCCTCGGGCACCGGATCCAGGGGCAGCCAGATCGAACCGACCATCCAGCCTTCCACCGGATAGTAAGGCTGGTCATGGTGCCAGGGCGTGCGCTCCTGTGTGCCCGGTTCCTTGACCAGCAGATGGTCGTGGTAATAATTGACCGCCTTCGCGCCCATCATACGCGCGGCAATGGCGCCGCCAGGACCTTCCAGGGCGAAACGCCGCGCGCCGTCCCAGCGCTGCCAAAGCTGAAAATCCACGAAGAACTCGCCGGCGCCGCCCGGCGGCGTGTTATGGCGCACCATGGGCCCCGGCGTGGCCTTGTCGGCCTCCACCGCCTCGCGCAACAGCTCGATCCAGTCCAGATTGAACAGGCCCCGCAGCAGCACGGCGCCGTCGCGGTCATAGGCGGCGACTTCGTCGTCCGTTATCGGCCGCAGTGGCTCGCCGTGGAGCATGGTACGCGGCCCGGACTAGCCGACGATCTCGGTCGCGGCGAACCAGTAGGCGATTTCCACCGCCGCCGTCTCGGGCGCATCGGAGCCGTGTACCGAGTTGGCCTCGATATTTTCGGCGAAGTCCTTGCGGATCGTGCCGTCGGCCGCTTCCTCCGGATTGGTGGCGCCCATCACTTCGCGGTTCTTGGCAATTGCGTCCTCGCCCTCTAGAACCTGGACCACGACCGGGCCGGAGGTCATGAAATCGCACAAATCGTTAAAGAACGGGCGTTCCTTGTGCACGGCGTAAAAACCCTCGGCCTCGCCACGGCTCATCCACAGGCGCTTGGACGCGATAACGCGCAGGCCGGCGCCTTCCAGGCGGGCGGTAATCTGGCCGGTCAGGTTGCGGCGGGTGGCGTCGGGCTTGATGATCGAAAAAGTACGTTGGCTGGCCATGGAGGTGAGCTTTCCTTGTTTGGGCGGGTTTAGGCGGGGAACTGAAAAATCTAAATGCGGGCGGTTTATATCGGCTTCGCATCACCGCCGCAACCGTGCTAGACAGCGCCCATGCTGCACATCAACGACCTGACATACCGCATTGGCGGGCGGGATATTCTGACCAACGCCTCGGCCCATATTCCGGCCGGGCACAAGGTCGGCGTGGTCGGCCGCAATGGCGCGGGCAAGAGTACCTTGTTGAAGCTGATTACCGGCGAATTGCATGGCGATACCGGCAGCATCCGATGCGCCAACCGGGCCCGCCTGGGCATGGTGGCGCAGGAAGCTCCCGGCGGGCCGCAAAACCTGCTGGACAATGTGCTAGAGGCGGATGCAGAGCGTACCGCGTTGCTGGCGGAGGCCGAAACCGCGGCCGACCCCGACCGCATCGGCGAAATTCATCAACGCCTGTTGGATATTGACGCTCATTCGGCGCCGGCCCGCGCCGCCTCTATCCTGGCCGGCCTGGGCTTTAGCGAAGACGAACAGGGCCGCCCGCTGTCGGAGTTTTCCGGTGGCTGGCGCATGCGGGTGGCGCTGGCCGCCATTCTGTTCGCCGCGCCGGATTTGTTGCTGCTGGATGAGCCGACCAACTATCTGGATCTGGAAGGCACCCTGTGGCTGGAGGATTACCTGCGCCGCTATCCCCACACGGTGCTTCTGGTCAGCCATGACCGGGATCTGCTGAACAATGCCGTCACGGCCATTTTGCACGTGGACCGAGGCGACCTGACGCTTTATCGCGGCGGCTATGACAGGTTCGAGGCGACCCGGCGGGAGCGGCAGGAGCAACAGGAGCGCCTGCGCCAGCGGCAGGAGGCGGCGCGCAAGCACATGCAGGCGTTTGTCGACCGCTTCCGCTATCAGGCCAACAAGGCACGGCAGGCGCAAAGCCGCCTGAAGGCGCTAGGCCGGATGCAGCCCATTGCCGAGGCGGCGGTTGATCCGTCGGTCAATTTCCGCTTCCCGGAGCCCGACGAGCTACGGTCCCCCATCGTCAGTCTCGACCGCGCCTCGGTCGGTTACGAGGACGGCGTGCCGATCCTCAAAGGGCTTGATCTGCGCATCGATGGCAAGGACCGCATCGCCCTGTTGGGCCGCAACGGTAACGGCAAATCCACCCTGGCAAAGCTGATCGAGGGGCGCCTGAGCACCATGCAAGGCGAAATCCGCCGTGGCGGTAAGCTGCGCACCGGCTTTTTCGCCCAGCATCTGATCGAGGATCTGGAGCCCCAGGATACCCCAGTGGCGCATCTGCAGCGCCTGCTGCCCGATCTGAAGGAAGCCGCCTTGCGCGCCCGCCTGGGCACCTTCGGGCTGATCCAGGACAGGGCGGAAACCCAGGTGCGGCATCTATCGGGCGGGGAGCGGGCCCGCCTGGTACTGGCGCTGATCACCGCCAAGGCACCGCATCTGCTGATCCTCGACGAACCGACCAACCATCTCGACGTGGATGCGCGGCAAGCCCTGGTCCAGGCCCTGAACGATTTTCCCGGCGCGGTGCTGCTGATCAGTCATGACCGCCACTTGCTGGAATTGACCACGGACCGGCTGTGGCTGGTAGCCGACGGCCAGGTTACGCCCTGGGAAGGCGATATCGACGACTACCGGCGTATGTCCCTGCGTAACGACGCGCCGAAGGACGCCAATGCACCGTCCGAGAAAGACCGCCGGGCGGCCCGAAAGGCCAATGCGCAAAACCGCCAACGCCTCGCGCCGTTGCGGAAAATGGTCAAGGAGACGGAGCAAAAACTGAACCGTCTGCAGGCCGAACAGGCCCGCATCGCCCAGGCCCTGGCCAATCCGGCCTTGTATCAGGATAACCCCGGCAAAGTGACATCCCTGAACCAGGAACGGGCGCAAACCGACAAGGCCATCGAAGCCGCGGAAGCCGCCTGGCTTGCGGCGGAGGAAAAGTTGGAAGCGGCGCAGGCGTGACGCCGATGCTTTCCTCTGACCCGGCATGGACATAGGCCTGCTTGCCATCGTGGCTATTGCATTCCTGATAGCCGGTGTGATCAAAGGCGCCATTGGTATCGGCCTGCCGACAACCGCGATTGCCATCCTGAGCCTCTCACTTGGCCTCCGCGACGCCGTCGTTGTGCTGATCGTGCCCTCGCTGTGCGCCAACATCTGGCAAGTGCTCCATGGCGGCGAGTTGATGAAACTGTTTCGGCGATTTTGGCTGCTGAACGCCAGCGCCTGCGTTGGCATCTGGCTTGGCACGGTGATCCTGTTTCGGGTCGATCCGGGCATATTGTCAGGCCTGCTTGGTGTCGTGATCGTCGGCTACGCCTCGATGAACCTGCTGTCGATACAGCCCGGACTGCCCCACGGTCAGGAACGTTACTGGTCGCCAGGGGTGGGATTTGCCGCCGGGTTGCTAACCGGCACGACCGGATCGCTGCTGATGCCGGTTGCCGTCTATCTACAGGCCTTGGGTCTGGAAAAAGAACAGTTCGTGCAAGCAATTGGTCTATCGCTCTTGATTGGCACCGTGGCCTGGGCAGGGGCGCTGTTCGATCAAGGCGCCATGGACCGCGCAGCCATTATCCTGTCCAGCTTCGCACTGGGGCCGACGCTCCTCGGCATGGCAGTGGGTATTTGGCTGCGTCAGCGGATTTCGCAGGACCTGTTTCGCCGTATCGTGTCGCTATCCCTGCTGATCCTGGGCGCGAAACTGACTTATTCGAGCTGGTTTTGACAGGTATCGGGCGATCCGCAGGTTATTCGAAGCTCATCCAGCGATGATCGCCCGCGCTGTTGCTTCAAATGCCGGCGCGGCCAGATCCCAGCGGTCAAGCTCTATTGTCATCTCCAGCGTCGTATGGCGGGGCCGGGCGGCGGCGGGCATGTTGACGGTTTGGCAGGAGCCGGGCTTGATCAAATCCACATCGCAACCGACTTCTTCCGCCAGGATCTGCGCCAGGTCGACGTAAGCGCGGTCTTCGGCGCCGGTGCACTGATAGATGCCCGCCGCGCGCGCGTCCGCAATATGCGCCGCCAGTTGGACCACCAGGTCGACCGGAACCGGTGCGAGATACAGATCGTGGAACGGCGATATGGCGTTTCCGGCGAAGAGGTCCCGTGTCCAGCCGGTTAACAGCTCCAGCCCCGGTTCCAGCACCTTGCTCAGGCGCAATACGGCGCCCTTATCACCGAGCGCCAGAACGCCGGCCTCGGCGGCGGCCTTTTGCCGGCCGTATTCACAGGCCGGGCACGGCGTATCGTTGCGGCCGCGCAAGGGCACCGCGCCGTCGAAAACCTTGTCCGAGGACAGCAATATGACATGCGCGCCCTGCCCGGCCATGGTTTGCGCCACGGCCAGGGTGCCATCGACGTTGATTTGCCGTGTGCCTTCGGGATCATCCTCGCAATCGCCGATGCGGGCGACGGCGGCGGCGAGGATCACCACATCCGCGCTGGGAAGATCGCCGATCGGCGCGGCCAGGTCCAAAAAGGGATGGCGCGCGTCAATCTGCTCCCGGCGGCGCGTGGTGGCCTGAACCTGCCAGCCGCGGGCGCTGAAATGATCGGCCAGCGCGCCGCCGATCATGCTGTCGCCGCCGACGACGAGAAGTCTAGCCGGGCCGCTTGCCACAGCAGAGCGCCAGGTAATAGTGGGCCATGGGCCAGAAGCCCGTATGCACCACCTCGTCATTCATGGAGAAGACAAAGACGTTGTCGAAATACTGCTCCATCAGGGCCTTGAAATCGCCGCCATGCTTGCAGTTGATATGGCCGATCTTGCTTTGCGGCGAGGCGTGCTCCTGGCTGTCCAGAGACGGCATGCCGACGATCAGGACGCCATCGTGATTGAGCGAGGTGATCATATTGCGCAGGAAGGTTTCCTCCTGCTCGGCCGGAATATGCTCCAGCACATCAAGGCTGTAGGCGGCATCGAATATGCCCGGATAGGGCCCCGACAGCATATCGTGCACGGCCGGGGTCAGGGGCCAGTCGGGATGCATGCGGCGCTGGATATCCTCGATAAACACCGGATCGATGTCGAGGACGGTCAATTCGCCGGTTTCCTGCTGCACGACGCGGCTGCCGAAGGCGTCGCCGCAGCCCACTTCGACCACCCTGCGCTTGCCCGACAACATCTTGGCGACGAATTTGTAACGCGACAGCAGGATGGCCAGACGGCGCGGATCGTCGCGCCAGACCTGATTGGTCATCACACCCAGGCTGTCGACACCGGATTCCTCAGCCGCCCGCAGGCAGTCTTCGTACTGTGCTTCCTTGGTCCGTGCCATTGTATTTGCGGTCTCTACCAAAATTTCACCTATTCAAACGTGATGTAACCGTAGTCGCCGTCATAGCCGGCCTGTTGGAACGCGAATTCCCATTCCGCCGGCATCATGAAGGCCCGGCATGTGAGCTGCCAATAGAGCAGATTGGCTTTCTCGCTCTCGTTGCGGTAGCTCTCGATCGTAATGTGCTTCGCGCCCTTGCCAACCCGCTGCATTTCCTGCAACGAAGGGTGAAGTTCATAGTTAAAAAGATTGTGAAAAGTATTGATTGAATACACGAAATCGAATTCGTCATCCTCATACGGTAGGCTTTGACAGTGTCCGACCTGCAGGCGGTCACGGACCTCTTCCTTGGCGTTTTCGATGCCGTAGGCGGAGATATCGATGCCGCTGACCTGGACCCCTTCCAGGGCTTGGGTAAATTCATACAGCAGGAAGGCCTTGCCACAGCCGATGTCGAGGATCTTGGCGCCCGGCTGCAAGTCATAATGGGCGACCATGGCCTCCGCCACCTGACGCCAACGGCCATCGTAATAGTAGCCGCCGAAGCCGTAACGGCGGTCGCCATCCCAATAATCCTCACCGAACTTTCCGGCCACTTCGGCGCATTCGGCCTTGTCATGCGCCACCACGCGCTGGACGTAGTCCCGCGTGGTCGATTTGTGCACGATGCCGACGAAATCCACCAATGCCATCGCTATTGCACCCCCAATGATGTCGCCGCGTGTTGCTCGACCATGAAGATATCCTCCAGCCGGGCGGCATCCTCCGGACCGTGGATGGCCATATTCTCCAAGGCGCCGTGCAGATCCGATCCGCTGTCGAAAATGCGTTGGTACAACGCGTGCCGCCGCTCCGTCCGGGCCGGCAGCATGAAGAGGGAGAAACAGATCACGCCCTCGACGCGGTCAAGCTCTCCCAACACGGTTTCCAGGTTCATATAGCAGGCGTCCATGGCGTATTCCGTGGCGCTGAGCAGATAATGCAGGCCATTTCGTTGCGCGTAATCACGGATCACCAGGTTTTGCACATGCTGGGGCCAGTCCTGACCGCGCACCGGGCGGGAGGCGATATAGCCGCGATGACCGAAGCGGTTGGCCTGATTATTCAACGAAACCTCCCGGCAGATCATGGCTCATGCCCACGCGGGAGGCCGGGCGCACCGTGATCGGTTCGAAGAATTCGCCCAGACGCTTGCCGGCATAGGGCGAAAACAGCCCCTTGAAGCGACAGTTCATGGTCCAACGGGTGCCCCCTTCCCGGTTGATGCGGTTGCCGTGCATGAGGTTCTGATTGAACAGCAGCACACTGCCATAGGGCACATCCAGCCAGATCAGGTCGTCCTCGATGGCGGCGAACAGATCATCGGTATCGCCGCCGTCGAAATCGGCCATGCGCGCCTCCACCAACCGACCCTTGTCGGGCGGTAGCAGGAACATGGTCTTGGTATTGAAACAATGCACGAAAGGCAGCCAGATCACGACCTCGAACGGGCTGTCGCCGTCCCAGACATCGGCATGGACGGCCAACAGGGAGCTGTCATCGCCGGGCAATTGGATCGATAGGTTCAGGCGCCGCTGCATGGCCAGTTCATTGCCGACTATGGCCTCCAACAGGGGCCGGGCCAACTCGAAATAGGTCTTTCGCGCCCAGGGCAGATCGTTGACGCCATTGATGACCGTCATGCGCAGGGCATTCAGGGCGGTTGCCTCAACCTGTGTATGGATGTCGTCCAGGAAAGCACCAGGGTCCTTTGGTTGATCAAGGCCCAGATGCCGGGCCGCGATCTCCGCCATGGCCGAACGCAGACGATCCAGGGCCGCGCCGTCAGCCACCGGCGCGATCACATAGCCATCATCAAGATAACGCGCACCCAGCTCGACCTCATCCGGGCGCAGAAATCCTTCAGGTCTGGGCAGGGCAAAATTCACGCCACCTGCGCCCCGGCGCCATTCAGGCTCTCGCGGATGCGCTGGGCAATTTGCGGTCCTTGCAGGCCGTAATACTCCAACAGCTCATCCTGGGTGCCGTATTTGTCCGAGAAGGTATCGGGAATGCCCAGGCGCAGCAGACGGCTGGCCGCGTTCGGCGCCTTGTCCAGCAGCAGATCGCCCACCGCACTGCCCAGACCGCCGACCAGAGTGTGCTCTTCCACGGTGACCAGCAGATCGACATCCGATAACCGCTCCAGGATCGCCGCCTCGTCCAATGGTTTCACGGTGTGCATGTGCAGGACGCCGCATTCGATGCCCTCGCCCGCCAATTCCTCGGCCGCGTGCAAGGCCCGCGTCGTGGTGATGCCGGTGCCGACGATCAGCACCTTGGCGCCATCACGCATGGCGATGGCCTTGCCCATCTCGAAACCGCGGGCCTGATCCGAGACGATTTCATCGCCGCCCTTGGCCAGACGGATATAGCAGGGTCCGTCCATTTCCAGGGTCTGCGGCACCAGACGGGCCATTTCTTCCTTGTCGCAGGGTGCGAACACGGTCATGCGCGGCAGGGCGCGCAGGATGGCGATATCCTCGATCGCCAGATGCGTCGGCCCCAACGGCGCATAGACCAGGCCGCCGCCATTAGCGATCAGCTTGACGGGCAGATTATGCAGGCACAGATCCACCGCCAACTGCTCGTAGCAGCGCCGGGTAATGAAGGTCGCGATGGTGTTGACGTAGGGGATGAAACCTTCCATCGCCAGACCCGCCGCCATGCCGATCAGGTTCTGCTCGGAAACCCCTTCCATGAAGAAGCGGTCCGGCATCTCGTCGCGGAACTGATCCAGGGTGCCGGCGCCTAGGTCGGAGCCGATAAAGACCACCCGC
>CAZVYX010000027.1:0-77578 GCA_964631725.1 uncultured Rhodospirillaceae bacterium | reverse complement strand
AACACCCGACCTCCGCATTACGAATGCGATGCTCTACCAACTGAGCTAAGGCGGCTCCGGGGCATATTATAGCCGTATCGAACGGCACACGAAAGCGGCCGGACAATAGGCCTAGAGCGGCTGATTTGCAATACGGTTTCGGGCAAATGCCGGGGCCTTGGTTTCGCTGGCCATTCAGGTATGCGATGATGGCGCCCGAGACGCCACGGTTCCCACTGCAAGAGAAACCCGCCCATGTCCGTAGTTCAACGCCTGACCGGCCTGCATTGGCGACAGCAGGGGCCGATCGTTCTGGTGGGCATGGGCCATGGCGCAACGCACTGGCTGTTGGGCACGTTTTATCTGCTGTTGCCCTTTATCGCGCGGCAATTGGAGCTGAGCTATACCGAAGCCGGCCTGTTGGTGTCCGCCGTGCATATGAGCTCCTTCGGCACCAATCTGTTCAGCGGCCTTGTCGTGGACGTGACCGGCCGGCGGGTGCCCATATTGGTGGCCTCGCTGTGCGTCGGCGCCCTGGCCATGAGCGGGTTTGGCCTGGCCGAGGGCGTTTGGGGGCTGTTGCCCCTGGTCGTCCTGATCGGCTGTACCAACAATTTATGGCACCCGGCCGCCATCTCCTACATTTCCCGCCGCTTTCCCGAAACCCGAGGCTATGCCCTGTCAATCCATGCCCTGGGCGCCAACGGCGGCGATGCCCTCGCACCCCTGGCGATCGGCGCGGTACTGCTGTGGCTTAGCTGGCCCCAGGCCGCCATGACCGCCGCCGTCCCCACCCTGGCCATCGCCCTGTTGCTGTTCGCCGCCCTGCCCCGGCAAAGCACCACGGCGCGGCAGGACGGCGCCGGTGCCAGTACCGGTGCGAGTGAGGGCATGAGTCTGTCGGCCTATTGGCGGGGCCTGACCACCATGATACGGGACCGCGCGGTGTTGAGCCTGTGCCTGGTCGCCGCCCTGCGCACCATGACCCAGGCCGGCTTGATGGCCTTCCTGCCGCTGTATCTGAGCAACGAACTGGGCGCCGGGCCGCTTTATCTGGGCGCCGCCCTGGCGGCGATGCAGGCCTCGGGCGTGGTGGCGGCACCGATCGCGGGGGCCTGGTCGGACCGCATCGGCCGCCGGCCCATCGTGCTGGCCGGTCTGTCGGCCTCGACCGTCGTCGTCGCCTCCCTGGTGATGATCGGCAATACGGAAGTATTTGTCGTCGGCATTTCCGTCCTGGGCTTCGTCCTGTTCGCGGTGCGCCCGGTCATCCATTCCTGGATGATGGACCTGACACCGCCGAACCTGGGCGGCTCCGCCACATCATTGATGTTCGGCAGCCAGGCAATTCTGGCGACGGCGGCGCCCATCATCGGCGGCATGATCGCCGATAACTGGGGCCTGGTCTCGGTTTTCTATTTTCTGGCCGCTGGTCTGCTGGCGGCCAATCTGGCCCTGGTCCTGCTGCCGATCGCGGCGAAGGCCGAACCGGTGGAAAGCTGAAACTACCTTGGATCGGCGGCCGGCGGCTCCACATCGGGGGGCAGGATTTCCACTTCCGCCAAGGGCTCGGCCTCCGCTTCGGCAGGAACCGGCGTATAGGGCAGAACCGCCCCGGCGCCCGCCGGTTGCCGCCAGGTAAAGGTATCGAAGCTGCCGCAATCGGGACAATGGGCGGCCCAGACGCCATTTTGCCGGCCGCAACCCTGACAGACCCAGGTGGCATCCGCCGGCAGCTTGGCCGCCTGACGCAGCCATTCCCGCGCCGCCGCGCCGTCGCCCTGTTCGGTTTCTTCCAGATCGGCGATCAACCGGGCGACGCGGGCCGACGGCGCTTGCTCCATCAAAGTCCGCAACTGCTCCCGCGCGGTATCGAATTCGGCTGCATCAAGGGCCGCCTGGGCCAGGGCCAGACGGCTTTCCGCATCCGCCTCGTGACCGGCGATCAGCTTCTGTACGGCGGACAGGCGGTCCTCGGCCTCGTCGGCGGGATGAATATCGAGCCAGGCCGCCAAAAGATCCGGATGCGCCGATTTCTGCCAGCCCTCGCGCAGCAGGTTCCGGGCCTTGCGCATGTCGCCGGCGGCGCCATGCAGGCGTCCGGCCAGGGCGGTGGCAGGGCTGAAATCCGGCAACTGGACGTGCGCCTTGCGGGCCAGTTCCAGGGCCCGCTTACTCTCGCCCAAATCGGCCGCCGCCTGGGCCTGGGCGAACAGCACGACGGCCTGACGCCGGCTGGCCTCCTCGGCCGGCAGTAATTTGCGCTTCACCGTATGGGTCAGGGTTTTTTCCGCCGCCTGCCAATCCCCGGCGGCGGCTTCGAGGGAAAACAGTTCGTGGCCGACCCAGGGCGTATCGGGACGCAGGGCGAAGGCGCGCCGCGCCAGGGTCAGGGCCTCGGCCTGATCGCCGGCCCGCCGGGCCTGCACCAACAGGCCGCGCAGGCCCAGAAACTCGGTCTCTGGACGCTCGCGCATGGCCTGGAAATGCGCCTTTGCGCCCGCCTCGTCACCGTCCAATTGGGCTGCTTGCGCCGATAGCAACAGGGTCAACGATGGCTCATCCAGCAATTGCGCCGTGCGCCGGGCCAGCTTCTTGGCCTGGCCGACATCGCCCGCGGCCACCGCCACCAGGCCGGAGGAAAGGCTTTCATAGCCCTTGCGCCGGCGCCCTTCGGCGCGCAGATTGCTCAACGCCATGGGCGAGGTCGCCAGCCAGCGCCAAAAACGGTACAGCCCGGCAACGACAATCAGCAGGACAAACACCGCCGTCGCCGCTACCGCAAGCGAAGTCTCGATTTGCCGCCCGCCCCATTGCATGGAGACCAGGCCCGGATGATCGGCCAGCCAGGCGCCGGCAACGCCAAGCGCGGCCAGGCCCAGGAAGATAAGAACAGCCCGTAGCATCAGCCGTCCGCCAGCCCGGCGATGGCACGGCTTTGCAAACCGGCCAGGGCCGCCATGGCGCCAAGCCGCGCCTTGGCCAGAGCCAGCCAATCCAGCGCCGCCGCCCGTCCCGGCTCCGCCAGGCCCGCGACCAGGGCAACCGAGGCCGCCAGCTCGCCCGCCGCCAGGCGGCGTTCGGCACGGGCCAGGACCGCATCGGCCTCGGCCCCTTCAACCTCGCCGACCCGGCGCACCGTTACCAGGGATGTGACCCTGTGCAGGGTACGGCGCCAAAAGCTGTCCTTGCCGCCAGGTTCCGCCTGCAACACGGCTCTGGTCATGGCGGGAAAGCCGTCGGACAGCGCGCGCATGGTGGGCACGCCCTGTTTCGCCCAGGGCGCCAGGGAAGCAACGGCCATTTGCAAGGCCTCGTCTTCGCCAATCAAGGCCGCCGCGGCGTCCAGGTCGGCGCCATAGGGCGCGCCGGATAGAACCGTTTGCCGCAACTGCCCCAACGCCAGAACCAATCCCTCACCCACCCCGGACTTAACGCGGGCGCTCTGGCGTTGCTCCGATTGCCGCACTGATTGCTCCAATTGCTGCAGTCGGGCCTGCAACGCCGCCATGTCCTGCCGTAGCGCCTTGTTCTCGTCGCCAAGGGCGGCCACTTGCCGGGCCAAGGCGGCAACCTCTTCATTCGGTGCGTCCGTCTGCGTCGACGCGGTGGCGTCCACCTGTTCGCTCAAACGTGCCTTCAAGGCATCCATTTCCATTTTGAGGGCGTCCAGAGCCGCCGCGCCGCCGTTGCCGGCCTGCTGACCCAGTTCAGACAATGTATCTTCCACGACGGCAAGTTTTTCACCCAGGGCCGACAGCATATCGCCATCGGCCACGTCTTGGCCAAGCTCCCCCAATTGCTTGGCAAAACCGTCCAATGTTCCCTTCACCGTAGCGATCGCGGCGTCGAAGCGCGCGTTCGCCGCTTCCAACTGCGCCACCCGTTGATCCAGGGCCCGCACGCTGTCCATGGCCTCGGATGCCGGTTGCGGCAAAAGTGCCAACAGACGCGGCTGCAATATGGGCCAGGCGAAATAGAGCCCGACCGCCAGCACAACCACTATGCCCATGGCCACCAAGGGTCCGCGCCCGCCGCCGCGCTTTTGCTCCTCGGACCCGTCGCCGGGGGTTTCGGTCATCTGGTCCGATGACGATTCCCATGGCGATTCCGCTGGAGTATCCGCGGAGGTTTCCGGTTCGTCTGTTTCAGGTTCGTCGGATGATTTCTTATCGTCTACCATCAGTTTTCCGTCGTTTCATAACAGCGCCAACAGCTCATCCTGGCGCGGCATTGCGGCAATATTTTGACGTCGCCAGGTCACTTCCGCGCCCGCCTCCGCCACGGCGGCGCTTAATCCGTAAAGATCCACCGCACGGCAGGCCTCAGCCAAACCATCGCATTGCAACAGTTTAACAAAGGTCGTGGCGCTGCGCGGGGAGAAAAAAAGCACGCCGTCAATCTCACCCGCCGCAAGGGCCCGCCGGCACGGCGCGCTTAGGCGGGTACTGGTCTCGGCCCCATATAAAACGCAGCGGCGCACCTGATAGCCATCAGCACCCAAATCGCCGGCCAAATTGCCAGCCACGGCGCTGCCCGCCACATGGACCAGCACGCCGTCCGCTGGTTTCAAACGCTGGCGCACAAGGGCAGCCAAGGCAACCACGTCCCCGCCCGCCGCTTCGACATCGGCAAATCCGGCATCCCTGGCCGTCGCCGCCGTCGCCGCGCCCACCGCCAGAACCGACAGGTCGCGCCGTTCCGTCTGTTGCGCCAGCGCCCGGACGCCGTTGGCCGAGGTCAACAGCAACGCCGCCGCGCCGGCCAGATCCAGATCCGGACTATCGACCGGCCGAATTTTCAGCATGGGTTCAATCAACACCTGGTGGCCCAGTTCCGTCAGTTGCCGGGCCAAAGCCTCGGACTCGGCGGCTGGACGGGTCACGATCAGATGCATGTGGTCATTCGCCGGCGAAAAATCCAGGCCCGGCCCGGCCCAGCAGTTCCTCGCCCGCGTCCCGGCCCATGGCCGCCGCGTCCGCCACCGGCCCCTGCCGTTGGGTTTCCAGGGACTCGCTGCCGTCCTCGCGCAGAATTTGCGCCCGCAGTGTCAGCTGGCCACCCTGCAATTCCGCCAGCGCCGCGATCGGCGTCCGGCAAGAACCGTCCAGGGCCTGTAACAGCGCCCGTTCCGCCGCCACGCAATGGGCGGTTTCCGTATGATGCAGGGGCGCCAGATAATTGCCGGTTTCATCGTCATCCAGGCGGGTTTCGACACCGATCACCGCCTGCGCCACCGCCGGCAGCATGATATCAACCGGCATGGGCGCGGTGATCCGATCCGCCATACCGAGCCGGTTCAGGCCGGCGCAGGCCAGAAAGGTCGCCTGGGCCACGCCCTCGGACAGCTTGCGCATGCGGGTGTTTACATTGCCGCGAAAATTCACCACCTCCAGATCAGGCCGAACGTGACGCACCTGGGCCACCCGGCGCAGGGAGGACGAACCAACCACCGCACCCTGGGGCAGCTCGGCCAGGCTATTGGCGATCGGCGAGAGGAAGCCGTCGCGCGGATCCTCGCGCGGCAGCAGGCAGACGATACCCAGCCCTGGGGGCAGTTCGGTGGGCACATCCTTCATGGAGTGCACCGCCATGTCGATTTCACCGGCCAACAGGGCCTCTTCAATCTCCTTTGTGAACAGGCCCTTGCCGCCGAATTCCTTCAACGGTTTGCTTTGAATTTGATCGCCGGTGGTGGCGATCACGACAATCGCCACGGCGGCGTCGGCCAGGCCGGAATGGGCCGCCAGCAGGCGGGTTTTGACTTCCTCGGCCTGGGCCAATGCCAGGGGGGAGCCACGGGTACCGATACGGAGTTTTGGTTGCGGGTTCATAGTGGCGGTGCTAAGGCCTCCCGAGGTTACGCGCAAGCCTTTTTGCATGTAATTTGCGCATTTGAGGATATCGTGATCGAACCATGATCGTACTGGGCATCGAAAGCTCCTGTGACGAGACCGCCGCCGCCGTGGTTGATGATGCACGGCGTATCCGCGCCAACATTGTCCTAAGTCAAGAGGCGGAGCATCGCCCCTATGGCGGCGTCGTGCCGGAAATCGCCGCCCGGGCCCATGTGGAACATATTGACGGCTTGATCGGCCGGGCCATGGCCGCGGCGGAGCTGGATTTTTCCGATCTCGACGGCGTTGCCGCCACCGCCGGACCGGGGCTTATCGGCGGCGTCATGGTAGGACTGGTCACGGGCAAGGCCATCGCGGCCGCCATCGGCAAGCCGCTGTTGGCGATCAACCACCTGGAAGGCCATGCCCTGACCGCGCGGCTGACGGACGATCTGGCCTTTCCCTACCTGTTGCTGCTGGTTTCGGGCGGGCATTGCCAATTGGTTCTGATCGAGGGTCTTGGCCAATACCGCCGCCTGGGCACCACCATCGACGATGCGGTGGGAGAGGCCTTTGACAAGGCCGCCAAGATGCTGGGCCTGGGCTATCCGGGCGGCCCCGCCGTGCAGGCGGCGGCGGAGCGGGGCGATCCCGGCGCCGTCAAGCTGCCCCGGCCCATGCTGGGGCGGGAGGGCTGTGATTTCTCGTTCTCCGGCCTGAAGACCGCCGTGCGCCGGCTGCTGGACAGCGATCCGGACCTGGCCGTCGAGGACGTGGCGGCGGGATTTCAAGCCGCCGTGGGCGATGTCATGGTCGACCGGGCCGGCAATGCCATTGCCCTAGCCCAAGCCCTGCATCCCGGGCTGAGCCATCTGGTGATCGCCGGCGGCGTCGCCGCCAACAGTCATTTGCGCCAGCGCCTGGATACCTTGTGCCGGGAGCGGGGCCTGACACTGGCGGCCCCGCCCATTGACCTTTGCACCGACAACGGCGCCATGATCGCCTGGGCCGGGGTGGAACGCCTAAGCGCCGGCTTGACCGACCCGCTGGACACACCCGCCCGGGCCCGCTGGCCCCTGGACCCCGATGCCAAACCAATGCCCTTCGCCGGAAAGAAAGCCTAGCCATGAATGAAACACCCGAACTTCAAATCCAGGGCCACGGCCTGTTCCCGACCCCGGTGGCGTTGGCGGAATTGCCCGGCAGCGACCGCATCAACGCCGGCCTCAAGGCAGCGATCGAGGCGCGCATGGCGACGCAGCCATCGACATCGCATTCCAATCTGGGCGGCTGGCAATCGACCTGGGATCTCGCCGATTGGGGCGGCGACTGCGCCAACGAGGTGCTGGAACAGGCGAAATCCATGGCGACCCGCATGACCTGCGACCGTCAGGGCGAAACGGTTGTGGTGGATTGGCAATTGAACGCCTGGGCCAACGTCAATGGACCCGGCCATGGCAATGAATTCCATACCCATCCCAGCAGCTTCTGGTCCGGCACCTACTATGTCGATGATGGCGGCGTCGGCGACGACCCGAGCCTTGGCGGCGAATTCGAAATTCAGGATCCGCGCGGCGTCGCGCCGGCCATGTATGCGCCCCTGTTGACGGTCAATGCGCCGGGCTGTCTGGCCATGGGCAGCAGCGAGACCATACCGCCCAAGGCGGGGCGTATCCTGATGTTCCCGTCCTGGCTATCCCACGCCGTTCGGCCCTATCTGGGTACCCGTCAGCGCATATCCATCGCCTTCAACCTCAGTGTTTAGGCCGTGGTAACAAGCAGAGCAGCTATCATATGACCGTATTTTCCGTACTTGATCTTGCCCCCGTGCGCGAAGGCGCCACCCCCGGCGATGCCCTGCGCAATGCCCGTGATCTGGCCCAGCATGTGGAACGCCTGGGCTATCGCCGCTTTTGGCTGGCGGAGCATCACAACATGATCGGCATCGCCTCTGCTGCGACCTCCGTCGCTATCGGCTATGTGGCGGAGGGGACCTCGACCATCCGCGTCGGCGCCGGCGGTGTCATGCTGCCGAACCATTCGCCCCTGGTGATCGCCGAGCAGTTCGGCACCCTGGCCTCGCTCTACCCCGGCCGTATCGACCTTGGCCTGGGCCGGGCGCCGGGCACGGATCAGCAAACCATGCGGGCCCTGCGGCGGCATCCGGGTGTGGCGGAGAATTTCCCCCAGGATGTCGTCGAACTGCAGGCCTTGCTGGGGCCGGTGCAGCCGGGGCAGGCGATACAGGCGGTGCCGGGCGCGGACACCAATGTGCCGCTGTGGATACTTGGCTCCTCCCTATTCGGGGCGCAACTGGCGGCCATGCTGGGACTGCCCTATGCCTTCGCTTCCCATTTCGCGCCGGACGCCCTGATGCCGGCCCTGGATATCTATCGCGAGAGTTTTAAGCCATCGGCGCAGCTATCCGCGCCCTACGCCATGGTCGGCGTCAACGTTATCGCCGCCGAGACCGAGGCCGAGGCCAAACATCTGTTCACCACCCCGCAGCAACAGGTCACCAATCTGTTCCGGGGCACGCGGGGCCGGTTGCAGCCGCCCATTGACGATATCGATGATTATTGGACGCCGGGCGAGAAGGCGCGGGTATCGGCGATGCAGGCCTGTTCCTTCGTCGGCACGGCGGAGAAAATCGCCACCGAACTGGAGCCATTCATTGAACGTACCGGCGCGGACGAGGTGATGGTCGCCGCCTCGATCTTTGATCATGGGGCGAGGCGGCGCTCGTTCGAAATTCTCGCCGAAGCGGCACGGGAACTATAGGGGAATAGAATGCTTGATCGGGAGCAAGAGGCCCTGCGCGGGCAGGCGCGGGAACTGGCGCGGGGTGGGATCGCTGCCCGGGCGGCGGAGGTCGACCGCACGGAGCAGTATCCCTGGGACAATGTCACCGAATTGAAGGACGCCGGGTTCTTCGGCATGACGATCCCGAAGGACTATGGCGGCAAGGGTCTGGGCTATCTCGAGGCCGCGTTGGTGGTCGAGGAAATGGCCAAGGTTTGCGGCGTATCAGGCCGCATCGCGGTGGAAGCCAACATGGGCGCCATCGGCGCCATCATGACCTATGGCACGGAGGAGCAGAAGCGCCTGGCCGCCGATCTGGTGCTGGCCGGGGACAAGCCGGCGATCTGCATCACCGAGCCGGAGGCGGGCAGTGCCGCGACCGAGATGACCACCCGCGCCGACAGGAAGGGCAACCAATATATTCTGAACGGTAGGAAACATTGGATAACGGGAGGCGGTGTCTCGCGCCTGCATCTGATCTTCGCCAAGGTTTTCGACGAGGACGGCAATGAAGAAGGGATCGGCGGCTTCATCGCCATCCGGGACGAGACCGAGGGCCTGAAAATCGGTGATCGCGCGCCCACCATGGGTCTGCGCGGCATCCCCGAGGCGGAGGTGATGTTTGAGGATATGGCCGTGCCGCCGGCCAACCTGGTAATGCCGCCCCGGGGCCTGCGCAAGGGCTTCGCCGATCTGATGACGGCCTACAACTCCCAACGTGTGGGCGCGGCGACCGTCGCCCTTGGCGTGGCCCAGGGCGCTTACGAGAAAGCCCTGGAATATGCCAAGGAACGGCAGCAATTCGGCCGGCCGATCGCCGAATTCCAGGGCCTGCAATGGATGCTTGCGGACATGAGCATTCAGTTGAGCGCCGCGCGCGCCCTGATCCACGGCGCCGCCGCCAACCTGGTCAACGGCTTCCCCGATGCCCTGGCGGCGGCCCAGGCAAAGGTCTTTACTTCGGAAATGGCCATCAAGGTGACCAACGATGCCCTGCAGGTCTTCGGCGCGGCGGGCTATTCCCGCGACAACCCGCTGGAGCGCATGGTCCGTGACGCCCGCATGTTCACCATTGGCGGCGGCACGGCGCAGGTTCTGCGCACCCTGATCGCCGGGCGCATCCTGGAAATGAAGACACCGCAGACCAGGGACGGCTACAGTAAATTGGCGGGGCGCTAAAAGGCAGCGTCCAGCCAGCCATCGACTTCGTGTTGCGAGCGCAGCCTGACGTGGTCATGGCCGGCGATTGCCGCCTCTATGCGTGGGTTGATGCGTTTTTGGAATGTCCAGACATAGCGCAGAAATGCCGCGTCGAGCCGCTCCGGACAGCCCAGCGCCATATCGGCGCGCACCTTGCCATGGCTCCGCATCACCCGCCACAACACACGCGGCAGGCAATGCCAGCGGGGAAGGTCCAGAAAAACCACGAGGTCCGCCGCCGCCGCCCGCTCGGGCAGGGTTGAGGCAAACGTGCCGTCGATGATCCATCGTGGTCCGGCGATCAAGGCCGCGTGCCGGGCCGTCCAATCGCCAGGCGGCGGTATTTTCCAGCCCGGCCGCCAATACGCCTGGTCCAAATGGATCAGCGGCAATTTGGTTCGGACCGCCAGATCCCGCGCCAAGGTCGACTTGCCGCCGCCCGAGCCGCCGACAATGGCGATGCGTTGCCAAACCTGGATCGGCGCATCAGACATGATCAGAGCCCTTTCTTGGCATCATCTATTGATCGAATAAGAGGCAGAAGTTCCGCTGTTCGCAGTTTGGTATATCCCATTGACATATCCCAAGTCCGGCACTAAATCTGGTATATCCTTTGCGTACATACCAAGGCTTGAACATGACCCAATCAACTGTTTTCACTACTAATAAAAGCCAAGCGATCCGCTTGCCTAAGCCCGTAGCGTTACCAGACAGCGTCAAGCGGGTGGAAATTATCAAACTTGGCAAGGCGCGCCTAATCACCCCGGCGGACGCGTCATGGGACACCTTCTTTGATGGACCATCAGTTTCCGATGATTTTCTGACCGAACGGGTCCAGCCGGATATGCAGAAACGCGAGGATTTGTAGTGCTTCGCTACATGCTCGACACCAATATCTGCATCTATATCGTCAAGAACCGGCCGCCCGAAGTGAGGAATATTTTCAACGAACGAGCCGAACACATTTGCTTATCGTCGATAACTGTTGCCGAGCTTCTCTATGGGGCGGAAAAATCGCGCCGGCGAGATCACAATTTGGCCGTTGTGGAGAATTTTGCTGCCCACCTCGATATTCTTCCTTTCGACGAACAGGCTGCCGGCCACTATGGTGATATCCGCGCGGATCTGGAAAGAAAAGGCACGCCTATTGGTCCCTATGACTTGATGATCGCCGGACATGCCCGCAGTGAAGGTCAGGTTCTCGTCACCAACAATACCCGTGAGTTCGATAGGGTCGGTGGGTTACGCATCGAGAATTGGCTATAGCGCGACCTCCCCTGCGGAGCATCCCGTGCCGGATTGGCAAAATTCGTCCGGCAAACCGCTATCCAGCGTAAACCGAACATTAACCGACTATCCGCTAACGTCCAGACTGATACCACGAGGTGCCGGTCGAATGACTATGACGGGCGCGTAAGGAAAGTAGCGGCTTGACGGATATACTGTTCATAGGACGCGATGACGGCGCCGAGGCGGCCGTGCTGGATGCGCTCGACCGCGAAGCCTATGCGATGCAGCGGGTCCGCACCGTAACGGCGGCGAACAATCTGCTCGCCCAGCAGCAATTCGATGCCCTGATTATTGATTTCGATGATGCCGGCGGAACGCCCGGCTTCGATCTGGCGCAATTGCTGGGACTTTTTCTGTTCGTGCCGACCATCGCGCTGATGGATGAATTCACCCCGGAAATGGCGGTTCAACTGGTCCAGTTTGGGGCTCAGGACAGCCTGGTCAAAGGCGATCTGGACCGCGGGCGTCTGACAGTGGCGATCGAATGCGCAATCAGCCGCTCCCATATGGCCCACTATGACAGCCTGACCGGATTGCCCAATCGGGCCCTGTTGTTCGACCGCCTGACCCATGCCATCAACCAGTCCCGGCGCTACGATCATGAGTTGGCGGTGTTGTTCATCGATTTGGACCGCTTCAAGTTCGTCAACGACACCATGGGGCACGAAGCTGGCGATACCGTGTTGAAAACCGCCGCCGGCCGCATTCGCGAATGCTTGCGGGAAAGCGATACCGTGGCCCGTCTGGGCGGCGATGAATTCATCGCGCTGGTGACCAATCTCGACACTCCTGTTTCCGCCGCCACGGTCGCGACCAAAATCGTCGAAAGTGTCTCGCAACCAATCATGATCGGCGAAAATGCCGCCACCGTATCGCCCAGCATAGGCATCGCACTGTTCCCCGATGACGCCGAGGGCGCCGATGATTTGTTGCGCCTGTCCGATGCCGCCATGTACCAGGCGAAGCAGACGGGCGGACAAGGCTATCAATTTTACCGCCCCGACATGAACAGCTCCGCCCTGCGCCGCATCGGGCTTGGCGTCGCCCTGCAACGGGCAATCCGACACCAGGAGTTCGAGTTGTACTACCAGCCGCAAGTCGATCTCAACAATGGCGAGGTCGTCGGGCTGGAGGCGCTGGTGCGCTGGAATAATCCCGACCGCGGCTTGATCCAACCGGATCAATTCATTCCCCTGGCGGAGGAATTGGGCCTCATGACGCCGCTGGGCGACCTGATCCTGGGCATGGCCTGCAACCAGATCACGGAATGGCAACGCCTGGGCATGCCGACCATGCGTGTTGCGGTAAATCTGTCGGCACATCAATTCAGCCAGGATGACCTGCTGGATCACGTACAAAGCTGGATCGAAAAGACCGGCGTGGATGCTTCCCTGCTGGAACTGGAGCTGACGGAAAGCTCGATTATGCAGGATCCGGAGGCTGCGGCCGGCATTCTGGGGCGCCTCAGCGCCGCCGGCGTGCGTGTAAGCATTGATGATTTCGGCACCGGCTATTCGTCCCTGGCCTATCTGAAACGGTTCCCCCTGGATGCCCTGAAGATCGACCGGTCCTTCGTGCGCGATGTAAACCATGACGCATCCGACGGCGCGATCGTGCGTACCGTGATCGCCCTGGCGCAGCATCTGGATCTGCACGTAGTGGCGGAAGGCGTGGAGACGGATGAGCAGTTGCAGTTTCTTCGCGCCAACAGTTGCCAGTACGCGCAAGGGTTCTATTTCAGCCCGCCGGTCGCCGCCGACGAAATCTTCACCGTGGTGGCGAAGCTGGAGCGGCTGGCGCCGCAGCCCGCAATGGACGAAATCCGGCTGGGCGCCTGAGGCCGCGGCGCCAAAGAAACCTTCCCCGCACAGGTTGAATTTTCCATAATACTACAATTTTGCCGCAAATTAACCTTTTCCGTTAAGGGCATATTTACCGCTGGCGGACATTATGGCTGTAGCCACTAGCGCAATGCAGAATTCATCACGAGGATTGAACAGTTGTCCGCGATAAAAGCCGCCCTTTACGATAGAAACACCGACCGTCGTTGGACAAAAGTCGCCCTTGCATTTGTGCTGTTGGTGGGCGCCACGATGTTGGCGGCCCAGGAATCCCATTCCTACACGGCGCCGGAAATAGGCCCGGAAATCAGCGAACAATACTGATCCCGCCGCGCCCAGAGCATGTCTCTTCCAGATATGCCCAGATACTTGGGACTCTTAAGAAAAGAGCAATTGAACCAATCGCTTGGATCGCCAAGGCGAAACCAATTGATTGAATATTGCTCTAATCCCTCGGCGCAACGTCCAGACGGATCACGTCCTCCTGGCCTTCCTTGGCGACGGGATAGCGCTGCATCACTAAAGGATCGTGGCCGGGAATAACGTGCTTTCCCGACTCCGCCAGACCGAGCATGGTGGCATAGCCCTGGACCATATCGGCGGCGGAATAAACTATCGGAAACGGCGCTGTCGCCTCCATATTCTCGTAGAAATGCGCCGCGTCCGAGGCCAGGACCAGCCAGCCGCGCTTGGTCAGCACGCGGACGCATTGCACGCCCGCGGTATGGCCGCCGATCCAATGCACCGAGATGCCCGGCGCCAGCTCCGCCGCGCCATCGTGAAAGGCGACCCGGCCATCGAACACCCGCCGCACCATGGTGCAAACATGATCCGGGGCATAGGCATGGCCAAAGGGTTCGTGGCACATATGCTTACCGGTGGCGTAGTGCATCTCTGATTCCTGGAGATGGAACCTGGCGGCGGGAAAATCATCCAGGGTGCCGGCATGGTCATAATGCAGATGCGTGATGATCACATCTTCGACCTTGGCGGCATCGATGCCGATGATCTCCAGGCCTTCGGCGGGCAGACGGGTAATGGTGCGCCCGCGCCGATCGCCCTCGGTGCGCTCAAAACCGGTGTCGACCACGATCGTGCGGTTTTCGTTGACGATGGCCCAGACGAAATAGTCCAGAGGCATGTTGCCGTCGTGCGGGTCGGTTGGATGCTCCGGGGCGATGATGAAATTGTCCCGGCGCAAACGTTCCGCCACGCTGCCGTAGCGGATGGCAAAGACTTCGTAGGTTTCAGGTCCACTCATGATGTTGTTTCCTTTTTTGATTAGCGGGCCAGATAGCCGCCGTCGATGACCAATTCGCTGCCCGTGACGAACTTCGCCGCGTCCGAGGCCAGATACAGAATACCTTCGGCGATATCCTCCGGCTGGCCCATTTCACCCGTGGGCTGGGAGTTTAGGATCATTTCCCGCCGTTCCGGCCCGCCGCGCTGGATCGCCCCGCCCACCATGGGTGTATCGATAAAGCCCGGATGCACCGAGTTGACCCGGATCTTCAGGCCCCGTGCCGCACATTCCATGGCGACGGCCTTGGTCAACAGACGCACGCCGCCCTTGGATGCGGTATAGGCGCTGGTCAGGGGTAGGCCGACGATACCCAGAATGGACGAGGTATTGATGATCGAGCCGCCGCTTTCCTTCATGGCGGCAACGCCATGCTTCACGCCGAGAAAAACGCCGTCCAGATTGACCGACAATGTTTCGCGCCACTGTTCCAGGGAAATCTCCTCCACCGGCACACCGCTGCCGCCGCTGATACCGGCATTGTTGACCAGGATGTCCAAGCTACCGTGATCCTCGAGCACCGTATCGATGATTCTTTTCCAGGCCGCCTCGTCCGTGACATCGTGGTGGAGATAGGATGCCTTGCCGCCCGCCGCGACGATCGCCGCGACGGCTTCGGCCCCGGCTTCGTCCTGCAGATCGCTCAACACCACCGTGGCGCCTTCCCGCGCCAGAAGTTCCGCCGTGGCGCGCCCGATGCCGGAAGATCCGCCCGTTACCAATGCCACCTTGTTCGCTACGCGACCCATTCAAACCTCCCATCAAATTTTCTGGCCACAGAATGGGGCAGAGCGCTGGCCAGATCAAATGCCGAGCGCGTAGTATGCGGCAGTTTTTTAACAATAGACGAGGCGGACATGGACGAGGCGCTGTACGAGAAAGGCCTGGGCATCAGAAAAGAGGTTCTGGGCGAGGACTACGTGAACCGGAATATCAACAATGTCACGGACTTCAACCGCCATTTTCAGGAGATGGTAACGGAATTTGCCTGGGGCGGCGTCTGGGGCGACGAGGCTTTGGAGAAAAAGACCCGCAGTCTGATCAACATCGCCATGCTGGCGGCGCTGAACCGGCCGCAGGAGTTCGAACTGCATTTTCGCGGCGCCATCAATAACGGCTGTAGCAGGGAGGAATTGCGCACCGTGCTGGAACAGATCGCCATCTATTGCGGCATGCCGGCAGGCGTCGAGGCCTTCCGCATCGCCCGGCGGGTGCTGGACGATATCGAGGGAGGCACCTGAGCATGACGGCTGGGAAGCAGCCCGTCGTCGGCTTTATCGGTCTCGGCGCCATGGGCAACCGCATGGCCGCCAATGTTGCCGCCGCCGGTTTTGAGATGATTTGTTTCGATGTTGCCGGCACCAAGGAGCGCGCACCGGAAGGCGCGGCGATCGGCGCCTCGGTCGGCGCCGTGGCGGCGGCGGCGGATGTCATTATCCTGAGCCTGCCCAATGGCGAGATCTCGGCCGCCGTGGCGGAGGAGATCATCGAGAGCAACCAGCGCGCCGTTTCGACCATCGTCGATACCTCGACCATCGGCGTCGCCGCCGCCAAGGCGGTGCATGGCAGGCTGGCCGGCGCCGACCTGGCCTATATGGATGCGCCGGTTTCGGGCGGTATCGCGGGTGCCGCGGCGGGCACCATTGCCCTGATGTTCGCCGGCCCGAAGGCTGAGTTCGAGGCGCTGCTGCCGGTGCTCCAAGCCATGTCGAAACGGCCCTTTCATGTGGGCGGGGAGCCGGGCCAGGCCCAGGCCATGAAGTTGCTGAACAATTTTCTTTCCGGCCTGGCGCTGACGGCGACCTCGGAAGCGATTGCCTTTGGTCTGACCCAGGGCCTGGAAATGTCTACTATGCTGGATGTACTGAATGTCTCGTCGGGGCAGAACACGGCGACATCGGACAAATTTCCCAACCGGGTGCTGACGGAAACCTATGATGCGGAGTTCCTCAATACCCTGTACCTGAAGGATATCTCCCTCTATGTGGAGAATGTCGCCAACGCCGGTACCGCCAATACCATCAGCACCAACCTGTTGCCGATCTGGCAACGCTTCACCGCCGCCGAGCCCGGCGCCGATTTCACCAGGATATTCCCATTCGTGCGCGATAGGCGCTGATTTGGGACCAAGAATTGAATTTGGAGTAGCAAGATGAACAATATCGATTTGAACGGCCGCACGGCCATTGTCACCGGCGGCGCCGACGGCATCGGCGGCTCCATCACCGAGCGGTTTCTGGCGTCGGGTGCGTCCGTGATTATGTGGGACATCAGCCAGGACAATTTGGATGCCAAGTTGGCGGCGTGCGATGCCGGCGACGGCCTGACCGGCGCCAAGGTCGATGTCACGGATCCCGATCAGGTCGCCGCCGCGCGCGACAGTGCCGTCGTCGCACGTGGCAAGATCGACATCCTGGTCTGCAACGCCGGCATCGCCGGCCCGGCCAAGAAAAGCTGGGAATACAGCTACGCCGAATGGCGGTCAGTGGTGAACCTGGACCTGGACGCGGTGTTCGTCTGCTGCCAAAGCCTGATCTCGCACATGATGGACAATGGCTATGGCCGCATCGTCAACATCGCCTCGATCGCCGGCAAGGAGGGCAATCCCAACGCCTGCGCCTATTCCGCCGCCAAGGCGGGCGTGATCGGCCTGACCAAGTCATTGGCCAAGGAAACGGCGGAGGCCGGCGTGATCATCAACTGCGTCACCCCGGCGGCGATCCGCACCGCGATCTTTGACCAGATCACCCAGGAGCACGTGGATTATATGCTGTCGCGTATCCCCATGGGCCGCCTGGGCCGGGTCGACGAGGCGGCGGCCCTGGTCGCCTGGCTATCCTCGGAAGATTGCAGCTTTTCCACCGGCGGCGTGTTCGACCTATCGGGCGGCCGGGCGACCTATTAGAGCAATTTTCAATCAATTGGATTCGCTTTCGCGAATCGTGTGATTGATTCAATTGCTCTTTCTCTTAAGTGCAGGAGCATGTTTGAAAGAAACATGCTCCTGGAGAACATCAGCACAAGAATGTCTGTGCCGAGACGGTATTGACCTGACAGTTGGCGCACCGGGAGGCGTCGCCATGCCGCCCCTGCTGGGCCGAAGGTGGCCTCCTGCCCTGTGAGCGCGATTGCAATATCGCCGGCGCTCCCACTCCTACCCGAGGGGCTCCTGAAACGATCTATATGGGTCTTTATCACCGCAACTTGGTATAAATGTCAGATGACTTATGTTCGGAACCATTGGCAAGGAAAGCATTCATTGCCTTGGGCACTCTGTGTGAATTTGGTTTTGCTCCGAACACTAATCTTGTTTTCCGACCAATTTGTGCTGCCACCGTATGTTTCCGAGCGGTCGGACGCATTGGCCGCAACGATCATCTATTGTTTCCTCTGCCACGGCATTGTCTATCCATGGCAGGTCGTCGGTGTCCTCAGGGCCACGGGGCGGATTGAAGGCGGGGCCTTTTCAGACGTTTGGGTAATGGCCGCGCACATGGCGATTATCGCCAGCCTGGTCTTTACGCTGCTCAGCATTTTCTCCTCTTTTCAGGCGTTGACGCCGGACAAATTCAAGATTGAAAATCCGCTCGAGCTGGAAGAAGACCGCGCGAAACAATATTCATTGGTCATCAGTCCGGACGGCAAGCAGGTCCACATCAGCGGGATTTTCGCACTTGGAATAACGGAAAAACTATCGGCCATACTCAGCCAAAACCCAAAGGTTACGGAAGTTGTCCTGAGCGGTGATGGTGGGCATGTATACGAGGGGCGCGGAACGGCACATCTGATCAAGGCCCGCGGGCTCAACACCTACATCCATGGCGTCTGCAAATCGGCCTGTGCCACGGCCTTCATCGGCGGGATAAGAAGAAGCATGGGCGATCAGGCCAAGCTCGGATTTCATCAATATGGTTTGGAACTTAGGTTTCCGCTGCCGCTATTTGATCTCGAAGGTGAAATGAAGAAAGAGATTGAATTCTATCGGCAGCAAGGAATAGCCGGGCATTTCCTAGATAGCGTCTTCAAATCCTCGCATGAAGAAATCTGGTACCCGACCCAAAGAGAATTGCTTGATTCCGGCATTGTCCACGAGATTCTCGACAAATAGGGTATGGTGACTTGAGACATCGACCATGGTGGTTAGAAGATGCCGGACGTGGAACTTCCATTCAGCAGCGGAGAATACGCCGAGCGGATCGCCAAGGCCCGAAACGCAATGAGCGCAATGGGGGTCGAGCTCTTGATTGTAAGCGATCCCTCAAACATTGCCTGGCTGACCGGCTATGACGGCTGGTCGTTCTATGTGCACCAATGCGTCCTGCTGGCCCTCGAGGGCGAGCCAATATGGTACGGCCGGCGGCAGGATGCCAACGGCGCCCTGCGCACGGTATACATGGACGAGGCCAATATCCTTTCCTACCCCGACCACTATGTGCAGTCACAAGAACGTCACCCCATGGACCATTTGAGCGGCATCATGGCGGACCGCAATTGGGACAAGCTTCGCATCGGCGTCGAGATGGACAACTACTATTTTTCGGCTGCTGCCTACGCCTCGCTGGTTCGCCATTTGCCCAACGCGGCATTCCATGACGCTACCGCGCTGGTCAATTGGTGCCGCGCCGTCAAATCGGAGCAGGAGCTGATCTATATGCGCCGCGCGGGGGCCATTGTCGGGAAAATGCACGAACGCATCGCCGAAGTGATTGAGCCCGGCATGGCCAAAAACGAACTTGTGGCGGAAATTTATGCCACGGGTATCAAGGGCGCGGATGGCCATGGCGGCGATTACCCGGCAATCGTGCCCTTGTTGCCATCGGGCAGTGACGCCGCCGCGCCCCATCTCACTTGGGACGACAGGCCCATGAAGGCGGGCGAAGGGACATTCTTTGAAATTGCCGGCTGCCATCGCCGCTATCATGTTCCCTTATCGAGAACGATTTTTCTTGGCCAGCCGCCCCAGACCTTCCTGGATGCCGACAAGGCAGTTCTGGAAGGTATGGATGCGGGGTTGGAGCAGGCCCGCGCCGGGCAGCGCTGCGAAGATATCGCCAATGCGTTTTTCAAGGTGCTGGAGACATATGGCATCACGAAGGATAACCGGGCCGGCTACCCCATCGGCATTAGTTATCCGCCCGATTGGGGCGAACGGACCATGAGCCTGCGGCGGGGCGACCGCAGCGTGCTTGAGGCCGGCATGACCTTCCATTTCATGACGGGATTGTGGATGCAGGATTGGGGTATGGAGACCACCGAAAGCATCGTCATCACCGACGGCGCGCCCGAGTTGCTGGCCGACGTTCCGAGAAAACTTCTGGTGAAGGACTAGCTTCATGCGCGAAAGCCCGATCACGGCAACGGTTGATTTCGCCAGGGACGGCGTGCAACACGGCTTCTTGAAATTACCCTACTCCTCCGATGCGTCGGCCTGGGGCTCCATCATGATCCCGCTTACCGTGGCCCGGAACGGGGCCGGGCCGACCTTGCTTGCGACCGGGGGCAATCATGGCGACGAATATGAAGGTCCCATCGCGCTGTTTGACCTGGCCGCCCGAATAAGCGCGGACGAGCTTTCCGGCCGGGTCATTATTGTGCCGGCGATGAATTATCCCGCCTTCCGATCGGCCCGCCGCACCTCACCCCTGGATGGCGGCAATCTAAACCGCCTGTTCCCCGGCGCCCCTGACGGCGGCGCGACGGAAAAGATCGCGGATTATTTCCAACGCCATCTGTTGCCCCTGGCAGATTATGTGATCGACCTGCATTCCGGCGGCAAGTCCCTGGAGTTTATCCCGTTTTGCGCCGCCCATGTGCTTGACGACAAGGCACAGCAGGGGCGCTGCGTGGATGCCATGGCCGCCTTCAACGCACCCTATTCGGTGATGATGATCGAACCTGATGGCACCGGGCTGTACGACAGCGCGGCGGAAGCGATGGGCAAGACCTTTATCACCACGGAACTGGGCGGCGGCGGCACGGCCTATCCGGACACGGTCGCCATCGCCAAAAGGGGCGTCAATAACGTCTTGCGGCATGCGGGCATCATGGCCGGCGCCTTGGAACAGTCACCGAGCGTGCGTCTGGAGATGCCGGATCAACGCTGTTTTGTTTTGAGTGAAACCACGGGCCTGCTGGAGGTCCACGTCGAGCTTGGTGATGTGGTTGCGAAGGGGCAGGTCCTCGCCCGCATACATGATGTGGAACGGACGGGAGCCGAACCGGTTTCCTATTGCAGCGCCATTGACGGCATCTTCGCCGGCCGTCACGCGCCAGGCCTGATATCCATGGGCGACATGATCGCGGTCGTCGCGGTCGAAATGTGACTATGGTCCCGTTCCGGACACCGGCAATCAATCAGCATCGAAAGATCGAGTAGGCAAATCATGGCTTTACATTTTGAGGTTTCGGAATATCGGCAGCGGATTTCGGCAACGGTTTCAATGCTGCGGGATCGCGGCCTGGACGGCCTTTTGATGTTCCGCCAGGAAAGTATGTATTATCTAAGCGGCTATGACACATTTGGGTTTTGTTTCTTTCAATGCCTATATCTTGGCCTCGACGGGCAGTTGACGTTGCTGACCCGGGCGCCCGACCTGCGGCAGGCCCAGAACACGTCCATTATCGAAGATATCCGGATTTGGGTTGACGGCGACGGCGTGACGCCGTGCGATGATCTAAAGGCGATCTTGCAGAGCCATGGCTGCGCCGGCCAGCGCCTGGGGGTCGAATATGACGCCTATGGCCTGAATGCCAAGAACGGCATGATTTTGAACGCCACCCTGGACGGGTTTTGCAGCCTTGAAGATGCTTCCGACTTGGTCAGCATACAGCGCATGGTAAAGAGCCCGAGGGAGCTGGACTACATACGCCGGGCCGGCGAACTTGCCGATGACGCTTGGCACCAGGCGCTCGCGACGACGGCCGCTGGCGCTGACGAGGGCGATATACTCGCCGCGATGCAGGGTGCGGTGTTTCGCGGCGGCGGTGATTACGCCGGCAACGAATTCATCATCGGCTCGGGCGCGGACGCGCTGCTGTGCCGCTATTTCACGGGGCGGAAGGTCTTGCAGCCGCAAGATCAATTGACGCTGGAATTCGCGGGTGCCTACCGCCATTACCATTCCTGCATGATGCGCACGATCGTCGTCGGCGACCCATCACCGCACCAATTGCATATGTATGAAGCCAGTGCCGAGGCGTTGGCGGCCTGCAAGGCCGCCCTGACGGTTGGCCAGCCAATCGGCGGCGTCTTCGATGCCCACGCCAGGGTCATGGACGACGCGGGCCTGAAGCACGCCCGCATGAATGCCTGCGGCTATTCCATGGGTGCGGTTTTCGCGCCGATCTGGATGGATAGTCCAATGCTCTATCACGGCAATCCCGTTATCGCCGCGCCGGGAATGGTGTTTTTCTTGCACATGATCCTAATGGACAGCGCCGCCGGCCAGGCCATGACCTTGGGCGAAACGGTAATCGTCACCAATGACGGCAACGAAAGACTATCCTCGGCCCCGCTTGAACTGGCCGTGCGCTAGCCCGGCGTCATGCCGCGCAGTCGTTCGCTGCGCCGGCGCAGCAATTCCAGTGTCGCAAGCAAAGCGACGGAGATCATCACCAATATGGTCGCCACGGCCAGAATGGTCGGACTGATCTGTTCCCGGATACCGGACCACATCTGCCTTGGAATGGTGCGTTGGTCGAAGCCGGCCAGGAACAGCACCACGACGACCTCGTCGAAAGACGTGATGAAGGCGAACAAGGCGCCGGAGATCACGCCGGGCAAAATCAGCGGCATGATGATCTTGAAAAAAGTGATGGTCGGATTGGCGCCCAGGCTGGCGGAGGCTCTGGTCAGGGAGTGATCAAACCCAACCAAGGTCGCGGTCACCGTAATCACCACGAACGGCGTGCCCAATGCGGTATGGGCCAGAATGATGCCAAGAAAGGTCTGGTCCAGGCCGATGTTGGAATAAAAGAAATACATCCCCGCCGCCGAAATGATCAACGGCACGATCATCGGCGAGATCAGCAGCCCCATGGTCAGCGAGCGGAACGGCATGTTGGCATTACTCAAGCCCAGGGCGGCCAAGGTCCCCAGAATGGTCGCCAATATGGTCGCGGCGATGGCGATGATGAAACTATTCTTGACCGAATGGGTCCACTGCGTGTTGGAGATGAAATCGTCATACCAGCGCAGGGAGTAGGCCTCGGGATCGAGCGACAGCATGCCCTGGGTAAAGGTGAAGTAGGGCTCCACATTGAAACTCAAGGGGATGATCACCAGGATCGGCGTGATCAGGAAGATGAAGATGAAGGCGCAAATCAGGCGGAAGCCATAGTACCACGCCGTCTCCACCGGACCTGCATAGGATGGTAGGGCCATGGTTCTATCCCAGCCTCATGTTATCGATGCCGACAATTCTGTTGTACAGCAGATACAGCGCCAGCACCGAAGCCAACAAGATGGCGCCCAGCGCGCCGGCCAGACCCCAATTCAGGGAAGACTGCATGTGATAGGCGATCTGGTTGGAAATCAGCGTGCCGTCGGTGCCACCGACCAACGCTGGCGTGATGTAATAGCCGATCGACAGAATGAAGACCAAAATACTGCCCGCGCCGATGCCCGACAGAGTTTGCGGCATATAAACCCGAACAAAGGCGACGACCGGATTGGCGCCCAGCGACAGGGCGGCGCGCATATAGGTGGGCGGAATTGTTTTCATGACGCTGTAGAGCGGCAGCACCATGAAGGGCAGCAGAATATGGGTCATGGCAATGATCGTGCCGGTCAGATTATGGATCAGCTGCAAACGGTTTTGATCGTCCACCATGCCAAAGAAAACGAACAGATCGTTCAGGACACCCTGGCTTTGCAGCATCGCGATCCAGGCCGTGGTCCGCACCAGCAACGAGGTCCAGAACGGCAGCAGGACAAAAATCATCAGCAGGTTGGAATAGCGCAACGGCAGCGTCGCCAGCAGAAAGGATATGGGATAGGCCAGGATGACGCAGATTACCGTGATCGCCAGGCTGATCGCGAAGGTGCGGAGGAACAATTTGCCATAGATGCGCCGGTTTTCCGGCTGCATGACAATTTCGCCGTTCTTGTCATATTTCATATCGACGGCGTTCAGATAGTACCCGACCGTATAGGGCGCGGTATTGCGCTTGATCACGGCCCAGGTTTCCAAATCCCGCCACTTCTTGTGCATTTTCAGGACCTTGGCCTTGTACGGTCCCTCCTTGAGCTTCTTGGATTTCCGCGCCGAACTGGTGATCATGCCGCGCAAGCCGGATTTTTCATAGTTCAGCCGCGTGCCCACCTTGCCAATCTGGCGTGATTTGGCACCGGCCTGCAGGTCCGCGACCAGGGCCACGAACACCGGCTCCTCGGGCAGATCCTTGCCATCCCAATCCGCCAAAGCGGCGGTGGTCTTGGGCATCAAGGTGCCCACATGCCAATTGTCGACGCTACGGAACGTCATATCGAAAATAGGGATCAGGAAAGAGAACAAAATAAACAGCAACAGCGGCGCCACCAACATCACGGCGCGAATGCGGTTTCTGCGCAAGGCACGGTTCAGGCTGGCCTTTAGTGGCGTGCCGTCAGCGGCAAGAACGATCCCGCCGTCCGCAGTTTGATCCGTCATCCCTTCGCCCCCGTCAGATCAACAATTAACAAAACAAATCTGACAATACTGGTGGCGGGACAGGTCACCCTGCCCCGCGCACCAAATTGTCTGCCCTATTGCAACAGCCAGGCCGCGAAACGCTCCTTCATTTCGTCGGCATTATCGGCCCACCAGGCAAAGTTGGTGAGGAAGCCCTGGTCCGCATACTTTGTCGGCATATGGGGACCCATTTCGATGCCCAGTTCGGCATGCTTGGCAACCATCGGACCCGATGATTTGCGCGCCGGGCCATAGGAGATGTACTTGGCCTGATCCGCCAGCCGTTGGGTATCGGTGGCGAATTTCAAATACTTCATGGCCTCGTCCAAATTCTTGCTCTTGGCGGAAACCACATAGCCGTCAATATCCAGCACCTGGCCATCCCACAGCATGGCGAAAGGCTGCTTTTCCTCGGCAATGGCCGAGAACCAGCGGCCGTTGTAACCGGTGCCGAAAACGGCCTCGCCATCGGCCAGAAGCTGCGGCGGCACCGCGCCTTCCGTCCACCAGACCACGTCTTTCTTGATCGTCGCCAGCTTGGCGAAGGCACGGTCCTTGCCGGCATCGGTATCGAGCACGTCGTAGACTTTGCTCAGGGGAACGCCATCCGCCAACAAGGCCCATTCCAGATTGTTCACCGGGCTTTTCTGCAAGGTGCGTTTGCCGGGGAAGTTCTTGGTGTCGAAAACATCCTTGATCGAGGTCGGCTTTTTGCCACCCCAGGCGTCGTCACGATAGGCGAAAACCGTGGAATAGATGATCAGCGGCACGAAGCATTCCGACTGCAGGGTGCCGTCCAGGAAATCCTTGGAGGCCGCCGTGCCGTCTGGCGCCTTAGCCATTTCCTTGTCGATGTTGATGGGCCGGAACATGCCTTCGTCGCAGCCCGTGATGGCGTCGGAAATAACCACGTCGACGACGTCCCAGGTGACGTTGTTGGCTTCGGTCTGGGCCCGCATTTCGGCCAGGCCGCCACTGTAATCAATCGAATTGATCTTGGTGCCGGTCATTTTGGTGTATGGCTTGTGATAGGCCTTCATCTGGCTGGCCGTATAGGCGCCGCCCCATGACACAACATTCAATTCGGCGGCCTGGGCCGTCGATGCGAGGCCTGATATGGCCACGCAGGCGATCGCGATCGCCGATGTTTTCAAGATTTGTTTCATTGCTTTGGTTCTCCCTTGTTTTGGTTTCATTGTCTTCAATCCGTCCCGTTGAACCGGGCCTGTTTGTCGTTGCCGTCAAGCTTTGTCACGCATCCAATGCGCGGCAGTCCTCCGCCTCCCAGCCGATCTGGGTCGTTTCACCTTCCTTTAGATGCACATGGCCGTGCGAATTGGGCACTTTGACGATGAATTCATCGTTGCCGGAAAGGCTGACCCGGCTGCGGATGTGATCGCCGAGATAAATCAGTTCCTCGACCGTGGCCTCAAGGGAATTGGTTGATTCCCCCTCCGCCGCCCCGATGGTTACCCGTTCGGGTCGAAGAGACAAAGTCGTGCGCGCGCCGACGCCATCCACATTGACGCACAACGCCTTGACCATGCCGCCGCCACCTTCCAATTCGACCTGGCAGAAATCCCCGTCGACGGCCTTGACCTGGCCAAACAGCCTGTTGTTCTCGCCGATGAAGCCGGCGACAAAAGCGTTCATGGGTTTTTCATACAGCTCATCGGGGGGGGCCAGTTGCTGCACGATGCCATCATCGAACACGGCGATACGGTTCGACATGGTCAGCGCCTCGGACTGATCATGGGTCACATACACCATGGTGACCTGCAGATCCTCGTGGATATGCTTGATCTCGTATTGCATCTCTTCGCGCAGATTCTTATCCAGGGCGCCCAGGGGTTCGTCCATCAGCACCAGTTGCGGCCTAAAAACCAGGGCGCGGGCCACCGCGACCCGCTGCTGCTGGCCGCCGGAAAGCTGCGCCGGACGTCGGTCGCCAAAACCGCCCAGACGGACCATGTCCAGGGCGCCGTTCACTTTCTCCGATATTTCGGATTTGTTCAGGCCCCGTACCTGCAGGGGAAACGCCAGGTTCTCCGCCACCGTCATGTGGGGAAACAGGGCGTAATTCTGGAAGACCATGCCTATGCCCCGCTTGTGCGGCGGCACATTGTTGATGGGGACACCATCGAGATAGATTTCGCCATGGGTGGCCGGCTCGAAGCCCGCCAGCATCATCAGGCAGGTTGTCTTGCCGGATCCCGAGGGGCCCAGCATGGTGACGAATTCGCCGCGGGCGACGTCCAGATTGAAATCCTTCACGACGAGGATTTCGCCGTCATAGCTTTTCTGAACCGACTCGAACCTTACAAGCGTATCCGACGCTTCTGACATGAGACCCCACCACCCCGGTATTTTCATTGTCAGGTCCGGGATTTTCCCGTGACCGTCTTTGTTGGTTTATGGCCGGACTGTAACACAGAATTTTCCATTAGGTCAGTTGGAAAAATCGCCCTTCACTCGAGACGAATCCGGACGCTTCAGGCATGCAATTTTCGCAGGGCAGCAATGCAATATTGGCGCGTTTCCTATGCCGCAACCAGGCCTATATGAGCCCGATGAAACCGGATTTGTTCATGCGCATCAAACAAGGGAGATCTGCCATGACCCATCAAAAGTTCAATGCCCCCATTGCCCCCAGCGCCCTGCTGGTATCAACCTTGAGCGACACCATTGCCCCGATCGCCAATATCATCGCCTCGGCCCTGATCTCCCTGTCCGAGCGCCTGGCGAAACCTGGCAAGGATAGACCGGCGCATACAGCCGCCGTCCCCGCGCCCCATGTCGCCATGGTCATGGTGCCTGGCAAGTTCGTCACCGAGCCGTTTTTGCGCCGCTAAGGTGTAGCAAATATTGACGGCAAAAAGCCGGCCAATTTGGCCGGCTTTTTGTTTGCCTGTTTTGTCCGATGGGATCCGGTCCCCCGCCGAAAGGGAGGCCCCGGTCGGAAAGCTCTCCTACCCATCAGGTTTGTCTGATACGATGGCGGCGGAGGAAATCGCATGGCGGCTGATATCCGGCATTGGCTGGAAGGGCTCGGTCTCGGCAAACACGCTGATCTGTTCGCCGAAAACGACCTCGATTTCGACGTTCTTCCCGATCTTACCGACGATGAGTTGAAGGAACTCGGGCTCTCGCTTGGCCATCGCAAGAAACTGCGGAAGGCGGCCGCCGACCTTGCCGGTGCCGCGCCAACGGCAGCCACGGCCGCCGCCGTGCCCGGCGCGGCGGCGGATCGGCGGCAGTTGACTGTCATGTTCTGTGATCTGGTCGGTTCCACCGCGCTGTCGCAGCGACTCGATCCGGAGGATCTGCGCGACGTCATGCGCCGCTATCAGGATGCCGTCGCGGGCGCCGTGACACGCTACGGCGGGCATGTGGCAAAATTCCTGGGCGACGGCGTCCTGGCCTATTTCGGCTGGCCGCAAGCCCATGAGGATCAGGCGGAACGGGCCGTGCGCAGCGGACTGGCCGCTATTGAGGCGGTGCGGACGGTGCAAACCAATACGGGTGAGAACCTGGCCGCCCGGGTTGGTATCGCTTCCGGCCAGGTTGTGGTTGGTGATCTGGTTGGCGAGGGCGGCATGGACGCGGATGCGGTGACCGGCGCAACTCCGAACCGGGCGGCCCGCCTGCAGCAAGTCGGCGATCCAGGTCACGTGATCATCTGTGCCGCCACCAGGGAACTGGTCGGCCAGACCTTCCATATGACCGCCCTGCCGCCGCAGAACCTGAAGGGTTTCGCCGAACCGGTTCCGGCGTGGCTGGTAGGTGATGAAGCCGCCACCGTCAGCCGGTTCGAAGCGGCACATGGGCAAAGCCGGCTGCCGTTTATCGGGCACCAGGGCGAGTTGAACATGCTGCTTGACCGGTGGGAGACCGCGAAAGGCGGCGAGGGTCAGGTGGTCATGGTCTCCGGCGAGGCGGGGATCGGCAAGTCGCGTCTTACTCAGGCGCTGTACGAAAATCTCGCAAGCCAGCAGCATCTGCGTCTGCGCTATCAATGCGCACCCTATCATGACAACAGCGCCTATTATCCCATCATCCGGCAGCTTGAGTATGCCGCCGGGCTGGCACCGGACGACAACGCCGGGGCCAAACTGGACAAGCTTGAAAGCCTATTGGACAAGGTCGGCGATGCGGATGCCGCGGTCAGACCATTGTTTGCTGCCCTGTTATCGATCCCCCATGAAGACCGCTACGGCGCCATCGCGCTTGAGCCGCTGCAACGCAAGCAGCGGACGGAGACCGCGATCATCGATCACCTGATGGGTCTGGCGGCGCAACAGCCGGTGTTGGCGGTCTTCGAGGATGTCCATTGGATCGATCCGACAACCTTGGGTCTGCTGCAACAGGTGATCGAGGCCATGACCAGTGCGGCGGTGTTGTTGGTGATCACCCATCGTCCGGAATTCACGCCGCCATGGGGTGACCTGGCCAGCGTTACCAGCCTGCCGATCCGGCGGTTGAGCCAGACGCAGGTGGAAGAGATGATCCGCGGGGTTGGTGGCGCTGATCTTTCCAGCGACAAGATCAAACACATCATGGCCCATGGCGATGGGGTGCCGCTTTATATTGAAGAGCTGACCCATAATTTGGCCAATGCAAGCGATGAAGCCGACAGCGGCGAAGTTCCCGCCAACCTGCAGGCTTCCCTGACCGCACGCCTGGACCGCGTCGGCGGGGCCAAGAGAACCGCGGAAATCGCCGCTATCATTGGCCGCGAGGTATCCCATCAATTGTTGGCGGCCGCGTCGCCGTTATCCGAGGGGGATCTGCGTCACGATCTTGATATCCTGCTTGGCTCCGGCCTGCTTTGGCGTGACGAGCGTGGCCGGGAAGTTCACTATGTATTCAAACATGCGTTGGTGCAGGATGCGGCCTATCAAATGTTGCTGCGTGAAAGGCGCCGGACCATTCATGCCGATGTGGCCCGCGCCTTGGAAACGGATTTTCCCAACCGCGCGGAAACCGAACCTGAATTGTTAGCCCATCATTATGACGCCGGGCAGGAACCCGAACGCGCCGCGCATCTGTGGCTGCGCGCCGGGCGTCAGTCCCTTGGCCGCTCGGCCGTTGCCGAAGCCACGGTGCAGGCGAAACACGGCCTTGCGGCACTGGAACGGGTCTCCGGGTCGCGGGAGCACGATAGCTTGGAGATCGACCTGCAGATTTGCCTGGCCTTAGCCTCGATGGCGCACCTTGGTTATGGCGCCGAAGAAACCGAATGGGCCTATCAACGGGCCCGCGATTTGCTGGCCGGATTTACCGACGACCCTCGTCATATTACCGTACTGCATGGCTTTTGCGCCCTCTACGGTTCACTCTCGAGGTTTCATGACTTCCTGGATATCTCCCGCGAGCTTCTCGACCGTGCCGAACGGTCCGGCAATGGAGAGGCAATTTGCGTTGGCCATCGCTGCATGGCGGTCGGCTACAATAGCCGGGGTGAATTCGCCGAGGCGCACGAGGCCTCACTCAAGGCCATCGAATATTTCGACCCCCGCACTCACCGGGACTCAACACAGCGTTTCCCCCATGACATCGGTGTCGCCGCCAAGATGCATCTGGCAATCGCCACGCAATTCCTTGGCCATGGCCAGCAAGCGGCACGGCTGGTCGAGGATGGACTGGCCCTGGCGCACGAACTCAAGCACCAGAACACATTAGGGTTTGCCTATCATTGGGCCTGTCTTGTGCGGCTTACCGGCAATCAGTTGGCGGCAACGGTCTCAACCGCGGAAACCATGACGAAAATCTCGATTGAAGCCGCCAATCCCAATTGGCTTGACCATAGCCGTCTCATGCATGGCGCGGCATTGGCGGCAAGCGCCGATACGGCGGCATTGGGTGTCGAACAGATCGAGGCCAGCCTGGAAATAGCGTTGCATGAATATATGCGAACGATTTACCAGTGTTTCCAAGCCAGGGGGTTGCTGCACCTCGGTCGGCACGAGCAAGCCGGCGAACTGATCGAAAGATGCCTGTGCGTCGTCGGAGACACCGCCGAGCGTTGGTGGGAAGCGGAACTTCACCGCATACACGGCGAAGTTCGGCACGCCCAGGGCGGCGATGCGGAAATCTGCTTTCAACGCGCAATTGAAGTCGCCCGCCGCCAGGCCGCCAAGCTGTTGGAACTGCGCGCCGCCTCCTCCCTGGCGGAACTATGGCTCGATCAAGGCAAACGGGACGCGGCGCGCGAACTGGTAATGCCAATCCATGGTTGGTTCACCGAGGGTCTGGATGCGCCGGATTTGCTGGCGGCCCAGGCGTTGTTGGATAAGCTAGCCTGAACGATACACGAGTTGAGGACATCATCGCATGAGCATTGCACTCACCCCCATCGGATATGTGCGCGGCGGCCGCGTTGAGGCACGGGACGATGATTGGGACCGGGAACAGGCGGTCATCGAACTGGATGGCGGGCAGTTCCAGGCCGATGCCCTGGCCGGTCTGGAAGATTTTTCCCATGTCGAGGTGCTGTTTCATTTTCACCAGGTGGGGGAGGAAAAAATTGTCTCCTGCGCCCGCCATCCCCGTGGCCGTGGCGATTGGCCCAAGGTGGGCATCTTCGCCCAGCGCGGCAAGGGGCGCCCCAACCGACTGGGCATCACCGTCTGCAAGGTCATCGCGGTCGACGGCCTGACCCTGACCGTACGGGGCCTGGACGCCATCGACGGCACGCCGGTGCTGGACTTGAAGCCCTACCTTAGCGGCTTCGCCCCCAGGGGCGAAATCAGCGAGCCGGCCTGGGCCAGGGAGATCATGGCCGACTATTGGTAGGCGGCGGAGACCCTCAGATCAGAGCCCAATGGCGGACAAATCCAGGCGGCCGCCGGCCACGGGCGGGCACCAGAAATAGCTGCCGGAGACAGCGCGGCTGAAACGGAACAGGCCGTCGACGATGCCGTCATCCTGCCCGGTCATCCGGCGCAATTGCACCTCGAAGGCGTCCAATGTCGCGCCGAAGGCGACGAACTGCAGGCCCTCGCCGTTTTCGTTGGCCCATGGCATGGACCGGCGCAGGATGAAAGCTTCCGGATCGAAGCTTTCCTGAGCCGTGCGCTTGACGTGGGCCGAGACGGGGGCGTCGTCCAGCTCTTCGTTGTCGCTCAACCGCCGGCCGATGATATTGTCCCGTTCCATCTGGGGCAGCGTCGCGAAATGCGTCAGGTCATGGAGCCATTGCTGCGTCGCGACGAAGCTGGAACCGTCCAGGCCGGCGCCGGCATCGGCGACGATGGCCGCATCACGGGCCGCATCACCTTCGGGATTTTCCGTACCGTCCACATAGCCTGACAGATCGCGGCCGCCATCGTAGGTAAAGCCGTCGGCCATGCGGTCCCGGCCAAAGGCGGGGCGCAGCAGGGCGGCAATGTCCCGGCCCGCATGCATCAACCGCCCCTGATCATCGCCCCTGATCCAGCACCAGATGTCGGTCTGGGTCGAGGGCACCTCGCAGCCCGGTCCGCTGAGGCTGGGAAAGGCGCGCAGGCCGTCGATGTCGCGGCCCAATCCCCTGAGCAATCCAGCGCCCAGCCCAACCACAAGCTCCGGCGTCACGGATTGCGCCGCCAATTCCCGCAGGATTGGCAGCGGGTCGCGGCCGGCAAGGTGGGAAAATTCCAAGAACCGTGAAAATTCGGGGCCGGGGGCAAGAATGCCGGGTTGGGAGGCGCTCATGATCTGAAAACTCCTACGACAGGAAAACGCGATGCTTCATCTGATAACTGGTCCGCATCAGCGCCCTTGGCAAGGTTTCAGCCCAGCCTTTTTGGCAACAGATTGTTTCCACACGGGCACCTTGTCGCCACGGCCAGAGCACCCAAATAATCCAGCACATCGTCAGACAGCGTTATTTTGCTATAGTCACGACACTGCATTTTGGGGAATGGAGACAAACATGGCCTTAACCGGGATCAACCACCTGGCGTTCATCACCCACGATCTGGACGCCACCATCCGATTCTATCGCGATCTGCTGGGCATGACGCTGGAGGCCGGCGTCGGCCACGACGGCTATCGGCACTATTTCTTCCGCGCCGGCGAGGCGATGATCGCCTTTTTCGCCTACGAAGGCGCCCAGCCGATGAACCCGAAACCCCACGGCTCGCCCAGCCGGCAGCCGCTTGGTTTTGACCACGTTTCCATGACCTGCGAAAGCCGGGAAGACCTGTTTGCGGCCAAGGATAAGTTGGAAGCAGCCGGTTTCGAGGTTTCCGGCGCGGTGGATCATGGCACTATTTGGTCGATTTACTTTTATGACCCCAACAACATTCCGCTGGAGATCAGTTGGGACATCATGAAGATCACCCAGCCCCCCGCCGTGGCCGACGACCTGCCCCTCGCCATCGTCGCCGAGGGCGCGGAACCGCAGCCGGGCCACTGGCCGGAAGTCACCAACCCAACGCCGGTGGAGCAGATGACGGCCCACGCCGGCAACGGCTATCAAATGCGCGATGCCGCCCTATCGGAACAGCGCGGCGACTACACCGAAGAATACCGCGCCCTGATCACCGGCGCCTACGACGCCGCGGAGTAGGGCCGGCGGCGCCGTCCTCTCCGAAACAAGCGCAAGAACCCGCAATTAGGCTAAGGTGTCCCGGAACTCAGAACTCCCCGCCAAGAAACGGTGGATCAATAACGCGGATCGTCCAGCTCCAACCGGAATTTTCGGGGACGGAGGCCGGCTTGGAACCAGCTGACGAAGCTATGGATGGAATAGACCGGCAGACCGGTGATTTTCCGAATGTCATGCGCATATGGCGCCATATTGGTGCATTCCAATATGACGGCCCCAACATGCTGTTCGGTTTCCATCAACTGCCTGGCGGCATCGATCATATCCAAACGGCAGTCGGAGATATTGATTTCAGCCGCGTCGCCGAGCACGTCGCGGGTGAAACAGCGTCCATCATCGGTGCCGATTATCGGTGTATCCAGGGGGGCGCCCGCGGCAGCTAAATGCGCTTTGGTCAAGGTTGCCTTGGAAATGGTAATGACCGCGACCCGCTGGCCTGCTGGAAGCAGAGCCTGAACCATGGGAATTTGTACCAAGGAAGAGGTTGCGACCGGCACGCCCAAGGCGTTCTTGATATCTTCCTGCACCAGGGCAAGGAAGCCACATGTCGTGGTAATGCCGTCGGCGCCCATGGCAACAAGTTCTCGGCCGGCATCGATGAACCGGTCGAGCAATAGCCTTGGATCGCCGCGCACCACGTTGTCCGGTGTCGCGCCCGGGACAACCTTGTAGTGAACCGGAAACGGCCAGCTCTCTGCATTTCCAGCATCGCCATGAATTCTGGGAAAGCGAGTTTCCAGCATCAATATTCCAACCGAGGCGCCGAAGACCGTTTTTCCGCCCTGTTCAACCGGCATTTTTTTATCCAATTACCAAGTTTTCCAGCCTAATTGCCAGAATTGGCGGGGCCGAAAGATAGCACCACCCTTCATCACCCGATGCCCGTGCAAAACGATAAGGAAAAGATACGCGCTTTCCCGCTTTCACGAAACTCAAACGCGCAAGGCAAAGAGCACGGATTTCCGGGGACTCCGTCTTTGTCTTTGTCGCCGCCTTGGCGCCGGCCGGCCGGTTCCGCCTGGCGCAAGTGCGTCTTATGTTGCCCACCGGGGCAAAAACATAGAGCATGCGGCGATGACCGAACCAGGAAGACGCCAGGCCCTGCGGATCTATCTCGTGCTCTGCGGGGCCTATGTGGCGAGCCAGTTTTACCGGGTCGCCAACGCCGCCATCGCGCCGGAACTGATGGCCGAGCTGGACCTGTCCGCCGAAACCATGGGCGGCATCACCGGGCTTTTCTTTCTTGCCTTCGGCGCGGCGCAAATACCCACCGGCGTCTTGTTGGACCGGTACGGGGCCAGACGGACCATGACCGGGCTGTTCCTGGTCGCGGTGCTTGGCGCCATCACCTTCGCCGCCGCCGACGGCGGCGCGGTTCTGGCGATCGGTCGATTGCTGTTGGGGATTGGCTGCGCCGCCGGGCTGATGGGCTCGATGGTGGTGATCGCGCGCTGGTATCCCGAGGAGCGCTTCGCCACCCTCTCCGCCGCACTGTTCGTGGTCGGCGGCGGCGGCACCCTTTTGGCCACGACACCGCTGGCCTGGGCGGTGGAGATCATCGGCTGGCGCGGCGCTTTCCTGGTGATGGCCGGCGTGACCGGGGCTTTTGCCCTACTGCTTTACCTGGTTGTCCGCGATGCGCCGTTGGGACAGAGGGAGGCCGATAATCAGCACGAGTCCTGGCCGGATATCCTGCGGGGATTGCGGGCCGTTGTCGCCAACCGCGAACTCTGGCTGGTCTCGGCGATCCAGTTTGTCAGCTATGCAACTGTGCTGACCGTGGTCGGGCTGTGGGGCGGGCCCTATCTGGCCGATATCCATGGCCTGGACGGCGTCGCCCGCGGCAATGTCCTGCTGGGCATGAACGCCGCCGTGCTCATCGGCGTTTCCCTTTACGGCCGGCTTGATCACCATGTCAGCCGGCGCAAGTGGCTGATCGTCGCGGCCGCCCTGGCCACCGCCGCCATACTGGCTTTGCTGGCGCTGCTCGAAGAGCCGGATTTTTGGACCGCGACCATACTGTTGCTGCTGTTCGCCACCATCGGCAGCTATGTCATGTTGAACCATGCCTTTGCCCGCGCCGTTCTGCCGGATCATCTAATCGGGCGCGGCCTCACTTTCCAGAATCTCGCGGTCATGCTCGGCATCGCGGTCATTCAGGCCGCCTCGGGCCTGATCGTCGGAAGCTTCGACGGCGCCGGCGGCCCGGCGCCGGAGATCGCTTATCGCTGGATCTTCGCCTTTCTTGCCGTCCTGTCGGTGGTGGCGGCGGCGATCTTCGCCAACGCCAAGGAGGCCGGCCGGATCGCGGAATAGCAGGCGCGGATTTCATTGACGATGACAGCCGGCCCGCTATAAGAGAGGCGTTCTTGTAAGCGGCGAATTGGGGCCGAAGTGACGTTATCGAATTTGCCGGCGCCAGACCTTCGCAGCCGCATCCGTGAACAGGGCGATCCAAAGGCCATTCCCCCGGCCTGGAAATGGGGCGCCCTTGCCCTGTTCCTGGGCCTGACCGTGGTCTTGCCGTTCGTGCTGGACGGCTACACCACCTATACCCTGGCGCTGGTTTTTGCCCTGGCCCTGGCCATTTTGGGGGTCAACCTGCTGACCGGGTTGAGCGGGCAGTTTTCCATCGGCCACGGGGCCTTTTTTGCCATTGGAGCCTATTCCACCTCGATCGCCATGAGCCATGGCGGGTTGTCGGCCTATGGCGCCCTGCCCGTGGCGGCGGTGGTTTCCTTTATCTCGGGCTTTCTGTTCGGCTGGCCGGCCCTGCGCCTGAACATGATCCATCTGATGCTGATGACCTGGGGTCTCTCCCTGGTCCTGCCGCAAGTCCTGAAGCTGGACGAGTTGCAGCATTGGACGGGGGGCGTCAGCGGCGTTTACCTCGACCGGCCCGACCCGCCCGCCTGGACCGGGCTGAACGACGATCAATATTGGTACTTCGTCACGCTTGTCATCATGATCGGGTTTTTCTGGCTGGCCGGCAACCTGATCAACAGCCGTTCCGGCCGGGCCCTGGCGGCAATCCGTGACAACGAAATCGCCGCCGCGCCCATGGGCATCAACGTCGCCATGTTCAAGACCACGGTTTTTGGCGTTTCCGCCATGTACGCCGGCATGGGCGGCGCCCTGACCGGTCTGTTGGCGGATTTCGTGGCGCCGGATTCCTACGGTTTGTTTTTTTCCATCCTGCTGCTGATCGGGGCGGTGATGGCCGGCTTCCGCTCGGTGTGGGGGGCCCTAATCGGCAGCTTTTTGGTGCTGTTCCTGCCCGCCGCCTCCGGTTCCATGCCCGCCGCCCTGGCGGTACCGCCATTCGGTTTCGCGCTTCTTTTCGTGGTCTATTTCATGCCCGACGGCTTTTCCGGCCTGGCCATGCGCCTTTACCAACGGTACGCAAATTCCCGAGAAAAGGGTTAATTCGGCCTAAATCGCGCCATTTAGGGGGTTTTTGGCACAATATTGCGCCTTTCGGTGATTTCCGTCACTGCGCCGCGGGCCCTTCCCCGCCATGCTTTCCACCAACGATACCGCTGGAGGGTGGAAATCATGCCGACACTTGCCGACTTGCCGAACATGGCCCTGGCGTTGCTGGTTGTCCTGGTTTTCCTGCTCTGAAGAGGTACCGGAGATTTCCGGCAGCTACATCCCCAGCACCAGTTTGGCCATGATGTTGCGCTGAATCTCGTTCGAGCCGCCATAGATACTGCCGGCCCGGTCATTCAAATAACGCGCGGTTATCGACATCTCGTCCCGCAAGCCAATGGGCTGCAGATTGGCGCCGGCCAGGCGTTCCTCCGGCTGATGCGGGGCGGCGTAATAGCCGATCGCCCGCATCGCCAGCTCACTGATCGCCATCTGCACCTCCGTCGACCGCGTCTTCAGCATCGAGGATGCCGGGCCCGGGCTGCCGCGCTTGGCGATCTCGGCCATGGTGCGCAGTTCGGTGAACTCCACCGTGTTCAACTCGATCTCCAAGGCCGCGAGATCAGCGGCGAAACCGGGTTCCGCCAACAAGCTGCGGCCGTCGCTTTTCCGCCGATGGGCGGCAAGACGCCGGGCCTCATCCAACCTGGTCCGCTGAGAGGCGGCGCGGGCCCCACCGCCGCGCTCGAACTCGAGGAGATATTTGGCCACGGTCCAGCCTTCGTTCTCGGCCCCGACCCGGTTGACCTGGGGAACCCGTGCATCGGTGAAGAACACCTGATTGAATTCGTGGTCGCCGCCCAGGATATGGATCGGCTCGACAACGATGCCGGGGGTATCCATGTCCAGCAACAGAAATGTAATGCCGGCCTGGGGCTTGCCTTCGGTCGAGGTGCGGACCAGGCAGAACATGCGGTTGGCCTCGTGGGCCGAGGTGGTCCAGATCTTGGAACCGTTGATGATGTAGTCATCGCCATCGGCGACGGCACGGCATTGCAATGACGCCAGGTCGGAGCCCGAGCCCGGCTCGGAATAGCCCTGACACCAGACATCCTCGCCCGAAAGGATACGGGGCAGATAGAAGGCCTTTTGTTCCTCGCTGCCGTGGCCCATGAGGGCGGGCGCCACCATCGCCAGCCCCTGGGGTGCCAGGCGCGGCGCCCCGGCACGGGCATATTCGGCGGCGAACAGATAGCGGCGCATGGTATCCCAGCCGGGCCCGCCATATTCCTCCGGCCAGCCCGGCGCGGCCCAACCCTGGCGGTACATGATTTTGTGCCACCGCATCACCGCCTCGTGTTCGGCAATAATCGTCGTGCACAGGCGCGAAGCTTCGCGGATTTCCAGGCTCAGATTGTCTTCCAGAAAGGTCCGGACCTCGGCCTGAAAAGCCAGCAGTTCATCCGACAGCGCGATATCCATCACAGACTCTCCATCATGCAAGCCAGCCGCTACATCCCCAGTACCATTTTGGCCATGATGTTGCGCTGAATCTCGTTTGAACCGGCGTATATGCTTGCCGCACGGTCATTCAAGTAGCGCGCCGTGATCGACATCTCGTCCCGCAGGCCGATGGGTTCCAGGTTGGCGCCGGCCAGGCGCTCTTCCGGCTGATGCGGCGCGGCGTAATAGGCGATCGCCCGCATCGCCAGTTCGCTGATCGCCACCTGTACCTCCGTCGCGCGAACCTTCAGCATCGAAGAGGCGGGACCGGGATTGCCGCGCTTGGCGATCTCGGCCATGGCGCGCACTTCGGTGAACTCCACCGTCTCCAATTCGATTTGCACCGCCGCCAGATCAGCGGCGAAACTAGGTTCTTCCAACAGACTGCGGCCGTCACTGTTCCGCCGTGCGGCGGCAAGGCGACGCGCCTCGTCCAGTCTGGTCCGCTGCCTGGCCGCACGGGCATCACCGCCCCGTTCGAATTCCAACAGATACTTGGCCACGGTCCAGCCTTCATTCTCGGCCCCAACCCGGTTGGCCTGCGGTACCCGCACGTCGGTGAAAAACACCTGATTGAATTCGTGGTCACCGCCCATGATATGGATCGGTTCAACCCTGATGCCGGGGCTATCCATCTCAAGCAGCAGAAAAGTAATGCCGGCCTGGGGCTTGCCCTCCGTCGAGGTACGGACCAGACAGAACATGCGGTTCGCGTAATGGGCATATGAGGTCCAGATCTTGGAGCCGTTGATGACATAGTCGTCACCATCCGCCACGGCCCGGCATTGCAACGAGGCCAGGTCCGAGCCGGAACCCGGTTCGGAATAGCCCTGGCACCAAAGATCCTCGCCGGACAGAATGCGCGGCAGATAGTAGGCCTTTTGTTCGGCGCTGCCGTAGCCCATGATAGCGGGCCCGACCAGGGACAGCCCGCCCGGCCATTGGCGCGGCACCCCTGCCTTGGCACATTCCCGGGCGAATATGTAGCGCTGCTCCACGCTCCAACCGGGACCGCCATGTTCCGCCGGCCAATTGGGCGCGACCCAGCCCTTGCGGTACAAGACCCCGTGCCACGCCATGGTCGCCTCATGCTCCGGCACGATCGTAGTGCAAAGGCGCGCGGCCTCGCGGATTTCAGGGCTCAGGTTGTCTTCCAGAAAGCTTCGAACCTCGGTCTGAAATGCCCGCAGATCATCCGATAACGCGATATCCATGACGAACCCTCCACCTAGTCAGCCGCGATATCCCGGGCGATGACCAGTTTTTGTATGTCATTGGTGCCTTCGTAAATACGGGCGCCTCGGACACCACGGTAATAGCGCTCCACGGGAAAGTCCCGCAAAAAGCCATAACCGCCCAGGGTCTGCATGGCGTCGGAGCAGACCTGCTCCGCCATGTCGGTGGAGAACATTTTCGCCATGGAAGCTTCCATCAGGCATTTCTCGCCGGCGCTGCGCAGGGCGGCGGCATGCCAGATCAACTGCCGCGCCGCCTCCAATTGCGTCGCCATATCCGCCAGACGGAAGGCCACCGCCTGATGCTCGATAATCGGCTTACCGAAGGCTTCCCGTTCCTGCGCGTATTCCAGGGCCGCTTCATAGGCCGCCCGCGCCATGCCCAGGGCCTGGGAGGCAATGCCGATACGCCCGCCCTCCAGATTGCCAAGGGCGATGCGGTAGCCCTGGCCTTCCTCGCCCAGCAGGGCATCGTGGGGCACCCGCATGTCGTTGAAGGCCAGTTGCGCCGTGTCGGAGGCATTCAGGCCCATCTTTTCCTCCAGCCGCACCACTTCATAGCCAGGGGTATCCGTGGGCACGATAAAGGCGGAAATGCCCTTGGTGCCCAATTCCGGGTTGGTGACGGCGAAAATCAGGGTGATATCCGCATTCTTGCCGGTGGTGATGAACTGCTTGTTGCCGTTGATGACGTAGCCGTCGTCATCACGCACCGCGCGGGTGATCAGGGCGCCGGCGTCGGAGCCGCCCTTGGCCTCCGTCAGGGCGAAAGCACAGAGCATCTCGCCCTGGGTCAGGGCGCGCAGATAACGTTCTTTCTGCGCCTCGGTGCCGTATTCCAGGATCGGCATGCAGCCGACGGAGTTATGGCCGCTCATGACCATGGCGACGGCGCCGTCGCCGGCGGCGATCTCCTCCAGCGCCATGGCATAGGTGACATAGTCCAGACCGGCGCCGCCCCATTCCTCCGGCACGGTCATACCCATCAGCCCGAGCTCGCCCATGGCCTTGAAGACCTCCGCCGGAAATTGCGCCTGGTCCTCCCACTCGCCGGCATGGGGCGCGATTTGCTCCGCCGCGAAGGCCCGGGCCATATCGCGGATCATGATCTGCTCTTCTGTCGGGATCATGCGATCAATCCTCTGCTAGTTTACCTGCCGGTCATGGCCTTCCCAATAGGGCTGGCGCAATTCCCGTTTCAGGATCTTGCCCGATGGGTTGCGCGGCAGTTCGTCCGTGAAATCCACCGAGCGGGGGATCTTGTAGCCGGCGATCTGTTGCCGGGCATAGGCAATAACCTCATCGGCGCTCAAATCCGCGCCGGGCGCGGTGACGATGACGGCCTTCACAGTTTCACCCCATTTTTCGTCCGGCACGCCGATCACGGCCACATCGGCGATCTTTTCGTGGCCGGCCAGGGCGCTCTCCACCTCGGCGGGGTAGATGTTCTCGCCGCCCGAGACGATCATGTCCTTGACCCGGTCGTGGATGTACAAATAGCCCTCGGCATCGAAATAACCGGCATCGCCGGAATAGAACCAGCCATCGCGGACGGCCTTGGCGGTCTCTTCCGGTTGGTTCCAATAGCCCTTCATGACCTGCACGCCGGCGATGATAACCTCCCCCACCACGCCGGGCGGACAATCCTGGCCGTTTTCATCGACGACGCGGATTTTCGCCCCACGCATGGGCTTGCCGCAGGATTTCATCTTTTCGCTGCCGTCGTGATCCTCGGGCGGCAGATAGGTCACGGCGCCCGTGGTTTCAGTCAGCCCATAAAGCTGGGCAAAACCGCAATCGAAAATCTCCATGGCCTGTTGCAGCACCGGCTGGGGAATGGGCGAGGCGCCGTACAGCACCATCTTGACCGACGAAACATCTGTCTCCGCCGCGCCCGGCGTTTGCAGCAGGAACAGGATCACCGCCGGCACGAAGATCACCTGGGTGACCTTGTAGGTCTCGATGGCTTTCAGGATCGCCGGCGGATCAACCTCCGGCAGCAGGATGTTGTTGGCGCCAATGTATAGTCCGACAAAGGCCCAGACGCAGCCGGCCACATGGAACAACGGCATGGCGACCAGGGAAACATCGTCCGCTTCCCAGGTGCCCCATTCCGCCAGCGGGTTGGGCAGAAACTGGACAAAATTATCGTGGGTGATCTCCACGCCCTTGGGGTGGCCCGTGGTGCCGGACGAATAGGCCTGCAGGCAGGTATCCGATGGCGCGCCCTCCATCCGCGGATCGTCCGTCGGCTGCCCGTCGCGCCAGGCGGCATAACCGGTCCAGCCGTCGCGGCCGTCCTGTAGGGTAAGGACCTGTTCGAGACCGGCTACCTCCGCCTCGACCCCGGCCACCAGATCATGAAACTCCTCGGTGACAAACAGCATCTTGGCAACCGCATCGTTGAGGACATAGGCGACCTCGGGCGGCGCCAGGCGGAAATTGATCGGCACCAGCACGGCGCCGGCCTTGGTGGCGCCGTAATAGATCTCGAAAAACAGATCGATATTCTTGGCCAGAATGGCGATCCGCTGGCCCGGTTTGACGCCGGCGGCGATCAAGCCGTTGGCAACCTGATTGGAGCGGGCATCAAGCTGGCGGTAGGTGGTTTCCTGGCCCTCGAATACCAGGGCCGGGCGGTCGCCCCGCTCCAGCGCATGGCGGCGGATCGGATCCGCCATGAAAAGGTAGCCGTCGGAATTGCTCATCATTCACTCTCGTCTACGCCAAAACAAAACGGGCCGGCCCCGTTTTGCGACACTGACTGTCGCAACAAAGGCCGGCCCGGATCATACAGAATTTCGCGGCCAGAGCATGTCTCTTCTAAACATGCTCGGACACTTGAGAAAAGAGCAATTGAACCAATCACTTGTATCGCCAAGGCGAATCCAATTGTTTGAAAATTGCTCTTCGTTCAGCGGGGTTGATACTTGCGGAAATCTGGCTTGCGCTTTTCCCGGAAGGCATTGACACCTTCCTTGGATTCTTCCGTTTCGTAGTAACCCTTCAGGGCCTGGAAACCCAACACGCCCAGGCCGCGGATATGCTCGGTATCGGCATTGAAGCTGCGCTTGGCGATGGCCAGGGCGGTGGGGCTTTTGGCCATGATTTCCTGGCACCAGGCATCCACCTCCTCGTCCAGCTTGTCGAACGGCACCACCGCGTTGACCAAACCCATTTCCAGGGCTTCCTGGGCCGAATAACGGCGGCACATGTACCAGATCTCCCGCGCCTTTTTCTCGCCCACCAGGCGGGCCAGATAAGCCGTGCCAAAGCCCGGATCGACCGAGCCCATGGCGGGCCCGACCTGGCCGAAGATGGCATTGTCCGAGGCAATGGTCAGATCGCACAAGACGTGGAAGACGTGACCGCCGCCGATGGCATAGCCATTGACGCGGGCGATCACCGGCTTGGGGATATCGCGGATAATGGTGTGCAATTCCTCCACCGGCATGCCCGTGGTGCCCCGGCCGCCGTAACTGCCCTCGTGGGAGTCCGCCGACTGGTCGCCGCCGGTGCAAAAGGCTTTGTCGCCAACACCAGTGAATACAACAACGCCGATGTCGGGGTTCCAGCCGGCCATGTTGAAGGCCTTGATCAACTCTTCCGCCGTTTGATTGCTGAAAGCGTTATAGACCTTCGGACGATTGATCATAATCGTCGCAACGCCGTCCTTCTCGGTATAGATCAGATCCTTGAAGTCCATGAAAATTACTCGCTATTCGCTGCGTTCGCCTGGCCGCCTACTCCAGGGGAGCGGGTGGTTCAGCCAACTAAGAAAAATCACCCATGCATCGTCAAGCCGCCCGAGACGGAAATCGTCTGGCCGGTGATGTAGGAGGCATCGTCGGACAGGAAGAACGATACCAGACCCGGATAATCCTCCGGCTCGGCGACCCGGCGCATGGGTACGGCACGTTCCAGGGCGGCAACCAGCTTTGGACCCTGCTCGGCCAGCAGCGGCGTGTTGGTCGGGCCGGGGCAGACAGTGTTCAGCGTGATGTTCTTGCGCGCCAATTCCCGGCTCATGGTCTTGGAAAAGGCGATCAGACCGCCCTTGCAGGCGGCATACACCGCCTCGCCGGAGGACCCGACCCGGCCCGCATCGGAAGAAATATTGACCACCCGGCCGCTGCCGCGCTCCGCCATGCCTTTCAGGATTACGTGGCATAGATTCAACGGGCCATACATGTTGATGGCCACGACCTTGTGCCAAAGCTCCAGATCCGTATCCAGGAAGGGCATGGACTTGTCCCAGCCGGCGTTGTTGACCAGGCCGTCCACCGGGCCGCAATCGCTTTCGAAGGTGGCAACGGCGCTGGCAACCGCGTCATAGTCGCTGACATCGACGGCATAGCCGTTGGCGGTACCGCCCGCGGTGCGGATCTTTTCGGCCGTCGCATTGGCGCCATCACCGTTCAGGTCGAAGATCCCCACGTTGCAGCCTTCTTCGCCCAGACGCAGGCTGATCGCCTGCCCGATGCCGCTGGCACCGCCGGTGAGAATTACGTTCTTGCCCTTTAATCCACGCATTTTGGCGTCTCCTATATCTTGTAATTGACTTGCGGCGGAGCATAAAAGCAAACATTGTTCGAGTCTCGTAATTGTTGGCCCCTGCTACATTCAGCCGCAATTCTTCAGCTGTAGTTTTTTGGGAGTTGAAATGTCCGTTCGCCTGTACGCCATGACCTGCGGTTGGTTGACCATGCCCCTGCATAGTTTCCTGGACGGGGAAGATGGCGAAATCCGCCTGCCCGTGCCGGTCTATCTGATCGACCATCCCAAGGGCCAGGTGCTGTTCGACAGCGGCCTGCACACGGATATTCAGAATCCGGTAAAAAAACGCGCCCAGGTCATCACCAAGCATTTCAGCCCGGAATTCAAAGTTGGCGAGGAGCTGGGCGCCCGCCTGGAACGCTGTGACGTGGATGTTGAAAAGGTCCGCTATCTGGTCAATTCCCATCTGCATTTCGACCACGCGGGTGGCAATTATCAGGTCAAGAATGCGCAATTGGTCGTGCAGAAACGGGAATGGCTGGCCGGTCACGACCCGGACCTGATGAAATCCAACGGCTTCGCCCTGGAGGACTATGATCACGGCCATGATCTGAATTTGGTGGATGGCGAACATGACCTGTTCGGCGACGGCAGCGTGGTCTGCATTCCAACGTACGGCCATACGCCGGGGCATCAGTCCCTCAAGGTCCGTCTGGGCGGCGGCGATGTCTTGCTGGCGGGGGATGCCTGTTATCTGCGCCAGACATTGGAAAGGCTGCACCTGCCAAAGGTGGTGCATGACAGGGAGGAAATGCTGGAAAGCCTGAAGCGTATCCGCGCCCTGCAGACCGCGGGCGCCCGGATATTCTACGGCCATGATGCGGATTTCTGGAAGACCGTGCCCCAGGCCCCGGCGGAAGTGATTTAGGGAGGTTCAATATGACCGAAATTGAAGTCGCGGGCGAAATGCTGCCCATACGTGAAAGTCTGGCCCGGGAGGTGGAAGTCGCCTGGGACCGTCTGGCCCGGCCCGGCACCTGGTGGACCGGGGCCGAGCGCCTGGCCATCGCGGCGGAGGCGCGGCGCGCGGGAGACTGCGGTTTGTGCCGCGAGCGCCAGGCGGCATTGTCGCCCTATACCGTGGCGGGCGAACACGACAGCTCCTCCGACCTGCCGCCGGCGGCGATCGAGGCGATCCATAGAATTGTCACCGATGCGGGCCGGATCACCGAGCGCTGGATACTTTCCCTGGTCGAAGGCAGTGCAATGCCGGCGTTGGAAGAAACCGAATATGTCGAGATTATCGGCGTCATCGCGGTGCTGACGGGGCTGGACAAACTGCACCAGGGCCTGGGCCTGCCGCCACGCGAGCTGCCGGCGCCCATGCCCGGCGAACCCAGCCGGCAACGGCCGATGGGCGCCAAGCGCAATCTGGCCTATGTCGCCACCCTGGCACCGGAAGATGTCGGTCCGGATGATCCCAATCCCTACCCCGTGCATGGCGACAAGAACATTCATCGCGGCGTCAGTCTGGTGCCCCAGGAAGTCTTCAACTTCTTCGATCTCGATGTCGAGCTGTATATGAAGGATCACGAGATCAGGGATTTCGAGCATGATTTCCGCGCCATCAGCCATGCCCAGATCGAGCTGATCGCGGGGCGAACCTCGGCCCTGAACGGCTGCTATTATTGAACCACCAGCCATTCGGCCCTGCTCCGTGAGAGCGGCAAAAGTTCTGGTGATCAGTACGATCTGTCCGCCATCATGACGGACGAGGCGGCGGTGAGCAGTATCCCCCACGGCGAAATCCTGATGGATCTGGTAGGGGCCGTGCATGGCGGCGACGCGGCTGAAATGGCGGCGGCGCGGCGGACGGTGCGCGAGAATATGGGCGACGCTGCCTTTGTCGATGCTTGCGCCACCATCGCCTCGTTCAGCGCCGTCGTGAAGATCGCCGACGGCGCCGGTATTCCTCTGGAAGACTACAAGGAAGAGGCAACCCGCGACATGCGGGCTGAGCTGTCCATCAACGATTTCCAGAGTTGAGCGACCGCAGGACGGGGCGGACAAGCCTCTCCCTTGCCTCTGCCGACGGGCGGTGTATGTTGCGGCCTTCGGATTTGACTAGAGCAACCCGCATTCAATTGAATGCGGATAAGTTGCTCTATTCCAAAAGTTTTTGCGCATGGGTTCGGGTTTGGTTAAACCCGACATGCGCTAGGTAACGGAAACGGGCGCGCGTTGATGCGCCATGGAGGAAGGAAGAGGTCATGACAGAGCAAATCAGTGGCGGCGAAATGCTGAAAGACAAGGTAATTCTGGTAACGGGCGCCGGGCGCGGCGTGGGCCGTGATATCGCCCTTATGGCCGCCAGCCAGGGCGCCAAGGTGATCGTCAATGACCTGGGCGGCCAGGCCGATGGCGAGGGCGAGGACAAAACCCCGGCCATGGAAGTGGTCGGCGACATCAAGGAAGCCGGCGGCGAAGCCGTGGCCAACTATGGCTCGGTCGCGGATTTCGACGCCGCCGAGGCCATGGTGCAACAGGCCGTCGAAACCTATGGCAAGATCGACGGTATCGTCAACAATGCCGGCATTCTGCGCGACGTCATCTTCCACAAGATGACCGAGGAGGAATGGGACATCGTCATCGCCGTGCATCTGAAGGGCTGTTTCAACGTGGCCCGGGCCGCGGCGACGCATTTTCGCGAGCAGGGCAGCGGTGCCTTCGTGCACATGACCTCGACCTCCGGCCTGGTCGGCAACTTCGGTCAGGCGAACTATGCCGCGGCCAAGCTGGGCATCGTCGGTCTGTCCAAGTCCCTGGCCTTGGATATGTCGCGCTTCGGCGTGCGCTCCAACTGCATCTCGCCGTTCGCATGGAGCCGTCTGATCGGCACCATTCCCATTTCCTCGGAGGAGGAAAAGGCGCGGGTCGAGAAGATCAAGGCCATGACCCCCGCCAAGATCGCACCCATGGCGGTGTTCCTGCTGTCGGATGCGGCATCGGAGGTCACGGCGCAGATCTTTGGCGTGCGCCATAACGAGATCTTCCTCTTTAACCAACCCCGCCCGGTCCGCTCGGTGCAGCGCAGCGAAGGCTGGACGCCGGAAACCATCGCCGAACATGCCCTGCCGGCCATGAAGTCCAGCTTCATGCCTCTCGAGCGTAGCGGCGACGTGTTCAGTTGGGACCCGGTCTAGGCTGACAATACAAGACGTTTTTGCCGGGCCCGGCGTCAAACCGGGCCCGGCAGCGTTATTTTGAGAGGTCCGCCGCGATGGCATTTAGCGACGACAGGATCATCAACCGGCCGATTTCGGGAGCGGTGGTCTTGAATAGCCGATGGGCCGAAGCCGCCTAATGAACGGCGCAACACCACGCTATGCGATCGGCGATCTGGTCCGTTACGCCACGGACCTGTTCACCGCCGCCGGCATGCCCGCCGACCGCGCCGCCATTGTCGCCGAATTGCTGGTCGAAGCCGACGCCATGGGTCACGACACCCATGGCCTGGCCCTGGGCCGACAATATCTGGATCATCTGGCGAACGGCCTGATGGCCGCAACGGGCGAGCCGGAGGTGATTACCGACCGGGGCGCCACCATGGTTTGGGACGGCGGCTATCTGTCGGGAGTCTGGCTGACCTGGAATGCAATCCGGACCGCGTGCGAACGGGCCAAGCAATATGGCACGGTAACCGTATCCATTCGGCGCAGTCATCATATTGCCTGCCTGGCAACGTTTCTGACCCAGGCCACGGACCGGAACCTGATGATCACCCTGGCCAGCTCCGATCCTTCCGTCGCCGCCGTGGCGCCCTTTGGCTCCTACGAAGCCAAATTCACCCCCGATCCCCTTGCGGTAGGCATTCCCACCACGGGCGATCCCATTCTGATCGATATCTCCGCCTCGGCCACGACCATGGGCCTGTCGGCGCGCATGGATGGCGAGAACCGCAAGCTGCCGGGCCCCTGGCTGGTCGACAATCAAGGCCAGGCCAGTGATGATCCCAAAGTACTGGAAACCGATCCGCCCGGCGCGCTGTTGGCCCTGGGCGGCCTGGACCGGGGCCACAAAGGTTTCGCCCTGGCTCTGATGATCGAGGCCCTGACGTCTGGCCTGCCGGGCTATGGCCGGGCCGACAACCCGACGAATTGGGGCGCCGGGGTGTTCCTGCAGATCATCGATCCTGATGCCTTCGGCGGCGTTGAAGCGTTTACGCATCAGACCGGCTGGCTGGCGGATGTCTGCCGCGCTGCGGCTGTTCCCGACGGTCAATCCCCCGTTCGCATGCCAGGAGATGGCGCCTTGACCCGCAGGCGGCAAGCCGTGGCCGAAGGTGTGATATTATATCCCACCATCTTGGATAGCCTGGCGCCCTGGAACGAGAAATTGGACGTTGAGCCACCGCTGCCGTGCGGGTAGCTGGCATTTACAATACGAATAGGTAAGGAGTCGAACATGCGCGCGAATAATGTGAAGGATATACGGGCCATTGGCGGCCCAAATCGCCCTGGCGTGGGGAGTGAAGTAAATGCCTAAGCTCTTATTGGCCGGAAAGTTCCATCCCGACACCCTGACGCTGCTGGCGGAGCATCCGGAGGTCGATGTCGAAAGCCTGATTGATCCCACGGAGCAACAACTGGTCGACGCCATGCCCGGCGTCCATGGCGTCGTTCTGCGCACCACGCCGTTCGGCGAAGCGGCCTGCGCCAATGCCGATAGCCTGCAGATCATCTCCCGCCATGGGGTCGGCTATGACAATGTCGACGTGGCGGCGGCGACCGCCCATGGCCTGCCTTTGTCCGTGGTCGGCGAGGCGAATTCCAATGCAGTTTGCGAGCATGCCTTCATGCTGATGCTGGCGACCATTAAGGATGCCCTGCCCCTGGACGCGGCAACGCGGGGTCAGAACTACGGCCGTCGCGATTCCATCACGTCATCCGAAGTCTCGGGCAAGACCATCCTGATCGTCGGCTTCGGCCGCATCGGTACCCGCATGGCCCGGCGCTGCGCCGCCTTCGACATGGATGTGATCGTCGCCGATCCGTACGTGCCGCAACGGGTGATCCGGGGCCACGGCTACGAATATGTCGAGGATTTCCGCGACGCCCTGGAACGGGCCGACATCGTCTCCATGCACCGCCCCGGCAATCACGACGGCAGCCCGGAGCTGACGGGTCAGGAGTTTTCCCGCATGCGCCAGGGCGCGGTGTTGATCAATACCGCGCGCGGCACGTTGATCGACGAGGACGCCCTGCATCACGCCCTGACCAACGGACCGCTCGCGGCCGCCGGGCTGGATGTGACCCGGGACGAACCGCCCGCACCCGATCTGCCCTTACTGAGCCTGGACAACGTCTTCCTCAGCCCCCATATCGCCGGCGTCACCAAGGAGGCGTTCCGCAACATGGGCCTGCGCGCGGTGCAGAATTGCCTTGATGCCTTTGACGGCAAGCTGGACCCCTACTATCTGATCAATCCGGAGGTCTTGCAGAGCGGCGATGGCTGACCATCCGACATTTGTCGATGACGACGGTGTCTGGGTCGAAATCCTGGGCCAGACGCGGTCGGCGCCGGTATTGTTCCTGGACCGCGACGGTGTCGTCGTGGTTGAGACCCACTATCTGCACGAAGTTGAAAAGACCGAGTTGATCCCCGGCGCCGGCGAGACCATTGCGCTGGCCAACCAGCGGGGCCTGCACGTGGTGCTGGTCACCAATCAGTCCGGTGTCGGACGCGGCTATTACGGCTGGGCCGAATTCCAGGCCGTGCAGGACAAGATCAAGGCCGATCTGGCCGCTTTTGGCGCCCATGTTGATGCGGTCTGTGCCTGCCCCTATCACCCCGACGCCGTCGCCCCATACGACCGCGACCACGGCGACCGCAAGCCCAACCCCGGCATGCTGCTGAAGGCGGCGCGTGGCCTGGGCGCAGATCTTGCCCCTTCGTGGATTGTCGGCGATCTGCCGACCGATATGGGCGCGGGGCGGAGCGCGGGACTATCGGGCGGCGTCCATGTCCTGACCGGCTTTGGCTCGGGGCATCGGGATGAAGCATTGCGCCATGCCGCCGACGGCTTCCAGGTCCTTGGCGCCGACAGTATCGACGAAGCCCGAAAGCTGATCCCTCTGCTGTCGGCGTAGCGGGCTAGACCATTTTCGATATTCATCGAAGCGCCAAGCCACCCGCTCCCCCTCCCGACCACCCACGGGATCATACTCATTGGGTGGCCGGGAGGGGGAGCGGGTGGGTAGTTCAAAATCGAAAACGGGCTAGGGCCTAGCGCATGTCGGGTTTAATCAAACCCGAACCCATGCGCTAAAATCTTTAGAATAGAGCAACTTATCCGCATTCAATTGAATGCGGGTTGCTCTAGTAACTCGGCTTCGTGGGATAGGGTGTCAACTGCAACTCGTGGGTCCAGCAGGATTTGTCCTGGGTGTGCAGATAGTAGAACGCCTCGGCGATCTTCACCGGGTTCATTACCGCGCCGGGGTTGTCTTGCGCCCGCGGCAGGGCCCGCGTTCCCGGTGAATCGATCAGGCCATCAATGACGACGTTGGCCACGTGCACGCCGTGCTCTGAATATTCCTCCGTCAGGACCTGGGCAAGGGTGCGCATCATAACCCTGGGGTAGTACAGCGACTGCCCCGTTTGACGCTTGCGCCCGCGCAGGGAGCTGGCGTTGTTGGATATCAGGAACGAGCCTTCACCCTTCAGGCGCATGGCCGGCAGCACTTCCTTGGCGACCAGGAATGGCCCCCGGCTGGAAATATGCTGCGCGGTATCGAACATCTCCACGGGGATGTGTTCCAGCAATTCCTTCTCGGGCGGCAGATCGCGGCCTTCCAGATAGCCGGCGTTGTAAACCAACACCTCCGGATCACCGGCCTCGCCTCTTATCCTGGCGAAGGCGTTTGCTATCGAGGTATCGGAGATCAGGTCCAGCTCGACGATCATGCAATCGCCACCATGATCCCTGATGGCGCTTTCAAGGCCGGCGGCGTTGGCGGCATTGCGTGTGGTGAGCACGGTGAAAAAACCCTCGGCGGCGAATTTTTGCGCCACCGCGCCGCCGATACCCCAGCGAATACCCACCGGCAAGTCCTGATCGTCGACCGTATCACCATGGGCCAACCGGGTGTTACGGCCATCCGCTTGCCATTTGGAGGTGGCGCCGATGACAACGGCAACGGGTTTCTGTTTCGCGTTCATTAGGAACTGCCGAAGCTGAGCAGGTTTTCCACCGGCTTGTAGAGCTCTTCCAGATACGCGATGTCGTCATCATCCAGGGTAATCTCGGTGGCCGCCACCAATTGATTAAGCTGGCTGATCTTCGAGACGCCGACCACCGGTGCCGTAATCTCTTCCTTGCTCAACAGCCAGGCAATGGCGATCTGGGCTGGGGTGTGACCGAGCTTTTCCGCCAGCTCGACGACGCGGTCGGCGATCTTGAAATCCATTTCACCCAGATAAAGCCCTTCCGTACGCTTGCGGTCGGCGCCTTGGCTGCGCGCCGTACTGCCGCCATCAAGGCTGCCCTTATAGGAACCGGTCAGGATACCGCGGGCCAGCGGCGACCAGGGGGTCAGCGCCACGCCGGTCGCGGCGCAATAGGGGTTCATCTCGCGCTCTTCCTCGCGGTAGATCAGGTTGTAATGGTTCTGCATGGAGACGAACTTCGTCCAGCCATGACGCTCCGCCGTCATCTGCAATTCGACGAACTGCCAGGCGAACATCGACGATCCGCCGATATAAAGCGCCTTTCCCGCCTTCACCACGTCGTGCAGCGCCTCCATCGTTTCCTCGATCGGCGTCGGGGTAAAGCCCATGCGGCCGTGCGGATGGCGGTGGATAATCAGCTGATCGACATAGTCGAGGCCAAGGCGCTGCAGGCAGGCATCCACGCCCTCCATCACATGCTTGCGGGACAGGCCGGCCTGATTGGGGTTCGGGCCCATGACCCCCGAAACCTTGGTCGAAAGTACATATTGGTCACGCGGCACCAGTTCCCGGAGAAGCTGTCCAACCACCCGTTCGCAAGCGCCGATGCCATAGACATCGGCGCAATCGAAATAGAACAGGCCATGGTCGAGGGCGGCCTTGAAGATCGGCCGGGCCTCGTCAATGGGAAGCGTCCAATCACCCTGATGGCCGCGCCCCGGCTCGCCGAAATTCATCGTGCCCAGGCACAGACGCGAAACATTGAGCCCGCAATTGCCGAGTTGCACCGTCTCCAACATGGACTTCCTCCTCTACCTGACAGAGCGCGAAGTTAAGACCCATGCGCCATGGGCGCAACGGCAAAGTCGGTGTCATGGCAGGTGGGAGAGCTATCGGCCCTCGAACTCCGGCTTCTCTTTGTTCAGGAATGCCTGGTAGCCGGTTTGAAAATCCTCGGTGTCGAAGCAGGCGTAGCTTTCTTCGATATCGGCCTCGGTCAAGGGCGCGGGATCCATCAGGCGGCGCGCGAATTGCTTGTGCCAGCGCGCCACCAGCGGCGCCCCCTGGGCGATGCGGCGGGCGGTCGCCTCCGCCTCCGCCGTCACGGCGTCATCGGCGACGATCCGGTTGACCAGACCCATCTCGAGCGCTCTTTGGGCATCAAAAACCCGGCCTTCCAGCACGATCTCCAACGCGTTGGCCCGGCCGACCACGGACGCGACCGCCTGCATTTCATTCAGGGCCACGACCAGGCCAAGGTTTTTCACCGGTACGCCGAAACGGCTGCTTTCGCCGCAAATGCGCATATCGCAGCAACAGGCCAGTTCCAGGCCGCCGCCCACGCAAGCGCCGTGGATCATCGCCACCACGGGATGGCGGCAGGCTTGAATGGCTTCCAACGCGGATGCCATCACGCCGCCATAAACCCGGGCGCTGTCCCGGTCAAAGCGTTCAGCCGCGAATTCGGCGATATCGGCCCCCGCCGCGAAGGCTTTTTCGCCGGCCCCGCGCAGGATGATGCACCGAAGATCTTCCGCGCCATCCAGATCGGTAAAGCTGTCGGCGATGCCCTGCCACATAGCCAGGTTCATGGCATTCAGGCGGTCGGGCGCCGACAGGGTCACGGTGGCGATAACGCCGCTACGCCGGGTCAGGACTTCCCCGCTCATGCCGCCGCTATTCTTTCTTGCCGAACAGGCTGCCCAAGCCCTTTTTCACCGCATCCATTGGCGATTTCAGCGCCTCGGTGGCCTTGCTGGCGGCCGGTTGTTCGCTGGTTTTCGCCGCCGGCTTCTTGCCGCCGCCCTTGGCAATCTTCAGACAAGGATTGTCGTCGCCAGTGCCCATGTCACCCAGCGCCAGCAAGGCCGCCGGCGGGAACAAGGCGGCACCCAACAGGCCGCCCAGACGGCGCGCCGTGGCCAATTCGTCGGGCCGGAAGGTCGGCTCGGCGAAGGTGCCGCCAATCTTGATCGGCACGGCAACGTTTAGTGTCGCGGATTTCGACTGGGGCGAAACCTTCATGGCCAAGGCTTCCTTGCCCAGATCCATGCTGCCCTCGCCGACGATGGTGGAATATTCCGTGTCCGCCAGCAGGACTTTCGAGGTTGCGACGCCCTTCTTGACGTCGAAGCGGGAGGCGACGCAATTCAGCACCGTCCATTCCGATTTTTCCGACGACATCATGCCCACAATGGCCGACAGACCGCCGACGGCCATGTCCAGGGCCTCGGTCTTCACCCTGCCCTCATTCATCAGCAGGGAGGTGCCGCCATTCAGGCTGCCGGCGATGGCGGCCACCGAATGGCCCTGACCGGCGAGCTTCACCCGCTAGGTTCCCGTGCCCTGGACCAGATCCGTGGTCTTGGTTTCGTTCAGCAGCCGACCCACGTCCAATTTCGGCGCCGTTATGGAAAAGCTCACGGTGGGAATCTTGCGTCCGGCATCAACCGAGGCGGCCAAGTCCACCTTGCTGCCCGCCAGCGTCAGGCCCATGGGTTGCAGGCTTAGACGGCCCTTGGACAATTTAGCGGCGGCGGAAACCTGGTTCAGGGTAATCTCCGGCGTTACCACTTCAGCCAGGCTCAATTTCACATCGGCATTGATGGTTTTTAGCGCGTCCAGGGGCAGTTTATCCGCCGGCAGCACCTTGCCCGGCCGCTTCGACTTTCCGGCCGTGGACGATTTCTTTGCCGCGGCGCCCTGGGTAGCCGCCTGGATTTCACCCAGATCCAGTCGCTTGCCGGACAGATCAGCGGTCACCACCGGCAGCTTGCCCGTGGTATCGACACGCGCCGTGCCGGACAGGTCGCTCTTGCCCAGGGTCAGCTTGATGTTCGTCAGGCCCGCCTTGCCGCCATTGGCCTTGGCCTGGGCACTCACACCAAAGGGCAGGCCCGTCGGCAGGCCATCACCGGCCAGGGCGCGCAGCCCGGACAGATCCTTAGCCGAAACCTCGACCCCGGCATCCAGGGCACCCGTGGCCGCCGTCGCCGTTCCCTTGATCTTGGCGTTAACGCCGAAGCCTTCGGCGGCCAGATTGATTTGCAGCGGCGCGTCCGGATCCATGGCATTTTTCAGCGGACCGATGCTGCCATTCAGCTTCAGGGCAGTTTCGTTCAATGCGGCAACGACACTCAATTGCAGAGGATCGGACGGGGAGGCCGCCGTGGCCTCGACCGAGGCCAACGAGACCTTCGTGGTTTCCCCGCTGACGCCGTCACGATAGGTCAGCAGACCATTTTCAATCCGCAACCGGCTCACATGGGGGATCGCGGCGTCCCCGCCGCCGCTTTCGGCTTGCTTGGCTTTTTCGCCCGGCGCCCCGAACTGCCAGTTGCCCGTGCCCTCGGCATCGGTTTCCAGCAGGATATCCGGTTCGATCAGGATCAGCCGGTTGATCTGCATATCGCCGAACAACAGCGGAAATAGCTGCAGCTCCACTTCGAAACGGCTCAATGTCAGCATCTGGGGCCGGGTGCCCCAGGGTGCATTGGCCAGACTGATGCCCTCGCCCGATACCGTGGGCGTCAAGGACACGGCCAGGGACAATGGTCCTTCCAATTTCAGAACCCGGCCCGTGGCATCCTGGGCCGCCTGGGCGATCTCGCCCCGGTACTCGTCCACATCCAGGCTGGCCAGATAGGCCGCCCCGCCGCCGATGATCAGCACCAACACGGCAACAACGATGCCAGCAATCTTGCCCAATTTCATGACCCTACCCTCCAAACCGGAATGCTTATGCCCTTCAGCATAGTCCAACAGGTAGGCCTTGTCTTGGCCGTCTTGACGCTGGCGTGTCCTCCCTATCCCGCCACGGCGGCCAGGGTCTCGCCCTTGGGTACGGGACCGGTGTAGCGGGAGGCTGGCCGGATGATACGGCCCGACTGCTCCTGTTCGAAGATATGCGCCGTCCAGCCCAGAACCCGGCCCATGGCGAAGGCCAGGGTGAACAGTTCGCGCGGCAATCCGGCAGCTTCCAGGGCCAGGGCGGTATAGAATTCCACATTGGTATCCAGGCGCCGGTCCGGGTAACGCGCCGCCAGTTGCGCCAGGATTGCGGCTTCGACCGCCTCGGCCAGGGCAATCCGGTTCTGCCCGCCGCGCAAATTAGCGACCACGCCCTTCAGGACATCGGCCCGGGGGTCGCGGGTGCGGTAGACCCGGTGCCCGAAACCCATCAGCCTTTCGCCGGCCGCGAACTGCCGTTCCAACCAGGGTTCGACGCCGTCGAGGTCGCCGATCTCGTCCAGCATGTCGAGTACCGGACCGGGCGCACCGCCATGCAGCGGGCCCTTCAGGGCGCACAGCGCGCCGACCACGGCCGAGACGATCCCGGCCCTGGTCGAGGCCACGACCCTGGCCGTGAAGGTGGAGGCATTGAGACCATGATCGGCGACGGTGACGAGGTAGGTCTCCAAGGCGCGGGATGACGCCTGATCCGCCGCGCCATCGGTCAACATGGCGAGAAAATCTTCCGCCTGACCCTTGGCGGGATCAGGGGCGACGGGGCCTTTGCCCTGGCCCTGCCGCCACAGGGCGGCGGTGAAGACGGGCACGGCGGCACAAAGCAGCACATGGTCGCAATCATCGTCCGCCAGCATGGCCAGACCGGCGCGCAGCCCCTCAATGGCGCTCAAGCCCTTGGCGGCGGGCAGCAGATGCGGCAGCTTTTCCGCTGCGCGCAGGCGCGCCTGGCCCAGGGCCCGCCGAATTGCGGTGCTGCTTTGATCGCCCGGCACCAGACCATCCCATAACAGCGCCGCCATATCGGCAAAATCGTAATCGGCGGCCAGTTCCTCGATATCATGGCCGCGCACGATCAGACGGCCGGCCTCCCCATCCACCTGACTTAGGTTGGTTACAGCGGCGACAACACCATCGAGACCCGTATCCATGCAAATTCTCCTCTCGTGGTTTTCCTTGCGGTCGTTGCCATATCTGATAGTCTTGCCTATATCGTCAATATTGATTCATACAATCAACTATGGATGAAAATGGCCAAGCCTTACCTCAATGCCCGTGAAGCAGCGGCGGAACTGAACGTTTCCCGCGCCACTTTATATGCCTATGTCAGCCGGGGGCTGGTGCGCTCGGAACCGGTGGAAGGCAGCCGCAGCCGGCTCTACCGCGCGGATGATGTGCGGGCAATTCGCGCCCGTAAAACCGCTGAGTTCGGCGCTAAATACGGATCCGAAACAATCGCCGCAACGGCCCTGACCCACGGCACGCCGATCCTGGATTCGGCGATTACCCTGATCGCCGATGGCGCCTTGTATTACCGGGGCCGGGACGCAGGCGAACTGGCGCGCGGCTCCAGCCTGGAAAGTGTCGCGGGCCTTCTATGGCAATGCGATGCGCACGACCCGTTTTCGGCGCAGGCGCCGGACATCGGTCCATTTGCCTCGCCCCTGACCGGCATCGCCCGTTGCCAGGCGCTGTTGCCCCTGGCCGCGTCCCAGGATTTGCGCGCCTACAATCTGGAAAGCGCCAGCGTGGCCCGCACCGGCGCCGACCTGTTGCGGCTGCTAACCGCCGGATTCACCGCCAAGAAACCATCGATCGAGCCGATCCATGCGCAATTGACGGCCCATTGGGGCGGCGATGCCACCGCCGCCAAGTTGATCAGGGCCGCCCTGGTGCTCTGCGCCGATCATGAATTGAATGCCTCCACCTTCACGGTCCGTTGCGTCGCCTCGACCCGCGCCACCCCCTACGGTGCGGTGATGGCCGGCCTGTCCGCCCTGCAAGGACCGCGCCACGGCGGCCAGGGCGCCCGTGTCACGGCTCTGTTCGATGAAGTCGCGGCGGCGGAGAGCCCCCTGTCCGCCGTCGCCGCGCGGCTGCGCCGGGGCGAAAGGCTGCCCGGTTTTGGCCATACGCTTTATCCCGATGGCGATCCCCGGTGCAAAATGCTGCGCCGGCTGCTCACCGCCGCCACTTCTTCGACCATGAGGGGTAACAGCGAAAGCCTGGCCATGGCCGAGGAACTGGCCGAAGCCGGGACCGCCAATACCGGTCTGTGGCCCAACGTGGATTTCTCCCTGGTCATGCTGCAACGCAGCCTGGGGCTGCCGGTGGAGGCGCCCATGGGTATCTTCGCTATTGGCCGCTGCGCCGGCTGGATCGCCCATGCCCAGGAACAATATGCCCGCCCGGAACTGATCCGCCCCCGGGCCCGCTATGTCGGTGAACAGCCGCAACTGGCGCGAACGCCCGCCAGCGCTTAATACCAAGTTGCGGTGATAAAGACCCATATAGATCGTTTCAGGAGCCCCTCGGGTAGGAGTGGAAGCGCCGGCGGTACCGCTACCGTCAAGCTTTCACGACGCCGCCCAGGGGCTCCTGAAACGGCCGAATTCGGCGCATTGCGAAGGCTTTCGGCGGTGTCGCGCACAGCTTATGGTACTGGTACCACGGCGCCACGCGCTCCTACCCGAAAGCCTTCGTAATGCGTCTATATGAGCCTTTATCACCGCAATTTGGTATAAGCTGTGGGAAAACTGGGGAGAGACAATCATGGTGACGTTCGCGGAATACCGAAAAATGGATGCCACGGCCCTGGCCGAAGCCATTGCCCAGGGTGATTTGGACCCAACGGAGGTGTTGGAGGCCGCCATAGCCCGGGCGGAGGCGGTCAATCCGGAGGTAAATGCCATTGTGCACCAACAATTCGAGCAGGCCCGGCAAACCGTCGCCGACGGCAGTGCGCCGGACGGCCCCTTCCAGAACGTACCGTATCTATTGAAGGACCTAGGCGCCTTCGATGCGGGACAGCCCTGCACCTTTGGAAGCCGCCTGTGGGCTGATTTCGTGCCCGACCACGACGCCACCTATACCGAGCGTTGCAAGGCCGCCGGGCTGGTCATCATGGGCCGGACCAACACGCCGGAAATGGGCCTGAACGCCACCACCGAGCCAACCTTGCATGGCGCCACGCCGAACCCGTGGAACCCGGCCCATTCGGCCGGCGGCTCGTCGGGCGGATCGGCGGCGGCGGTGGCCGCCGGCATCCTGCCCATGGCACACGCGACGGACGGTGGCGGTTCGATCCGCATACCGGCATCGAACTGCGGCCTGTTCGGGGTCAAGCCGACCCGTGGCCGTAATCCCGCAGGCCCTGATGTGGGCGAGGGCTGGAGCGGCATGTCCACGGGCCATGTGGTCAGTCGTTCGGTCCGGGATTCAGCCCGCATGATGGATTGCACCCATGGCGCGGCGCCGGGCGACCCCTATGCCGCACCTGCGCCCGCCCGGCCGTTCGCGGAAGAGGTCGGTGCCGATCCGGGCAAGCTGCGCATCGCCCTGATGACCGATGGTTTCGATGGCCGGCCGCTTGACCCCGAATGCGTCAAGGGCGTCGAGGATGCGGCCAAGCTATGCACCGATCTGGGCCACCGGGTGGAGCCGGCCCAACCAAAACTCGATGTGGGCGCCCTGGACCAAGCCTCCCGCACGGTGATCGCCGGCAATGTCTGGACCGCCGTGCGCCTGCGTTGCAAGGCCCTGGGGCGGGAACCCAGCGGCCAGGATGTCGAAGCCGTAACCTGGGCCCTGGCCCAGGAAGGCACGAAATCAAGCGCCGGCGATTATGCCGCGGCCGTCATGGTGTTGCACCAGGCGGGCCGCCAGTTGGCCGCTTTCTTCAACGACTACGACCTGATTCTGTCCTCCACCCTGCGCCACCCACCGCTACCCCTGGGCGCCATCGACATGCAGGACAATGACCTGGACCATTATTGGGATGCCTTGTTCAAGGACGAGATCGCGATCACGCCGTTCTATAACAACACAGGCTGCCCCGCGATGACCGTGCCCCTGCATTGGAGCCGTGGCGGCCTGCCGGTGGGGATCCATTTCGGAGCGCCCTTTGGCGACGAGGCGACCTTGTTCCGTCTGGCGGCGCAGTTGGAAGTGGCCAATCCCTGGTTCGATAAAGTACCCGACCTCGGCTAGGGCCGCATTGATCTTGCGGGCGGGCGGTCTTTTAGCCATAAACGCGGCATGGAAAAGATATCGGTAATCGGCGCGGGTGCCTGGGGGACCGCGCTGGCGCAATTGTTGGCGGCGGCCGGGCGGCAGGCCCAGATCTGGGCCCGCGAGGAAGAGGTTGTCGCGGCCATCAACAAGGACCACGTCAATTCGGTTTTCCTGCCCGACGTGCCCCTGCACGAAAGCCTGCGCGCCACCACGGATCTGGGCGAGGCGGCGGCGGCGGACCTGGTGCTGCTGGTCACCCCGGCGCAGTTTCTGCGCCCGGTAACGGACGAATTGGCGGCGCATCTGAAGCCAGGCGTGCCGGCGGTGATTTGCGCCAAGGGGATCGAAAAGGAAAGCTTCGCCTTGATGAGCGAGGTGCTGTCGGAGACCATGCCCGAGGCGCCGCAAGCGGTGCTGTCCGGGCCCACGTTCGCCATCGAGGTGGCCAAGGGGCTGCCGACCGCCGTTACCCTGGCCTGTGCCGAGGAAGACCTGGGCGGGCGCATCGTCGAGGCCATCGGCGTGCCGCATTTTCGCCCCTACTGGACCGATGACGTGATCGGGGCGCAGATCGGCGGCGCGGTTAAGAACGTTCTGGCCATCGCCTGCGGCATTGTCGAGGGGCGGGCCCTGGGCGACAACGCCCGCGCCGCCCTGATGACCCGGGGACTGGCGGAAATGATGCGCTATGGCGCCATGCGCGGCGGCCGTTCCGAGACCCTGATGGGTCTGTCCGGCCTGGGCGATCTGGCCCTGACCTGCAATTCCGACACTTCGCGCAATATGTCCCTGGGCATCGAACTGGGCGAGGGCCGCCGGATGGAGGATATTCTGGCCGAGCGCCGCTCCGTGGCGGAGGGGGCGCACACGGTCAGCGCCATCGCCGATCACGTCAGCCCAATGGATTTCGAGATGCCGATCTGCACCGCCATGGACGGGGTCTTGAACTACATGGCCGATATCGACGCCACGATCGAAGGCATGCTGGAGCGGCCTTATCGGGCGGAACACGGCTAAAACCAGGTATTTTGGAAATCTTTGGGGGAATAGGCATGGCCTACTGGCTGTTTAAATCGGAACCGGGCGCCTGGTCGTGGGACGACCAGGTCAAGGAAGGCAGGAAGGGCGCCGAATGGGACGGCGTGCGCAACCACCAGGCCGGCAACAACATGAAGGCCATGAAGGTGGGCGACAAAGGTTTCTTCTATCACTCGGTCAATGAAAAGCGCGTGGTGGGGATCGTCGAGGTTTGCAAGGAATGGTATCTGGACCCGACCGACGCAAAGGGCAAATTTGGCATGGTCGATGTACGCGCAATCGAAGCGATGCCGAACCCGGTCACACTGGCTGACGTCAAGGCCGATGAACGCCTGGCCGCAATGCCCCTGGTCACCAATACCCGCCTGTCGGTCCAGCCCGTGGATGCCAAAAGCTGGAAGATTATTTGCCGCAAGGGCGGCCTCAAGACATAGGTTCAGAGAATAGGAGTACCGTCATGTCCACCCCCGATTATATTCCGGTCAATGATTGGATTGCCCACCACGCCCGGTTCTCGCCAGGACGGGAAGCCATGCACGATCTGGCCTCCGACCGGCATTTCACCTATGGGGAAATGCACGACCGCGTCGATCTTGCCGCGAAATACCTGCGCGACGGCCTGGGTGTTGGCGAGGAGGACCGGGTCGCGGTGCTGTGTCACAACGACACCGATATGTTCGAAATTCAGTTCGCCTGCCGGCGGCTCGGCGCGATCTTCCTGCCCCTGAATTGGCGCCTGGCGGTGCCGGAACTGGAATACATCTGCAAGGATGCCGCACCCAAGGCGATTTTATATGGCACGGAGCTAACGGCGGAAGCGGTTGAAATTCAACGCCTGGCGGAGGTCCCGGCCATCGCCAGCCTGAACAACGGCGGCGACAGCGACTACGAAGCGGGGCTGGCGGCGGCCGCCGCCGCGGGCGTCGCCCCGGTTGCCGCGCCGCCGCGGCAGCTCACCGATATCTGGACCCTGATGTATACATCCGGCACAACGGGCCGGCCCAAGGGCGCCAAGATCACCTATCAGATGGCGGTTTTCAACTCCGTGCAGTGCGTCATGACGACGGAGATCACCTGCAACTCCAAGAACCTGGTGTTCCTGCCGATATTTCATACCGGTGGTCTGAACGTCTATGGCAACCCGATGTTTCATACAGGCGGTTGCAATGTCGTGCTGCGCACGTTCGAGCCGGACTATTTTCTGGCCCTGCTGTCCAACAAGGGGCTGAACATTACCCACGCCCTGGGCGTGCCCACCAATTATCTGATGATGGCGCAGGTTCCCGGCTTCGCCGATGCCGACCTGTCACATATCGTTTGCCTTGGCGTCGGCGGCGCTGCCGCGCCCCTGTCCCTGATTGAGGAATTTGGCGACAAGGGTATCAATCTGCAGCAGGGCTGGGGCATGACGGAGACGGGACCCCTGGGCCTGATGCTGTCCGGCGACCAGGCCATTTCCAGGGTCGGCTCTTCCGGCCTGCCGCCGCTTTACGTCAAACTGAGGATTGTCGATGAAGCGGAAAATGACGTCGTCCAGGGCGAGACCGGCGAAATGCTGATCCAAGGACCCGTCGTGACGCCCGGCTATTGGAACCGGGAGGCGGAGCACGACGACTTTTTCACCCCGGACGGCTGGTTCCGCACCGGCGACGCCGCCCGCCAGGACGAAGATGGCTACTACTATATCGTCGACCGCACCAAGGACATGTTCATCTCAGGCGGCGAGAACGTCTATCCGGTGGAAGTGGAGAACGTCATCTTCCAACTGGACGGCGTGCTGGAAAATGCCGTGATCGGCATTCCGGATGAGAAATGGGGCGAGGTCGGCCGCGCCTGCGTCGTGTTGAAGCCAGGCTCGAACCTGGACGAAGCAGCCGTGATCGATCACTGCGATACGCAATTGGCCCGCTTCAAGGTGCCGAAACAGGTTCGCTTCATGGACGAATTGCCCCACAACGCCACCGGCAAGGTCCTAAAGCACGAACTGCCACGGGACTAGAGCAATTTTCAATTAATTGGATTCGCTTTCGCGAATCAAGTGATTGATTCAATTGCTCTTTCTCTTAAGAGTCCGAGCATGTTTAGAAAAGACATGCTCTAGGCGGGGCGGGAATGGGCGGGGCGGGGGCTTACTCCGCCGCCTCTTCCGCGATCTCGATGGGCTGGCCATCGACGCGGATTTCGCCGACCATATTGTCGACCGTCAGATAATGGTCGAAATAGGTCAGGGTCGGCCGGGCGCCAAAACGCTCTTCGATCCAGCCCCACCAGTCGTCATTGAACCAGGCTTCCGCCGCTTCCCGGGATTCCCAAAGATAGACGCCGCCGCCGCAGTCCTCGCCATTGAGGAAGTCCTTACGCAGCAGACCTTTGACTTCGCGGTATATGGGCGCGCTTTTCTTGGCGCCTTCGATGGAGGCCGCCTTGTCGGGCTTGGCGGCACTGCGCGGAATTTGAACGATCGTGATGACCATGGGTTACACCCTTTGATGTGATAAGCCGTAGGCAACCTTAACAACAGTCGCCGAAATTCCCAAGGCCATCCGAAGACGGCAGAGTAGTTCCATCATTTGCGCCAGATCGGCTATGATCGGTGATCAAGGAGTCGGATACATGGCCTTGTTCAAGTCTGCCTTTGCGATACGATGCCTAACCCACCTGATGCTTGGCGGGGCCACCCTGGTGGCTGTTTTCGTCCCCGGGATGCCATTTACCACTGCCGAGTTCGAAGTGTCGGCACAGAATGTCCCGCCGGTCTTTCAGCGGAACGACCGAGACGGCGATGGCCGGTTGTCAAAGCGCGAATTTCCCGGACCGGCCCAGGTTTTCGATCGTCTGGACGCCGATGGCAGCGGTTATCTGACACCGCAGGAGGTGCGGCGGGGCGGCCCGCGGGGCGGTGGCCGGACCGGCGCGCAAAGTCAATCAGGCCGGCAACAGGGCGGGCGGCGTTCCGCCAGTGATACCGCCGCCCCGGCCATGGCCCGGCAAGGACCGTTACGGTTTGTCGATACTCATATACACCTGCACCAGGTTGGCCTCGACAAGACCCACGGCAACCAGGGTGGCGGACGTGAACAGGGCCGCCGCGAACCCATGGACGAGGCGGCCAACCTGGCCGCCGCCGCGAACAACCTTGTTGCCCGCATGGACCAACAGCGCCTGAAAACCGCGCTGATCGTGGTGGTGCCGTCATCGCGGGAGGGCCGGATGCAGTCCTACCGCCTGATGCGCGAAGCGGTGCGGGGCCACCCCGGTCGGCTCCGCCTGCTGGCTGGCGGCGCGCTGCTGGGCGAGATGCTTCAGGAATGGCCCGCCGACGCGGTCACGGAAGATTTGAAACGGCGCTTTCGAAAGACGGCGGAGCAATTATTGGATGATGGCGCCGTGGGCTTTGGCGAGATGATCTCCTACCACCTGTGCATGAACCCCAAGCACAAGTTCGAATATGTCGCGCCAAATCATCCCCTGTTCCTGGAACTGGCCGATATCGCGGCGCAACGGAACGTCGCAATCGATCTGCATATGGAGGCCATTGAGACCCGCGCCGCCACGCCCGAAAACCTGCGCCGGCGTTGCGGCAAGAATCCCCATACCCTGGAGCCGACGATCCCCGATCTGGAAGCTCTGCTGCGGCACAACCGCAAGGCCCGCATCGTCTGGGAGCATATCGGCTGGGACAACACCGGCCAAATGACGCCGTCACTGATGCGTCGTCTGTTGCGGGCCCACGCCAATCTGTACCTCTCGCTGCGCGTGCCGCAACAACTGCAAAGCCGGGATGGCCGTGCCTTCCCCAATCGGATCGTCGATTTGGACAGGCGCATCAAGCCGGACTGGCTGCAGTTGATCAAGGATTTCCCGAACCGCATCATGCTGGGCGCGGACGAATTCGTCGGTCCCGGTCCCGAGAGGGCCAAGCTGGCGGCCTCGTTCGAGTCAACCTGGGCGATCATCGATCAGCTACCCGAAGACCTTGCCGCAAGTGTTGGCGGAGACAACGCCCGGAGGGTGTTTAACCTCTCACCGCCCTAGCCAACGACCTTGATGTAGGTGTCCTTTTTCAGGATTTCGCCTTCGCCGAAGGTATAGATATCGACGCCGAGCCAGTCCTGTTTCTCGCCGCTTTTCAAGGTCGCCCGGCGGTGCCATTCGGTGTAGGCCTTGTCGCCGACAACCCGGGCGTCCTGCTTTTCCCATTGCACCTCTTCCGTGCTGGCAAAAAGATTGTCGAAATAGCCCCGGATCTGTTCGTGCCCCTGATAGCGGGTGCCGAACGGATCGGGCCCGATGGCATTCACAAAGACGCCGTCCTTGGCGAAATAACCGACCATGGCGGCAATATCATGGCGCGCGAAGGCGGCGCCGATGTCATCCAATAATGCGAATGTTTCCTGCTCGTTCATGGCTTTATTCCTCTTTGTGGCGTTTTGCGGCAAGGCCCGGCTTAGGATTCCCGCCGCAGCGGAAAATAGGTTGCTTTCAATTTGCCGATGCTTTGTGCTGTCGTGCAACAGATTTCGAAAGAAGAAGGACCGGCCATGAGCTCGAAAATCGTATTTGTAACGCAGTTTCCGGCGGCGGCGGCATTCGCGCGGGAATTGGCGCCGAGCGGTTATGATCTGATCATCACCGAGGCGCGCAGTGCCGAGTACCAGGGGGCGTTGGCAACGGCGGAATATCTGGTCGGCTTCGTCGATATGCTGGTGGATGACGAGCTTTATGCCACGGCGCCCAATCTGCGCCTGATACAGTTGCTCAGCGCCGGTTATGACCGGGCCGATATCGCCGCCGCGCGCAAGGCCGGGGTGCCGATATCAAATAACGGCGGCGCCAACTCGGTCGCCGTTTCGGAGCATGCCCTGTTGCTGATGCTGGCGGTTTCCCGGCAACTGGTGCGCCAGCACGGCGACGTGGCGGCGGGCCGCTGGCGGGGCAATGATGTGCTGGCGCTGCATGAACTGCGCAACCGCACCTTGGGCATTGTCGGCCTGGGCGCCATCGGCAAGAAGACCGCGCGGCTGGCCCAGGCCTTTGGCATGGCGGTGATCTACTACGATATCGCGCGCCTTACCGAGGCGGAGGAAGATGCCCTTGGCGTCCGTTTCCGCCTGCTGCGGGAACTGCTGGCGGAATCCGATCTGATCTCGCTGCATGTCCCCCTGAACGCCTCGACCCGTCACATGATCGGCGCGGCCGAACTGGCGCTGATGAAACCCACCGCCATGGTGGTCAATACCTCGCGCGGACCGGTCATTGACGAGGTCGCGTTGCACGATGCCCTGGCCGCCGACCGCATCGCCGGCGCCGGCCTGGATGTCTTTGACCAGGAACCTCCCGCGCCCGACAACCCGCTGCTGGCCCTGGACAATGTCGTTCTGACGCCGCACATGGCCGGCCCGACCTTCGAAAGCAACAAGGCGCGGGTGCGCAATGCCTTTGACAACGTCCAGCGGGTCAACCGGGGCGAGGCGCCATTGTGGGTTATTCCGGAATTGGAGGATGTTTCATGACTTATTCCGTTGTCGCCCGCTGCCCCGATACCGGGATGTTCGGCATCGCCATCGCCACCCGTCCCATCGCCATCGGCGCGAAATGCCCGTTCCTGAAACCGGGCGTGGGCGCGCTGGTAGTGCAGGCCAACGGCGATCCCCGCTTCGGGCCCCTCGGCCTTGATCTGTTGTCCATGGGATACGGCGCCGACAAGGTGCTGCGGGAGCTGTCGGATAACGATCCGCACCGCGAATGGCGTCAGGTCGCGGTGGTCGACCAGGAAGGCCGCACCGCCGCCTGGACCGGCCAGGACAGCGAGGATTGGAAGGGCCATGTCGCGAAGCAGGATTTTGTCTCCCTGGGCAACCGTCTGACGGGCGAGGCAACGGTGACCGCGATGGAGGAAGTCTGGGAGCAAACGAAGGGCGGGGACCTTGGCGATCGGTTGATGCAATGTCTGGAAGCGGGCCGTGATGCCGGCGGCCAGGTGGGCGGCGAATTTTCCTCGGCCCTGAAGGTGGTGAACAAACGCAGCTATGCCTGGATCGATCTGCGCGCCGATCTGCATGACGAACCGGTGGGCGAACTGCGCCGCCTCTACGAACATTACAAGCCGCTCATTCCCTACTACGACACACGCCCCGGCAATCCCAATATGCCCCGGGACGATGTCTGGCGGCAGACGGAACCAACCGCCTAATGGCTGATAAGCCTTGCGGGCCGGACGCCACCCGGCCCGGCGGCAACAACTTGTCATCGGAGCAGTGAAAAATGACATTCTCAATTCTTGGCCATTGTCAGAAGACCGGACAAATCGGCCTGGCCCTGACGTCGGTGACCATGGGTGTCGGAGGCATTTCACCTTGCTATGGTTATGGCGGCGATATTGTCGTCGTGCAGGCGAAGGGAAACCCCCGCGCCGCCATTGCCGGTGTCCGCGCCTTGGACGAGGGCCGCTCGCTCGAAAATGCCTTGGCCAGTGTGGCGGCCGCCGACGATCATGTGGAATACCGGCAAATTGCCATCATGCGCCGTGATGGCGCGGTCATTGCCCGAACCGGTCAGGCGAACCAGCCCTGGGCGGGCGAGCAACATGGTCGGGACTGCCTCGCCTTCGGCAATGTTCTAGCAGGCCCCGAAGTCGTAGCGGCAATGGTTGAGGGGTTCGAGAATTCCGCCGAGGGGCCCCTGGCATCGCGCCTGATCTCGGCCCTGGAAGCAGGCCGCGATGCCGGTGGCCAACAGGCCGCCAATGGCCGTCATTTCAGCGAGCGCGGCGCGGCGGTCAAAGTCATCGGCACCCCCGAACTGCCTGAGATTCCACTGCTTGATCTACGGGCCGACATGAAATTCGATGCGGTCGGAGAACTGCGCCGTCTTTACGGGATCTACGAACCGATGATCGCCCTGCGCGCCTTGCGGGCCGCACATCCCGACCGCACGCCCATCCTGTGGGATTGGGAAAGCGAGAACATGTCCCCGAACCCGCCGCCGGCGATTTTCTACCACGATTAGCGGTTCGCCATGTTGACCATGGTGTTGAGCAGCAGGTTGACGCCCGGCAGGGTTCGCTGCAGCTCAATGCTCTCTTCAACGTTGTGGCTGACGCCGGCGGTGCAGGGGGTGAAGATCATGCCCATGGGCGCGACCTTGCCGATGGCATAGGCGTCGTGGCCGGCCTGGCTGCGGATTTCCATATAGTCGATGCCCATGGCATCGGCGGTGTCTTCCAGGGCCTTGATGCAGTCGTCGGAAAACGGATTGTCGCCGAAGGTCCAGCTATCGACGACTTCCATCCGCACATTTGCCTTCTCGGCCGCCTCGGCCATCGCCGCCTGCACCTCGGCCAACATCTGATCGGCGACCTTGGCTTCGGGATGGCGAAAATCGACAGTCAGTTGCGCCGACTCCGGGATGATGCCGGGCAGGTTCGGAAAACAACTGATATGGGGCGTCGTGCTCTTGCCGCCCTGGGGGTGGTGCTGCCAGCCAATGGCATCCACCGCCGTGATCAGATGCGCCGCGCCGACCAGGGCGTTTTGCCGCTCGTCCATGGGCGTCGGGCCAACGTGGGCGGTATTGCCCGTGACCTGGATTTTCAGGCCATGGGATTTGAAGCCGGCGACGACGATGCCGGTATCGATGCCAATACGGTCGAGCACCGGGCCCTGTTCAATATGCAGTTCAAGATAGGCCTCGAACTTGCTCTCACCCAGTTCGCGCGTACCATCGTAGCCGATGCGCCGCAGCTCGTCTTCGAAACGCAGGCCATCGGCGTCCTCGGACGTTAGGACAGTCTCCAGGCTGAGATCACCGATAAAGGCGAGGGAGCCCTGCATGGGCGGGGTAAAACGGGCGCCCTCTTCGTTGCTCCAGACCACCAGCTCGATCGGACGTTTGGTCTCGACGCCGAGATCATTCAGGGTGCGGATCACTTCCAGGCCGCTCATCACACCGAGGACGCCGTCATATTTGCCGCCGCACATCTGGGTATCCAAATGGCTGCCCGTGGCAACGGCGGGCAGGGTATCATCGCCGCCCGGACGGCGGGCGAAGATATTGCCGACCTGATCCACCGTCACGGCGCAGCCGGCCGCCTCGGCCCAGGTGCGGAAGGTGTCGCGCATTTCCTTGTCGGCGTCGGAAAGCGGCAGGCGGCGCAGGCCGGTGCCACGCAGCTTGCCGATCTGGCCCGAGGCTTCCAGGCTATCCCAAAGCCTCTCTCCATTAACTTCCATGGCGTTCTTGTTCATGCTTCCGTCCCCTCGCCCGCTCAGCGCCAGATGGCGGCGCGCCATCGCAAGGCAATCCATCCTGTGCACAATATGCCCAACAAGGCGTAAACCAACACGGCGCTGAAAAATCCAGACCAATCGACCAGAACGCCGGCGGCCAGCAAACCCACGGGCAGGCCATAAACCGCCAGCATGCGCACGCCCTGGATGCGGCCCCGGAACTGCTCCGGCGTTATGCGCAGCAAGGTCACCGACATGGAAATCATGGCGGTGCTTTGCAAAACGCCGGTGAGCAGCAAGATCACGAAGCCGGGCCATTTCATTTCCTGCCAGGCAAAGAATATCATCAAAACGTACCAAGCCACGATGGAAAGCACCATGAAGCGCCCTGGCCGCCGGGCGCCCCCCGTCATGATCATGATGATGGAGCCCAGCAAGGCGCCGCAGGCGTAGCCCGCCACCAGATGTCCCAGACCATTCTGATCAATGGCGTAAATTTCCTTGGCCACATAGGGCAGCAGGCCCATGGAGACCGGATAGGCCGTGAGATTGACCAGAAAGGCCAGGATCATCAGCGCCAGCACCTCGGGCGTGTTCCGGACAAAGGCCAGGCCGGCCTTCAACTCCTGCCAGGAGGATGTCGGCTGGGAAGCCGGCCGCGCGGGTGAGGGGCGCGGACCGGCGACGCCAAAAGTCAGGACGAGCGAGATGCCGTACAAAGCCACGACGCCCACATAGGCCGGGCCGATGCCAAGGGTCGCGAACAGACCGGCGCCCGCCAAGGCGCCGGCGATACGGGCCGAGTCCATGGTCGTGCGCGACAGCCCGATGGCCTTGGCCAGCAAGGCACTTGGCACCGTATCGCCGATCAGGGAATTCCGCATGACCAGGTCCGAGGGCCGCACCAAACCGGCCAGCAGCGCGATGACCAATACGAAATAGGGGTTCAGGGTTCCGCTCAAGGCCAGACCCATCAGGGTCAGGGCCAGAACGGCGTACATGGCCCGCATGGTACACAGCACCGCCCGCCGGCCCACACGGTCGGCGACGACACCCAGCAGCGGCGAAATCAGGGTGCCGAGGAATTGCAGGGAGCCGAAGGCGGTCAGCAGCAGCACCGAATCCGTTTCCACCAGCACGTACCAACCCAGGATCAGGGTCTCCATCTCGAAGGCCCAGGATGTCAGCAAGTCTGCCGGCCATTGGAACCGAAAGCTGCGCACGGCGAAGGGCGCCAGCGCCGAAGTGCCGGTAGCGGTCTCCGGCCGGGTCACGCCGTGATGGCCCGATATTGGCTGCGCAAGGTCAATGGGATGGCGCAATCCGCCTGATGGAAGTTACCGCGGTGTTATCCTGATTGGCGCGGTCAAGGACATCGGAAAATCCGTGCAGAGAGACCTGCATATCGAACGCATTGGCATGCAGGAAGCGCCAATCGCTGACAAAAAAGCCAACATGGCCGGGAAAAAACACCAGGTCGCCCTCTTCAAGCTGGGAAAAATCATGGCCGTCTTCCATGGCGACGGGCGCGCCCGGAGCGCCGGCGCCGTTTTCCTGCAAATCGCTGTCCCGCGGCACCGCGATACCCGCCATGCCCAGGGCCAATTGCACCAGTGATGAACAGTCCAGGCCCATGGCCGTGCGTCCGCCCCACAGATATGGCACGCCGATAAACTTCATCGCCGTACCAACATAATCCTGGGTGCTGTAGTCCAGGGACACCAAATGCCTGGAGTGCAGCCAATGGCCGGAAGCAATACGGCAAAACTTGCCCTCGACATCAACAACCTTAACCCGCGCCGACATGGAGATGATGCCGGCGACCGGCCGTTTCAGATCCGGCTCGGAATAGAGATGGCTGTGCAGGGCCGCGACTTGATGATCAGGTGCCGGCAGGTTGTCCGCCAGATCCACCGCCGGAACATAACCGACATAATTGTCGGTCAAACTCTGCCCCCAGCACCAGCCATCGCGCTCCTCGTACACCTGGAAAGTTTCGCCATGGATCAACTGGCTTTCCAGGCCGGCGTTCCGATCCGGCGAGAAACGCAGGGGCGCGCCGTCCCGAACAACCGTGCGGGGGGAGCCATCGACATAGCGCGCCGCCGCGACCTGATCTCGCAGCCAGTTCGCGGCTAGATCATCGCGGGCCGGTGTAATGCGCGGGTCCATGGCAACAAAAATCCATTCGCTTGGCTAGAGCATGTTTTTTCTAAACATGCTCAGACTCTTAAGAAAAGAGCAATTGAACCAATTACTTAAGTCGCGTTCACGACTCCGACTAATTGAAAATTGCTCTAGCTTGCCGTTGGGTCAAACCGTGTCCGATGCGCTGACGACCCATTCGGCGAATTCGCTCAGAAAGACAGATCCCTTGACCGTGCGCTGGATCAAAACATTGCGCTTATCGCTCTGATCCCGCCTGCGGCGGGTGAAATCAAGGCGGCCCAGGGTATCCAGGGCCCGCACGACCGCCGGTTTCGAGATTTGCAGCGCCGCCGCCAGCCCGCGTACCGTATGGGGCGGCGATTCGAGATAGACCTGCAGAAACAGGGCCATCTGCCGGGCTGATAGGTCGGGTCCCTCGGAACGTACCGAAGACACCAGTGTCTGGTGCCAGAGTTTCAAGGCCTGCTGGGATGTCAGTGTCGCCGCCACGGGCTTTCTCCCACGATCATGCCGGTTCCGAACCGAATTGGCAGTCAATAGGATAACGGGTCGTGGATCAACCCCTTTTGCCGCGAAATTCAACCTGCGATAACAAGACCAACTATCCGAAACGCCGCCCGATCACCGCAAACAGGGCCCGCATCGCCAGGCCTTCGCCCCCCGCGGGCCGGCCCGGGCGATCCTTGTCGTTCCAGCCGTAGCTATCCATATGCAGCCACCGGCTCGGATCGCTGACAAAGGCCTGCATGAACAAGGCGGCCGTTATGGCGCCGGCGAAGGGGCCTTCCGAGACATTGTTGTAGTCGGCGACCTTGCTCTTCAGGCGTTCGGCGTAGGGAGCGAAGAGGGGCAGACGCCAGGTCGGATCATCCAGTTCCTCGCCGGCCTGCTGCAACGCCGCCGCCAGTTCGTCACTGCCGGTGAAGATTGCCGGCAGATCCGGACCCAGGGCAACCCGCGCCGCGCCGGTCAGGGTCGCGATATCGATGATCAGATCAGGATCATCCGCATCCGCCTCGGCCAGGGCGTCGCATAACACGATCCGGCCTTCGGCATCCGTGTTGCCGACTTCCACCGTCAGGCCCTTGCGGGTATCGATCACATCGCCGGGCCGGTAGGCATTGCCGCTGACGGCATTTTCCACCGCCGGGATCAGGACGCGCAGGGATAGGGGCAACTCCGCCGTCATGATCATGGCCGCCAGCCCTAGCACCGTCGCCGCCCCGCCCATGTCCTTTTTCATCTTCAGCATGCCGGCGGCCGGTTTCAGATCCAGGCCGCCAGTATCGAAACAAACCCCCTTGCCGACCAAAGTCAGGCGCGGTGCATCCGCTGGACCCCAGCGCAGATCGATCAGCCGGGGCGCCCGCGCCGAGGCCCGGCCCACCGCGTGGATCGCCGGGTAATTGGCGGCCAACAGATCATCGCCGACGATAACTGTCCCGGTGCCGCCGAATTCCTCCGCCAGGGCCAGGGCCGCATCCGCCAACTCGCCCGGCCCCATGTCGGAGGCCGGCGTATTGATCAAATCCCGGGCCAGAAAACCACCCTTGACCGCACCGGCCAAGGCCTTGGCGTCGGCATTTTCCGGCAGACACAGCCGGGCCATCGCCTCGGCCGCCTCCTTATCCTTGCCTTGATAGCGATCGAAACGGTAGCCGGCCTGGGCCCAGGCCAGGGCCGCGTGATCGGCCTGGTCCGGCGTCAATTCACCGTCGATCCGATAATCTCCCGCCGGCAGACCCTTGGCCAGGGTGCCGAAGGCCCAGTAGTCGCGGGCCTGCTCTCCACCCTCGCCCAAGCCCAGCAGAACGCCGGCCAGATCGCCGGACTCGCCCGGCAACAAGACGTACTTGCCGGCCTCCGCCGTAAAGCCGCTGCTTTGACACCACGCCGTCATGGCGCCGGGCCGGTCCGCCTGCCAGGCGGCCAGATCGGCACTGGCAACGGGCCAGATGGGGATGGCGGCGGGATCGAGATTGGCTTCAATATTGGCGGTCACGGTAGGCTCCATTACAGTCAGGCTTCAGCCCTATCCTTGTACAGCAAAGCGTGGAACGGTGCGAAGCCCCCATATCGCTTGATAATCAATGACATGAGCCTGTCATCATGGCCGCTTCGCGCTTGGCTGATGCCGGTGTCGAGATATAGCACCGATCAGGGTAGGGCGCCGACTTCCTTGTAGTAGCGCCTCGCACCCTCGTGCAGGGGAATGCCCAGGCTGTCCAGGGCGCTCTTCAATTGGATCAGGCGGCCGCCGGGATGGCCGTTATCCAGCACCCGCCGGGTCGATGGATGCCACAGGGCGCGGGTCATCTCATAAACCAGCTTCGCATCCAGGCGGTCCGACACCAGCCATTGCGCGCCAACGCTCAGGGTCTTGGTTTCGTCGACGTTGCGGTAGACGCCCGTGGGCAGGGTCGCCGGAGCAAAAAAGGGATACTCCCGCCGCAGCCGCGTTGCCGCCGCACCGTGGATCGGCAAAAGGGTGATATTGGTCTGCTCCGCCAGATCGACCATGGCGGGCACCGGCGCGCCGCCGATAATGAAAAAGGCATCCAGCTTGCCCAGGCGCAGGCGGTCCGCCGATTCACCAAGGTCCAGATGCATCGCCTTGTAGCTGCCCGCCGCCAGGCCATGGGCCGCCATTATGACATCCGCGTCCACCGCCGTGCCCGAACCTTCGACGCCCAAAGAGACACGCCTGTCACGCAGATCTTCGACCGCATAGATGCCGCTGTGCTTGCGCACCGCCAGTTGCACCAGCTCGGGGAACAGGGTGGCGACGACCCGCAGGCCGTCGAACTGCGCCGCGCCCTTGAAGGGCCCCAGGCCGAAATAGGCCATATAGGCGACATCGGCCTGGCCGAGGCCGGATTCCACCGTGCCGCCCGCGATCAAGGCGACATTCTGGACCGAGCCCTTGCTGGCCTGGCCAACGGCGATCAGGCCGGGCACGCCGCACGAGCCGCCGTCGTCGCAATCGCGGGAGCCTGGAGGGTTGGATATGGCCGAGGCGATCAACGAGCCGATGGGAAAGTAGGTGCCGTCCGTGGCGCCGGTGGCGATACGGAAGTAACCGCCGTCACCGGCCCGGGCGGCGGCCATGCCCAGCAACAAGATGCAGCCGAAAATCAGCGCACCAAGGCGCAAGACCCGCCGTGCCATCATTGGCTCCGCGCCCGGTTCAAACCCACCGGCCCGAATACAAACCGTGCTGTTCCACATGGCGCATTTTATACGACCGTTTTTCCGCCGCCGCCAGTGCATATAGCGGCATACTGCCCGGCAATTCGCCGTCCGTGTTTGATAGGGCAAAGTTTGACAGCACGGGGGCAAGCACGCATTGTCTGCCCAGCATGGAAATTGATTTTGAAAACGTCCGGCAGTTGATGATCAGCGCCATCCCGCACATGTCGGCGGTTGGCCTGGATTTGATCTCGATTGATGACACCGGCGCCGTCGCCAAGGTGCCCCATCGCCCGGAATTTGTCGGCGATCCGGACAGCGGCGTCATACACGGCGGTATCGTAACGGTGCTGCTGGATAGCTTGAGCGGCATGTGTATCATGCCGTTGATGAGTTCCGCGACGATGACAGCGACCCTGGATCTGCGCATCGACTATCTGAAGCCGGCGGCGCCGCGCCAGGACATTTTCGCCCATGCCCACTGCTACAAGATGACACGCAATATCGCATTTACCCGCGCCATCGCCTATCAGGGCGACGTGGATGATCCGATTGCCCATGCCACGGGCTCTTTCATGCTAACGCGACCGGGGAAATCCGATAGACCCGCGAAATCAAAGGCGAAGCCGGCTTGAATATTCCCAAGGGCATAGCGGAGGCGCGCCAGAGCGGCGATCTGCGCCCGCTGGTGGACGCCGTGCCCTATTTCCGCTGGCTCGGCCTGCGCGTTGAGCAGCAGGGCGACGAGTTGATCACGGTGATGCCGTTTCAGGATATGTTGATCGGCAATCCGATGTTGCCTGCCCTGCATGGCGGCGTCACCGGGGCGTTGCTGGAAAGCGCGGCGATGATCTCGCTGATTGGCGCCATGGATACGCCGCGGCTACCGAAAATCATCAACATTACGGTCGAATATCTGCGTCCCGGCAGGCCGGCGGACAGTTTCGCCACCGGCATCGTCACCAAACAGGGCCGCCGTGTCGCCAATGTGCGGGCCCAGGCCTGGCAGAAGGACCGCAACAAATTGTTCGCCACCGCGTCAGCTCATTTTTTGGTCACTTAGAATAAAATCTCGAACTTAGCCTTGGAGTAAACGAATGGCCGCCAAGAAACCCACCCGCTTCGCCGTTCAGGATCTGACCGGCATCATCGCGCCCATGACCACGCCCTTTACCCGCAAGGGTGAGGTCGACGAGACCGCTTTCCGAAAACAGGTGAATTTCCTGATCGGCGCCGGCGTGCATGGCCTGGCGGTCGGGGGCAGCACCGGGGAAGGGCATACCCTTTCAACCAAGGAGGCGACCCGTCTGGTGCGCGTTGCCATGGCCGAGGCCAAGGGCCGGGTACCGGTAGTCGCCGGCATTATCGTCGATTCCACGCAGCAGGCGATTGAGCGGGCCGAGGCGGTGGCCGACCTGGGCCCCGCCGCGCTGCAAATCACCCCGGTGCATTATCTCTTCCGGCCCGATGACAACCATATGCTGGAGCATTTCCGCACCGTCGGAAAAGCCACGAAAATTCCTATTCTGATCTACAACGTCATTCCCTGGAGCTATCTGTCCCCGGCCCTGCTGATCCGCATCCTGAAGGAGGTGCCCCAGGTTGTCGGCGTGAAGCAGAGCGCCGGCGATATGAAGCTGCTGGCCGATTTGCTTCTGGGCGCGCCAAGTGGATCGAGGATCATGACGGCGGTGGATGCCCTGATGTATCCGTCCTTTGCCCTGGGGGCCCACGGCGCCATCGCGGCCATTCTGACAGCGGCGCCGGCGGCGGAGGTCAGGCTCTGGGATCTGGTACAGGCCGGCGAGCATGCCGCCGCCCGGCGCCTGCATGAACAGCTTTTGCGGTTGTGGAACGCGATGATCGACGACAACCTGCCGGCGGCGGTGAAATTCGCCCTGTCCGAGCAGGGCGTGCCCGGCGGCCTGCCCAGGGCGCCCATGCCGGCCGCCTCCGTCCGGCAACAAAAGGCTATTGCCAGGGCCTTGAAAAAGCTGCTGTAGAAACCAGTGTAGGGCACAAATTTCGGGCAAAAAAGGTGCGATTCGCCGCACTTTCTGTTATGCTTTTGCCCCGACAAGGTGGGCCGTGATTCTCTTGCGTCTCAACCGTGGCGGGACTGATGTTTTTGTCCGCGCTATAATTGCTTTGAAACGAAGAAATCATGAAGCTAACTATTGAACGTTCCGCCCTTTTGCGCGCCCTGGGGCATGTCCAAAACGTTGTCGAACGGCGTAATACGATCCCGATTTTGTCCAACGTGCAACTGGTCGCAGACGATGGCGGCCTGAGCCTGACCGCGACGGATCTGGACCTGGCCATCGTCGAAACGGTCGCAGCGGAGGTGCAGACCCCCGGTGGCACCACCGCGCCGGCGCATATCTTGCACGACATCGTGCGCAAGCTGCCCGACGGGGCCCAGGTGGAACTCGACTACGGCGCTGACGACGGCAGGCTGGTGGTGCGCGCGGCACGCTCGAAATTTGCCCTCTCCTGCCTGCCGCGGGAGGATTTCCCGGTTATGGCCGACGGCGATCTGCCGCACCAGTTTGTTCTGCCGGCACCGGATTTGCAGCGCCTGATCGAAAAGACCCGCTTTGCCATTTCGACCGAGGAAACCCGCTATTACCTGAATGGTATCTATCTGCATGCGCCCGAGGATGCGGCGGTGCTGCGCGGCGTCGCGACCGACGGCCACCGCCTGGCGCACATCGAAATCCCCCTGCCCCAGGGCGCGGCCGGCATGCCCGGCGTGATCATGCCGCGCAAGGCGGCTCTGGAAGTGCACAAGTTGATCGAGGACGGCGAAGGTGCGGTCGAGATCGCCTTGAGCGACAGCAAGATCCGCTTTGCCCTGGGCGATATCGTACTGACATCGAAATTGATCGACGGCACCTTCCCCGATTACCAGCGGGTGATCCCGGCCGGCAACGACAAACAGATGGAAGTCGATTGCAAAAGCTTCGCCGCCGCCGTGGACCGGGTGGCGACCATCAGTTCGGAAAAATCCCGGGCCGTGAAGCTGACCGTGAACGGCGACGCGGTGGTGCTGTCCGCCAACAGCCCCGAACAGGGCAGCGGCACCGATGAGGTGGCGGTCAATTTCAGTGGCGACGCCCCCCTGGAAATCGGCTTCAACGCCAAATATCTGCTGGATATAGCCGGGCAGATCGATGGCGAGAACGCCTGTTTCGATCTTTCCGATGGCGCTTCGCCAACTATTATCAGAGATGCCGCTGATCAGGGCGCGCTGTATGTCCTGATGCCCATGCGGGTTTGAGAGAGCCCTTGCTGGCGGCGCAACAAAACATCAGACCAGGGATCGGGAATTCAACGCCCACGGCCCCGGCGGGCGTTGATCCGGTTACCGGCGGCCTGTCCGCTTGTGCGGTACAGCGCCTGCGCCTGAGTGAATTCCGCAACTACCCAAAACTGGCGCTGGATTTGTCGGCCCAGATCGTCGTGCTGACCGGCGCCAACGGCGCCGGCAAGACCAATCTGATGGAGGCGATATCGTTCCTCTCGCCGGGGCGCGGGCTGCGCCGGGCCCGCTTGCGCGATGTCTTGCGCCACGGGATCACCGATGGCACGGCAGACGTCTTGGAGGGTTGGGCGGTGGCGGCAACGGTCCTGGGTCCCGACGGACCGGTAAAATTGGGCAGCAGCCTGACGCGGACGGAACGGGGCACCGACAAGCGTCTGGCCCGCCTGGACGGCCAGGCTGTGTCGCCCTCCAGTCTGTCCCAGGTCATTGGCGTGCAGTGGCTGACGCCGCAAATGGACCGTCTGTTTTTGGAAGGACCGTCGTCGCGGCGGCGTTTCCTGGACCGCCTTGTCCTGGGCCTGGATCCGGATCACGGCAGCCGGGTCGGCGCCTATGAACGCAGCCTGCGGGAGCGGGCCAAGCTGTTGCGCGATGGCGGCGGCGATCCCGCCTGGCTGTCGGCGCTGGAGGCGCGCATGGCGGCCGATGGCGTTGCCGTGGCCGCGGCCCGGCGCGAGGCCCTGGCCCGGTTGCAACGGTTTCTATCGGCGGCGGCGGGCAGTTTTCCCAAAGCGGAACTGGCGATCGAGGGGCGGATCGAAAGCTGGCTGGATGATCTGCCGGCGGTCGAGGTTGAAAGCCGCTTTGCCGCGACGTTGGCGGAGAGCCGACGCCGCGATGGCGAAGCGGGCGGCCCGATGAACGGCCGGGGCGACGGACCGCACCGTTCCGATTTATCGGTGCGTCACCTGGGCAAGGATATGCCGGCGGCGCAATGTTCCACCGGCGAGCAAAAGGCGCTGTTGATCGCCGTGATGCTGGCCAACGCCAAGGCGGAGGCGGAGCGCCGGGGCGCGGCGCCGATCCTGTTGTTGGACGAGGTCGCGGCACATTTGGATAGCGAACGGCGGGAAGCCTTGT